>JARGDL010000030.1 GCA_029210465.1 Stygiobacter electus
AGGATGCAGACTTCACCAGTAAACGAGGTAAAACTTATTACGGATATAAAGGACATATTGCAATTGATGAAGGCAGCCAAATAATAAAGCAACTTGAATTTACTAAAGCAAGCCTTCACGACTCCAATGCATTTGACAACCTCGTTGATTATACTGAAGAAGCAGTATTTGCCGATAAAGGCTATGCTAACAAACCCAGAAGAAAGAAACTCGAATCAAGGGAATATTTGGAGGCATCTTAGAAAAAGGTTATCGCAATAAACCATTAACTCAGGTTCAGAAAAAAGTAAATCGATTACTCTCAAGTATAAGAAACAGAGTTGAGAAAACTTTTGCATTTATGAAAAATGTTTTGGGCTATAAGCGGTGTAGTTATTACGACCTTGAGATAAACCGTTTTGAGTTCACTTTTGCTGCTTTAGTTTTTAATATAAGGAGAATGATATCGTTGACTACTTAATTTCTGCTCACATGAGTCAACTAACGACTCAATAAAGCAGTCAACACTATTTCAAAGAACATATTATTACATTTACGAGAATTATTTTTTCAAAAAAACAGTAATACATAATGAATCAACTATATAACAGAATTTTTCAGATGTCTCTGTTAATTAGTTTGTTTTTTTATGCCCGGGCAAACTTTTATTAATGAAGTAAAGGAAAAAATTTAAGTGGATATTTTATTTTACAGGTAATTGCTCATTTTACCCTCATTAACTTGTAAAATATTTTTTGGTTTATTTTTGGCTGTAATATATATATTGTCAAGAGGAAAATTATAATTATAAAAAATATTTTTTCTTATTAGAAAAATTCACTAATAAAGTAAATGCAAAAGTTTAAAACCATTAATAAGTTTTGGTATTACTCATATAATTTTAAATTTATTCCAAATCTTCCAAAATTGACTGTAACTTTTCTAATGCTTTTTGCCAGTCGTTCATCTTTTGTTTTTCACGTTCAATAACTTCAGCCGGTGCTTTTGAAACAAAATTTTCATTTTCTAATTTCTTGCGAACACCATTGTAACTATTTAAAAGTCTTGCAATTTCCTTTTCTATTCTTTGACGTTCTACAATTACATCGATCAAACCTTCAAGCGGGACAAATATATCGCAGCCTTTAACTACTGCTGAAGCACTTGCTTTTGGCTTATCTAAATTTTCATCAACTATAAAATCTTCGATTTTTACTAATGATTTAATATATTTTTCTTGTGCAACTGTTATTTGTGAACTTTTCAAAAACACATTAATTGATTTCGATGGTGGAATATTCATTTCACCTCGAATATTTCTTATTGCAGTTACTACGCCTTGTACAAATGAAATTTCCTGTTCTGCTTTTTCATCAATTTTGTTTTTATCAAATTTAGGATATTCCTTAATTGAAATACTTTCACCATTTTTTCTTTCATCAAGTAATTGCCATATTTCTTCGGTTATAAAAGGCATAAATGGATGAACTAATTTTAACATTTCTTCGTAAAGAGAAATTGCTCGGGTTAGTACTGCAGATTTTACTTCTTCAGTTCCATGATATAATCTTGTTTTCGAAAGTTCGATATACCAATCGCAGAAATCATTCCATATATAACTATAAATAATTTTTGATGCAGCATTAACTTCAAATTTATCTAACGCATCATTCACTTCTTTTATTGTTTTGTTAAATCTTGAAACAATCCATTTATCAGTGAAATCAATATGTTTATCTTTTAAGAATGGATTTATTTTTATATTCTGAGCATTCATTAAAAGAAATCTTCCTGCATTCCAAATTTTATTTGCAAAGTTTCTTCCAATTTCAACCATTTCGTTACTGAATAAAACATCTTGTCCAAGTGGGGCAATGTAAGTCATTGTAAAGCGTAAAGCATCTGCACCATATTCTTCTATTAAATCGAGTGGGTCAGGAGAATTGCCAAGAGATTTGCTCATCTTTCTCCCTTTTTCATCGCGAACAAGAGAAGTGAAATAAACATCTTTAAATGGAATATCATTCATGAAATGCATGCCAGCAATAATCATTCTTGCAACCCAAAAGAAAATAATATCTGGAGCTGTAACTAATAAATCTGTTGGATAATAATATTTCTGATCGCGTTCATTTGTAAATACATCTTGAGCCCAAAGCCAGCTTGAAGCCCATGTATCAAGAACATCATCATCTTGATACCAGTTTTCAATATCTTTTGGTGGTTCAACTTCACAGTAAATTTCATTTGTTTTTTTGTGATACCAAACTGGAATTCTGTGTCCCCACCATAATTGACGCGAAATACACCAATCGCGAATGTTTGTCATCCAATGTTCATAAGTTTTAACCCAATGCTCAGGATGAAATTTTATTTTTCCTTCTTTAACAACTTTCAAAGCTGGTTTAGCTAATTCATCCATTTTCATAAACCATTGTTCAGAAAGATATGGTTCGATAGGAACATTACCACGCTGTGAGTAACCAACTTTATTTGCGTAATCTTCAATCTTATGAAGAAATCCAAGTTCTTTCATTCTTTCAACAACTTTTTCACGTGCTTCGTAACGATCAAGCTCCTGAAATTCATTGGGAACATTTCCATTTGTAGTTGCATCTTCATTAAAAATATTTATCATTTCTAAGTTATGACGTAATGCCATTTCATAATCATTAACATCATGAGCTGGAGTAACTTTAACGGCACCTGTTCCAAAATTTTTATCAACATATTCATCTGCAAATAATGGAATTTCTCTTCCTACAATTGGAAGAATAATTGTTTTACCAATTAAATGTTTATAACGTTCATCTTCTGGATTTACAGCAACACCAGTATCGCCAAGCATTGTTTCGGGACGAGTTGTAGCAACAACAACAAATTCATTCGTTCCTTTCACTGGATATTTGAAATACCAAAGTTTTCCCTGAACCTCTTTGTAAAAAACTTCTTCATCACTAATAGCAGATTTAGAAGCTGGATCCCAATTTACCATACGATAGCCGCGATAGATATATCCTTCTTTGTAAAGTTTTACAAATGCTTCTATAACCTTTTTATAATAATGATCATCCATCGTAAAACGTTCACGTTGCCAATCACAGCTTACACCAAGTTTTCTTAATTGCTGAAAAATTATTCCACCATATTTTTCTTTCCAATCGTAGCAATGCTTCAAAAATTCTTCACGGGAAATTTTATCTTTTGTTATATGTTGTTCTTTTAACAATGCAACAACTTTAGCTTCTGTTGCAATTGATGCATGATCAATTCCCGGAACCCAGCAAGCATTGAAACCCATCATTCTTTTGTAACGTATGTAAATATCTTGTAATGTGTTATTAAGAATATGTCCTATGTGTAAAATACCTGTGATGTTTGGTGGTGGAATTACAATTGTGTATGGAGTTTTTGTTTCATCAACTTCTGAGTGGTAAAGATTATGACTTTCCCAGTAGCTATACCATTTACTTTCAGCTTCTTTTGGATTATATGCTTTTGGAATTTCATCTAAATTTTTCGGATGCATTTTTTACTCTAATTATTAAATAATTGTCGGCAAATATAAAAAATCTTACTCGCTAATGCTTTTAACAAATATTTAATTTTGCTGCCATCAAATTCAATTTTATTTTTCGTTTATACAAATAGAGGATGAAATGAAATTAAGAGGTCTATTTATATCTATGTTTATTTTATTTAATGGTTTAAATGCACAACCTCAGTTTCGTAATAAAATTAATATGCCAGATGTATTGGGCTTTAAAACTTTGAAATGTGATTTTCATTCACACACAATTTTTTCAGATGGTGATGTTTGGCCATCATATCGAGTTGAAGAAGCATGGCGAGATGGTTTAGATGCAATTGCAATTACAGATCATTACATCAAAATGGTTAACCATTTTGCGCGATTATGAAAAAATTAAAGCTGGTGATTTTTCTGTCTTTAAGACAGTTAACGAACTTTGTGAAGTTTACCATATCCGTCGTAAGGATATTAGAAAATATTATAAGCGATGGATTAAATCCGGTAAAGATCAATCTGCCCTTCTTCCCCTTTAAAGAGGTCCAAAACCTGGTAAGTATAAACTTCAGCCCAAATTTGCATAGGCATAGTCCATTTTTTAGATAAATCTCTGTAAGCAAGAAAGAGTATTTTTTTTAAGGCATCGTCATTGGGAAAAATGGATCTGGAATTAGTAACTTTTCTAAATTGACGATGCAGGGCTTCAACAGCATTGGTGGTGTAAATTATGGTTCTGATTTCTTCGGGATATTTGAAATAAGTCGAAAGATTTCCCCAGTTCTGTTTCCATGATTTTATGGCTAAAGAATACTTCTTACCCCATTTCTCATCAAGCAAATTCAAATTCTCCAAAGAAGCTTCTTCAGTTGGAGCTTTGTAAACAGTTTTTAATTGTTGCATAAAATTCTTCTGGTCTTTACTGGCAATAAACTTCAGGGTGTTTCTTATCTGGTGAATAACGCAAAGTTGGATTTCTGTCTTTGGAAAAATGGTTTGAATGGCAACTGGAAAACCTTTGAGTCCATCAATACAGGAAATGAGAATATCCTGAAGACCTCTGTTTCTTAGTTTAGTGAAAACTCAAAACCAAAAATTAGCCCCCTCAGCTTCACCGACCCACAATCCAAGTAAATCTTTCTGCCCTTCAAGTGTAACGGCAAGACACTTATAAGCAGCTTTTGATACGATTTTTCTTGTTGTTTCATCTTTTACCTTGTAGTGAATTGCATCGAAAAAAACAATCGGGTAGAGCGGTTCTAATGGTCTCTTCTGCCAATCAGTTGCAAGATGGACGATCTTTTCAAATAAGAGTTGGACTGACATCCAGTCCGTAA
Source organism: Stygiobacter electus (assembly GCA_029210465.1). Lineage (GTDB taxonomy): Bacteria > Bacteroidota > Ignavibacteria > Ignavibacteriales > Melioribacteraceae > Stygiobacter > Stygiobacter electus. Next base: position 4,843 of record JARGDL010000030.1, read on the forward strand.
AGTTCAGTAATATGGGTTTGAATATCCCGGCTCGTCATGCACTTGGCGTACATAGAAATAATCTTATCTTCAATTGGTCCGATGGTACGTTCATATTTTTTAACAATAATCGGGTCAAAGGTGCTTTCTCTGTCTCGTGGTACAGTCAGCTCAATTTGTCCATTATCATTCTTTAGAGTTTTATGAGTTTTTTCGTTGCGGCTGTTACCACTGTTTTTCCCATTGGCAGAGTATCGTTCGTAGCCTAAATGTTCGGGGAGTTCTGCTTCAAGCATCTGCTCAAATGTACTCTTGATGAGCTTTTTTATTGCTCCATCTTTGCCAAGAATATCTTCGTATGTCCTGGCATTTTTCAGATCGACTTTCAATTGTTCGATCATTTCTTCAGTAAGTTCCATTGTGTATTTCTCCTTCCTGACTACCGAAAGGTAGTTTGGATAATAGTTAAAGTAATGATTTATAATCTTTTCTGAAACACCTTCAGAAAATTTTTATAACTAAGTGCTGCTTCGCTACGCTCCACAGCACTTAGTTATTTTATACCTTTAACCATTTACACAAAAATTATTTACACTCCTTGATGATAGGCTAAAGCCTTTCCTCTGAACTAAAATGTCATTTACACAAATTATTTTACAGACTCTATTATTTTGGATAAGCTAAGTCAAATTAATTATCTATATTTTAAATGTTAGATATTCATTTTTTTTGAGATATAAATGTTCAATGAAAAATTAGCAAAATCTTTATTTCTCATCGTATTATTAATTAGTTTGTTAATACCGATTTATTTTTATGAACAATTGCCTGAAAGAATAGCTTCTCATTTTAACTTTAGAAATGAAGCTGATGGTTGGATGAATAAGTCAAGTTATTTGTTCTTACACTACGGATTAATTTTTTTCTTTGTGGCAATCTTTTCTGGTTTGGGTTACCTGATGCCCAGATTTCCTGCTTCTTTAATTAATATTCCAAATAAAAATTATTGGTTAAATGATAAAAGAAAAAATTTCACTTTTACAGCAATTAGAGCTTTGCTTTTTTATTTGAATTCATTGTGTCTTTTGCTTTTTATAGTTATTGATTATCTCGTTTATAAAGCAAATATAAGTGGAACAAACAAACTATGGTCATTTTCCTGGTTTATAATTGTTGCATTTCTTATTGCCACTGGTTATCTAACAATCAAATTAATAATATTTTTTAATAACAAAGAAAATCAAACAGGTGAAGAATGAAACTAAAAATTTTTATCGTCTTAAGTTTAATTTCAATCTCCATTTTAACAGCTCAGGAAAAAGTTTCAATAATTCCACAGCCGACAAAATTAGAATTACAAAAAGGCTACTTTGTTTTTAATTCAAATACTAAAGTATGGATTGACCCCAACAAAGAGTTAGAACAACTTGGAAAATATTTTACAGATTTAATAAACCAGCAATCTGGTTTAAAACTTAATGCAACATGGAAGATGACTCGTGAAATTCCTAAAAGTTTAATTAGAATAGAATTCAAAAAAGATTTTAAAAATGAGGAAGCTTATTCCTTACAAATCAAACCTAATCTTATAAAAATTCAAGCCAAAGGCGGTGCTGGAATTTTTTATGCTTTACAAACTTTATTTCAATTATTTCCATTAAATGAAAAACAAATAAAAGTACAATGTTTAAAAATTTATGATGAACCAAGATTTCAATGGCGAGGAGCTCATCTTGATGTTTGTCGTCATTTTTTTCCTGTTGAGTTTGTAAAAAAATATATTGACATTCTTGCAATGTATAAAATGAACCGCTTTCATTGGCATTTAACTGAAGATCAAGGCTGGAGAATTGAAATAAAAAAATATCCAAAGCTAACTGAAATTGGTGCATGGCGAAAAGATGAAAATGGAAATCTTTATGGAGGTTTTTACACACAAGAACAAATTAAAGATATTATTGATTATGCAAAGAAAAAATACATTACAATAATTCCAGAAATTGAAATGCCGGGACATTCGCTTGCGGCACTTGCATCTTATCCACAATTTTCTTGTACCGGTGGTCCATTTGAAGTATTAAATCATTGGACAATTACAAAAGATGTTTATTGTGCTGGCAATGATAGCACTTTTATTTTTCTTCAAAATATTTTAAGCGAAGTAATGGATTTGTTCCCCAGCGATATTATTCACATCGGCGGTGATGAAGTCCCAAAAGATAGTTGGAAAGAATGCCCTAAATGCCAAGCAAGAATTAAAACTGAAAACTTAAAAGACGAACATGAGCTTCAAAGTTATTTTATTCGACGAATTGAAAAATTTGTTAACTCAAAAGGGAAAAAAATAATTGGCTGGGATGAAATTCTTGAAGGTGGACTTGCACCAAATGCATTAGTAATGAGTTGGCGAGGTATTGCTGGAGGTATTGCTGCGGCAAAACAAAAACATTTTGTTGTTATGAGTCCCGGTACTCATTGTTATTTTGATCATTATCAAGCTTTGCAAAATGAACCAAAGGCGATCGGTGGCTATACTACTTTAGAAAAAGTTTATTCATTCGAACCTGTTCCTTCTGAACTAAATGAAGAAGAAGCAAAATATATTCTTGGTGCTCAGGCAAATGTTTGGACTGAATATATTGAAACAACCGATCATGTTGAATATATGTTACTGCCAAGATTAATTGCTTTAAGTGAAGTTGTCTGGTCAGATAAAAACTCAAGAAATTTAGATGACTTTTTATATCGCATTAAAAAACATTATGAAATTTTATCAACTAAGAATATAAACTTTAGAATTCCAACTCCTTTGCCAGATGAAAATGAAATTTTAATTTCCAAAGGAACAAAAGTTACTTTCAACAAACCGATTGATAACTCAAATATATTTTACACAATTGATGGAACTGAACCGACTATCAATTCTATAAAATACACCGAACCACTTATAATTGACGACAACATCTTAATCAAAGCAAAAACATTTTTACCAAATGGAAAATCAAATACTTTATCTTCAGTTCACTTTACGATAATTGATTCGACTATGAATGGAATTAACTACAAATATTATGAAGGAGTTTTTGATTCAATTCCAGATTTAACAAAGCTTAACCCAATTAAAGAAGGAAAAATTTATAAACTATCATTAAGTGAAATAAAACCAACTAAAGAAAGTTATGCCGTTTCAATCTCTGGATATTTAAATATTGAAAACGATGATGAATATAAATTTTATTTAACAAGTGATGATGGCAGTAAACTTTTCATTGATGGAAAATTAATAACTAACAATGATGGAGTTCATAAAATAAAAGAAGCAAGTAATTCTGTTTATCTTACAAAAGGAAAAATTCCGTTTGAAATACAATATTTTAACAAATGGAGTTCAGGTTCTTTAAAATTAGAAATTGAAAGTTCACAATTACCAAGAAAAAATGTTTCTGCTGATATGTTATTCATAAACTAAAAATTCAAAATGAAAAGTAGAAGGGAATTTCTGAAAACCAGTTCTTTGGCTGTTGCAGGTTTAAGTTTATCAAATTTAAACTTCGCATCTAATTTTATTAAACCAACTTTTGAAAGCAAAAGACCTAAACTTGGTGATAGAAAATTTATAAGCAATGCTGTTGAAGAAACAATTGAAAAAATGAAAATCAAAATAGCGGATAAAGAACTTGCATGGATGTTTGAAAATTGTTTTCCAAATACTTTAGATACGATAGTTACTTACAAAATGATTGAAGGCAAACCTGATACTTTTGTAATTACTGGCGATATAAATGCAATGTGGCTTCGCGATTCAACTGCTCAAGTTTGGCCTTACCTGCAATTAATAAACAATGATGAAAAACTAAAACAACTTATTGCTGGAGTAATTAATCGTCAAACAAAATGTATTTTAATTGATCCTTATGCAAATGCTTTTAATGATGGTCCTGCAGATTCGCCATGGAAAAATGATATCACAGAAATGAAACCAGAACTTCACGAACGCAAATGGGAAATTGATTCACTTTGTTATCCAATTCGTTTAGCTTATGGCTTTTGGAAAACAACAAATGATACTTCAATCTTTTCAAAAGAATGGATTGATGCAATGAAACTTGTTTATAAAACTTTTCGTGAACAACAACGAAAAGATGGAACTTCTCCATATAAATTTATGAGAAATACAGCTTGGGCAACAGATGGTGTTGTTCTTGGCGGTTATGGAAATCCAATTAATCCAATTGGTTTAATCGTTTCAATTTTTCGTCCGAGTGACGATGCAACAATTTTTCCATTTTTAATTCCATCGAATTATTTTGCTTTGGTTTCAATGCGACAATTGACAGAGATTTTTTCAACAGCAATTAATGATAATGAAACGGCAATGAAATGGCTTTTATTCGGTGACGAACTTGAAGAAGCATTGAATAATTATGCAGTTCACAATCATTTGAATTACGGAAATATTTTTGCTTATGAAGTTGATGGCTTTGGGAATAAATTGTTTATGGATGATGCAAATGTCCCAAGTTTACTTTCACTGCCTTATTTAAATGCAATTAATGTAAAAGAAGAAATTTATCAAAACACAAGAAAATTTCTTTTCAGCAAAAACAATCCATATTATTTTGAAGGAAAAGCTGGAAAAGGAATTGGCGGACCACACGCTGGCTTGAATATGATTTGGCATATTTCAATTATTATGCGTGGATTAACAAGTATTGATAAAAATGAAATTCGTGAGTGCATAAAAATATTAAAACAAACACATGCAAACACAGGCTTTATGCACGAAGCATTTCATAAAGATGATGCAAATAAATTTACTCGTACATGGTTTGCTTGGGCAAATACCTTATTCGGTGAATTTATTTTGAAAGTAAATGAACAATATCCAGAGTTGTTAAGAGAGATTTATTAATAACAAAACAAATTAGAGACATATTTTGATATTAACTGATGAAAAAATGATTCTCATCTAAAATTGCTTGGCCTGCAATGACATCTTTAACATATTAGTAAAACCTTGATGAATCAAACCCCTATAACAAAAAATATTTTTTCAATTTTTATTTTTCACTTGACAAAAAAAAAAACGTATTATATTATAGTGTTAAATTAAAAACTTAACTAGGAGGGGGAATGAAACCCGCTTTAATCTTAACTTCACTTCTAATTGTTTTAACCTCTTTATCTTGCAAACATTCAACTGAACCTGAACCACAACCCGGCAGAAGAGATTATACTTGGACGGTGGATACTATTGAAACACCCATATTTAATTTTTTCACTGGTATTTGGGGTTCATCTCCAGATAATGTTTTTATTGTTGGTGATTTGGGTGACACATACGATAGAATAAGGCATTTTGATGGTAATAAATGGTCAGTAATTATGAAACAACCCATTTATTCGATGAATGATGTTTGGGGTGCTTATCCAAATAGTGTATGGTTTGCAGGCAACGATGCTTATATACAATACTATGATGGGAATAATTTATCATATTACTATAAACACCCAGTTAAAAATAATCAATCATCACTCCTTTTTGAGTTAAATGGTACTGCCTATAATAATGTTTATGCTGTTGGATTAACTTTCGATCATTACAACTCTCAGAATTATAAAGGTTTAATTTTACATTTTAATGGTATAGAATGGAAACAAATTTTAGAAACTAACTTCAGAGTCCAATTTAATAAAATAGAATTTAAAGATAAAGAACCTATTATTGTTGGAGAAAAAACTACAAATGGTTACCCTGACACTACAATAGTATATAGCTTTAAAAATAATAGTTTGAAAGAAATAACAAGAGGACATATAAGAGTTAATATTGGAAAAATTAGAAATGATTTAGTAGTTGTGATTGATAAAAATTTATATAAATACATTGATAACAAATTAACAGAATTTATCACAATACCTATAAAAGATTTTTCTGGTGGTTTATGGGGGAGAAATGAAAAAGATATTTTTTTAACTTCACCTGGTAAAATATACCATTATAATGGTTTAAACTTCGAAATTGTTTATGATTTTAAAAATGCTAATATTCATTTTTCTGATGCAATAATTTTTGAAAAAGATATTTTTATTATTTGTAATGACATTATTAGTTCTAAAGTTTACATATTACGAGGGAAATTAAACTAAGGAGGAAGAGCTTAAATAAAAAAGGTGGTGCTGCTACACCACCTATTAAGAATAGCATAAAGGCTGGCTACCTTTTAATAGTATTTTATACTATAGCTATTCTTTTATTTAAATTTAATAATTTTTTTAATAATTAAGGAGAATCTTTTATGAAAAAGATTTCAATTTTTATTCTAGTGTTCTTTTTATTCATTTCTTTAGTTTATAGTCAACCTACTATTACTGAAACAATTATTATTTCTCCTTCACAAACTAATATTTACAAAGATAATAATAGCACTTTTAGTTATAGTAATTACGCTCTTGGTCGCGAAGGTGGTAAATTCTTTAAAGTATCAAGATCTTTATTGACTTTAAGTCTTTTACAAATTCCTACTAATGCTACTATTAATCAAGTTAAGGTAAATTATATGACTTCTTACAAACCATATACTTTTAAGTTGACAAATATTTCTTCGCCTGGTAATACTTTAGCTTCGCAGTGGACTTCAATTGGAAATTCACCTTCATTTCATACTGGCTTAGGTTATGGCAGTTCTAATTTTATTTCAACAACTATTAAAACTCAAATGCAAAATTCTCTTTCTTCTAGAAGTATGATTATTGGTGTTGCTGCAGAAAACGAAACTGATTCAACTTCTTTTTCTACTTTGATGATTTCATTTGAAGTTAATATTACTAAACCAGCCCAACAATTAACTATTATCGTTAAAAATGAAATGGATGGTTATTCAAGTGGTTTGGTTGGTGTTGGCATTGCTCCTAATGACCCAATTGCTACTTTTAGTCCAGTCACTATTAAACCTTACGAAACTCAATCGTTAAAACTTGCCGCTTATGATAATCAAAGTGGTAACAATGGTTTTAATTATGTTTTTAATGATATTGAAGGAATTACAAATAAAAGTGAATGGATTTTACAAGATATTTATGGCAAAAAAATATTTTCAACATCTTCCCAGACATTTACAACATCACCATTAACATTAAGCGAAGATAACATAAGTTTTATTGCTAAACTTAGAAAACTATTTAATGTAACATTTTATAATTCAATGCCAGAAAATGGTGGTAACACTGGTTATATTAATGTTGATGGTTCTAATTATAATGTAACAAAAGTTATTAACAAAGTTGATGGTAATACTATTACATTTTGGGCTTCGAGTAATCAACCTGTTATTAATAATATCCAACCATTTTTCTATAAATGGAGTGATGGTAGCACAACAAATCCAAGAACTGAAACAATAATTTCTCATAATAATTTTACTGCAATATTTAAAGGTAAACCTCTTACCTATAATAGGAATTTACATTTTAATGATGGTCAAATTGGTGAATATATTACATTAAATTGGAATTCTCATTCTAGTCCAAATGTTACTTCTTATAAAGTTTATAGAAAAATAAGAATTAATGGTAATATGGGCAATGAAGTTTTATTAGCTACATTACCTGCTTCAGTAACTTCATACATTGATTACGATTACATTGTAAGTAATGGTACAACTACTCAATTATTTTATGATGTAAGATATATTTACAATGGAGTATTACCAGATAATACAACATATACAACTGAAAGTGAACCGGAATTTCAAAATATTTATGGTCAAATTGCCCCGGATGTTAAAGATGAAAAAATAAAAGTAAGTTTAGAAAAAGAGATCCCTGGTGAATTTAGTATTTCTAATTATCCTAATCCTTTTAATCCTACTACAAAAATTAAATATGAATTACCCAAAGATGGTTTTATTTCTATTAAAATTTATGATGCTCTTGGAAAAGAAATTACTACATTAGTCAATGATTATAAAAAAGCTGGCATTTACACAACTGAGTTCAGAGCTCAGAGTTCTGAGTTATCCAGCGGAATTTATTTTTGTAGATTAGTTGGTGATAATGTTAATATTACTAGTAAATTAATTTTAGCGAAGTAACCTTAAACACAATAGAACACGGATGACGCGGACAACACTGTTTTTCACCGATAAAAAATTCTCATCAAGTCATTGCGAACGAACTTAGTGAATGAAGCAATCTACAATCTTTTCTTTTGAGACTGTGTCGGGATCACAATGACAGCTATAACAAAAAAATAGGGGTTTGATGAATCAAACCCCTACGACAACATAAAATTTTTTTCAATAATTTTGACATCCCTAAGAATATTTTCTTAAATATATTTTTATCTGACCAACTGTAATTAAATTTATAAGTGTAAAAATCAACTTTACGGTGAAATATGAGAGTCAAATTTTTCGTCATACTTTTTCTTTCAACTTCATTTTTATTTTCACAAAATTTAACAAAGTATGTAAATCCATTTATGGGGACAAATGGACATGGGCATGTTTATCCAGGTGCAACAGTTCCATTTGGAATGGTGCAACTTAGTCCCGATAATGGCAGAGGCGGCTGGGATTGGTGTTCCGGTTATAATTTTTCCGATAGTTTGATTGCTGGATTTAGTCATACTCATTTAAGCGGTACTGGCATTGGCGATTTGTGTGACATTAGTTACATGCCCGCGGTTTTTAAAGACGATATTAGTGAATCAACCCTTGTGAAAAAAAATTTTCAAACTAAATTCAAACATAAAAATGAAAAAGCTTCTCCCGGTTTTTATTCTGTTCAGCTTGATAATAAAATAAAAGTTGAATTGACAACTGCTTTGAGAACAGGTTTACAACATTATACTTTTCCAAATGAACAAAATAAATATGTAAAACTTGATCTTGGTTTCGCTATAAATTGGGATACCCCAATTGAAACTTATATTAAAGTTATAAATCCACAAAAAATTGTTGGTTATCGTTTATCAAAAGGATGGGCGGAAGATCAACGTGTTTATTTTGTTTCTGAATTTTCAAAACCGTTTTCAAAATTTATTATTGCAAATGATACGGTTGCTTATGAAAATATTTCGGAACTAAAATCAAAAAAAGCAAAAGTAATTTTAAAGTTTGATGAAAATGATTTATTAATCAAAACTGCTATTTCATCTGTAAGTATTGAAAATGCTGAGCAAAATATGATTGCCGATAACGTTGATTGGAATTTTAACAAAGTAAAACTGGAAGCTGAAAATCTTTGGAATAAAGAGCTGAGCAAAATAATTGCAAAAAGCAAAGACAAAAATTTACTTACAACTTTTTATACTTCACTTTACCGAACAATGTTAGCTCCTATAATTTTTAATGATGCAAATGGTGAGTATAAAGGAGCTGATGGAAATATTCACAAAGCTGAAAATTTCACTCGATATTCAATTTTTTCTCTTTGGGATACTTTTCGCGCTGAACATCCATTATTTACAATTACACAATCTGAACGTGTAAATGATTTAATAAATTCAATGCTTGCACATTGCCGTGAATATGGATTACTTCCTGTGTGGGAATTACTTGGCAATGAAACAAATTGTATGATTGGCTATCATGCAGTACCGATTATAGCAGATGCAATTTTAAAAGGTTACAATGGTTTTGATCATCGCGAAGCTTACACTGCAATGAAACTTTCTGCAATGCAAGATCAATTTGGTTTAAAACTATATCGCGAACTTGGATATATACCAGCAGATTCAATTAATGAATCCGTTTCACGAACTCTTGAATATGCTTATGATGATTGGTGCATTGCACAAGTTGCAAAAAAACTTGGTGAAGAAGAGGATTACAAATATTTTCTAAGTCGTTCTGAATTTTATAAAAATGTTTTTGATCCGGTAACTGGATTTATGCGTGGAAAATTTGCTGATGGAAAATGGAGAACTCCCTTTAATCCAAAAATTTCTGATCATCGCACACATGATTTTACAGAAGCAAACTCGTGGCAATATTCTTTTTTTGTTCCGCATGATGTTCAGGGATTAATTAATCTTCACGGAAAGGATAAATTCATACAAAAGCTTGATTCACTCTTTACTTCCGATTCAATTGTCGAAGGAGAAAAAGTTAGTCCAGATATAAGCGGAATGATTGGACAATATGCACACGGAAATGAACCAAGCCACCACGCGGCATATCTTTTTAATTTTGTTGGTCAATCATGGAAAACACAAAAGTATGTTAATAAAATTTTGCGAACACTTTATAATTCAACACCCGATGGTTTATGCGGAAATGAAGATTGTGGACAAATGTCCGCTTGGTATGTTTTAAGTGCTTTAGGAATTTATTCATTCAATCCAGCAGACCAAAATTATTTAATTGGTTCACCATTGTTTGATGAAGTTATTATAAATCTATCTAACGGAAAGAAATTTAAAATCGCCGCAAAAAATGTTTCATCAAAAAACATCTTCATTCAAAATGCAAAACTTAATGGAAAAACTTTGACTCGAAGTTTCATTACTCATGAAGAAATTATTAAAGGTGGCAATTTAACTTTTGTGATGAGTTCTAAACCAAATAAAAAACTTTGGAGTGATAAAAATTCGTTTCCACTTTCTGAAACAAAAATTTGTGATGCAAAAGAATTAAATAAATTAGAATATGCAGAAAAAGTTAAACAGGAATTTCTACACGCATGGAATGCTTATAAAAAATATGCTTGGGGATTTGATGAATTAAAACCAATTTCAAAAGCTTTCAGAAATTGGTATGATGAAACTCTTTTAATGACTCCAATTGATGCTTTTTCAACATTGAAATTAATGAAGCTTGAAAATGAAGCTGATGAAGTAAAAAAATTAATTTTCGAAAATTTATCTTTCGATAAAAATTTTTTTGTAAGCAATTTCGAAATTACAATTCGTTTACTTGGCGGATTACTTTCCGCATATCAACTTGATGGTGATAAAAGATTTTTAAACTTAGCAGAAGATTTGGGCAAAAGATTGTTAACAGTTTTTAATTCACAAACTGGAATGCCATATCAACAAGTAAATTTGAAAACAGGCGAAACAAAAGGAAAAATCAGCAATCCTGCTGAAATTGGAACGTTGATGCTTGAATTTGGTACATTAAGCAAATTAACCGGCAATCCAAATTTTTATATAAAAGCAAAAAAAGCTTTTGTTGAATGTTTCAATCGTCGAACATCAATTGGATTAGTAGGAACGTCAATAAATGTTGAAACTGGTGAATGGATTAATAAAGAAAGTCATATCAGTGGAATGATTGATAGTTATTATGAATATATGATTAAATCATATTTACTTTTTAAAGATGAAGATTTCAAAAAAATGTTTGATGAAAGTATCGCTTCTGTTAATAAATATTTATATGAAGAGAATCAAACTGGCGCATGGTACGGTCGTTGCGATATGAATTCTGGAAAAATTCGACGCAAACTTTTTGGTGCTTTGGATGCTTTCATTTCTGCTGTTCTTGTAATGGGTGGCGATATTAATCGTGCTGAAAAAGTCCAAGAAAGTTGTTACAGAATGTGGAATCAATTTGGAATTGAACCCGAAGAATTTAATTATGAAACGTTTGAAATAACAAATCCACACTATGTTCTCCGTCCTGAAATAATTGAATCTGCATTTTATTTATATCGAGCAACACACAACTCAAAATATTTAGAAATGGGAAAAAACTTTTTAGAAAGCTTTCAAAAGTATTGCAAACTTGATGAAGGTTATGCATCATTAAAAAATGTAATGAGTAAAGAAAAGTTTGACAAAATGGAAAGCTTTTTACTTGCCGAAACTTTTAAATATTTGTATTTAATTTTTGCACCGGAAGAAACCTTAGATTTGTCAAAATATGTTTTTAATACAGAAGCACATCCATTAAAAATTGATAATTAATAATTGCAAATTGCAAATTGAGAATTAAAAACATTTAATTTTAAACAGGTAATTATTAGCAGAAAAATTTTGTCATCCTGAGCTTGTCGAAGGATGAGCTTGTCGAAGGATGAGCTTGTCGAAGGATGAGCTTGTCGAAGGATGACAATTGTTTTTTACATCGATCTTTATCAAGGTCTGAAATTGTAAAACAATTTTATTTATCACTATTAGAAAAGTCTATTTATCAAATAATTACTTTACCTTACTTATTTTTCATTCCATATATTTGCAAAAACAAATTTTATATATAATGAAAATAGCATTTCTTAGCAGCGAAGTTTTTCCTTATGCAAAAACTGGTGGACTCGCAGATGTTGCTGGTTCTTTGCCAATTGAATTAAATAATCTAGGACACGAAGTAAAAGTCTTTATGCCAAAGTATAATTTATTTGGCGAAGTTGAACATGGTCTTCATTATCAATGGTCAATTGGAGAAATTCCTGTTCGTGTGGCTGGTAAAGTTCATTCTGTTCATGTACACACAGCAAAACTTCCACGCTCAAACGTTGAAATTTACTTTGTTGACTGTCCTTATTATTTTCATCGTTTTACTGTTTATACAAACGACCACGATGAAGATGAAAGGTTTATTCTTTTTATGAAAGGAACGATTGAAATTTTGCAACGACTTCAATGGGCACCTGATATAATTCATTGTAATGATTGGCAAACAGGATTGACACCATTGCTGTTAAAAGAAAATTATGGTTGGGATAAACTTTTTGAAAAAACTGCAACAGTTTTTACAATTCACAACGTTGCTTATCAGGGTAGATTTTCAAAAGAGACTTTTTACAAAGCTGAAATTAAGGAAGAACATTTTCTTCATGGTGGACTTGGTGAATATGAAGGTGGTGTTAATTTTATGAAAACTGCAATTTTAACAAGCGATGTTATTAACACAGTTAGTGAAACTTATGCAAAAGAATTATTAACTCCAGAATATGGAGAAGGAATGCAAGATTATTTAAGAATGCGTCAAAATGATTTGTATGGAATTATAAATGGAATTGATTACAACGTTTGGGATCCTGAAAAAGATGTTTTAATTCCTTTTCAATATTCAAAAGAAAATTTAAGTGGTAAACTTCAAAATAAAAAGTTTTTAGTTAATCATCTTGGCTTTGAGTTTAATGAAGACGTTCCATTAATTGGGATTGTATCAAGAATGGTTTCCCAAAAAGGTTTTGATATAATTGGTTATGCTTTAAACGATCTTTTACAATTACCAGCTCAATGGGTTGTGCTTGGCGGCGGTGAACAACATTATGAAGATATGTTTAGAGATGTTGCAAATCGTTATCCAAATAAATTTTACTTTTATCGTGGTTACAATAATGAACTTGCTCATTTAATTGAAGCTGCTACAGATATTTTTTTAATGCCATCTCGTTTTGAACCTTGCGGCTTGAATCAAATTTATTCTCTTCGTTATGGAACTGTCCCTGTTGTTAGAAAAACTGGTGGACTTGCTGATACAGTTTTGGATTGGAATGAATATCTTGCTCAAGGGAAAGAAATTGGAACTGGTTATTCTTTTAATGATTACACAGGTTATGCTCTTTTACTTTCTGTTCAAAGAGCAATTAATGATTTTCATCTTAAAGATGTTTGGTATAAAATTCAAATGAATGGAATGTCGAAAGATTATTCATGGAAAAAATCCGCAGAAAAATATATTGAGCTTTATAAAAAAGCTGTTATTAAAGTAAGAAGTGTTAAGTGAAATATTTATAAAACTTTAATCCAATTTTAATTTTTATAATTGTAAAAAAAATGAAAACATCTCAAATGGTAATTTTTTTTAGTATTGTTTTTTCAGTTTATGGACTTATTAACTATTACATAATTCGTCGTGGTTTATCAATTGTCCCTACTGAATATAAAAACTGGTATTTAATAATTATAATTTTCCTTGCATTGTCATACATTGCTGGAAGATTATTCGAAAATATTTGGATTTCACCTATTAGCGTTTTTCTTGTTTCTATTGGTTCTATATGGCTTGCTGCTATGATTTATCTTTTTCTCCAATTATTAATAATTGATTCCATTCGTTTGATTGAACATTTCTTTCATTTTATACCATCCTTTTTAACTAAAGATATTATTAAAACCAAAAGAATAGTTGCTTTATCGGTTGTTTTATTAACAATAATAATTGTTGCTGCTGGTTTTATAAATAAAAACATGATTATTACAAAAAAATATAATATCAAAATCAAAAAGAATGCTGGTGAATTGAAATCATTAAACATCGTCATGGCTTCCGATTTACATCTTGGTACAATTAACAGCTACGGTTTTATGTATGATGTTGCTGAAAAAATTAATTCATTAAATCCAGATATAATTTTGCTTGCGGGTGATATTATAGATGAAGATTTAGCTCCAGTCATAAAATATGATGTTGGAGAACACTTACTTAGATTAAAATCAAAATATGGCGTTTATGGTATTACAGGAAATCATGAATACATCGGCGGAGTTGAGCCTGCAGTTGAATATTTAAAGAAACATAATGTTAAAATTATTCGTGACGAAGCAGTAAAAATTAACAACTCATTTTATGTGATTGGGAGAGAAGACATAGCAATAAAACAATTTGCAGGTAAAAGAAGAAAAGAACTTTCTGAAATAATTAAAAATATCGATAAATCTCTTCCATTAATTTTGATGGATCACCAACCTTTTAAGTTAGATGAAGCTCAACAAAATGGAATCGATTTACAATTAAGTGGTCATACTCACTATGGTCAACTTTGGCCATTTAATTACATCGTTGAAAAAGTTTATGAAATTGCATGGGGATACAGAGTAAAAGGAAACACACATTATTATGTCTCATGTGGAGTTGGCGGTTGGGGACCACCGATTAGAACAGGCAGCCGTCCTGAAATTATTAATATCAAATTAAATTTTGTTGGTAAATAATTTATTCGCCTTTCATTTCAAGAGTTAGAACAAAATATTGTTATATCATGCTGAAAGGATTCACTTGTTTCAAGTTATGTTGATAATTATTTCTTGAACATATTAATGTTCCATTCTTCTTGTGCTTTTTTTACATAAAAAAGTGTTTATCTGGTTTGAAAAGCATAATTGATTGTTAATTGAAAATAGGTGTTGACTTTTAAAAAATAAAACCCAATCTTTCATAAAGAATAATAGAATCAACAAACCTTAAGGAAATCATTAGTTAAATAATTTATAAACTAAACAAAATAAAACTATGGAAAACATCGAACGTAATAAATGGCAATCAAATTGGCTCATGTTTTTAGGAGTCCTATTATTTTTATTTGGATTAATCATTGGTTTGTTTGTTCCAATGATGGCAAACCCAAGAATGGGGCTTACAGCACATCTCGAAGGTGTGATGAACGGAATGTTTCTAGTCATTTTGGGCCTTATTTGGAACAAACTTTTCATTAATGATAAATGGTTATCAATTACATTTTGGCTTACACTTTATGGTTCTTTCGCAAATTTTTCAGCAGTTATCATTGCAGCCATATCCGGAGCCGGAAAATTAATGCCAATTGCTGGCGGTAAAGAAGGTACAACCTTTATTGAAGGACTAATTTCATTTTTACTTATTACTCTTTCGCTTGCGATGATTTTTATCTGTATTGTTGTATTGTTGGGATTATATAGAAATTTAAAAAGGACTTAATTAAAACTGGTTGTAGAAAGATCTCTTTAATCAAACAAAAAGATTGGTACAATGAACAGCTCTACAACTTAAGTGCTAACAGCACTACAAGTAAACAGTCAGGAAGAAATTGACAGAATAATAAAACTTGCTCTTTAAAACGGTGCGACACAGTACAAAGAAAGTTTAGATCACGGCTGAATGTATTATGATACTTTTACGGATTTAGATGAACACCAATAGGATTTGCTGACCAAAATCAAATTCCCAAATAATGATGACGCACGAGAAAATAACAATTAGCGCAACAATATCTGATGAACGAAAGAAAGTTTAGGACAATTATACCAAGCCCGAAAATATTACTAAATGGAAATTTGCAAGCGATTATTGGCATTGTCCAACGGCTTCAAATGATATGAGAATTCGTGGAAAATACTTTGCAAGAATGGAAACTAAAGACAGAAATCAAGGCTTTGAATTTGAAGCTGTGTATACCGAAATTTTAGAAGGTGATAATTTCACTTATGAATTTGGAGATCGTTTTACAATCATGAAATTTACAAAAGAGAATGAACAAACCGAGGTGACTATAACTTTTGACGCGGAAAATGTATATCCAATAGAGCTGCAAAAACAGGGCTGGCAGGTTATTTTAAATAGCTTTAAAAAATATATTGAAAGCGGCATCAGATAAAAAATTAAAAAAGAGAAATATATATGATCATCAAACAAAAACTTACACCCAATTTATGGTTTAAAAGGAATGCTAAGGAAGCTGTAGAATTTTATGTTTCTGTTTTTCCGAAAAGTGAAATTATTTATACTTCCTACTATCCAGCCGAAGGGCTTTTAGATTTTCAAAAAGAATTTGCCGGCAAAG
This sequence comes from Stygiobacter electus, assembly GCA_029210465.1. Lineage (GTDB taxonomy): Bacteria > Bacteroidota > Ignavibacteria > Ignavibacteriales > Melioribacteraceae > Stygiobacter > Stygiobacter electus. Next base: position 21,316 of record JARGDL010000030.1, read on the forward strand.
AACTGGTTATATATTTTGAACTATGGGGTTATGTTTTTACGGCCATCAATGCTGGAGATGAATTTAGCCCTACTCCTGCCAATTCTTTTATGGTTAATTTTAATCCTTCCCGCGAAGTAAATGCCAGTGAAATGCTTAAAGCAATGTGGATTAAACTTTCAGATGGTGGCACCGTCCGTATGCCATTGCAAAAGTATGATTTCAGTGAACTTTATGGATGGATTGAAGACAAATATGGCTATAACTGGCAATTGATTCTGACAAATCCCAATGGCGAGCCACGTCCTGCAATTATTCCTGCTTTTTTGTTTACCGGCGATAAGCCACAGACTGAAAACGCCATATATTTTTACCAGAAAGTTTTTAAAAACGCTAAGCTTGGCCGGATATTCCACTACGATGCATCTCAAATGCCGGGTATGCAAAACATGGTAATGTTTTCAGATTTTATGTTGGAGAATCAATGGTTTGTAGCTATGGACGGGGGCAACATGCACAACTTTAGTTTTACTGAAGCAGTATCATATAACATCGTCTGCAAAGATCAGGAAGAGATAGACTATTACTGGAATGCTCTAACTTCTGAAGGAGGCAAAGAAAGTGTTTGTGGATGGTGCAAAGATAAATTTGGCATATCTTGGCAAATCAATCCGGAAAACATAGGAGAACTTTTGCATAAGCCTGGTACATGGGAAAAACTTTTACAGATGAAGAAGATAATTATTAATGAGTTAAAATAAAATGAATGCTAAGCCCAAACATATATATAAAACCATTGACGAATACCATCAATCTTTTCCTGTTGAAATTCAGGCGAAACTGGAACAACTCAGGCAAGCCATTAAGCAAGCCGCTCCGCAGGCCACCGAAATTATCAGTTACGGAATGCCTGCGTTCAGACAAAATAAAGTTTTGGTTTATTATGCCGTTCACAGAGAACATATTGGATTTTACCCTCACACCCAACCCAATTATTCATTTCAAAAAGGAGCTTGAAAAGTACAATACTTCAAAAGGAGCTATTCACTTTCCCATTGACAAACCTCTACCTCTAACATTAATAAAAAAATTGTGAAATTCCGGATAGAAGAGGATACAAAAGTATGAACAAGAAAATTGAACCTGGAGTTTTACACAAAGTCCCAGACGATTTGAAAAGAGCATTAAAATACGATGCTGATATTCTTGAGCGTTGGAACAAACTCACTCCTATTCAACGCAACGAGTGGATTTGCTGGGTTACCATAGTCAAAAAAGTGGAAACAAGAAATGAACATATACAAAGAATGATGGAAGATTTATCGGAAGGGAAAAAGACGCCCTGTTGCTGGCCGGGTTGTCCACACCGTAGACCAAATGCAATAAAATGGTTTAAATAATTTATAACTAAATTGGAAAAAACAGTAACTATCCTATATTACATTATCATAAAAATATTTTCCAAATAAATTAAAAAGGAGACAAAATGGTGACAATCAATCCACACATAAATTTCAACGGAAATGCTGAAGAAGCATTCAACTTTTACAAATCAGTATTTGGCAGAGAATTTGCAATATTAGTCCGCTTCAAGGATATACCCAAAGATCCCAATAATAGTTGGGACGAAAGTGAGGCTAATAAAATTATGTACATTGCTTTGCCTATTGGTAAAAATAATTTTTTAATGGGTAATGATGTACCATCGTTTATGGGAAAGGTAAACGAAGAAGAGAATAGAAGTAAAATATTAATTTCTGTTGAAAGTAGAGCAGAAGCAGATGAAATTTTTAATGGACTATCAATTGGTGGTAAAATTTGAAGTGCCAATGGGAAAAAGTCCTTGGAGTTCATATTTTGGTATGTTTAGAGATAAATACAGAATTGAATGGATGATTAATTTTGAATCTAAAGGTAGTGTAAATAATTTTGTGTAAATGGTTAAAGGGAAGTTTCAGGTCAAT
>JARGDL010000031.1 GCA_029210465.1 Stygiobacter electus
CATCAAATGTTTTGGAGTGATAAAAAATCAATCTCTGATCTTTTCAATAACGCCAAAATATTTACTATCTTCTGATCTTAAAAGTCCTCCAAAGATTATTTAAAACTTCTTTTTGTATATCAAAAAGCAACATATTCCATTTATATTTATATAATTAACATTGCTAAAATGCATTTGATGCAAGGTCAAGGTAAAAAATATTTAATATAGTATAAGAAATATTTTTAACCATAAAAATTCAATTGGAATATTCTAAAGGGTAGAAGTTTCTGTATAATGAAGGTAAAATATTTCCCCAAATTTTAAAGAAAATCTCTTTAAAGATGTATTATATTCATAATTTTTTATAAGATATAACCTCAAAAATCCAAAATAATCGTATAAATTTATGCAATAATTAAAATATAGTTTTATTAAAAATTTACATTAATCCAAGAATATTCAAACTATTCTTTGCCCAATCAACTAATGGCTGAAAATAAATACCAAAAACTAAAACAGGTATTACAAGAACCAAAGTTAAAATAGTATTACCAAGATTAGGTTTTACTGTTAAAGTATTTTCAGTAGGTTTATTTAAATACATGTGTTTAACTATTCTAACGTAATAGTAAAGAGAGACAACAGTATTTAACAAAGCAATAATAGCAACTGTTATCATTTTGGCATCAACTAATGCAATGAAAATATATAGTTTACCAATGAAACCAGCAGTTGGCGGTAAACCAGCTAAAGAAACTAAAAAGATTACAAATGAAACTGCTAAAAGTGGGGAAGTGTAACCTAAGCCATCATAATCATCGATATTTTCTGAACCTGATTTATTCGAAATTAACATAACGATTAAAAATGCGCCATAATTCATAAGTAAATAAACAAAGAAGTAAATTAGAATTGCTAAAACTCCACCATTTGAAAAAACTACAACACCAAGCAATAAATATCCAGCATGAGCAATTGAAGAAAAAGCAAGAAGTCTTTTTAGGTTATTTTGCCAAAGTGCAGTGAAGTTTCCTAAAGTCATAGTTAATATTGAAATTATAATTAGCAATGTCTTCCAGTCGAAAGAAGAAATAACTTGCCAATTACCAAACGAATCTGAAAAACTAACAAAAGTAGTTTTAATAAATCTAATCAAAAGTGCAAAACCTGCAGCTTTACTTGCTACAGAAAGATAAGTTGTAATAGTAATTGGAGCGCCTTCATAAACATCGGGAGTCCAAAAGTGAAAAGGAACAGATGAAATTTTATAACCAATACCGGCAAAAATTAAAACATTAGCAAATGCCAAAGTGAATTGATTTGCATTTGGTATTTGCAAAATCATATTCACTATATAAAAGTTAGTACTTCCAGTTAAACCATAAATAAGGGAAATTCCATAAAGCATTAATCCAGAAGAAACAGCGCCATAAATTAAATATTTAAGAGAAGCTTCACTATTTCTATCTCTCAATTTTGTAAAGCCAGCAAGAACATAGGAAGACAAAGACATTAATTCTAATGACAAATAAACAAGAATTAAATCTGTTGCAGAAACGATGAAAAACATTCCTAAAATCATTCCAAAAATCAAAGCATAATATTCACCAATTCGTTCTTGTATTTTATTAATTTCTTCAGAAGAAAATGAATAAAGCACAATTAAAATTGATGATATTATAATTAATATTTTGAAGTAATTACCAAAACTATCAACAGCAAAAATTCCTATTTTACCCATTAAGTTAGTTTGCTGGAAGGCGAATCCTGATTGCGGGTTTAATAATGTAAAAATTCCAGTTGCAATTAAACCAACAAGAGCAACATAAGGAATAATTTTTTTATCGACATGAAAAATTAAATCGAAAATAACTAAAACAATTAGTGCAATCGAAAGAACAATTTCAGGACGAATTAATTCAAGAGACTGATATAAATTTGCCATCGTTTCTTAAAATCCGTTTTGGGTGATTGAATTAATATTTCCACTTACAAAATTTACAAGAGTATTAACAGATGTATTCATAATGTTTAACATTGCAGAAGGATAAACACCTAAGAAAATTATAATAATTGAAAGAGGAATAAACATTGCTAATTCTCTTTTATCAACGTCAAGTAAAGTATTCCATTTTTCATTTAAAGGACCGAAGAAAATTCTTTGTAAAGTCCATAACATATAACCAGCACCAAGTAAAATACCCAGAGTAGAAATCATTGCTAAAACTCTTGTAGTTTCAACACCAAAAGAGCCAACAAAAACTAAAGCTTCTGAAATAAAACCACTCATACTTGGTAACCCAATTGCAGCGAAAAATGCAACAGTTACAAAACCAGTATAAACAGGCATTTGAGTAGCTAAACCACCAAAATCATAAAGTCCACGAGTGTGTGCTCTATCATAAACAACACCAACAATCAAGAAGAGCATTGCAGTGATTGTTCCATGATTAAACATTTGGAAGATTGCACCATTAACACCAGCAGTAGTTAATGAAGCCATTCCTAATAAAACATAACCCATGTGAGAAACTGAAGAATAAGCAATTAATTTTTTGAAATCTTTTTGAGCTAAAGCAACCAAAGCACCATAAATAATATTAATCATTCCAAACAAACCAATCCACCACATAAGTTGACGAGTAATTTCAGGAAAGATTGGATAGTTAATTCTTAAAATTCCATAAGTACCCATTTTTAAAAGAACACCAGCAAGAATAACAGAAATTGGAGTTGGTGCTTCAACGTGAGCATCGGGTAACCAAGTATGGAAAGGGAACATTGGTATTTTAATTGCAAAACCAACAAACATTGCTATGTATGCAATAAATCTTAAATTATTTGGGTTAGCAATAGATAAAATTCCATCAGGAGTTGAATTAGCTGGATTCATCATTGCAAGTAAATTAAAAGTTAGAACTCTTGTTCCGTCAGCTAAAACTTCAGTTGTACTGAAGTACAAACCAATCATTGTTAAAAGAATAAAAATACTTCCAAACAAAGTATAGATGAAGAACTTAATAGCAGCATATTCTTTTCTTGGACCACCCCAAATTCCAATTAAGAAATACATTGGAAGTAACATTAATTCCCAGAAAATGTAGAATAAGAAGAAATCGAGAGCAACAAAAACTCCCATCATTCCTGTATCAAGTAAAAGAAATAATGCAAAATAACCTTTAACTGATTTTTCAATATTCCATGAAGAAATTGTAGCAATAAAAGAAACTATAGCAGTTAAAAGAACCATTGGCATGCTAAGACCATCAATACCTAAAAAGTAATCTACCTTTACATTACCGAGCCATGAAATTCCAGTGATATAAATCCAACGGAATTTTTCAATGAATTGAAATGACTTTTCTTCATAAACGCCGGCAGCATTATAATTATAATTTGCCAGTAATATAATAGCAAGAACAACCTGAACGGCAGTAATTGCAAGAGTTAAATATTTAATTGATTTAGATTGTTCTTTAGGAATGAATAAAAGTAATATCATTCCAATTATTGGTAGAAAAGTAATTAACGATAGAATCGGAAATCCAATCATAATAAATGACCTATTTTTTAATTTTTATATGTAACTTATTTAATCTAAAAATTATTTATTAAAATGGTTTAAAGAAAAACAAAAGAATTATTACAGCAAATACAACATAAACAATATAAGTTTGCACTTTACCAGTTTGTAATTTTCTGAAATTAAGACCAACAAAACCACTAAAGAAAGCAGAAAAATTAACCAATCCATCAACAACATAAGTATCAAAAAGTCCACTTAATTTTGATGTAAATCTTGTTAACCAAGCAGAACCATTAACAGCACCATCAACTATTTTTTGATCGAACAAAGATAAACCTTTACCAGTATTTAATGTACCTGAAACAGCTGTAGCATCATATAATTCATCTAAGTACCATTTGTTAAGAGAAAAGTTATATAATCCTTTAATTTTTTCTGCAAGTTTATCTGCATCAAATTTTTTCCATGCGTAAAACATAAATGCTAAAAGAATACCTAAACCAGCTAAAGCAAGTGAAGCAAACATTGCTTTATAATGAGCCCAATGCATTGTTTCTGTATATTCTAAAGAATTAACAATTTCACCATGCTCTTCAACATTGACTTCATGATTTTCTTTTCCAACCATGAAAGAAAATCTTGTTTCATTAGGTATCACTTGTTGAGGTGTTTTAACCCAACTTTTTAAGAACCAACCTTGATTTGCACCAATTGGATTTGGAGTGTACCAAATAAAAATTGAAAGTGTAGCTAAAATTATAAGAGGAACAACCATTAACTTTGGAGATTCATGTGCATGATCAAATTTATGATGATCGCGCGGTTCGCCATGAAAAGTTAATAAAACTAATCTGAACATATAAAAAGCTGTCATACCAGCAACGGTAAAAGCAATTATTGGGATTAACCAATGACCTGTTAATTTACCGAACGCAAGTGTACCAGCAAGAATTCCATCTTTGCTTAAAAAGCCAGAAGTAAAAGGGACACCTGAAATTGCAAGAGTGGAAATTAAAAATGTAGCATAAGTTAAAGGCATCTTCTTTTTCAATCCACCCATATTTCTAATATCTTGTTCATGATGCATTGCATGAATAACAGAACCTGAACCAAGGAACAAAGAAGCTTTGAAGAATGCGTGAGTAACTAAATGAAAGAAAGCAAATGCATAAGCTCCGACACCAAGAGACATAATCATATAACCAAGCTGACTAACAGTTGAATATGCAAGTACTTTTTTAATATCATTTTGAGTAATAGCAATAGTTGCAGCAATGAATGATGTAAATGCGCCGACAACAGCAATCACTAACATAGCATCTGCTGTAAGCAACACAAATATTCTTGTTACTAAATAAACACCAGCAGCAACCATGGTAGCCGCATGAATCAATGCTGAAACAGGAGTTGGACCTTCCATTGCATCTGGCAACCAAACATGAAGAGGGAATTGAGCAGATTTTCCAACAGCACCCATAAAAATTAAAATACCAGCAGCAGTAAGCCAAGCATTACTACTAAATGGAATAACGCCATTTTTTATTTGCTCGAAGATTGTATCAAATGTGAATGTATGATAATTTGTAAATAGAATTAAAATTCCAATAAACATTCCAATATCACCAATTCTATTTACAATAAAAGCTTTTTTACCAGCATCGGATGCAGATTTTTTTTCGAACCAAAAACCTATTAACAAATAAGAAGAAACACCAACTAATTCCCAAAAAATGTACATCATTAAAATGTTATGAGTAAGAACTATACCTAACATTGAAAAGGTAAATAATCCAAGGTATGAGAAATATCTTGTATATCTTTTATCGCCATGCATGTATTCAATGGAGTAGTAATGAACAAGCATACTGATAAGATTAACAACAAATAACATCAAAACTGTTATGTTATCAATCTTAATTCCTAAATCAATATTGATTACGCCATTAAGAGGTGCATTTCCAATAGTTATCCAAGTAAATTCAGAAACAATATCTTTTGGGAAATAAGATAATTTTGAAAACATAACAATTAATGACAGGATAAAAGCAATTGTTAATATTCCAACTTCTAATAAATAAAGTTTAGGGAATCTTTTACCCAAAATAACAACAATTGCAAAACCAATTAATGGTAAAAATAAAATAGCAATTGATAGGTTTACTAATAAACTTTCGCTCATGGTCTATTCTTTTAAGTTATCTATTTCGTCAATATTTACATTTGTAAATGTTTTATAAATATTTAAAACTATTGCAAGTGCAATTGCAGCTTCGGCAGCAGCAAGAACAATTACAAACAATGCATAAATTTGTCCACTAAAACCAAAATTTCCATATTTGGCAAAAGCTACAAAATTTATATTAGCAGAGTTTAGTATTAATTCGATACCCATTAATACCATCACTGCATTTTTTCTTGTAACAATTCCATAAACACCTAATGAAAAAAGAATTGCACTTAAAACTAAAAAATGTTGTAAAGTAACTTGAAACAAAGTAAACTCCTAAAATTATTATTCTTTATCTCTTCTTGCTATAGAAGCAGCACCGATTAAAGCAATAAGAAGTAATATACCAAGTAATTCAAAAATCAATAAATAATCTGTAATTAATAATGCACCTAAGTTTTTAATTGAAGTATCAGGAATTTCAGAAGCAGGTTGAACTTTCCAACCAGTGTAAATCATAGCTGAAACTAAAGCACCCATTAATAAACCAATAGCAATAGAAGCAGGAAGTAAATTTGATGTACCTGTTCTTATATCAACATTTGTAATTTTATTTGTTAGCATTACACCAAATAACAATAAAATGAGAATACCACCGACATAAACCATAATTTGAACAACAGCTAAAAAGTCAGCGGCAAGCAGAACATAAATTCCTGCAACTCCAAAAAAAGTAAATAATAAAAAGAATGCAGAATAAATTACATTTCTTGTCGTTACAACAAATCCTGCGGAAACAAGAGTAATAATTGCAAAAAGATAAAATAAGATGTCGTAATAATTCATTTTTAATTCAACTCAATTTAATTTGTACTTGGCTGAGAAGGATTTTCAGGTTTAGGAACTGCAGCTGCGGCAGCTTTTTGTTTTTCTTTCTCAGCTTGAAAATTTGCAAAATTAATTTTTTTCTGTTCAGCTTCTTCAGGAGATAGATTCGAAAATTGATATACTAAATCTTTTCTTTCATAAGTTGCGAATTCAAACACATCAGTCATATAAATACATTCAGTTGGGCAAGGGAAAACACACAACTGACAATAACAGCATTTAGCAAAATCAATAGTAAAATTTGTAACCCAAAGAGCTTTCTTTTTACCATTGGAAGTAGTACCTAAATCTTCACCCGGAACACTTTTCACTGTATCAACAGTAATACAACTTACAGGACAAGCTCTTGCACATTGATCGCAGCCAATACAATCATCAATATTAACATAAAGGCGATTTCTTTCTCTTTCAGGTAATTTTAATTTTACTTCTGGATATTGAATTGTAACTGCCGGAGTAAAAAGATGTTTGAATGTAATTTTCATTCCAACAAGTATAGTATAAATTCCTAACCAAGTATTCTTAAGATATTCTTTCATAAAATTTTTCAAAATTTATAATAAAGTTATAATGCCAATAATAATTAAATTAACGAATGCATAAGGAATTAAATATTTCCAACAAACAGTCATCAATTGATCGACGCGAAGACGAGGAAGAGTCCAACGTAACCACATTTGAACAAAGATGAAAAACCATCCTTTTAAGATAAACCAGAAAGCTTGTTCGTATGGAATTAACCAATTAATTCCTAAAGTATTTCCTAAATAACCAAAAGGTGATTGGTAACCGCCAAAGAAAAGAATAGAAACAATAGCAGAAACAGCAAACATGTTTCCATATTCAGAAAGCATAAACATAGCCCATTTCATTCCGCAATATTCAGTAAAATAACCAGCAACTAATTCAGATTCAGCTTCAGGAATATCGAAAGGTGTTCTATTAACTTCAGCCAAAGTGCTAATAAAAATAATTATGAAACCAACAAGCATAAATGGAATTAATAAAAATTTTGAAAGACCAAATTCAGCACCGCCTAAAATATTCCAATTCCAAAAATATGCTGTTTGCATTTCACTGATTTTAGATAGACTTAGAGTACCTAAAAACATGACCATAGCAAGAACAACTAATGCAGTTGGAATTTCGTAACTAACAATTTGAGCGGCAGAACGCATAGCACCTAATAAAGAGTATTTATTGTTAGAAGACCAACCAGCCATTAAAATTCCTGCTACTACAAAACTTGATACTGCAAGAGCATAAAACAATCCAACTTCAATTTCGCTTCCAATTAATTTGGAAGAAAAGGGAATTACAGCATAAACAGCAAAGCTGCCAGCAAAAACCAAAACAGGTGCAATGTTATAAAGTTTTTTATCAATATCAGTTGCAGTTGCATCTTCTTTTTGCAACATTTTTAGAAAATCTGCTATAGTTTGGAATAAACCAAAAGGGCCGGTTCTATTTGGTCCAACACGATCTTGCATCCAAGCAGAAACTTTTCTTTCGAGATAAACACCAATTAATGCAACTAATAAAACATTAACGAGAGGGAATACAGCTGTAATCAAAGTTGAAATGATTACACTTCCAGTTAAATCGTAAAAGTATTGATACATTATCTATCCACTTCTCCTAAAACTATATCGATACTACCGAGAATTGCAATAACATCAGCAATTAAATGACCTTTACACAATTCTCCAAGTATTTCTAAATTTACAAAAGATGGTGCACGAACTTTAACTCTAAATGGATTCGTATTACCATCGCTAATTATAAAATAACCTAATTCACCACGTGGATTTTCAACACGTGAATAAACAGTTCCTTTAGGTGGTTTAATTCTTTTAGGAATTGCTGAATGTACATCACCTTCAGGAATTTGATCAATTGCTTGTTCAATTATTCTTAAGCTTTGTTCCATTTCACGAACACGAACATAGTATCTATCCCAACTATCACCAACTGTTCCTTGAAGTCCTTGACCAACGGGAATATCAAAATCAAATCTATTATATATTGAATAAGTATCATCTTTTCTTAAGTCGAATTTAATACCGCTACCACGTAACATTGGTCCAGTTGCACCATAATTAATTGCAGTTTCAGCTGGTAAAACTCCAATGTTTGCTGTCCTTTCAATAAAAATTTTATTATAGGTTAAAAGATTATCTAATTCAACAATTGTATTTTTGAAATAACTAGTAAATTCTTTTGTTCTTCTTACAAAATTTGGATGAATATCATGCGAAAGTCCACCAACCCACATATAATTGTAAAGCATTCTTGCGCCGCAAGTTTCTTCAATAATTGATAGAATATATTCACGATCACGGAATAAATATAAGAAGGGAGTTAAAGCACCAATATCAGCTCCATTAGTTCCAAGTGCGACACAGTGAGAAGCTATTCTTTGAAGTTCAGCCATTATAACACGAATATACTCAACTCTTTCTGGTACTTGAATTCCTAACAATTTTTCTACAGCTAAAACATAACCAAAATTATTGCCCATAGAAGCCAAGTAATCCATTCTATCTGTATAAGGTATTACTTGATTATATTGCATAGCTTCTGCATGTTTTTCGAAGCATCTATGAAGATAACCAAGATGGGGTTTTACATTTACAATTAATTCGCCTTCAATTTCTAATTCGAGTCTCAAAACACCATGAGTAGAAGGATGTTGAGGACCCATATTAAGAACCATTGTTTCAGTTTTTAGTGCCATCTTAATCCAAATTACAAACTTTATAAATTAGTATGGAATTTTCATTCCTTGATAAAATTCAGGTACTTTAAAATCCTTTCTTAAAGGATGAGAATTTTCTTCCCAATCATAAGGCATCAAAATTCTTCTTAGATCAGGATGATTTAAAAATTTAATGCCGATCATATCATATGCTTCTCTTTCATGCCAATCAGCGCATTTCCAAACATTTTCAACAGATTCAACTTTTGCATCTTCACGCGGAGCAGATACTTTCAATGTAATTTTATGTTTCAAAACAGTTGAATATAAATGATAATAAACACTAAGAGTTCCACCTTCAATTACATCATAACCTTCATTGTCTTTTACTTTTTTACCGTTTGCGTCATCGACTCCAGAAAGACACATTAAGCTATCAAATTGAAGCTCAGAATTATCTCGCAAAAACTTGCTAACTATATGTATTTTAAGAGGTTCGACAGATATGATAGGTTCAGTTGGAGTATCTTTATCAATTGATAAAATAATTTCCCCAAGCTCATTTTTTAATATTTCAAAAATTTCTTCAGCGGTTTTCATAATTTTTTTCTTAGTGATTCATTTCTAATTTTTTCTTGTAATTTTAGAAGACCTTCAAGCAAAGCTTCTGGTCTTGGAGGGCAACCGGGAACATAAACATCAACAGGTATAATTCTATCAACACCTTTGAGTACATGATAACCATGCTCCCAATATGGACCGCCAGAATTAGCACAACTTCCCATTGATATAATATATTTTGGATCTGGTATTTGTTCGTATAATCTTTTAATTCGAATAGCCATTTTAAGAGTAACAGTTCCAGAGATTATAATTGCATCAGCTTGACGTGGAGTATTTCTTGGTATTAAACCAAATCTATCAAAATCGTAGTGAGACGCTGAAGTAGCCATCATTTCAATTGCACAACAAGCTAAACCAAAACCAAGTTGCCAAACAGATGATAATCTTGCCCAATTTAGTAAGTCTTCAACATTAGCTACAACAATATTACCATCAGAAAATTCTTTATCTAATAAACCCATAATTTAATTTTCTTATTTTAATTGTTAAGATTCTTTTTTTAATAATTCATCTAATTTTGGAGGCTTTGGAGTAGGACGAGCCCATTCAAGATCGCCTTTACGCCATTCGTAAGCCATTCCTAAACCCAATACTAATAAAAATATAATTCCTGCAACGAAACCAAAAACGCCAAAATCTTTATAGACTAAAGCCCAGGGAAATAACAAGACAACTTCAACATCAAAAATTAAAAAGATAAGTGCAACTACATAAAATCTAATATTAAATTTAACCCAGGGAGAGCCTTCAGGATTTTCGCCACATTCATATACTTTTTGTTTTTCAACTGTGGGTCTATTTGGTCTAATAAGTTTGTTGATGAAAAGTGTTATTATTACAAATATTATTGCAAGAATTATAAAGATGAAAATTTTTCCGAATTCTGTAAGCATAGTAGTTCAAAAAAGTTGTGGAAAAAATAATACTCCTTTGTATTTTTGTCAAGGAAAGAATTAATTTAAAGTAAATTTAATTTGATATTTTTTTATTATATGACATAAAAATGAAAAAAATTTTTCTAATTATAATTATAAGTTCATTATTGACTAATGCTCAGACTCTAAGTAATAAATGGATATTAGTTAGTGAATCGAATAATGAGAAAGTATATGTTGATACTTCATCAATAAAAAAATTTGAAAATCAAATTTCCGCATTGATTTTTTCATTTTATAAAACTCCAAAAACAATTCAATCAGTAGAAGAAAAAGTTTACAGCAGTAAAGAACAAATATTTTTTACAATGGCAAGTCAAAAGTATGCTAAGATTGGTTCTTTGTATTATGATGACAAATTAAAAATACTTGGGGAGAAATCTTTTCCCGGGTTAAACATTAATACACAAAATTTTTCAGAACCAATTGATAGTAATGAAACAGTAAAAACGATTTATGATTTTTGCATAAAGTTTTTAAATAAGAAAGAGCAAATAAGTTTTGAAGATCAAGAAAAGAGGAAAAAAGAACAGAAGAGAGAAATGTTAATAAAAATTGCAGAAGGGAAAACCAGCGATTTAAAAAGAATAGATGAACAAAAATCAAATTTGCCAAAGATTGAATCGGATTCAACTATAAAAGTTATTGATAATAGAACATTGAAAGAAAAGTTTATTTCTTCAAACCAAAAATTATCACAAGATAATAATTGGAAACCTACCACAAGCAAAACAATTTTTAGTGACGGTTCAAAATATGTTTTTCAAGTATCATCATGGAAAAACAAAGCTAAAGCTGAAAGTGAAGTAAGAAAATTAAAATCAAAAGGGTTTGATGCGTTTATTGTTGAAGCAAATGTCCCTGAACGTGGTGGTAAATGGTATCGTGTTAGAGTAGGCTATTTTAATTCAATTGAAGAAGCTGAAGCCGCTCAAAAGAAACTAAATTAATCCCATTTATGTTACTATATATAAATAGAAAGTAATAAAATGAAACTGATTGTTATCACAACACTATTAATAATTTCTTTTTTGCCTCAGGAAAAAAATCATAATAGAAAGGATTCTAAATTGTCGAACATTATAAAAACAGAAGAAGAATGGAAAAAAGTTTTATCGAAAGAACAATATCATGTGTTAAGAGAAAAAGGAACTGAAAAACCTTTCACCGGTGAATATTGGAATAATTTTGAAAAGGGTGTTTATAAATGTGCCGCATGTGGAGAAGTTCTATTTGAATCGGACACAAAATTTGATGCAGGTTGCGGTTGGCCAAGTTTTTACAAAGCCATTGATAAATCAAAAATAATTGAAAGGGATGATTTCAGTTATGGAATGCATAGAATAGAAGTACTGTGTAAAAATTGTGGTGGTCATCTCGGACATGTATTTGATGATGGACCTCAACCAACTGGATTGAGATATTGTATTAATTCAGTTTCAATAAAATTTGAGAAGAAATAGAATTATTTTTTTTGAGTTAGAAAATTTATGCCGCTTACCTTAATAATACTTGTAATTAAAATAAAAATACCAATCCATTGAATTAAAGATAAAACAGTGCTCCGAAAAAGAAATAGAGAAAAACTTTTAATAGATTTTTTTATTAATATCAATTAGTCTATTTGATAACCTGCATCTTCTTTGTTATAATTTTGTTATCTGTTACTAAATGATAGATATAAGTTCCACTTGGTAAATAATTTATATCGAATTCAAATGTATATCTACCGGCTGTAAATACCTGATCAGCAATCACTGCAATTTCTCTACCAAGTATATCAAAAATCTTCAAAGAAACATGACCATCGTTCGTAATTGCAAAGCTGATTTTAGTTGTTGAGTTGAAGGGGTTCGGATAATTTGAAATTGAATACTCAGTTGGTTTTTCTACTGTTACAGATGTCGCCATATTCCCATTTTGATCAATTGAATATAATTGCCCGTACACAACATTCCAATCTGGATAGGAGTATGTCCCGTCTGTTGTGAAATATTCTCTCACATCGTAGTTAATTAGGTCATACTGTTTATAATTTGCCAGCAAGTAATCCGGATCTTGAAATTGTTGTACACCTCTGTTAACCGTCCCCATTAATGTTTCTGAGCCCCAAAAACCATTCTTATATACTTTTCTATAAATATAGTATGTTGTCACATTGGTGTTCACATTATCGGTCCAATAGACTACAATCGGAGAACCAACCGTAGTACTGAAATGCACATTCTTTCCGGTATTATCCGGTCTGCGTGTAAAAGTTGCACCAATTGTAACATTACTAGACGGATTACTTATCTGTAACGGATTACTGTAATAGTTTGAGCCGTTGTAGGTCCAATAGCTTAGTTCATAATAAAGGCCGTCGATGTAACCTTGAGGAGAAGAGTAAACACTATTATTTTGCAAATCATCATACATATAGCCGGTTGGGTTTGCTACTACACCATTTATAGTTACATAACCACCACTATAATTTTTGTCGACTGTCGCTGTTACTTGCTTGGCATAAATTGCAGTTCTATTATAATTATCAGCGTATGATAAAGACTGCGAAATGTTTGAGCCTCCAATATTCCATGTTCTCCATTTTCTAGTAAAATAATTTACAGTTTGGTTGTCTTCACCGGAAATTGTATGTGGAAAAGTAGTAGCTTCCCTCGTCTGTGTTGTGCCGCTGTACCCAACATTTGTCAACGTTACAGAATTTAGATGGATATTTCCATAACAGCTTGTTCTGTCACTTCCAAAATCATTTGCAAGTGAAATTGTTTTGTCTGACCAAGTATTAGGACCGTTTATATTATAACCACTATTGTTCCACATAAGGCTCATACTTCCATTTTGATACTGGAACTTCATATCTCCGTAAGCGCCGCTTCCTGAATATGTAATTATATAATATTGGCCGTCAATTCTAATGTAATAAGTTCCGCCTGCTGCCAAAGATCCTAAAATAGCATTTGGTGTATTGCTGTCACTAATATCAAATGCCCCGTTGGTTTGTGTATCGCCAAATCCGCTAAAAGAATTTGTAGTATAGCCGCTTGAATAAACATCAAGATTTCTTGTGCTGTTATTAAATGTATAAACTGTAACCAAAATGGACATAGCATTTCCTTGAGAATCCATTACTTTAAAACCTACTTCCTTGTCATTGCGTGTAAATTGGAAAGCATAACTATTAGAAAAGAAAACAAGAATACGACCCGAATAAAAAACTTAGGAATTTTCATGATAACCTCCCTAATCAATAATTTTATGGCAAACTGTTATATTTGTTCTGCAAATAAAAAAGAAGTCCCCAAGAATTAGGTAAGCTAGCCTAGTTTTTTCTGTTATAGGTCCAATTTTATTTGCAAACTTTGAGACGGTGTTGCCTCACCGTCTCAATTTTTTTCTCTTTTTTTAATTTTACGGTTCTTACCTCCTTAATTTATTTTCCATGAAAAATTATCGTTCCTAAATACCCACCAACGTTTCCATATCCAATAATAAATGTTTCATAGCCATTCGTCCACACATTGGTACAAATAAAATTGCGATCGATTTGTGGAAATAAGTTGACAAAATTTTCCCAGGTATTTCCATTAAAGAATAACACCTGTTGAAAGTCGCCAACAGCTAATATGTAGTTCTC
Source organism: Stygiobacter electus (assembly GCA_029210465.1). GTDB lineage: Bacteria > Bacteroidota > Ignavibacteria > Ignavibacteriales > Melioribacteraceae > Stygiobacter > Stygiobacter electus. The sequence goes on from JARGDL010000031.1 coordinate 14,458, forward strand.
ATTAATTCCAGACACGCCATATATTGAGCTATCAACTTTATAAACTTGATTCCAACCATTGGGACTATACGCCCATATTCCTTCAAGACCGACTGAGTAAAGTCTTCCAAAATCAGTTACATTCAAATTCCAATCACCCCATTTTATTTTATTGGATGATGAATTTGATACAACCGAATCAGCGATTGTCCATGAATCCATATCACCAGTAATGTAGTAATAAACATTTTTCATTCTTTTAGAGTCTGATACTATTCCGATTAAATGCATTTTGTCTTTATAATAGGCAACACTTTGTAGGAAATATTCTGCGTCTGAATAATGATTAATTTTTATTGTATTAGCAGTCCATTTGGTTTTATCAAATTTTAGTACCATTCCGTTTCTTCCACATGCCCATATATTACCGTTCGAGTCCATGCTCATATCCAACAGTTCTCCTCTTATGTTCATGTCGCTTTCCCTTGTCCATTTGTAGCCGTTGTAATGTGCTAGAAATATATTATTTCCCGAATAACCTCCTGCCCATAAATCTTTACTTGAGTATCCGGATATATCATCCACCCTCATCCCTCCTACATCTTTTGCTATATTACTCTCGTTCCATTGTTTGCCGTCGTAATGCCATATCAATCCTCTTGCTACATCGCTCCAGCCGCAAATCCATACGTCGCCGGGAGAAAATACAAGTATGTTTCGCATCATTAGTTGTATGCTCGTAGGATCAGGAGATTTCAATGTATCTGCTGTCCAAGTCATCTCTCGTGGAGTTTTAATAGATTTCTGTTTTATTCCTGTAATTGTATCTTTACAGGAAATAAATTGTAGGAAGCAAACAAATGATATGTAAAATATTTTAATAAACTTCATGAAATTTCCTTATAGTTTAATTTACAGCTAATGAAGTAAAGAAAAATAATAGCAATGATTTAATAATAGAACAATATTTTGATTAAAGCAACCAGTTGAACTTCTAAACTTTTTCCAGCCTCCAAATAAATTTATTATTAGAAAAGTTATTCTAATTTCTAACTTAAAACGATATTACAATACATATAGAATTCTGAAAATTCAAAAAAATCATTCCTGTGAAAAAATTAATCCAGTAAATATTAAACATATTCTCGCTGGGGTTTATCCCGATAAAAATCGGGTCGAGAATGGAAGTCAATAAGAAATCTACTTTTCAGATGTATCTATATTAAATCTATTAACCTGATTGGGGTATTAAATCAAAAATAATCGAGAAGGATGATTTCAGTTATGGAATGCATAGAATAGAAGTAATATGTAAAAATTGTGGTGGTCATCTCGGACATGTATTTGATGATGGACCTCAACCAACAGGATTGAGATATTGTATTAATTCAGTATCAATAAAATTTGAGAAGAAATAAAATTGTAATGCAAACTCAAATTAATTGAGAATGCAATAAACAATAGAATTACAATCTTTTTCATAGTGTCTACAATATAAAAATTATTAAATATTAGCATGAAAATATAAATGCCATTCGTTCCTCCTTTTTTATATTAAATATTATTTGTCAAATTTTACTTTCCTAAATACCTCGAATGAGAGAAGCCAATCTAACTCATAAATTTTCGTATTTGAATTAGTATTAAAATAATCAAGAATGATTTCAATTTTTTTGTAATTATAAAAACCAGATTCTTGTGCATTTTTTGATTGCAAAGTATCGTTTATGAATTCTTTAAGGTATTTCAAAAACATGACGCTGGTATTATCATGGTATTGATTTACGTTTAATTTTTTACTTAATGAATTCCATAGTCTTGATTGTATGGTTGTCAACGCAAAAGGATGAGAGGTAGAACCTTTGGCTAACCATAATTTTGATAAATGATTGGAATTATTATGAATCAGTTCTCTAAAAAGCTTTCCGTTTTTTCTAAGTTTGATTGGTGTTATGAATAAATAATTTAATAAAGGTAGCTGAATGAATGGCATATATGATTTAATTATGGAATCTAATCTTGTCTGTTCATGTCCATAATAATTCAGCAGTCTCGTCTTAATAGCAAAAAGATCGAGCCAATTTTCAATACCAAATTCTTCAATGTTCGGAAGTACTTCCATGATATTTTCAAGTTGCTCTTTGCATCCTTTATACATAGAATTATTAATTTCATCAGTAAAAATATCTGCACGATGTAATTTCAATTGCGGCAAAACATTTTCATAATCTCTTCTTAAAAGTGAGGACTTGCCTTTTAAATACAATCTGTTAAAGAATTCTCTGCGCCATATTTCACCAAATCCTCCATCAATGATTGTTTTATTTCCCCAATTTCTTAAAAGCTGATAGTTATTTAATTGAAGGATTGATGATGCTGAATTATTTACTATAGTTTGACTACAATATTCAGTTAACTCATTAATGCAATCATTGACTGAGGGGATTTCTCTATCAATTTTTTGATGAGTGATATTTAGTTGTTGCGCAATTTTATCTGAAATTATTGAGTCCGGGTGATTGATATTTCCAAACGTATGTGTATCCCATAAGTTATTTCTACCATCTTTAACCAAGAATGATAGAAGAACTCTTGAATCCATTCCGCCTGATAAACTCAAAGACAGATTGCTGTTATTATTAAAAGAAACTCTGATAATTCCATTCAATCTTTCCGAAAATTCTTTGACAGAAATATATGAATGCTCTTTTGGGTTAAGGGGGATGAATTCATTTTTGCTCTGTTTCCATTCCAGTTTTTTGATGTCGATATTAAGTGATGAACCACCCGCAATCCTTAAAGTATTAGTGAGTACACTCTCGGGAGAAATTTGGTTGAACAACATCCAGCGGCTTCCAAATACTTTAAAATCAATTGTAGTATCAATAAACTTTGCCAGCCAATCTATGCGAGTTGAAAAAAATATTTTATTATGGAATTTGGAAATGTAGATGTCTCTTAAACCTAATACATCTGTGTAGATATTTAGGTTGTTTTCATTCCAACGTAGAATTACATAATGACCATAAATATCTTTGGTATTAAAAGAATCTTTTTCAAGGATAATTTCCCAATCAGCTTTATCGAGAAGTTTATATCCGGAACTATTTTCAATAATACCAAGACCAACAACTGCCCAACCTTTTTTTGTGCTAATGTTATTGTCAAAAAAACATGTATGTAAGTTACCGCCAACATAAACTGAAATTGGTAATTCATTTGTTGAATAGGTAATATTATTCTTAGTCGATTCATTAAGCTTCTTTAAGCAATCATTAGCATTTATCGCTCCAAATATCCAACTCATTTATGATCCCCAATTTTGAACAAAATGATAAATAATAATAATAATTAAATGCGATTATAACAATTCAAGAAAGTAAGTATAACGACGTTGCCGATAACCCGCCGCCCAGAACAGCAATACAGATTAAAGTGACAAAGCCAAAGATTTAGCAAACTGCACTTAACTTTCCTTGCAGGTGCAGTTTGCAACAATGTTAATTAATAGAACTAATTAGAACAACAAACTTGAAACGTAACAATCAAGCCAAAAACTTTGAAACTGCCGAGTGCGAAAAGGCGGTCGGGTTGATTGGCTGGTTATATGCGTTTTTATTCTGCTGATTTAACTATGTATTTAGCTCTTTCATATAATTCATCAAATGTAATCACTTCTGGCTGCTTTAAACTATTTCGGAATATTTCAAACGACGAATATTTTTCTTCGTTTACTCCGTTAACTGTTTTAAATTCATTAAGACTGCCTACAACAATATATGACTTTGGATTATAAAGGAATAATTCTTCACCAGTTGGATTCCCGACATTATCTCGTATCTCAATTTTTGTCTGCAATGCTTTAATAGATTTCTGAACCGTTTTTTGTAACTGAGAAATTGAACCACTTAACTCATCTGAAATTCGCCAACAATCAGCCCTATAAGGTTTGTTATTGTAAATTAGAGGTGTATCGTGTTTCTTAATTTCAACAAAACATAATGCACTAATAATACCTCTTGTTTTCAATAAAGCATCTGTCCTTTTGCCAGAAGAACTAAAATCAAAACCTTTGACGACTTGTTCCAATTTTTTTCCATCTATATTTGTTGTGAAAATAAAATTCAAGCCATAACCAAAAATCCAGGTATTTTTTTCAAAGAATTTTTGCCAAACAGATTCGTCCTTATCAGCTTTAATTTGATTTTTATATTCTATAAAATATTTTGTGTCATTTAATAACTTATCAAATAATTCCAATTGCTTCTTTCTATAACCAAGAGCGACAATATCAGATTTTGTTATATCACTTTTCACTATATCAAAAAACAAATCTTGATTTTCAATAATAATATTTCTCTTTTGAGATTGAGTAAGAATAACTTCGCTCAATTCTAAATCGCTGACTTGACGTTTTTCTTTAGATTCAATTGGCAGGTCTTTTAAGCTCAACAAGAATTTCTTTAATTTTAATATTTCCTCTCCAACAAAGGAAAAGCTAAACTTATGGGGATTTCCACTTTGTTTAGTGAATTTTTGAAATGTTAAAACATAGACACCACGGGTATCTTCAAAAATGTTTGCTTTTAATTCTTGTCTTTCGCCGTCTGTTACTCTAATTACTAATTCATTTTTAATTTTAGCGAACAAGTAAGATTCTTTTGAATCAATAATTTTTGATACAATTCTAATATCTCTTTCTGGAATGCCTTTGGACTCGTCACCAGTTTTAATGGCGGGACTTATATAAGTTTTGTCCGTTCTTTTATTACTATGATAATCGAACTCTTCCATTTTCTACTCTTTTAGACTAAGCATATAACGGCGTTGCTTTTCACCCGTCCGCCCCGAACAGCGATGCCGAACTGTAAAGCTAACGTCAATAATTATTAACAATTTTATTTATTAGAACAACCCTACTTGCAATGCTTACCTTTTTAACCAAACCCGAAAACATGAGCAATGCCGCAATGAAAACAGTTTGTCCCGATTTCTTTATCGGGACGGTCGGGTGGAAAAGCGGGTTATATTTCATTCATTAATAAAAAGATTATTCCTCCAGCCAAACATCAATGTCATAAGAAATATTCTTTAACAAGTAGTCTGTATTGCCGGTTAAAAAATCATGATAAAGTAAATCGCATGTAGATCTTCTCTCGTCATCATTATCAGCAACAAAAAGAAGGTACCTTTTATCACTAGTCCAATATTTTGGGAACATTATTTTTAGATTATTAATGCTGAGCGAAAGTTTTACAGTCTCTTTTGTTTTAGTATTTAGACGATATAAATCTCCATACCCGCTGGATGCACCCCAGAAAATAGTACTATAAATTATTTCCGTTTCATCCTTACTTAACAAAGGTCTATTAAATAAGCGTTGTGGAGAAGTAATGATAGTATCAATACCACCTGAATTTATATCAACAAAGTAAAGTCCATAATCTCCGTTCCTTTCTAATTGAGCATTTAATAATACACTTTGATTATCTTTTTTCCATGGATTTGGTCCAAAATCAAAAGAATTTGAAGTTTCACATAATTGTTTAACTACTTTCCCTTTTGCTATATCAAATAATACCGGTCTTTCAGGTGCTGCACCAAAAAGATTGTAAACAATATACCTTTCATTTGGACTAATTCTTGGACTCAAAATATTTATTTGAGCATTTAGATCTTGTTTTTCCGTACCATCTTCATTGATCAAAAATAACTTTAAAGATGCAATTGTGAATAAAAGTTTCCTACCATTAAGAAACCAGGTTGGTTCGTTTATGTAAAACTTCTCGCTTGTATCAATTACTCTTCTATTTGTTCCATTAATATTCATTATTGTAAGTTCAGTTTTTGGAGAATCATCATAATAAGTTACATAAACAACCTTACCTTTGAAATTTGGTTTGTCTATTCTGTTTTCAACAGTATCGCATGTTGTAACAAAAATCATTAATCCGGCTGCAAAAACTAATAATATTATTTTATTCATAATCACTCCAACTGTTTT
>JARGDL010000032.1 GCA_029210465.1 Stygiobacter electus
CCGTTTTGGTTTGGCGATTTTATAATTTTTGGAGTTTTGTTTTTGTCCGGCATTTTGTTCAATGTGTTCGTTTTATTTATTTCAATAAATAATTTTTTGCAATGTATTTTAGTTTTGGCTTCCTTGTTCTGGGCTTCGGCTTAGGAACAAAGTCATTAGGCAACGTACATATTTAGTTATCAATTAAATAAAAAATATAAGGATTGTATGAAAATGGATAAGGATTCTATCGAAATTATAATCTCAATATTAGCAATATTTGTTGCTGCCTATCTTGCATATTTTTTTTCAAACAAGTCTTTTGTTGAACAAGAACGTCAGAAACAAGTATTTATCATTAATTATTCTTTAAAAAATTTCATTATGATTTCCGAGCAAGTTGGTAGCATTATTAGATCCACTGCGCAGAAAAATAATATATCAACAAAAAATCCCCCACAACGCAAACCCCTGAAACTTTAGCGGTCATGCTATAAACGACATACCTATTATCCAGCAAATCCATTAAAAGTGACAAATTTTAAATTTAATAAAAAAAATTGAAATAGATTTGCCTATCTACTAATAGGTATGTATATTTACAAAGTTAAATATGGATAATAATTTTAAAACTATGAAGATCGGCTTAATCGGATGCGGGCATCTGGGCCTTGCTTTTGCAAAGCAATTGCTTAAAAAGGGATATGATAAATCTTTGCTTAAGCTTTCTTACGGTGGCTTGCTATCGACACTAGAAAGAATAAAGAAAGCAGGATTAGAAACTTGTATTGCTTCGAATACAGCTGTTTGTGCTGATTCGGATGTAATCATTTTGACCATTAAACCCGACAATGTATCTATTCTTTCGTCTTTTAAATTTACGGATAAATCAAAAATAATTTCTTGTATAGCAGGTTATGACACAGCCCGATTATTCCAAATTACCGGGCAAAATATTACACGGATAATGACCAGTAGTCCGATGACTATTGAGGCGGGAAAAGGTGTTTGCGCCGTTTACAAAGGCGACTCTATTGTGGAAAACTTGCTGTCGGATCTGGAACTAACTATTTATAGATTATCATCTGAAGATTTATTCCATCAATTTACGTCCGCAGTATGTCTGCCCGGGGCTTTCTTGCAACTCGAACTAGACAAAAGAGCATATTCGGACTACCAGTTTGTAGCCGAATATTATAATGAATTCGAAATAATAGGACAGCTAATAGCATGGGCGCACATGGTGACTCCTCAAAATCTTTCGGCAGTGGATAAGGAGTTATATATATCTAAAATGGCGACAAAAGGAGGCATAACAGAGGCAATGATCGATGCGTTAAAAAATAGAGCAACCTTGTCGGATGCATTCAAATGCGCAGTGCATCGAAGTATTGAAATATCATTAAAGTAAACTATGAAAGAGACTGCATATGGGTAATTAAAGGAAGCGTGAGTCATTAAAGTTAGACTTTTCTCTGTCACTCTTGTCTTGGACGATATTGATCTATTGATGCAAATAAATCAGACTTTGGTATGGAAACATTTCTAAATATAAAAATTATGGTAAAAGAACTTAGTACTGAAATTGTTATTAATGCAAGCCCTGAAAAAGTTTGGGCTGTTTTGGCGGATTTTGAAAATTATCCTGCCTGGAATCCGTTTATCAAGTCCCTTACTGGCGAAGTGAAGGTGGGTAATACGATCAAGGTAAAAATGTATCCGCCCGATGCTTCTCCCATGACATTCAAACCAACCGTTTTGGCTTTCGAGGAAAACAAAGAACTGCGGTGGATCGGGCATTTGCTCTTTAAGGGATTATTTGACGGTGAACATAAGTTTGAGATGACAGACTACGGCAACGGCACCACGACTTTCCGACAAAGCGAAAAATTTACAGGAATATTGGTTCCCTTGTTTGCCAAGCAATTGGATAACAACACCAAACGGGGTTTTGAGCTGATGAACGAAAAATTGAAAGAACTGACCGAACGATAATTATTGAATATGGATAAAGTTAATATTAAAGATAAGCTAAATTTGATAACTGATTATTGGAAACCAATAATTGTTGGTGAACTGAATAATCAACAAATCCGATTAGTAAAGATTAAAGGAGAGTTCGTTATGCACCATCATGAGAATGAAGATGAATTCTTTCTTGTAATCAAAGGATCTTTAAAGATGGACTATGGCAATATGATAGTAGATATTAACGAAGGAGAATTCATTATTATTCCCAAAGGAATTAAGCATAGACCGATTGCAGATACTGAAACTCATTTATTACTTTTTGAGCCGGCAACCATTTTAAATACAGGTAATGTTCAAAATGAATTGACTATTGTTTAACCAGAAAGGAAATAGGTGGTTTAACCGACGCCAAACTGGTGCGATTCGAACCGGTAAGAAATTGTAAAATACTTTGGAGTGCGGAATAGAATGAAGCCGAGAGTTAGTGGAGACGTTAAGAAAAATCAGCAAAATAGATTTTCAACATACTTTAAAATTTTAAAACAATAATATGGAAAAAAGAATTAGTATTAAAGATCTCGAACCCGATGCGTACAAAGCTATGTTTCAAATGGAGAAATATTTGTCTTCTTGTGATTTGGAGAAAAAATATTTGGAACTTATAAAAGTAAGAGCCTCGCAAATAAACGGCTGTGCATATTGTATCGAGATTCACGTAAAAGATGCCTTAGAAATGGGAGAATCTCAAAGAAGGCTTTTTGCTTTAAGTGCATGGTGGGAATCTCCATTGTTTAATGAAAAAGAAAAGATAATTTTAAAAATGACTGAAGAGATTAGTATGATTGCAGATAAGGGACTAACAACAAGCACATATGAACGTGCTATAAAACACTTCTCTAATAATGAGATTGCTCAGATAATTATGCAAATAATAACAATCAACTCCTGGAACAGAATAGCGATTTCAACACACATGGTACATGAGGAATAAGCACTTTGCCCAACATTGATTAAAAACGTTGGGATTTAGGTGGTCTGCCAAGTGTTTCGCTCGCTGACAAGGTTCTTATAGGTTGATAGGTTCGCGTCTCCGTGTCTTTTCATACCACCAACATTAGTCAGAATATAAACCCAATTAAAACCGTTAATGATTAGCTTCAAAAAACATAATAATTTTTACGTAATAACAGGAGTACCTGGTGCTGGAAAAACGAATTTGCTCAATAAATTATAGCGCAGAAATTTTGTGGTCATTCCTGAAATTGCACGTGAATTGATAAAAGAACAAAAAAAAATAAATGGCGAAGCATTGCCGTGGAAAAACGCCACATTATACAAAAATCTTATGTTTGACCGCTCCATTAAAAGCTTTGAACAAACTGAAAACAATTTCAGCAAGAAATACTCCAATTTTTTTTGATAGAGGTTTTTTGGATACACTTTGTTACACAACATTAATCGGTTCTGAAATTGATGAGCGAATGAAAAGTTATACCGATAAATGGAGATATAATAACAATGTTTTCATTTATCCCCTTGGAAAGAAATTTATGAAACGGACATTGAAAGGAAACAAGATTGGAACGAAGTAATCTTGACTTATAAAAAAAAGAAGGAAATTTATCAGAGTTATGAATATCAAATTATAGATGTCCCAAAAAGAACAGTATATGAAAGGGCAGACTTTGTGTAAACAATATTGAACAATGAAAAGCTTGGAGGGAAAATTAGTTTTGCCTACTGGGAAGTTTTCGATAACGGTTGAGTATAGCAATAGTAAGGGATTGCGGGCTTCGTACCTGTCAAGCTATGCAAAAGTTTATTCGGGGCAGAATGCTTGCAATATCATTGAACCCCTTATTACTGCTATACTTTGTTGTGCGTTCGTATTTTTTATAAACATTTTATAGCTTTTAGTTTGTCTTTTTCAATCTGTTCGTCACCCCATTCTCGTAAATGATTGATGAATGGAATTAATTCTTTACCAACTTCGTTTAGTGAATATTCAACCTTGGGTGGCACCTCGTGATAGACTTTCCGATGGATAAGATTGTCTTCTTCCAATTCACGTAAAGTTTGTGTCAGCATTTTAGGTGTAATGTCCGGAAGGATTTTTCTCAATTCGCCATAACGTAAAATGTTTTGGTTGTGTAAATACCATAAGATCCGTCCCTTATATTTTCCGCCAATACGTTTAAAGGCGTAATCGACCGCACAAATAGGTTCGTTTGAATATTTTTTTGCCATTTTATATTTTTTTTCGTTGATAATCAACATTAGTATCTTTTTGGTTTGTAAGATACAAAAAAGTACATACTTGCGACAAAGATAATAAAGGAATATATTTATTAATAAAATTTAATATAAAACAATAAGGAAAGCAAATAATGAAAGCAATTGTTGTAAAAAACAGTTATGGATTGGAAAACGTAACAATAGAAGAAATACCACAACCGTTAGTCCGGGCGAATGAGGTATTACTAAAAATCAGTGCAGTGTCACTTAATCAATTGGATTTAATGGTCGCAAAAGGGGCATTTGGAACACAGTTACCACACATTCTGGGTTCCGATGCTGTTGGCGTAATTGAAAAAGTTGGAACTGGCGTAACATTGTTTAAGGTGGAAGATATGGTTTCTACTCATTTTATACAAGCATGGCAATCCGGGCAGTTAAAAGAAACTTACTTAAAAAGTAGTTTAGGAACTGCCAATGAAGGTGTGTTTTCAGAGTACGTTGTTCTGCCTGAAACTTCACTGGTGAAAATACCACATAATTTAAGCGCAGAGGAAGCTTCCACACTCCCAATCGCAGGGCTTACTGCCTGGGAATCCCTTGTAAATATTGGAAAGTTAAAAGCAGGAGAAACGGTTTTACTTAAAGGAACTGGCGGAGTGTCTGTTTTTGCTTTGCAATTTGCAAAAATAATGGGGGCAAAAGTAATCATTACATCAAGTGATAACGAAAAGTTGGCAACGGCGAAAAAGTTAGGTGCCGATATTACAATCAACTATAAAACAGAAGTTAATTGGCAAACAAAAGTATTAGAATTAACAAATGGCAAGGGTGTTGATTTAGCTTTAGAAACTGCCTGGGTTGAAATTGAAAAAACAATACAAGCGATGAGGTTCGGAGGAACTGTAGTTGCAATTGGTTTATTGGGTGGGCATGAAGCAAATATTTCATTTTTTAGCATTTTACAGAAAAAGATTTCAATACGTGGGATCCAGGTAGGTTCAAAATCGAGTTTTGAAGCTATGAACAGGGCTATTGAGGTTAACAATTTACAGCCCATAATTGATAAAGTGTTTACAATTTCAGATTTGTCGAAAGCGTTTAACTACTTTGATGCAGGAAAACATTTTGGGAAAGTTGTCATTAGATTCTAAAAGCCAAAACGCCGTCCAAATTCAGGATGGCGTTTTTAGCCTTGTCATTTATAATATGACACACAACAAAAGCAATGACGCCGAGTTGCTGAAAACGGCTGAGAAATTCGACCTCATCAACTACGACTTGAGTCTTAGATGAGCGCATAGCATTCGTACAAGAGGACTCTCCGACTAGAAACGGAAGCTCTACATCATTCAAACCACGACACCAGGATGTTTAACCGACGCCAAACTGGTGCGATTCGAACCGGTAAGAAATTGTAAAATACTTTGGAGTGCGGAATAGAATGAAGCCGAGAGTTAGTGGAGACGTTAAGAAAAATCAGCAAAATAGATTTTCAACATACTTTAAAATTTTAAAACAATAATATGGAAAAAAGAATTAGTATTAAAGATCTCGAACCCGATGCGTACAAAGCTATGTTTCAAATGGAGAAATATTTGTCTTCTTGTGATTTGGAGAAAATAAATTTGCCTATCTACTAATAGGTATGTATCTTTGTAAAGATAATTTTAAAGAATATGAATACCAAAGAACAAATTATTCAGTTAGCAGACTGTTTTATCAGGGAAAAAGGTTTTAATGCCTTCAGCTTTTATGATATTTCAAATAAAATTGAAATAAAAACAGCTTCCATTCATTATCATTTTCCAACAAAATCGGATCTGGGTGTGGCAGTTATCGAATATCATATTGAAAAACTCAACAAGGTCATCAATGATAATAAATTGACGTCACCTATGGATAAACTAGACAGATTTTTTTCTATTTATAAAAAAATCAAGAACGAAAACAAGGTATGCTTGGTAGGTTCGTTAGCTACCGACTTTAATACGCTAGATGAAAAAGTAAAGAAAAAATTGAAAGAATTTTCAGAAATAATGCTAAGCTGGGTAAGCGAATTTTTAGAAGACGGAAGAAAGAAAGATATTTTTGATTTTGAAGGAGAATCAAGAACCAAGGCGTTGATGATTATTTCAAATATGCTTGCCATTGTACAGCTTTCGCGATTAACAACCCAAAATGACTTTGAAGTTGTAAAAAAGTCAATTCAACGAGAATTAATAAAATAGGTAATAACAGATGAAAAGAGTAGTAATAACGGGGATTGGAGCAATAACTCCAATAGGTAATAATGTGAATGATTTTTGGGTATCGCTTATCAATGGAGTGAGTGGAGCTAAACTCATTACAAAATTTGATACCACACATTTTAAAACGAAATTTGCTTGTGAAGTAAGGAATTTTGACCCTTATAAAGTAATTGAAAAATCTATATTAAGAAAATATGATTTATATACTCAATATGCTTTAGTTTCAGTTCAAGAAGCTATTACCAATGCAGAAATTAATTTTAACAACCTGAATAAAGATAGAATAGGTGTTATCTGGGCATCGGGTGATGGAGGTGTTTCAACATTTGAAGAACAGTTTGGTGAATATAAATTGGGGAATGGTATTCCGAGATTCAATCCTTTTTTTATTTCGAAAAAAATTATAAACAGTGCTTCTGGCATTATTTCTATAAAATACGGTTTGAGAGGGGTCAATTATTCTACCGCTTCAGCTTGTTCTGCAAGCAATACAGCTATTATTGACGCCTTTAATTACATTCGTTGGAATAAAGCTGATATGATAATTGCAGGTGGTTCAGAGGCTTCAATTACTGAAAGTTCCATCGGTGGCTTTAACGCTTCAAAAGCTATGTCTGTTAACAACGAAAATTACCTTCAGGCTTCTCGTCCGTTTGATTCAGCAAGAGATGGTTTTGTTTTAGGAGAAGGTGCGGGGGCAATCATTTTAGAGAGTTATGAACATGCAAAAAAACGCAATGCACCAATCCTTGCCGAAATTGTAGGAGGTGGATTAGCAGCCGATGCTTACCATATTACAGGAACACATCCCGAAGGTTCCGGAGCTCAATTAGGCATGTCGTTGGCATTAGAAGAAGCCAAAATAACGCCGAACGAAATAGATTACATTAATGCTCATGCTACATCTACGCCACAAGGTGATTTAAGTGAACTTAAAGCAATTGAAAAAATATTCGGTGTCAACCCAAATGCAAGTATAAGTGCAACCAAATCTATGACAGGTCATTTATTAGGCGCAGCAGGTGCGATTGAATCAATTGTATGCATTAAAGCCGTTAAAGAAAATATTATTCCCCCAACAATTAATAGCGAAAATATTGAAGCTGGATTTGCAGACAAATTTGATTTTACACTCAGTATTGCAAAAAGCAAAACAATCAAATATGCTTTAAATAACACATTTGGTTTTGGAGGGCACATTGCCAGCTCAATATTTAAGAAATTTGAAGACTAAGAGAAGGGATATTTTTAATACGGTCTAATTGCCAATCAGTTAACAGTTATCGTAATGACTTAATACAAAATTATTTTACAACTCAAATGAAAATAAGTAAGACAAGACTTCCGAACGGGTCAATTTTAAAGTCAGAGGAAAAATCTTTTGGCTATCTGGATAGTTTTCAAGGAGTTTTTTTTGACAAGGGCAATTTTGTGAGTATATCTGAAATAGGAAGGTTGTTTTTCTCAAGTGTTCCTAATTGGGTAGAGTATCTTTTTAAAATAAGAAATAAAATCGTTAGTCTTTTGGGGTTAAAAACATCTAATTCGCTTAAAGACAGACAAAATCGTCTTGACAATTTCAAATTTGAGACTGGAGAACAATTTGGACTTTTTAAAGTATTTTCAAAAACAAATAACGAAGTTATATTAGGAGAAGACGACAAGCATTTGAATTTTAAGGTATCATTATTTATTGACAAACAGACAAATAACAGAGAAATAAAAACATTAACTATATCCACATCAGTAAGTTTCAAAAATTGGTTTGGTAACCTATATTTTTTTATAGTAAAACCTTTTCATAAAATAATTGTACCAACCATGCTGAAAAGAATTATCAAAAATATTGAAGGCAACAATAACAGATAAGAAAAATTTATATTTTTTGAAGTATGGAAACAAATATTGAAAAACTGCAACAACTTATTGGTAAAGACACTCAGTCATATGGCTCACCAGTGATGAGATGGCTTAATCCAATACTTACAAGTGTTAAAGAAAATGGATTAACATTTGAATATCTTATCCGGAATGAAATGACAAACCCATTCGGGAAATTACATGGAGGAATATCTGCTTTGGTTATTGACGACGCAATCGGAGCAACCATGATAGCTTTTAATGAAAATTTCATTTGTGTTACAATCAATAATAGTATTGATTATAAAGCCTCTGCCGATGAAGGGGAAACTATTTTTGCCGAAACCTCGATATTAGAAAATGAAAATAGAATAATAACAGTTCAATGCGAAATTTGGAACGCCTATAAAAACAAATTGATTGCCAAAGGAGTTTCTAAGCTGTTGAAAAAACAGAAATAAGTTGTTTATTATTTAAACCAGTTAGGGATTAAAGAATTTTTTTCATTCTAACATTAATTTACACATTCACATAAGGAAACATACCATGAAACTACTGTCATCACTTTTATTTTTACTCTCGCTTATAGGATGCGGTCCCTCTATTGAGACCCTTCATCAATCCGTCAAAGAAGGAAAAATTAATAACAACGGCTCAGTCGTTGACTCGGAGCAGATTGAAATAAATGCGCCGGCAGAAAAAGTGTGGAACGTACTGACCGATATTGAAAATTGGAAAACATGGATGCCGAATGTTACCGCATCAACAATACACGGCGAGCTTGCGGTTGATACGCAGTTCGACTGGACAAACAACGGCACCGACATTCATTCCACGTTCGGACTGGTGGAAACGAACAAAACAATCGGCTGGTCGGGGACTGCTTCTATTGCAAAGGCGGCGCACATCTGGCGACTGCAGGAACAAGATGGAAAGACAATCGTGCGGACGGAAGAATCGTTCGACGGATTTATGATCAGTCTCTTCTTCGGAAAAGAAGATATGTCCGCCGCGCTGATAGAGTGGCTTCAGCAGTTAAAGAAAAAATCCGAACAGTAACAAACATCTCACACAGACTTGTCCGCCAAAAGCGGACGGGGGATGTGCAAATTTGAACAAAACCTTGCGAAGGTTACTCGTGCGAATCCCCAAACCTTCGCAAGGTTTTAATTAGGACGACCTGTCTGATTAATGAGGAGGGTTTGTCCTTTTTTATTTTTGAAAATTCATCTTGCTAATTGAAAACATTGCTTGTAGTTTCTTGAAAATCTAATCAGGTCTATTATGAAAGTTGATGATATTATTTCCTACTACGAATTAGTTCAAGAAGAGAGAGCCGCTTTACAGAAGGGAATGAATTACAATTCTGGGAAAACTTATTCCGTATTTCTGATGTCAATAAGGAAGGGTCCGCCATACGCAGATGAGATAGACAAGAAAACAGGAAATCTTGTTTATGAAGGTCATTATGTCTCTAAAAAGTACGCAACAGATCCAAAAGCAGTTGACCAACCACTAACGACACCAAATGGAACATGGACGGAGAATGGAAAGTTTTATCGAGCCGCTACAGATTACAAGAGTGGATTGTGCAAAGAGCCAGAGTTGATAAAGGTCTATGAAAAAATTCGTGATGGCGTTTGGTGTTACAAAGGATATTTTAATTTAGTTGATGCAAAGACGAAATCCGATGGCAAACGAAAAGTATTTAAATTTTATCTTCAGCCCATAGAGAAACAGTTTTTACGAAAAGCAAAAATCATAGAGTTCCCACATACTAGATTAATACCTACTCATGTAAAGGTTGAAGTATGGAAAAGAGACAAAGGAAGATGTGTTCAATGTGGATCAACTAAAAATCTTCATTATGATCATGACATTCCTTTTTCACGCGGGGGTAGCAGTATAACTGCCGAAAATGTAAGATTACTTTGCGCAAAGCATAATTTAGAAAAATCTGATAAGATAATGAGCATCATACCATATATTGCAATCAGTGCTTCTACTATTTCGCATGCAGGAAAGTTATAGGTATTTTTCTTTTCTTTTTTCTTTCATCAATCCTTCCAACATTTTTCCTTTCGTTCCAAGAATCCCTGCAAACTTCAAAAAATAGTTTTTATCGAACTTCACTACTTCACATCCGCGATCGGTTTTAACAAAAACAATTCGTGTTCCATTTTTTAGTCCACATTGTTTGCGAAGTGAAACAGGAATTGTAATTCGTCCATTGGTTGAAACAGTTGTAGTTTTCATTTTTTCCCTTTCGTTTATCTTTCTTCCAGCGCGCGTAGTTCGGCATCGGTTTGGCGCAGGCGGAGTGCAATGGCGCGGGCAAGGCGGGCAAACACCTGCACGCCAAATTGAGGATTGGAGAGCGACTGTTCGTTGAACCGCGCGCTGGAAAGGATGTAGAGATCGGTCGGCACTTTCGCCTCCACATCGGCGGAGCGCGTTCCTTTATCAAGGAATGCAAGTTCGCCGAAAAAATCCCCCGCACCGATGGTGGCAAGGTGTATGACCTAGCCGTCGAGATTTTTAACGGCATGCCGAGCTGGTACCTGCTAGGGGATCCGCGCTATCAATTCTGGCTCACTCACACGCCGCGAGGTACAGCGGTTGATGACCCGGTCAAGGTCGGGCCGAAGCAAAACGCGAAGGTTTCCTACACTGCTGACGCATTCTCGATGTACACGCACACAGGCACGCACATTGACGCCCTGAACCACTTCGGTCTCAATGGCGAGGTGTGGAATGGCTTCAAAGCCGACGAGCACCTGGGAGATCAAGGCTGGCGGAAGACGGGCGTTGAGCGGTTTCCACCTATCATCGCACGCGGCGTGCTGATTGACGTTGCAGGCTACAAGGGTGTGTCACTGTTTCCCGACTCCTACTCGATCACCCCCGAGGATCTCAAAGGCGCTCTCAAGAAGCAGGCGGTCACGCTCCAGCCCGGTGATGTCGTCTTGATTCGCACGGGACGCATGACCGTATGGCCTGACGGCGACCGATATATCCTCAACCAGCCCGGACTAGGCTTAGCGGCAGCGAAGTGGCTTGCCGATGACATGAAGGTCATGGTCATCGG
This sequence comes from Stygiobacter electus, assembly GCA_029210465.1. Classification (GTDB taxonomy): domain Bacteria; phylum Bacteroidota; class Ignavibacteria; order Ignavibacteriales; family Melioribacteraceae; genus Stygiobacter; species Stygiobacter electus. Next base: position 11,386 of record JARGDL010000032.1, read on the forward strand.
GGGCGACAACCTCTCACTGGAACACTTTCCAGTTGAACGGAAGGACAACTGGATTCCGGTGCATACGTTCCTCTTGGCACAGCGGGGAATACCGATAATCGAAGTAGCGTACCTTGAGGAACTCGCACACGACCGAGTCTACGAGTTTGCCTTTATCGCCGCGTCGCTGAAACTGCGGGGTGCTTCGGCCGCTCCGTTCCGCCCTCTCGCCCTTCCACTGCGCAAATGAAGTGGGAGGAATTAGAAAAATAAACTCTAAATACAGACCAATCCATAACAGCCCGACTCAGCTTTATGTGTCGGGCTGTTTGTCTTTAAAGGGAGGATGACGTAATCTTGCTTACGTCAAATGGCGATTGCTAGAGCGAATCTCTTATTATATTTATTCCGATACTGAATTGGCGATAAGCCGGTAATTCTTTTAAAAGCACACCGGAATGCATTTGAATCTGTATAGCCAACCTCGAACATAACTTCTTTTACACTCTTCGCGGTTGTTTCAAAACTTTTTTTAGCTGCCTCGATTTTTACTCTTTGTAAATACTCAGCCGGAGTGTTACCTGTTGCTCTTTTGAATCGTCTGTCAAAATTACGTCTGCTTATTGCGTAATCAGCAGCGAGCGTTTCAAAAGTTATTTTTTCGTTAAAATTATTTTCAATGAAATGCTGGGCTTTTTTTATCACTTCATCGCCGTGATTCTTTTGTCCAGAAAAAATTATAAATGGTAACTGGCTCATGCGGTCAATATCTATTTCAAAAATCTTCGAGCAATAAATTGCCGTTTGTCTGTTATAATATTTTTCAACCAGATACAGTACATAATTAAGAAAAGAGAAAGCCCCGCCGCTTGTACAAATTCCATCTTCATCAGTAATAATTTTTTCCGGAACGAGGTTCACTTACGGAAACATTTGATTAAATGTATTGGCAGCAATCCAATGAGTTGAACAGCTTTTTCCATTAATCAAACCAGTTGCCGCAAGCAAGAAAGCTCCGGTGCAAACGCTGGCGATTTCAGCACCCTTTTTATATTGCTGCTTAACCCAATTAATAAGCGGTTTATTTTGTTTTATTAATTCGGAGTAATCAGAATCGGGCTGCATTGCCGGTATAATGATCAAATCAACTTTGGATATTTCGGAAATATCCTTCTGCGTACGGACAGAAAATAGATTGTTGTACAATGAAGTTTCTTTTGACAAACCAGCAAGCTCAATTTTGAATACTGGTTTATTTCCATTGCTTTGCCAGCAGCTTTCGGCTCTATTAAAAATCATATATGAACCGATAACGCTGGCTATGTTTACTTGTCCATTTGGAATTAAGATCGTTAGATGCTTCATAACGGTTTCACAATAGTTTTTATTTTAAAATTAAGTAAACAACAATGTCCAAATCAACAAGTAAAAATGTCTAATTTACATTGCATTTATTGTGCTGTGAAATATTATTTTTCTAAAAATAAAAAATGATTTAAGATTACATTTAATCAAAAAAAATAAGGAAATAAATATATGTCAACAAAAGAGCTTCTCGAAATCTACTACAAAGGTTTCGCAAAAAAGAGTGGATGGGAATCAGTGATTTCTGATGACTTCAAATTTATCGGCGGAGATATGACAAAGACGACTCCAATAATTGGCAAAGCAGCATACATAGAAGTTATCAAAAGATTCTCCCGTGTCTTCAAATCAATGCGTGTAAAAGAAATGATTGTGGAAGATGATAATGCTTGTGTAATTGGTAACTATGATTTTACTTTTCCAAACGGAAAAAATATCAATGGCGATGTTGCTGAAATTTGGAAAGTAAAAGATGGAAAGCTTGATTCGCTCAGAATATTTTTTGACACACTGACTTTTCAAGAAAATTCAAAATAAAAATTTAAATATGTACGAAAGAGAATTTTGGCTTACAACGAAAAGCTGATAAACAGAATTAAAGAATCGCTTACGGCAATTCCGAAAGTTGAAGAAAAGAAAATGTTTGGCGGTGTAGCTTTTTTAGTAAATGGAAAAATGTGCGTCACTGCCGGAGATAATCAAATGATGTGTAGAATTGATCCGGAAATTCACAGCTCAGTAATTAAGAGAAAGGGATGCAGGACAGTTGTAATGAAAGGACGTGAATACAAGGGCTGGGTGTATGTAATTGAAGAAGGAATAAAAACCAAAAAAGATTTTGATTATTGGATTTCCCTTTCACTTGAGTTTAACAAGAAAGCAAAAGCATCGAAGAAAAAGAATAAAACGCATTGAGTTTATCTCCCGTGAAGGTTATATTAGGCGGAGTAAAAAATTAATATTACGTAGTTACAATAGTGAGCGGTCATTGTAAAAAGATACACCACAACAATTAGAATGACAGACAAAGTTAAATTAATATTGAAAACCTTTGTTGACTTTAATGAAAAGGAAATTGATTATGTTGTTGCTTTCTTCAAGCCAAAGACAGCAAAGCGAAACAGTATTTTACTTCACAGGGGAAATATTTGCAAAGAATTTTATTTTATAAACACAGGCGGTATTCGGACATATTTTATTGACAAAAACGGTTATGAAAAAACAAGATATGTGGTTTGGGACAATCAATTTGGGACTGCTTTGAAAAGTTTTATTCTACAAAAACCTTCTATTGAATTTATTGAAACTCTTGATGATTCAGAACTATTAGTCATTTCTTATAATGACTTTTTTCTATTGAACAAAGAGTTAAACAACTGGAAAATATTTTACCAAAAAATTTTAGAAAGAGCATATTCTTTTCAAAACAAAAAAATCGAAGCATTAATGACTCAAACTGCTAAGCAAAGATACGAAGAACTTTTAGTTAAGAACCCTGCTCTGACACAACGATTAAGTAATAAACTTTTAGCTTCCTACCTTGATATGAGAGAAGAAACATTAAGCCGACTTAAATCTCAATAGTACGATTTTGACCTATATCAATGTATGCTCCTTTTTTTGATTGCATCTTTGCAATAAAAAAAATAAAAATGAGCATCAAAAAGACAATTACAATCGGTAAGAAAACCAACCAGCCAATAACTATTAATCGATTTGGCTACGGAACTATGCAGCTAACAGGTGATCTTGTTTGGGGTGAACCCAAAAACAGGACAGAAGCACTGCAAATACTTAAAAGTGCTGTGAACAAAGGCATTCAATTTATTGATACTGCCGATTTTTATGGCCCAGATGTTACCAACCGACTAATTGCAGAAGCATTGTATCCATATCCGAGTGATTTGGTTATCTGCACCAAGGTTGGACTTTCAAGAAGCTCTGATAAAGGTTGGCGACCTTTTAATACACCCGAAAATTTAAGAAAAAGCATTGAAAGGAATTTGAAGACATTAAAACTTGACCAGATTCAATTAGTGCATTTACGAATAATGCCCAACACTGAAACTCCTTTTGAAAAACAGTTGGAAACAATGTTTGAAATGCAAAACGAAGGAAAAATTTTACACGTTGGTTTAAGCAATGTTAATCCTAACGAATTGAATGTAGCTTTAAAAATGGGACACATTGCAAGTGTAGAAAATGCTTTTGGCTACCGACAACGAACTACTTTTAAAGTTCACGGACAAGAATACAGAGGTTTGGAAGGAGTAATGCCGTTGTGTATCAAAAACGAAATTCCAATGATACCTTTTTGGTCGTTGCAAAACTCTTTGCCAAAAAATGACGATAAAATTTCAGTCATTGCCGATAAATACAACGCAACATCTGCACAAATAAATTTGGCTTGGTTGTTACATTACAACGAATTGTTGTTGCCAATTCCCGGCACTTCACAGCTTAAACATTTTGACGAAAACATAAAAGCGTTTGACATTTCTCTAACTGACGAGGATATGAAATTTTTGGGGTAAGACAAGACGAAAAAAACAACGAACCGCTAACAGGGGTTTTGCTATATTGGGGCCTTTGTACTAAATTTGAGCATTGGAATTCTATTGAACTTTTGTGCTACATTAAACATTTGTACTTTGGTAGCACGACCGCACAAGCCGATACGAAAAAATTAAAAAAGCTGACCAAACGAAAATTATAATTAAGACAATAAATAAGACGAACAAAATTGAAAAAAATATCAACATAGCCCGACTTTTGTGTTTACTGCCAGGAATTTTCTTAATAGTATCAGGCATTCTATTGTTGTTTTTTCCTGTTCCAGCACAGTCACTATTTGACCTACCCAGCGTAGACTTTTTGCAAAAACCTATTGCGCTTGCTATGGGAGTAAGACAATTTTCAATTGGATTGACTATAACTGTTCTTTCTCTCAAGAAACAGGCAAAAGCACTTGCTTACGTTATGCTAATCGGGGCAATAGTTCCGTTATCGGACTTCATTATCTTCACACCAATAATTGGTATACTTTCAGCGTTAAGACATTTTGCGACAGTTCCGTTTATATTTGGAATCGGACTTTATTTATTGATTAAAAGCAACAAAAAAATGACTTGATAACTGAACAAAATAACAACAGCGCATAACAAACAGCGGTTTTGCGTTATGGGGGCTGTAGTGCTTTGTAGAAACTTTGTGCTTAGTATGAACAGCAATGCTAAAGATCTCCCCCAATGCAAAACCGCAAAACGTTGCGCGTCATTCTAAAATCAGACAGACAACACAATTAAACTAACATAAATGAAAAACACAGCATTAATTACAGGAGCCTCCAACGGAATAGGTTTAGAATTAGCCAAAGTTCACGCCTCAAAAGGTGGTGACTTAGTTTTGGTAGCGAGAAACAAATCTAAATTAGACGAACTTAAAACAGAATTGGAAAGACAATTTAAAGTTTCGGTGCATACTATTGGTAAAGACTTGTCGTTAAACAATTCTGCAAATGAAGTCTATAACGAAACCACTAAACTGAGCATACAAATAGACTTTTTAATCAATAATGCTGGTTTTGGCGACTTTGGAATGTTTATTGAAACCGACTGGAACAAAGAATTTCAAATGATTAATTTGAATATTACAACTTTGACGCAACTTACAAAACTCTATTTAAAAGATATGGTAAAGCGTGGTTCTGGTAGAATAATGAATGTAGCATCTACAGCTGCTTTCCAGTCGGGACCAACAATGGCAGTTTATTATGCAACAAAAGCATACGTACTAAGTTTTTCGGAGGCTGTGGATAATGAAGTGCGAGACAAAGGAATAACCGTTACTACGCTTTGCCCGGGTGCTACCGAAAGTGGATTCCAATCTGCAGCAGCAATGGAAGAAAGCAACTTAGTAAAAGGAAAAAAATTACCAAGTGCGAGAGAAGTTGCAGAATATGGATACGATTCAATGATGAAAGGAAAAACGGTTACTATTCACGGACTGATGAATTATTTAATGGCAAACTTGATTCGTTTTCTACCAAGAGCAATGGTTGTCAAAATAACTCGAAAAATTCAGGACAGAGCGGAATAAAAATGGAGAAAAAACAAACTATTTCAATTTATGTTATCTTGTTGAATTTACTTTTGTTCAATATTAATCAATCTTAACTAATCCATGAAAAACGAACGCGTGACTCGGTTTTCTATATAGGTGGGGCAACCTCGACAAGTCGGGTCGGGTTATGTAAACTTGAAACTTTGTGATTACATTTATGGTTAGTCTTATTGACAGTTTTGTTGTTCCGAGTCCCGCCCGAACGAAAAGCTCTAAAACTGCTGCGTGCCATTAAAAAAATATTATCCCAGATAAGTCAATAGCCAAAAATTTCTAATGACCGCCAATAGGAAAAAGTATGATTAAGTAGTTGAGAAATAATAAGATAAGATTATATTTGAATTGCAAAAGATATAATTTTCAAGTAAGAAAAACATACAC
>JARGDL010000033.1 GCA_029210465.1 Stygiobacter electus
AAAAAGTAATTCCAAATCCAGCATGAATTGCAGCAAAGCTATATGGTTCTTCATATTCGCCTTTGGATGTAACAAAATATTTTGCTGTTACAAGTAAATCAATTGGATTGAACACCTTGAATTTTATTCCACTTTGAACTATTGCACCAAATGAATATCTTAATTTTATATCATCTGATAAATCAAGTTCGCTGAATTTATCTTTCAGCGTATTAATAATAAACTTATCTGAAACAACAGGCGCCGTAATAAAAAAAGTTGGTCCACCGCCAACAAACAACATTAATCTTGATGTTAATGAAATATTTTTAATGTAATTAAGACTTGCTGCTGCACGAGCAAAATCAATTTTATATTTACTTGTTTTAATATAAAATGGATCAAATAACTGCGGAACATTTCTTGTGTAGATAACATCATAATTTGTATAAGCCGCATCAAGTGATAAAGTTAAATTCCAATTAATTTTATCATATACTAAATTTAGTTCAGCAGAAATTGGATTTGAAAATTCTTCTCGTTTTATATTTGCTTTTGTTAAGTCAAATAAATTAAAACCTTTTTCCATTGAATTAATTTTATAGATATCACTGCCAGCTAGAATTTGAATGCCAAAATTCTGTGCGTTTATTTCTATAAATGAAATTAAAATGAATATGGTTAATATTATTTTTTTCATATCTTTTAATCCAAATTTAGTGATAAATTAATCATGGATGTATTCCTTATACTGTCAAAAGATAGTCCCAGTTTAATTTTCTTCGATTCATTAATTCCATATTTAAAGTAAATTAAATTTCTCTCTTCTTCAATTGATAAACTACCATCTGCCCAGTCATAAAAAAATCCGGTAAAATTCAGGATTGCACCAATAGTAAAAAAGAGAGCATTACGATTTATTCTTTCTTGTTTTGAAGATATGTTTGAAAAATTATTGTCATTATTAAGAAGGACATATTGATCAACCGCCGCATAACTCATTAAACCATATCCCAAAACTCTAACCCCTAAAACTATAAAGCCTTTTTGATTTTCATTAGCATAAAAATGAATGAACCCTGGAACAACAGAAGCAATCATAATCTTTGACCAATCAATATGTTTTTGAATTTTTAAAAATTCATCGTATGTCATTCCATCTGGTATTTTAATTATTTCAGAAGTTGCGTTTGATTTTTCTTCGAAGATTGAAATCTGTGAATATGATAACGAACTAAACAGAAAAATTATCAACGGGATAAATGTCGCTCTCATTTTATTATATATTCCTATAATTCTTTCGCAATAAAAAATCCACTTTGAATCGCAGAAACAGCATCTCCAACTTTATCTGCATCACCAACAACATAATATGGAATTTTGTTTTCGAGTTGCTCGATTAATTCTTTGTTTGGTCTCATTCCTGTTGCAACAACTATTACATCAATATCATTAATCCAGAAATCTTCAAAAACATTTTTACTTTTTAGCATAACACTTTTGTTGCGTATAAGTGAGACTTTTTTATTTGTATAGACAACCACATTATTCTTTTGCAGCTTCATCAAGTTTAATTTTCGGGTAACCATTTCCATATCGCGTGCAATATCTTCAAGTGCTTCGACTATGATTACTTTATTTCCATAATCAACTAATGTATTTGCAATTTCAACTCCAATCAAACCGCCGCCGATTACTAAAACATTTTTTTCTTTTGGAAGATTAAATTCGTAAAGAATTTCTGCCCAGTGATATTCTTTCAATCCTTCAATTGGAGGAATAAATGGTTTCGAACCTGCTGCAATTATTACTCCATCATATTTTTCAATTAAATCTTCAGCAGTTGCTTCTTTATTTATAACTTCAATTTTGTTGTCTTTAATTTCATCAACAAAATAATCAATCTGTTTTTGTAATGAATGTTTTTGAGAAGGAAGTGGTGCAAAGTTAAATTGTCCACCAAGTTTATCTTTTTCAAATAATGTTACTTTATGACCACGTTGTTTTAATGCTAACGTAGCCTGCATACCAGCTAATCCACCTCCAACAACAGCGTAATTCTTTTGTACTTCAGCCGGAGTAATTTCTTCAAGCTCTCTTCCAACGAGCGGATTAATTTCGCATTGCAATCCTTTGCCAATTTTAATTCTTCCAAGGCAGCCTGTTAAACAAGAACTACAAGGACGAATTCTTCCTTCAACTTGTTTTAGGTATTTTCCAACAAAATCAGGATCAGCAATTAATGCTCTTCCAACAGCAATAAAATCCGCTGCGTTGTTCGACAAAATTTCTTCGATGTCTTCTGGTTCATTTACTTGCCCGACTGTAATTACTGGAAGTGAATTATTCTCTTTTATCTTTTTTGCAAGTTCCCATGTTTTTCCTTTTGGTATAAAATGATGTTGATAATACCATGGTGGACTCATACAAGCATCGCCACTTGTAATGTGAAGTGCTGCAATTTTTTCTTGTTCGAGTGTTTTTGCTATTTCAACTGTTTCGTTGATTGTTAATCCACCTTCATATTTTTCATCACCGCTTAATCTTACAATGATAGGAAGACTGACAGAAGATTTTATTCCTCGCAAAATTTCTAAACCAAATCTCAAACGATTTTCAAAACTTCCGCCGTAGTCATCATTTCTTTTATTTGAATTTGGAGAGATGAATTGTGCAATCAAATAACCAAGACCAAATTGTAGTTCGATAAAATCATAGCCAGCTTTTTCTGCACGGATTGCTGCATCAATATATTGCTGCTGAACCAATTTTATTTCATCAATTGAAAGTGATTTTGGTTTTTGTCCTCCATTTGGACATTCAATATCTGAAGCAGACAAATAAATATTCCCGGGAAGTTTTGGATTTGCCATTCTACCTGGATGATTTATGTGTGCAACAGCTTTTGCTCCATTTTGATGAACAACATCAACTAATTTTTTATGTCCATCAATTTTATTATCATCATCAATTCCAATTTGTGTTGGTAGTTCGCGGACTTTTTTATCAATAAAGAATTGTTCAAAAATTACTGCAGCAACGTGTTTTGATCTTTTATCCCAGAAGGCAAGATGTCGTTCAGAAATATTTCCTTCTGCATCACCATAACCAGTTTTAACTGGTGACATAAAAAAATTGTTACGAAGATTAATTATACCTAATTTCATTTCTTACTCATTTGTTTAGTATAACTAAATGACTTGTTGATGGTTTATTTTTTATTTCTCTGATTATTTTCAAATCAGCTTTTTCAGCTAAATATTTTAATCCACCATTTCGGACATAATTTTTATAATTGGTATAATGCTCGTTGCCGGCAAGAAATTCAACCACTTCATTTAACTTTGACCAAAATCCATCCGGTTTTGGAACAAGATAATCACCAATTATAATTTTATTTGCAACTTGCGAAAGTTGTTGCAAAAGCTCAACTCTTTTTTCTTCATTAACTTCATGAATTACATAAGTCATAACAGCATAATCAAACTTTTCATTTTTTGAAATCATTGAAGAAATATCGGTATGGACAAAAGAAATTTTTTTATTTGGATTTTTAGAAAGATTATCATTCGCTTTTTGGATATTCTTCTGCGATAAATCTATGCCAGCAACTTTTGAAACTTTATCTGCAATAAAAAATGATAATCTACCTGTACCGCAGCCAACATCAATTACAGATGAATCAGGTTTTATGATTTCTTTTATCAGTGAAAACAACCTATCCTGATTTGGAGCTATAAAGGAATCATAAAACCAGCCATCATACCAGTGAGTTTTGTTTAATTCATTACTCATTTTACAACATTAGAAATAAATTTTTCAATATCACTTAATGCATTTGACATTGACTTGCATTGCTTATCTTTCATTACTTCATTCATGAATCCAGTATTAATTCTTGATACATAAGTTTTGCCATCGGCTTTTTCATAAACAGAAATTCTGCATGGCATCATTGATGAAAACAATTTAAACTCTTCTTTATTGAGAACATTAAAAGAATAGTTTGGATTGCAAACTTCAATTACTTTCACAGGTAAAACTTCTTTTCCATTTTTCTTTAAAGAGGCTTGCAAGTCGTGAACAATAATTACTTTCCATTTATTTGCTTCTGCGACTTTTGTGAGTGTGTCAACTGTTTGAGTAAAAGTATATTTACTTTCACTTTCAGAAATAAAACCTTCACTTGTTTTATTTTGGGCATTAATTGTTATTATTAAAAATAAAAACAAGAAGGTGTTGATTAATCTATTCATTTTAATTCCTTTCATTTTATTAAAGTATTGTATAGTTAAAGCTAAAAGCTATCTATTAGATAAAAGAATTTACTAAAGGATTCTAAAATATTAAATGAATTTTTACGGAGAATCATACTAAACTTCGACATTTATTAAATAAACAGTAATAATGATTGCATTTAAAAGACTTTATTCGATTAAGATTATAATTATTTTATTAAAGTTTAGATTTTATCCATAGGAATTTAATAAAGTTAATAACCAAGGATTAATACAAATGCCCTGATTCAAATTAAATATGATGACATTTATTATATACTTAAACTAATATTGATTTAATCTTCTTCTTCTTCGTTTTCATTTTCCTTTTCATTCTCGTTGTTTACATCTTTCTTTTCAGGCTTACCGTTTTTGTCGAAGAACAAATCTTTCTTTTCTTTGCCTTTAGTAACTTCTGCTTCAAATAATTCTTCACGATTAGCTTTTACAATCTTAGCAGCGCCTGTAATCTTAAATCCTTTGTAGTTATCCATCACATATTTCTCAACACCTTTAGGAAGCTGAGAAATTTCAATGGCAGTTTCAGTTTCCATAACTTTTCCTTCTTTATCAAAAATAACGGACATATCTTTTCCGTTAAGTTTGAAACTGGCTTCGTAACCCTGATTTTCTTTGTCCCATTTGACTTCGGTTGCTTTTGGATAAAGTTTTGAAAATGCATCTTTAGCAGACTTGGGAACACTCACTTGCTGTGCAAAAGCAGTAAACGAAACGAGTAACAATGCGATTAAGAGATTTTTTGCTTTCATTTTTGAACTCCTTTTTATGTTGTTGATAATTATTAATTTGTTACACTCTAAACATAAAAAGTGATTCTAAAGAAATTCTGAAGAAAAATATGTGTAGTTATTACGAACGAATTTGAAAGCGATGTAATTCTTGATTAGTCGGTAATTTATTTACCTTTTAGCAATAATTCTTTTATTTCTTTCAACTCTTGTTTTATCTCCTCAACTTCTTTTTCTGCTTTAAGATTTACTTCATAATCAGTTTCAGCACGAATCTCTGAATGTTTTGATTCAAGATTTTGCCCTACCATAATTAATGGCATTAAAAAAATCTGAATCATATTAGAAATGAATAACCAAAAAACAAAAGCAGGATAAGGATCGAAACGAAGATTTATTGGAGCTAACACATTCCAGCTTAACCAAAGAACTGTCCACGAAAATATTATTGCAAAAAAACCGATTGTACCAACTTTGTTAGTTATCCATATTGCAAATTTTTCTGAATCTTTGAGAACCTCTTTGTATATCTGATTAGCATTTCTTATATGCATCTTATTGCTCCTCATAATTTTCTAAAATAATTTTTGAAAAAATTTTTTAACAATAAAAATTAAAGTTATCAGTACGATTATTATTCCAAGAATCATTAATGTGTGGCGATGAATCTTTTCTATAATATTATTCCATTCAATCCCAACATTAAAACCAATTGTTACAAATGTAATTGACCAGATTAATCCGCCGATATAAGCAAACAATGCAAACTTTGAATATTTGGTATCAGCACTGCCTGCAATAAGTGCAGTTAAGTGTCTAACACCTGGAATAAAATATCCAAATAAAAACAGCCACTCACCATAACTTTCAAACCATTTTTTAGTTTTGTGAATTTTTTCTTCGGTGATATGGAAAAAGCTAACATGTTTATGCAAAAAGTTTAGACCAAATTTACGACCGATAAAAAAACTTATTGTTATCCCTGAAATACTGCCAAGAAATGCTGAGAAAATAGTAGGAATAAAATGAAGATTTTTTTGTGAAATTAAATATCCTGCAAAGGTTAGAATTGTTTCGTCGGGAATTGGTAGTCCGATAATTCCCAGTGCCATTGAAAAAAACAGAGCAAAGTAACCATATTGTTCAATAGTATGTAAAAGAAACTCAAGAATATTTTTACCCTACATTTTTTTATAAAAGAAATTAGTATACTAAATTTAATTATCTATATCCCACTCTGCACCGGCTATTGTACCAATCAGTTTAACCTCATTATTAAGTTGCTTAACAATTAAGACAAAATTTTTATTTGTTTTTAATATCCATTCGGCAGATAAATCTTCATATTTAATCTGAGGACTGCCAAATTTTGAATTAACATAATTATTTAGTTGTTCAATCTCCGTAAAAAAAATATTTATCTGAAATAATGGTAAAGTATCATTGACTGAATCGGGTGTTGCATCAAATTTATAAATGATATGATCGATATAGTAATCATTTACATTTTCTTTAAATGCGAACCATTCAGGAGAATCGGAATTAATTTTTTCAAGAAATAATGTGTCCTTAATATTTGTAAAATCTTTAAATGACATACCCAAATAAATATTATTAAAATACTCGGGTAAATACTCATAAAAATTATTAATATTAATTTTTTTAATTTGATTGTATTCCTGTGCAACATTCATAGAAATTGCAATTTGGGAAAAAAATAAAATAAGAAATTTGATTTTGTTCATTTGATTATTCTTTAATAATTTTCTATTGAATTTAATCATAAAGGATTAAAAAATCATCTATGCCGAACTTAAAATCACCGCATATTCTTTCAACAGCGTCGAACCTATTAGGTTTTTGTTTATTAGTATTGACATCACTTAAGATCTCAAAATTTCAGGAAGCTACTTTAATAGATGAATTTACTGGTGCAGCAGCCATTCTATTAATGGCAGCTAGTGTTTTGTCATTTTTATCGCTTCGTGTAAAAAAAGAAAGGCAAAGCGAATACTTTGAAAAAGTTGCAGATGTAATTTTCTTAATAGCCCCTCTAATAATTTTTACTATAACTTTTTTAGTAGTTTTTTTATTGTGTTTTAAGAACAAGACTTTCCTATTCTTCAATCATCCTTAGTATTGTTGGCATTACAATGACAAGCAAAGGTATTGCAATTATAAATCCGCCAATTATTGCAATTGCTAATGGCTGATGAAGCTGCGCTCCGCTGCCAATACCAAGTGCAAGTGGAAAGAGAGCAGTTATTGCCCCAAGTGCAGTCATCAAATTTGGGCGTAGCCTTACTGAAATTGCATACGCTATTGCTTCTTCTTTTTTCATTCCGTTTTGTTTAGCTTCTGAAAATTGCAAATAAGTAAAAATAGAATTCTCTCCGATAATACCGACAATCATAATCAATCCAATATAACTACCAACATTTAAAGCTGTGCCTGTTAAAAACAAGGCAAGCACACTTCCGCTTATTCCAAGAACAGCAAGAAAAATTATCGCAAAACCAACCCTTACTTTTCTGAACAAAAAGAGTATAACAGTAAACACTAATAAAACAGCGAGTATTAATATGACAATTAATTCTTTGAAAGCTTGCTGTTGTTCAGCATAAGAGCCGCCGTAAACGATTTGATATCCTTGCGGCAAAACAATTTTTGATGAAATATTTTTTTGAATATCTGTGAGCGTACTGCCTAAATCTCTGTTGTTTAATCTTGCTGTAACAGCAACCATCTGTTTTAGATTTTCCCGTTCAATTTCAGCAACACCGCTTGTTAATCTGAATTTAGCAAACTCATCAATTGGTTTTAATTTTCCATCAGGGAGAAACAGAGCAGTATTTTGAAGATCATTTATTGTTCTATCCTTTTTCTGTTCAATCATTCTAATATCAACCATACGATTTTTTTCGAGGATTGCCCCAACAACACTTCCTTCAATTTTTGTTTGCATCTGAAATTGAAAATCCTGTGGCAATAATTGATATTGACTAAGTTTAGCAATATCAGGATCAAAAGTCAGCTCAGGTCCAGCAATTGTAATTCCATTAAATACATCTGCTGTTCCCTTAGTATTTTGCACGATATCAGCAACTTCATTGGCTAATTTATAAAGAGTGGTTTTATCATCGCCAAAAATTTTTATTTCAATCGGCTGAACAGAGCTCATCAAATCGCCAAGCATATCTGTAATTACTTGTCCAAAATCTACACGAAGTGAAGGGAGTGCAGTTTCAATTTTACTTCTTATTTCATCCGAAACTTGTGCAGTTGTTTTATTTCTTTTCTTCTTTAATTGGATTAAATAATCACCACGATTCGGCTCTGTAATAAAAAATCCCATTTGTGTTCCGGTTCTTCTTGAGAAAGATTCAACTTCAGGAATTGTATTCAAAACCTGGTCAACATATCGAAGCATTTTATCCGTGTCTTCAAGTGAAGTTCCCGGAGGACTCCCGTAATCAAGCACAATTGAGCCTTCATCCATTTCTGGTAAAAATCCCGATGGAAGTTTAGGCAACAGGAAGTAAGCAAGAAAAATTAGTATTGCAATTAAACCTATGGCAATAAATGGACGCTTAATAAAAAAGTAAACCCAATTGATTTTATTTGCATCTTTTATTTTTGGTTTGATGGAATGTTCTTTCTTTGAAAGTAAAAGATAGATAACCGGCAAGCCAATCCAGGTAACAAAAAATGATGATATTAATGTGATAATCATTGTATCAGTAAGAACTTTGAAGTAAGCTCCTGCAACTCCACTCATTAATGCAAATGGAAGAAAAATAACAATAGTACTTAAAGATGAACCAACCATTGCCGGGAAAAGATATCTTATGGCTTTTGGAATAAGTTCGTGTGTGCTTGTGTTAGGATTTTCTTCGTGAGTACGATGTATCTGTTCTACAACAACAATAGCATCATCAATAATTAACCCGATTGCGGCGGCTATGGCTCCGATTGTCATTATATTAAAAGTATAACCAAAAGCATAAAGAACTGTTATAGTTAGACTAAGAGTAATCGGAATTGTAATTAAAATAACAGAACTACCTTTTAAGGTGCGAAGAAAAATAATTGTAACTATTATCGCAAGTAAAAGTCCAACCCACAAAACATCTTTTAAGCTTTTGATTGAATCTCCAACAAAATCTGCCTGATTATAAAATGGTTTAAGCACAACACCTTTTGGTAAAATTTTATTCAATTGGGTTATCTGAGATTTTACGCTATCAACAACTTCAATCAAATTTGAGTTTGGCTGTTTAACTACTGCAATTAGTGGAACATTTTTTCCGTTTGCATTAATTTTTATGTATTCTTTCAACTCTCCAATTTCAATAGTTGAAATGTCTTTTAGCTTAACTGTCCTTTTAGGTGAATTACTAATAATAGTATTTTCTAATTCACTTTTAGAATCAACAGCCGCATCGGTAATTGTTAAGTATAAACGATTATAATCTTTTATGTAACCTGTTGATGCTATTATATTTGATTGAGCTAAAACATCAGAAATGGTTTTTGGTGTAATACTAAGTTGACTAAGTTTTATCGGATCAATAATTATGTGATACTCTTTTGTTTTACCACCAATAACTGCAATCTCAGATACTCCATTTACCCGTGATAAAAACGGTTTGATTGTAAACTCTGCAATTTGTCTTAATTCAATTTGACTTCTACCTTCACCTTCAAGCGAGAAGCCCATTACCGGTAGAATTGAAGGATTCATTTTTTCAATTGTGATATTTACATCCGGCGGAAGCTGTTGTTTAATTGTATTTATTTGAGCTTCAATACGTTGTTTGCCTAAGTCAATATTTGTATTCCAATTCAGGAAAGCAGAAATTTCACAACTGCCACGACTTGTTGTGCTGCGGATTAAATTTAAGTCCTGTACTTTTTTAATTGCATTTTCAAGCGGGATAGTAACTGTAACCATCATCTTATCAACTGGCTGTTGTCCGTTATCTGCAATGATTTTGATTTTGGGAAAAGTAATATCAGGAAACAATCCCGATTGAATTTTTGAAAGTGAAAAGACTCCACCTAAAAGTGTAATCAGAAGGATTACAATAATCGGGCTTTTAAATTTTGTGTAAAAGGTATTCATAGTTTTTTTATATTATCTAATTAGTTAACTCACCCTAAATCCCTCTCTCAAAAAGAGAGGGACTTTTAAACTCGACTATATATTAATGTTGTACGTCAAAGTTTATATGTATTGTTTTAATTTTTCCAAAACATCGGATAAATCTTTTGTAATTTCTTCATTTCTAAATCTTATTACCTTTAAACCAAGTTGGTTTAATATCTCGGTTCTTTTCTCATCATCTTTTAATTTATACTTATGGATTTCTCCATCAAGTTCTATAATAATTTTTTCTTCGTGGCAATAAAAATCAGCTATAAAAAATGATTCTAACCCGAATAGATCATAAAATATTGGATATTGTCTGTAAAATTTCTTTTTCAAAAATTTCCTACTTCTTACTCTTTCCCAAAATATATTTTCAGCTTGAGTTGAATTTTTTCTTAATTGACGACAAAATGTTTTTGCAATCAATCTTAACTCTCTTTTTTTGTTTAAACTTATATCTTAAATCAAATTAATTAGCTCTTTAAACTCCCCTTCTCTTTTTAAGAGAAGGGGCGGGGGAATGAGTTCTGATATTATTTTACAACAACCTTTGCAGTATCCGGTAAACCATAAGCACCATCAACAATTACTTTTTCGCTTAACGATAAATTTGGCTTTATTATTTGCACCAGACTATCACTTTCAATTCCTTTAGTAATTGGAGTTTTAACTGCTGTTGTGTCATTTAGTAGTTTCATAATCCAAAATTCCGAAAGTGTTTCATTGGACTGTATTGCTGATTTAGGCAGTACAGTTGCATTTCTTATAACACTCACAGGTATTTTCACTTCAATAGTCAGATTAGCCGGAATTTTTTTTCCATCATTAAAATTGATTAAAAATGTTTGTGTCTGAGAAACCGGATCAACACTTGGTAATGATTTAGAAATTATCCCATTTATTTGTTTACCATCTGGAAAAATTAAGATGCAACCAGAATTCAATTTTATTTTGGAAATATGCTGATAAGGAACATTTAGAAGTATTGCAAGCGAATTTGGATTTGATATTACTGCAAGTTGTTCACCATCGGAAACAAAATCACCAACATTATAATTAAGTTCTGTTAGTATTCCACTTGTTTTAGATTTAATATTTACAACACCACTAAAAATTTCGTCATTGAGTTTTACACGCAAGCTATCTGTTGCATAAGCTTCTTTTGTAATGATTTGAAAAACAACATCACCAGCATTTACATAATCACCAATATTTTTATAAACTTTTTGAATAAATCCTTGAAATGTAGAACGCACAATTTCTTTTTTCATAAAAACTGTGTTAGCATTAAAACTCATATATTCTGTTAATGATGAAACAGAAGGAGTGACAACTTTTACAGGAGTTCCAACTGTATCGACAGAAGTTGTTTTTGGATCGCTTGAACAGGAGATAACAAATATTGAAAAGATGAACAATATCATTATTTTAAGTAAACCTGTGATTGCTTCGTTCCTATGAACAGCAACTCGTAATGACAGAACAATATTATCATTGCTTGCAAAGTGAAGTAATCCGTTTTTTAAAATTGATTTTCCCATCTTAAAAATTCCAATAATTATAGTTATTGATTTCGAGTTGATAATTTGTCTCTGCTGTTATTTTATTCTTCTTAAAATCTGAAAAGTTTTTAAGTATAGTCAAATACTCAATCATAGAAAGTTGTCCTTGCCGTAATTCCCTCTCAGATAATTTTATTACTGTGTTATAGCTTTCAATCTGCTTAGAAAGATTGATCAAATTAATTTTAAGATTTTTCAATTTATTTAAAGAACTGCTGCGTTGGTTATCAAGCAGAACTCCCAGATTTGATTTGTAACTATTTATCGTTTCGATTGAGACTTTAGTTTGTTGTTGTGTGATTGAACGCTGATTGCCATCAAATATTGGAAGGGAAAAATTAACTCCAGCACTTAATCCAAATTTTCTTTGAATATTATTAAGCTCAACAGCATTTAATCCTGTATTAAAAAATAGTGAGACTTGCGGCTGATATTTAGTCTCAAAAATTTGCTGCTGATTTTCAACGGCAAGACTATCCAACTCGAATTTTTTAAATATCACCGAACCAAATTTTTTATCCCGAAGTTCGAGCGAAACATTTTCTAATTCAACAATGCTTCTGCCTTTAATACCGCATAAAGAATTTAGATTATAAAGGTTGGAAGTGAATTGAGAATAATAATCATTAGCTGCGATATTTTGATTCTCGATTTCTACAGATAATAACAAATACTCAGATTGTTTTGCCATTCCGTTTTCAACAAGTTCGCCAAGAATTTTCAATTGATCTTTTAGATAAGAAGAAAGTTCCTTAGTCATATTATAAAGTTGATATGACAAATAAGTTTGAAGGTACTGATCAGTAACTTGCTTTCGCAAATCTCTTTTTAATAATTCAATATTATTTTTAGCTGTGTTCTCGGTTATCATTCTTTGTTTTGTCAAAGAATCATTTAAGGCACCATTAAAAATATTTTTCTCAATATTAAACTGTGCTGAATACAATCCACCGTTAGTTATTCCAGCATCATAACCAATTGCATTTTGATCTGGATTTGAAGTTATAATTCCACTGCTGTTATTAAAGTATGGTGCAAAAAGGTAGTTGGCTGACAAATACATTTGGAATCCTGAATATTGTGCATAATCCAAATCTCTTTGCAAATTATTTATACTGATTAAATTCTTCTGTTCGATTATTGCTGGATTGTTTTGATATGCGGTATTTAGATAATAATCCAGATTCTTTTGAGCAAAGGTTTGGTTACCTG
>JARGDL010000034.1 GCA_029210465.1 Stygiobacter electus
ATTAACATATCTCTTAATGTATAAATAATTGTTTGTTTGGAATACTGATTACTTGAATTCTTTTATCTTTTATGCTTTGTTCAATAGAATTTATTTATGAGCAATTTAATGTAGCTAACGGGTAAGAAATATAAACAAAACTATATTGGAGAATAATTATCCTCTACATTAATGATATTATCTATTTTAGGATAAAAAATTAACTAATATCATTTCAAAGTCTTCCGGCTTATTTACATTAAAAAATATTTCATCTTTATAAAAGTTTAATCCTTCAGGATGAATTATTTCTGCATTAACATTTTTAAGAAATTGATGAAATGATTTATCAGTGGCATCATTATTTTTTAGAAACTCTTCAATAGTACTTAGAATACTCTTTGTATAAACTCCTGCCAATGGCTGATGATAGCCCGCAGCTTCACAAAATTTAATCGGCTTATCACTTTCAAAGTTAATTATGTACTCTATCATTTCTTTTGTCATCAAAGGTACATCACAGGACAGAACAAATATTTTTTCTGTTTGTGAATGAACAAGAGCCGAATGAATTCCTGCAAGCGGACCTTTCCATTTATAGATATCTTCGAACAATGGAAGATCAAGAAATTTATATTCTTCAGGTGTGTTTGTAATGATAATTACTTCTGAAAAAAGTGAACACATCAAGTCAGCAATTCTTTCAATGATTTTCTGTTCGCCCAATTGCAATAAAGCTTTGTTGACTCCCATTCTCGAACTTTTGCCACCAGCGAGAATTACTCCAGTTATATCAGAATACATTTAACTCTTTCTCCTTTTTTCGGATTCAACTTGTCCTCTTCAATTTCAATTAAACAATTTGCACGACTCATTTCAACAAGATTTCCTGATGATTGTGAAAATTCTGATGTTACTTTCAACTCATCATTTTCTGTGAATAAAACACCTCGTGAAAAATGTCTCTTTCCATCTTTTTTCTTCAAATCATTTTGAAGAATAGCGGTTAGTTTGTTAATTGTATTTTGTTTGAATAAAAATTCAATTGCTGGTTTGATGAATACATAAAAATTAACAAGCGAAGAAACAGGATTTCCTGGTAAACCAAAAACCAAAATTCTTCGTTCATCTTTTTCATAAACACCGAAATAAATTGGTTTGCCGGGCTTGATGTTCACTTTCCAGAATTTTTCTTTCACACCTTGCTCTTCAAAAATCTCTTTCAGAAAATCATATTTGCCGACAGAAACGCCACCTGTTGTAATCAGCATATCAATATTCATTTCTAATGCTGCTTCTACTTTATTACGAATCATTTCTTTATCATCCTTTGCGAAGCCAAGATTGATAACTGTGTGATTCATTTCTTTCATTGCAGCATAGAGAGAGTAAATATTCGAAACACGAAATTTATCTTCAGATGGTTTTTCGTTTATCGGAATCAGTTCATCACCAGTGGCAAGCAAAGCGCTTTTTAATTTTGAATAAACTTTTACTTTTTCTTTTCCGCAGCTTGCAAGCACGGCTATTGTCTTCGAATCAATTTTTGTGAATTGCCTTACAGCAATTTCATCTCTCTTTAAATCATTTCCTTGTGTCCGGATATTCATTCCTTTTTTGATGAATGCATTTGCTTTCAGTATTAGAGTATTACTTTGAACATTAACATCTTCAACTGAAATGATTGTATCAGCACCAACTGGAATTTTACTTCCTGTTGTAATTAAAACTGCTTTATCATCAGAAATATTGAATGAATTAAAATTACCAGCAGATATTTCACCAATAATTTTCCATTGACTTGTATCCGAAAATTTTATTGCATATCCGTCAACGGCTGAATTATCAAATGGCGGAAGGTCAACATCTGCAATTACATCTTCTGCAAGTATGTAGTTGTAAGATTCAAAAATATCAACTTCTTCAACTTTGAGTTTTAGTTTTTGAAACTCACTTTTTATTATTTCCAATGCTTCGTTATAATTTATCATAATTCTCCTTTGTGTTCCTTCGTGAAATTACTTTGTGAACTTTGTGGTTTAATTTTTTTACCACAAAGGACACGAAGGTTATCACAAAGTCGCACTAAGTATTTGAATTTCATCTTCGATAAATATTTCTCCGCCGCGAATTACTTTGGCAAAAATTCCTTCACGCGGCATAACACAATCACCCACTTTAATAAAGATTGCACATTTGCTGTGACATTCTTTTCCAATCTGTGTGATCTCAAGTTCCGCTTCTTTACCAATCTTCATTCGTGTCCCGATTTCTAATTTCGGAAGTTCAAGAAATTCTGTCGTAATATTTTCTGCAAATGCACCGGGACGAAGATTCGGCAATCCTTTTTCTCTCATCTTGTCAATACTTTCAAGTGCAAGAAAACTTACTTGTCTATGCCATTTGCCGCCGTGAATATCTCCTTCAATTCCAAAATTTTCTATCAGTTTAGCTGATTGAACATTTGTTTTGGGAATTCCTTTTTTCTTGCTGATGGAAATTGCAACAACTTTTCCCAATGAAATGACACTCTGATTTAAAGGGCTAAATTTATCTTCAAGGATTTTTTCTTCTATAACTTCCACTTTTTCCTCCGGTTTTACTTAACAATTTAATTTCATTGATTACCATTGATTTATCAATTGCTTTGCACATATCGTAAACAGTCAGTGCAGCAACAGAAGCAGCTGTCAACGCTTCCATCTCAATTCCTGTTTGTGCAGTTGTTTTTGCAAAAGATTTTATTTCGACTGTTTTCTTTTTTGAATTGAGTTTTAACTCAACATCAATTTTTGAAATGAAAATATTATGACAAAGCGGGATTAACTCACTCGTCTTTTTGGCGGCCTGAATTCCGGCGAACTTTGCAATTGTAAGCACATCACCTTTTTGCACTGAATTATTTTTGATCGCATTAAAAATTTCTTTTGAAACTTTTACTTCAGCATAAGCTTCGGCAGTTCGTGTGGTAATTTCTTTTTCAGAAACATCAACCATTTCCGCTTTGCCTTTGCTGTTTATGTGTGATAACTTTTTCATCCGCCTATACTCATCATATTGTTTTGGTTTAGTGCTGCAAGTTCATGTGCGTTTGGATGTTTTTGCCATTTTGTTTGTAATGAATTTTGTATAAACCCAGCAATAATTTCATCAGAGATTGTTTCATCAGCTAATAAAGTTTTTAAACTAACATTTGAGGGATTAGAGAATAAGCAATTTTTTATTTGTCCCGCAGCAGTTATTCTTAAACGATTACAGCTATCACAAAAGTGATCAGATATTGAGCTGATGAATCCAACTTTTAATTTTGTGTTCTCAACGAAATAATCTTTCGATATTTTCCCATCGCTTTGCATTTCAGTCAACAAATATTTTCTCTCTATTTCAGATTTAATTTCATTCCAGTCCAGAAATTTTGAATCATCCCATTGATTGCCGGTGAAAGGCATATACTCAATAAATCTCAAAGTGACAGGATAAGATTTGAAATAATCAAGAAAGTTAATCAGCTCATCATCATTTACATTTCTAATAACAACCATATTTATTTTAACCGACTTAAATCCAAGTTGAACTGCTTTATTGATTGCCGAAATTGTTTCATCAAAAAGATCTTTACCCGTGATTGCAATGAATTTTGATTTGCTTAAAGTATCAAGACTTATGTTCAAACGATCAACTCCGGATGATTGTAATGACTCAAGTTTATCAAGCAGGTTCGTTCCGTTTGTTGTAATTCCTATTTCAAAATCATATTTATTTTTTAATGGATAAATCATTTCGAAAAATTTCATTACATCTTTTCTGATAAGTGGTTCGCCGCCGGTGAATCGGATTTTTTTCACTTCCAAATCTCTTACAAGAATTTTGATCAATCGGAAAAGTTCTTCATAGGATAAAATAGACTTGTTCGATTCAAACTTTGCAAGTGTGTTCGAAGGATTGCAATAAATACAATTCAAGTTACATTTATCGATTAGAGATATACGAACATAATCGTGAATACGATTAAAGTTATCAATGAGTTTCATTCAATCACCACCGGTTTTGTTTTAACTGCTTTATTATTCCCAATATCTATGAAAGTTTTCAACTCTACAGGAAGATAATATAATAGAGTTCCAATAATAATTGAGATTACAAATCCATAAGGAAGTCCTGCTGCAGTTATTCCAACTAAAATTGCAATTACAAAATCTTTTTGTTGATTTAATAAATCTCTGACAAACAGCATAAGTGCAAAACCTTCGAACATCAGTATCACGCCAAGAATTGGAAGAGGAAAAATTTTAACAACACCATCAAATGCATTCCCGAAAATCACGCCTATGAAAATATAAAATAATCCATAGATAATAACCGAACCTCCTGTTCTACCACCAAAAGTATAATGACCTATCATTCCGCCTGAACCGTGACAACTTGGAATTCCACTAAGAAAAGGAATTAACAGATTCATAAATGAGTAAGTCAATCCAATTTTTTTAATTGTTATTGGCGGTCTTTCGGGGAACAAATCGTGAGCAACTTGTTTGGTCGCAATAATAGAATTTCCTATTGATAGCGGTATTTGCGGTAATGCTAAAAGCAGAAATCCTTTTGTTACATCTTCAATAGTTGGCAAACTGAATCTTGGTAAATTAATACCAATAGCATTACTGAAAATGTTTGAAGTGTTATCAAAAAATAATATATAAAGGGCGCCTAATAGTAAAACAATAATTGAGGTTGGATATTTTTTATTGTCAATAAAAGCAATTATGATAATGAATGCAATCAAAGCTAAAATAAATCCGTTAATACCAAGATTTGGAATATATTTTTGAAAAGCCAATAAGCTTAGATTTATTCCCAACCCTAATTGTATTCCTCTTATAACAGCTTTTGGAACCAATTCTGAAATTTTGGTTAGAAGACCTGTTACAGATAAAACAAACATTAGAATACCAATTGAAAGTCCTGCACCAAGCAAAATATTACCACCAATTTGCTGAGCAATAACTAAAGTTGCCATGGCTTTTAATGGTTGGACAGGCATTGGTATTTTATAAATTAAACCTGTAAGGATTTGCATTAAACCAAAAACAATTAACACACTGGGTGTATGTAATCCTGCAGCAATTATCATTGCAACAATTAACGGAAAATCAGTACCAATGTCTCCAATAGATCCAGCAAGTTCTTGTCTGTTAAATTTAATTCCATTAAATAATTTCATTTTCTATCTTTTGTCGAATTAGTAATCAGATAATTCAATATCATTTTTTATTCTCAATTATATCATCAATCCAGCTTAATGCAGCCATCATTGAAGGAAGACCAATTGTAGGAAGCGAAAGCAAAGCGACCTGTCTCATTTCTTCTACAGTGCAGCCAACTTTCAATGCTTTGCGTGCGTGTGAGTGAACCGCTCCTTCCAATCTTGCACCAGTTGAAATTGCAAGTTTTATAAGTGCACGTGTTTTTTCATCAAGTGGTCCTGATTGATGAACAGCATCTCCAAGCTGCTCGTAAGCTTTAGCGACATTTGGATAATCTTCAGTAAACTTCTGAAATCGTTTTGGTATTTGTGACATTATTAACTCCTAAATTTTTACAAAAAGAAAATTATTTGTATTTACTTCGTGTTCCTTAGTGATGAACTTAGTGACCCTTTGTGGTTAATATCTTTTTTACCACGAAGAACACAAAGGACATCACAAAGTAACACTAAGAAAATGAACAATAAAAAACCCCGCTTTGCATTTGCGGGGTTAAAAAATTTTTGATTTTAATAAATCATTTCAATTTAACTCTCCTTTGCAAAGCGTCCCATCGAATTTCTTCGACGAACTGGCAGGCGAATCCGTTTCCGGATTTACCCTATCTGTCTGAAGCCAGACAGTTCGGTTGATGAATCATAAAGATCTTTTATTGAAATTCCTTTGTTCTATGTGCAAACCTTTATGTTACTTGTGGTTATTTTTTTTACCACAAAGAGCACGAAGGAATTCACAAAGGTTCACGAAGAAAAATCAAATCTTTTTAGATTCATCAACTCGGAGTAAATATTTAAAAGAACAATCGAAATATTATACTTTATAGACCTTAACGCAAATTTCTTTATGCACTGCCATACCTGAGAGAGGATCAGATTTAGTGATGTTTAAAATTCCAGTATTTGTTCCTCTTCCTTCTGCCGATTTTCCAAGTGCAACGTGTCCGAATCCATGTTGAGCTCCAATAACTTCTGGATGAATTCGCTTTGTTAATTTAACTTTGCCACTGATTTTTCCGTAAGGAGATTCTAACCAAATTTCATCACCGTCATTGATACCATATTTCTCAGCAGTTAAAGGATTCATTATAATTGGATTGTATCCTTTTATTTCCAAAAGCCAAGCATTGTTTTGTGTACGTGTGTGTGTATGACTTGTTTCTTTCCAATTGATTAGATACAAAGGATATTCATCATTCGGCTGCCAATCTCTTGGTTTGTATTCCGGCAAAGGATTAATTGGATTACCATTTGCATCTTTCTTTTCTGCAAGCCATTCTGAATAGAATTCAACTTTGCCTGATTTTGTGAAAAATCCTCTTAATTTCTTTCCATTAATGATTGTTCCGATTCTTTTTCCGCCTTTGTCTTTTGGTTTATCATAAATAGCATTACCATCGTAAAAAGCTCCTTTTAATTTATCTGCAGGTAATTCTTTTGCATACTTTTCATACTCAGTTCCTTTTTTATCAAACCAAACGGCACCAGGCAATTCTTTTAACTGCTGAAGTGTCATTTTAGGTTTGCCTTCAAGTAATTCTTTGGAAAGAAAATCTTCATACCATTCTTTAAGTCCTTCAATTTTTTCTCCGCTTGTTGGACCAACTTCAAAAAATTTCTTGCCATCTTTAGTTGTCAGTTCAAGTTTTCTTCCAAGTGCAGCAACAGTTTCATATTCTGTAAGCTGACCAAACAATGGTTTAACAACAGGCTGGCGCAATCCCAATGCAGGCCAGGTTACCCAATGAGTGTTTAAATCATATCGTTCAAGGTAAACTGTTCCGGGCAAAACATAATCTGCAAGTAATGCAGTTTCACTCATCATTGTATCGATTACAACAGACATCTCAAGCTTTTTGAATGCTTCTACAACACTCTTGGTACCACCAGGAACACTCATTACCGGATTTTGAAAAACACAGAATAACATCTTTGCATCGTAAGGACCTTTCTTTTCAATGATATTATTGAACATTTGTGTATAAACACCGGATTTATGTCCAAGTGGGAATTTATTCAGTTCATCGAATCGAGGCTGTTTTAAAGTTTTTACTGCAAAATCGCTAGGTTCAATTTCAATGTGCTTGTTGCCACCAGTATTTGGAATTAAAAGAGTACCAGGCTTATCATAACCGCCTATTAAAGCAGCAAGAGCAGCTATTGCTCTTCCACCTTGAACACCGTTTGTATGTTGACCAGGTCCGCTCCAGCTATCAATTACAGCAGGTTTGATGGTTGCTAAATCGTGTGCAATTTCTTCAATTTTATTTGCACTAATACTTGTTATCTTTTTTGCCCATTCAGGAGTTTTATCTTTCACATACTCAGCATATTTCTCGAAACCTACTGTCCAATTCTCAACAAAATCTTTATCAAATAAACCATCACGAATTATACAATGAGCGAGTGCAAGTGCTAATGCGCCATCTGTTCCGGGACGTATAGCAAGCCAGTCGTGACCTTTAGCAGCAGTATCAGAAAGGTATGGATCAACAACAACTAATCTAGCACCCTTTTCAACGGCTCTTGTAATGATTCTTGGAAGATAAACCCATTTGATTGCGCTAGTAGGATTCCAACCAAAAAGTAAAATATATTTTGATTGAATAAAATCTGCCAATGGTCTGTCATCTCCAACAACTGTTCTGAATGATGCTTTGCGTGCAACATCACAGAGATTTGAGTGCATATAATAATTTGGTGTACCGAACAACTTGCAAAAATCTGCTTGAATATGAGTGAATGAATGATCTTCACTCATCCATAAAAGTTTATGTGCTTCATTATCATCACGAAGTTTTTTCATCTTTGCAGAAATTTCATCTAATGCTTGGTCCCACGAAATTTCTTCCCATTGCGGATCAACATCCAAACCACGATCAGGATTTTTTCTCTTTAATGGTTTTTTAATTCTATCCGGGTCATACAATGTCATTATACTAGCGTTTCCTTTAGGACAAATTGCACCGCCTTCAGCACAACCATATTCTTCAGTGTAACCATTAAAAAAATCTGCTGAGATATTGGAATAATTATTTGGGTTCCAATGGTTTGGTTCTATTTTTTCGACAACACCATTTACAACGTGAACTATAATTCCAGATTGCCCACCACACATATTACAACAAGATGGAATCCATTCACCAGCTTCGCGACCCCATTGTTTTAATCCATCTTCATTAAAATTGAGTTCCCTTTCTTTTGAACCGTAAGTCGCACAACCGTTTGTGCTTAGCAATACAGCACCGGCAGTTGTAGCGGTAGCTGTTTTAATAAATTTTCTTCTTCCTACTTTTTCGTCAAATATATATGCCATTTTTTTCTCCATTAAACTTTTGATTCTGATAATGATTCTGTTTCACTTTCATTATGTGTTGGAAGAAAGTGTTCCCCCAAACCAAACAACAACATACCAAAGCCAACTATACCAAATGTTAAAAGCCATTCTGAAATACTTGGAAAGTAATGCGGATCAACCCTATGTGAGTATATTGCACTTGTTAAACCATGAATTTCTTCAACTGCAAGACCTGGAATAACAATATTAAGTCGTAACCCAAAAATTCCAGCAGCAATTAAAAATCCTGCAAGAGCAACCCATCGTGGAGATTTTCTTGTAGGTAAAACTAAAATAACAATAGGAACAATTGTTCCTATAAATCCTTGCCAACCCCAAAAAACCCAAGCATAGGGACCTGAAATAACTAAGTCAAATCCGGCAGTGTGCCCGGGAATTCCACCTCGATATGCAACAAGAAATTCTGATACTTGAAACAGAATATCTAAGAGAAGTAGAGCCAATACCATTTTACCAAGCTCAATAACAATTTCTTTATTTTTCGACCATCCTTCCTGAAAGATTGATGAAATCAAAGTAAGCAAAGCACCACCGCTGACGAGTGCAGAGAGTAAAAATAGAATCGGGAATAAACCGCTGTGCCAGTGAGGACGAGCAGCAACAACGCCAAATAATGCACCAACTCCACCGTGAAATAATATTGCAATTGGAACACCTGCAGTAGCCAATCTTTTAACAATTTTCTTATCCCGCAATTTAGATTCTTCACTCTTATCTGTTGAGCCGAGTGAGAATAATTTATAGAGTTTACCTTTTAGAGTTTCATTATTTGATCCAGTAACAAAATCATATCTTAAAAGAAAATAAATTTCCACAAAGAGTAACAACATATAAATTGAATAAAGATAAATCATCCATGCCATTGGTGATTTAAAATTAGGAAATACCATTACATGCCAAGCTCTTCCCATATGACCAAGATCAACCCAAATTGAAAGTAAAGCCATAAGTAAAGTTACTAATGCAGTAAAGACAGCAAGCTTTCCTATTCTTTCGAATTTTTTAAAGTTAAATACATAAACCATTGAGGAAACTAAAAAAGAACCAGCAGAAAGACCGATAAAATAAATGTATGCGGCAACCCATAGTCCCCATGTTACGATGCTACCATAATTAGCCTTAATGTGGCCGTTAAAAAATCTTATTGCCCAACCATAAAAACCGACAAGCAAAAGCAAGCCACCAATACCCCAGAAAATCATTTTTAAATTATGAGAAACTTTATCTCTATCACTTAATAATTCTTTAATAAAATTCATATGGCCATCTCCTATATTAGATAATAAACATTTGGACTAGTACCAAGTTCTTCTTTCAGGCGGATGTACTGACGTTCTCGAAGGAGAATTGAAACTTCACTGTTTGGATCATTAAAATCGCCGAAGTGAATGGCTTTTCCTGTACAAGTTTTTGCACAAGCAGGCCAATGTCCATCAGCTTTATTGTATTGTCCGTTTTCATCTTGCAAATGAAGACAAAAAGTACACTTGCGAACATTACCGATTGGTGATTGTTCGTGTTCTCTTTTTCTGAATTGGTTGTATTCAGGTGATGGAACTTTTGCCCAATCTGTACCTTGTTCAACTGCAGGATAGTTTTCGCCAAAGTCAAACCATCTTGCTGAGTAAGGACATGCAGTCATACAATATCGGCAACCAATACATCTATCATAATCAACAACAACAATTCCATCTTGCTCTCTTTTGTAAGTTGCTGAAACTGGACATACATCTGTGCACGGTGGTTGTTCACAATGAAAACAAGGTTTAGTCATAAATACAGGTTTATCGTTTGGTCTGTTTTCCAAAATTTCTTCAAACACAACTGTGTAAGAAACTCCCGGTGATGTTTTATTTTCTGCTTTACAAGCAAGAACACAGGCACGACAACCAACACATCTGCGTGTGTCTATTACCATACCGTAATGATATTTCCTTTTTACAAGGGTTTCACTCTTACCTTTTGCAAAAACTGTTGAAGCGGTATTAAGCATTCCATTACCAACTATTGTAGCTGCAAGTGTACCTGCACCTATTTTTATCAACTTTGAAATGAATTCATTTCTATCAATAGTTGGTTTGTCACTATTTTCAATTTTGATTTCTGCTGAAATTTCTTCTTTCATTATTTATCTCCATCTTTCTTATTATTTATTTTATAAGAATGAATAGAAGAATGTTATTCTTGGTGTAATTGATGCATCAATGTTTTTTCCATTAGATGCTTTTTCATAAGTTTCAATAATAACATTTGGACTAATTGTAACTTTTTCGTCAGGTTTATAATTTAAACTAATGATGAACAAGTTTCTTGAGTCAGCTTTTATATCTGAATCAGCGTTAGGGTCATAATAATCGTATCTTCCAACTATTGATAATTCTTTTTTGAAGTTATATGAACCAAAAAGTGTCAAGCCCATTCCTGTTTTATCCTTTAATGTACCTTTACTTAACATTCCATTTTGTCTTGAATTTAAGAATCCTTCAAACCCAAATGAATAAGCATCTTTCTCTCTATATCCAAGAAACAATGCATAAGTAAGATCGTTGTTTGCAACGGTTGCACGTGGAGTTGTAATGCTTGCAGGATCATTAATATTTGGTCTTGCTTTAAGATCTGCATAAAGAGTAGCCGTGAATTGTTTATTTGGTGTGTACTGAATATGAGCATAGAATCTTTTGTATTTATCTGATTCAAAAGAATTACCTGAATTATTACCAATCATCAACCAGTATTTAAATATCCCTTGCTTATCAATTTTACCTTTCAGTGAAATACCAAAATCTCTTGAAGTAGCTATCCCTCTTAAATCTAGAAGAGTTTTCTCAAGAAATCGATTTCCCCAGATTGCCTCTGATACTTCCCAGGTTGGAGTAGGTTGGATCCCAAAAATAAAATCGCTCCCAGCCCAGATATCATTCCATTGGATGTAAGCATCTTTAATAAAGAATACTAACTTGTCATCGCTTCCATAAGTTTTAGGTTCATGAGAAAGACGAAGCCGTGTTGTAAATTTTTCCGAGATATTGTAATCGTAAGTAAAATAAATTCTTCTGAACTGAAATCCATTAAAATCTTTTATACCACCATTTGCAACATTGGAAAGCGATGAAATACTGGTATCTCTTCCTACATTATAAAAGTAATCACCAAACATATAACCAGAAAATCTACCTTTGTTCACAACTTCCTGTGCAAATAAAATATTTGACAACATTAAAATTAAAAGAACAAAAACAACTTTTTTCATTTCTCTCTCCTTCTATTGTATTTTATTTAGTTGATTCTTCAATTGATTTAATTTCTTTTTTAAAATCATGAATACCTTTGCCTATCCCTTTAGCAATCTCGGGAATTCTTTTAGCACCAAATAATAAGGTTATTACTCCAACTATTAATAGTATTTCAGTAAATCCTAAATTTCCAAACATTTTTACTCCTAAAATTGTTGATGATATTATTCAATCATAATGCCATGAAAAATAATTTAATTTTTTAAATTTTTTCATGAGTTTTTGATATTATTAAACACAGCTAAGACGAAAAGCTGGCGATAAAGACGAAATTTCGTTTTAATAATCACTTAACAATTAGTTAATTATAAGTTAATGATGGATACTTATGTTTTTATAATTAAAAAAGGGAAAAATATGAAAAACTTTGTTTTAACTTTGCTTGCAATTATATCATTTGTTTCATCCAAATCATATTCTTCTTTTGGTCAGAATAATTACTATTCCATTATTGAAGTCATCACGCCATCGCAGGAAATTTATGATAGTGGTATGTATAGAATTTTATATAAATCTTTTTATATAGTTGATAAGGATAATCATAAAATTGTAAGCAGCGGAGATGTATTTGATAAAGCAGCTAAAGTAAAATTAACCGAAGGTTCTTATACAATTTATTATCAGGATCTGAATGGTCATATTCAGAAAAAATCTATAAATGTTGAAAATAATACTTATTTTCAATTAGTATTGAACTGACCTTTGTTTTAAT
>JARGDL010000035.1 GCA_029210465.1 Stygiobacter electus
GTTTATGGCTTAAAACAGTAGTGTAATTAATTTTTTTGTGTAAATGGTTAAAGGTATAAAATAACTAAGTGTACTGAGCATAGACTTGATACGGCTTATTCTTTATTTATTGAAGTCTTAAAACAAAGGGATAATATTTAGCCCAGATTTGTCATTAGAACTTGATTGACAGTGAATATCCCTTATAAATATTGACCTAGATTGGCAAATAAGATAAAAAAATTGTAAGGAAAACTTAAGACATGTGGATCACTGAAATTTATTATTTAATTTTTATCTCATTGTATTAAAATAACTTAGAGCTTTATTTCCTAATGGTGGTCATTAGAGATTTCCACTAATGACAAATTTGGGATAATAATATTGAAATTTGTGCTTTGATTTCCCCCGAACACAAAGCCCTAAACCGTTATACGAAGGACGAGACCACAGAGTAATGCCCAATACGAGTATTCTTTTCGAATTGGCAATTTTATCAATTCAATTAACACTAAATTTCTCTGCTTAACGATTATATCTCTTGCAATTTAATGCTGAAGTTTTCTTAATCGTAGTTGTTATGAATAATTTTACTCTGAAAAGACCGCCTAAACAGCAGATGATTCATTCGCTATACTAATCTTATATTCTTTACACCTTTTTATTTCGAACCAAATTTCGTGGATCCCAAAAAATGATGATTATAACAGCTACCAATGCTGTGATTGTGCCAGTGACGCGCGGATCGTAGTATGAGCCGTTGACAGGAAACAGTTGCCAGGTAACGTTTATCGTCATGTGAAAGAGCGCCACCGCGGAAACACTTTTTTCTGTATTGTTGTAAAGCCAGACCATTATCACTCTCAGTGCCACAGTACCGAGTGACCACCAAGCAATCCATGTCATTGAACGGTGAGTCTGCGTCAAACCTATAAAGTGATAGACTGTCCATATCAATCCCAATACAATGCTGGCCTGCAGAGCGCCCAACTGATTCTGCATCGGGTCGGTAGCGTATCCAGTCCAACCTAGTTCTTCACCTAAAGCACTAATAAAAAACGCAACACACATAATAACAGTAGATAGAATTGGAATCGATGGGATTGGAATCAGTGTTCCGCTCAGACGAATCACAACAAATGACAACATCATTACCAACGGCATCAGTAGCAGTGTCGGAATATACCAAATCTTCACCTTGATCCGTTCATAGTCGAATGCGCGCTTAAGAAGCATCTTCACTGCAGTCGATCTATTCTCCCGGTAGGCGAGGACGAGTGCGGCCAATCCTGGGCAGACGGCAATCAGCGCAGCGATAGGAAGACCAGGTAAGAGTTGAATTCCAGTCATTCCACCGATCACCCAAAATGGGATTGCAAAAATAAAAATCAGTATGAAAAATGCTAAAGGAGTTTTCCCTGACTGGGATGGAATCAGTGTTGCTTTTTGCAGTAAATCATTCATAATATTAACACCTATTAGTATACCAATAGTACAATTATACAAATGTTGTTTTTTGTACTGAAATATTCCAATTGCACAGACTTATCTTGGAACGATTTGAATTCGAATGTTGTCAATATAGTATGTACTCGTAATTTCAAATGTCCCCCAAATACCGATTAACACAAAGATTTGACCCAAATAGTTAGACTGTATATCTTCTTGGATTTCTTTTCGTAACCAACGATAATTGAAGAAACCCCCATTGTATGTACCTTCAGGGAGAGCACCAACGATTATATCTTCTCGAGATTGTGGTCTATATGGAGTTATCCTTGTCACAAGTGCTTGCTTACCTATTATTCCTCCATCAGCACTTGCAAAATCGTAAATCAAAGTTATTCTATATACCTTGTTAGGAATAACGGAGAGCTGGCGTTCAATCCAGATTTTAGCAGCATCTGTGTAGTTTTGAAAATAAAATTCCAATGAATACACACCACTAGTTGCTATTAAATTCGAGCGAACGATATGCCAGGGAATAGTCAAAATTGTGTCTGGGAGGTTTTGAGTAACATCGAGGGCTCTTATGTTCCACATTTCTAAATCATTTTCAAATGAAAATTCATGTAATTGTTCCTCACTTACAGTCGGGGATTTACAGTTATTCAAGCAGAAGAGAAGAATAATGAAGAAGAAAGAAAAAAATATATTTTGACTTAATGTCATTTATCTGATCCTTATATTTAAGTGCAACCAGTATATAGTAGCATCGAGTTTTGCATTAGAGAGCTTTTAATTTGAAAACCGAAACCTGTCTGTATATACTTTCATATATTAATTGTTTAATTGTACAATTTTTTTTATAAATCTAACTTTTTCCACAGAGGTTTATTTTAATGATTCAAACTTATTTAAAAAATTTACCAAAGCTTCCCAATACTCAATATTGTTCGGATTATAAGACCATAATGAAATTGAGCCATGCTTACCTTCTCCTTTTGGTATAAATTGTGTCTTGCTTCTAGACTTTATATTCTTTATTAATAAAGCAACTTTTACGGCTTCCTCTTTTGAAGATGTTACAAATATAGGTTTGCTTAGTGTTTTAATTACCTTAGTTAAGTTTAATTGTTTACCAAAATATTCTCCGGGGCTAAATGCGATTACTAATTTTACCTTTGGATTTTCTGTTCCAATTTTTAATGCCAGCGATGCACTAAATGAACTTCCAAATAATATAATTCCCTTGCCATTGCTCAAACTATCAGCATAATTTACGGCGGCAATAATATCTTGTTCGGAATCTAAAAATTCTACTGGTTTGTTTAATTTTTTCGCTTGTATAGCAGTTTGATTTTTAATATTAAAAATCTCATTTCCTGTTCTTGTGTCAATAGCTAAACAATTATAACCTAATTCATTTAATCGTTTTGCAGTTTCTATATATTCGCCCCTGCTATGATCAGATAAATGGCAAAGAACAATATAAGTTGCCGTTTCATTTATTTTATATAAATCAGCCGCTATAGGTACTTTATCTAATGACGGAAAAATTATTGTTTGTTGTGAAAAACAATTTATAGTAAAAAAAACTAATGCAATGGTATATATAATTTTTTTCATTTTAATCACTAAAAAAATTTATTAGAAAATAAGTTAATTTATATTAAAATTACACAATTTTTATTCCAGAAACCAAATAAAACGGTAATAGTATTACTTTCGATTTTGGCAAAACTATAGTTGATTTTTCATTTTCTATTTAGCGTTATCTGAAATAGACTTACAATTGCATTGTCATAATGTGCCGGAAGTCCCGATGTATTTTTAAGTTTTACCAACCCAAAAAAGTCAAAACCACATTTTGTGTAGTAATTAATAAGTCCAAGATTATTACCAACAGTATCCATTCTTATAAATTGCCTTTGATTTTGTGCTGCATAAACTTTTGCCCATTCCACAATTTTTCCCACAAGACCTTGCCCGCGAAATTCGGGATTGGCTGCAATTCTGTGAATGTATAAAGATTGGTCATAATTTCTTTCTTCCCAGATTTGCGGGTCGTTAAAAGTTGTAGCCCAAACACAGGCAATTTGCCCATTAGCAACCATTTTCCATTGTCTGTTTTCAGAAATTTCAGTTTCAATTAATGTTCTATCAAATACTGGCCAATGAACAGAAAACTTAGTCTTTTGATAATCAGTGGCAATTTTATACAAACGGAAGATTTCCTCTATGTCGTTTTTATTACTGTTTTGTATTTGAAAATTCATAGGTGTTACAATTTTCGGTTGCTAAAAATTCTTATGTAGATAATATGGCAAAACAGTTTTAAGTTTAATTATTC
Organism: Stygiobacter electus; assembly: GCA_029210465.1. GTDB lineage: Bacteria > Bacteroidota > Ignavibacteria > Ignavibacteriales > Melioribacteraceae > Stygiobacter > Stygiobacter electus. The sequence continues at coordinate 3,773 of JARGDL010000035.1, forward strand.
GCTTCATATCTTTTTGCGTCATTCGATTATCTGTTTAAGCTACTGTATCAAAAAAAGTGTCTACTGACTTTGGGTCTGCAAAAAAGTGCCTTCCTGAAATAATTTTTCCATTTTCAAAGGTCCACAAAACACAAACGTGGTGATCTATGTTAATGCCATCTTCTCTATTTGTCACTATATGTTGGCATTCAATAACGTAGTTTTCGTTTGAACCAATTACAAGTTTTTTAACTACTGGTTTTGATTTACTCATTATTTCGCTCATAGTGTCAAAGAACGCAACAACTTGCTCTATGCCTGTTTTAACGCCAGCTAATTTGTGGCGTCCTAAAAAAGTCCAGGTAACATTGTCTGCCATTACTTGTCGAATTCCGTCAAAGTCACGTTTTATATAGTAGTCAAAAAATTTATTAATGATGTCTTGGTTTGTTGCCGACTTTAAAGGATGATTACTATTTTCCATAAATTCATTCACATTTATATTTTTAGATATAACCTTTTCATTTCATTTTATATATCAATATTCAATCTTCTCTCTCACTTCATAATGCTGTGAATGTTCATCAAAACGTTTTAATACTTTACGATCTTTTGCAGTCACGTATGCTATTGTATAGTTTTCACCTGCAAACTCTTTAACATCCTCTATTGAGTTGAATAACATTATTGTTACAAATTCTGTTTCTTCATTTACAATACGACGAAGCAATTGTATGCCTTTATATCCTGAAATATTTTTTTGTGCGATATCTGAAAATATTTCCGTCTTTAAAAGACTTTCATAAACATCTGCGTTTTCAGAAGTTGTCCAGCCGTGCCAGATTCTTGCAATCATTTTATAATCTCCGATATTTTATTTGAGAATTCTTTAATTATTTTTTTATTTGGATCAAGTGTAGGATCGAAAATTGTTATATCAATACCCATTGCTTTTTCAGATTTTAGAAGTGGTTTTAAAATTTGATCAAGTTCTTCATAAAATAAACCATCTTCTGCTCTTGAATCAACACATGGCATAATTTCATCGTTCATAACATCAACATCAAAATGAATCCAGTAACCATTGAGATTATTATTATCAATCATTAAAAGAAAATCAATTACGATTTTTTTAATTCCTGTTTTACGAAGTGCGTTCAAACTATGGTAATTGATTTTACTTTCTTTTATTATTTTTTCAACTCCGTTGGAATATTCACGATTTCCAACACAAAAAACATTTTCTTCTTTAATATAAGGTTTAAGGTTAAAAATGTTGGTTAGTTTATCGTGCCCGTTTCCTGTAACAATTGCAAGGTCCATTCCTGCAGCGCTTGTTGATAAATTATGTTCGGGAAGACAAAAATCTGTGTGACCATCAAGAAAAAATAAGCCATAATTTCCGGTTGAACAAAGAGCAATAGTATTGCCGATAAGTATGCTGCAATCCCCGCCGATAACTATGGGAAAATAATTTTTTGATAGATTTTGTTTAACAGCTTCGGATAATTTTATGCTGTATTCTCTGACTAAATCGGCATTTCTCACTTTACTTTCAGGATCAATAACAGTTTGATATGCTGGTGAGATTACTTCGTCAATTTTCGTAACATTAATTCTTTCAGCAAAATTTTGCTGCAATAATTTTTCGGGAAATAATTTTGCTCCCGGTTCAATTCCGGTTGCAGGTTCTTTTAAGCCAAGATTGGTTGGCGCTTTTATAATACAAATTTCTTTCATTTTTTTATTGGTTTCCACCAAAACTGAATACCATCTTTGTCATCAATTCTTATTTGCTGCACGGGTGGAATTGACTTATCAATTGCAATCCAGATTTTCCATAAAACTTCTGCTTCAACATCAACTGTATAACAATTTACATTTCCCCAAATTCCTCCGTTAATAGTATCGGTACCGGTTACTTTCAAGGTGAACCATCTAAAATCTCCCGGTAAATAGGAATATGACTCGTGTGCAAGGAATCTTGCTTGGTACCCAACCTTTAGTGGAAATCCTGAAATCAGAATACCCCATAAATGCCAATCAAAAACCGGTTGCGGTAATTCATAGAAAAAAAAACTAATTGGCATTTGTTCGATATCATTTAGTCCATCTACTCTAAAAATTTTCTTACCCCAAATTTTGTGCGCACTGTAATAAATATCAGTATGTGGCTCTTCATTCACATTATAAATTTTAAGATGAATGTGCTGTAGATTATCGCGATAGACTTCTTCCTCTTGGATTGAGATACGATCTTTATATTCTACCTTCTGCTTTCTTTTCAATATTTCATCCCCATCATTATTTGTATAAAATGAAATTTCGTCATTCCAGATGCCTCTATTAATTACTGTTCCATCCGGATTTACAGCAGTCATTTCCCAACTATTTTTATATGCGGGAATTTTTTTCCCTGTAACTATACCATCACCAGGTTTTACAACTTGTATTGTGTCTTGATGTGCCATATGTAATAAATTTATTGTGATTAATAATATTTTCAGCATAATTAAATTTTGTCTTAGTAATTTTTTTTAACGTTGATAATTATATTCTTTAAACGAGATCCTTTTCTAGATATTTTGTTCTAAACTTTTCGGTGTATCTTTATCAACTTCTTCAATAAATTCTTTTATGTACTGTCCTATCTCATTAGGTGAATCTTCCTGAATATAATGGATTCCTTTTACTGTAGTCTCTTTTTGATTAGACCATGTTCTGCAAAATTCCAAATCTCTGCCGGTCAACAATGCACCCGGCTCAGCCGTAATAAGCAACTTTGGAATTTTACTCTGAGAAAGCCATCTACCATAATCAGTAACTATTTTTACCATATGTTCAGGCGTCCCGGCAATCGGTAGTTCTTGTGCAAATCTAAGAGTAGGTATTCGTGACTCTGGTTCTTTAAATGGTTCGCGATATGCATTCATTTCTTCATCGGTTAACTTTCTTAAAATACTCTTTGGTAAAACTTTTTCGACGAAAAAATTTTCCTTTATTACTAGCTCTTTTCCTTTCTCTGATCTCAATGCTCTAAAAATTTCATCCCGTCCGTTTGGAAAATCTGACCAGTCTCTGGGTCTTACAATAGCTTCCATGTATACTATACATTTCACTTTCTCTTGATTTTTATAAGCCCAATTAAAACCTAACGCTGAGCCCCAATCGTGTAACACAAGAGTGATATTTTTTTTAAGATCCAAAACTTCAAACCAGGCATTTAGGTAACGTGAATGATCTTCAAAGTAGTAAGCGTTTGCTGGTGATTTGCCGGATTTCCCCATTCCAACTAAATCCGGCGCAAGACATCGTCCAAGACGTGCAACATAAGGTATAATGTTGCGCCAGAGATATGACGAGGTTGGGTTGCCATGTAGGAAGACTATTGGGTCACCTTCACCTGTATCCACATAACTTATTTCCGTATCTAAGAGTTTAACTCGCTTTCTTGGATGTATGTCATTGCTTGAAATTGTTTGCATCTTTTCTGTATTATTCATTTTTTCCCTTTAATTAAATTATTACTTTCATAATTATTTGATTGAAATATCTGATTTAATTTTTATTTAAATCCGTTTATTAAAGGTTCTTTTGATTATTAATCTTACCGGATACACCTTTAAGAATTTCTTCATCTTGTGGGAATCCATATCTCGTTCTTTTAGCAACGATTTCACCATTTACTGTAATATTAAATATTCCTCCTTTACCAGGCATTAATTCTGCTTCTATTCCTAATTCATTTTTAAGTAGTTCTGCTGCTTTTGTAGCTTGTTTAATATACCCGCAGGGTTTGCAATAATTTATTACGATCTCATTCATTTGATACCTCTTTTTAATTTTATGATTTGTTAAGTATTTATGTTTGTATTGTGTGCATTTATATTATGCTGTAAAAAAATTACGAATGAAAAATGTAAACATAAAAGTATAAAGTCTAAGCAAAATACCTTTTCATTGAGTCTTCAAAAATCTTTTTCACATTTGAATTAAGATTCTGAATTTTTTGATACCCGTAAAATGAATCAAAAGATATTTCATCAAATCTTTCTTTTATTCTTTTTATTTCCGATAGGGGCAGCGGTATTCTGTTTGGCGAACTATACACAATTGAAAAATGTTTTTTACTTGGTGCAAGAAATAAAGTATCGCCGCAAATAATAGTTCCTTTAGACGAAAGAAAAGGTACGTGTAATATACTACTTCCTGGGAAATGGCCTCCAATGCAAATAATTTTCATCTCGTCCCATAATTCGAGTTGCTTATCCTTCCAGAGAATAATGTTGTTTCCTTTAAGCATAATATTGTCTTTGTCATTATTATGAATATAAATTGGACAATCAAAAGTTTCCGCCCACTCATTCATATTACTATAAAAATGTGGGTGTGAAAATCCAATTGCTTTTAGTCCACCTTTGGATTTAATAAACTCTATTGTCATTTCATCGAGCATAGGAATACAATCCCATAAAACATTTCCGCTTTCGGAAAGGATTAATAATGCACGCTGCCCGATTGCAAACGAAGGATTGATCTCAAATTCATACAATCTATCTTGAAGCTTATTTAGTTTTATGCTGTGCTTACGGTACAAGTCGGCTGGTTTTGTCCATGTTTGACCGATTGCAGGGATATATTGCCTATCGTCGGAACAAATTCTGCAATTTTCGGGAAATTTATCGGAATTATAGTAAGTGCCGCAAGTAGTGCATATTATTTGATCTTTCATAAAATATCCTCATATGTTTTTTAGTTCTTTAATTACTTTTTTATATCGATTTATAATTAATCTTGTTCGGCAACAATGTGAGTCGAAATTGCTAATCTATTCCAACTGTTTATTGTTATTATTATAAAAATTAGTTGTGCTAATTTTTGTTCACCGAACATTTTTAATGCTTGCTCAAATACTTTGTCTGAAACTCCTCCGTTTGATATTTTTGTTATTTCTTCTGACAGTTTTAATATCAAATGTTCTTCTTCCGAAAAGAAAGGCGTTTCCCACCAGGCGCTGAGTGCATATAATCTTTGCTCTGTTTCGCCGAGTTTCCTTGCATCTTTAGTGTGATAATTAATGCAGTAACCGCAGCCATTAATCTGTGAAACTCTAATTTTAATTAGCTCTTTCGTTTTAGGGTCAAGATCAAATTCATTAATGAGTTTGTCTGCCTGTGCCATAACTTTATAAATAGTCGGTTCGGCAGTGTCAATGCTCATACGTTGTTTCATATTATTTCTCCTAAGTTTTTTAAATTTATTGTGTAAACAGTTATTTCCTTTTTAGTAGCATGCTGCATTTTTTCTTTTTGATATTTTTTCATCAATAGTCCATTTATAGTACGGTGAGGTGAAAAGAAGAAAACTCGCCGCAGAGTCAACAAATACACTGTAATCAAGTGGCGATTTAAACCCGAAAGAATAGGCCATTGCCAAAGCAAACATTAATGTTAAACCAGCGGACCCGAAAGCCGCCCATCTGGTTTTATATCCGATAATTAATAAAATGCCGAAAACACTTTCTAAAATTGTAGCCGTTAATGCAAGAAAAGGTACGAAAACGTCGGGTATAAAAGAGTTAACTTCCGCTGCATAAAGCAAAAAAGCATCCCAGCCGGAAGATTTGTCACCCCATAAACTAAAACGTGAGGCAACAGCAGATAAAAATGTAATTCCCATTGAGAAACGTACAAGGAATATCCCGGCATCATAATACTTTATTCTATTAATTTTCATAAGTTTTTTTTTGAAGATTAGTTTATAGCTTTTATGGCTTTTCATTTGTGCAGCACGGTGCTTTCGTTTCTTTTATTTCATAATGTTGTGAGTGTGGATCGAAGCGCTTTAATAATTCACGTGCTTTATCAGGCACAACAGCTCTAGTATAATCTTCACCCGCAAATTCCTTTATAGCCTGGATTGATTCAAACCACATAAGCGTAATAAATTCTTGTTCATCCTCACCAATTCTTTTCAATAACTGGATGCCTTTAAATCCTGCTATTTCTCTTTTTAGTATGCCGGTAAATATTTCTGTTCTCAATAATTTTTCGTAGGTGGCAGCATTCTCTGATTTTGTCCAGCCGTGCCAGATCCTTACTATCATAAACTCTCCTTTTTGTAATGTTGAATTTGTAACCAATTAAATTTATTTTAGTGGTTACAATATAAAGAAATAAATGTAACCTGTCAAGTTGTTTATGCTGGTTACATTATATATAAGTTATAAAAGGATATAAATATGAATAAATGGAAATTCGTTGGCGGAAACATTGCGATTGATTTTGTGAATTCTATAGGTGGACGCAATGAAAAAGGAATTGACAACTACACAATCAGAGATGAAAAATTGAACAGCTATGAGGATATTGTCAACTGGGCAGAGGAAATCGGGATTGTAAGCACGGTATTTTCTAAAAAACTTATTGCAGCAGCTTCAGAAAATTCAAAAGAAGCTAACAAAGTATTTGAAAGAGCAAAATTACTTCGTGAAGCGTTGTATCGAATCTTTAGACACACGATCGAAGAAAAGAAACCTTTAACAGAAGACATTGAAATTTTGAACAAAGAATGTTCCATAGCAAGAGGGCATCAAGAATTAAATTTTTCTTTAAATAAATTTTTTTGGGATTTTAAATTTGGAGACCAATACCTGGATATAATACTATGGAATGTTGCACTTTCCGCGGCGGAACTACTAACCTCAGAAAGATTATTCCGACTAAAACGATGCGCAGGAGAAGATTGCGGCTGGCTTTTTCTGGATATGAGCAAAAACCAAAGCAGGCAATGGTGTGATATGAAAGACTGCGGTAATTTTGAGAAAGTACGACGATTCAGAGAGAAGCAAAGGATATAAGTTTTTTAGAAGTAGTGATAAATTATATAATCTTGTTTTTTACGCAATTCGTTCTTCAAATTGCCATATTTACACCTTTTGGTTTAACTGTGTAAAAGTAACTTCACAATGGTAAAAAAAACACCAGATAAATATAGGAGTTTGAAATATTTAGAAGTCGTCGTTGGTAGGGCTTTTGAAACCGAGAACTGTCTGCAAGCACCAGCGATTATTAAGTGCTCAAATGTTTCTATTCGCATTGTCCGCCCACTAACGCAACACCCGTGTTAGCGGTTCATTGTTTGTCAAAGGTTACTACCAATAATTTTTCATAAGGTCTGCTACCCAAATAGGTTGTCTAATTTGTCCTTTGGGTTGAAACTCTTTAAATACAGGTTTAATATCCAACACAGGTGTTCCGTCAATTGCGTCAAGATATTTTACTTTTATTGTCCTTCCATTATGTTCTAAGAGTTCAACTGTACAAAGTCCGATTCTATTGGGTCTGTCTTTTTTGCGTTGTGCGAAAATGCCAACCAATGGATAATTTAAATTTCCTCTTGGTTGCCCAGCATAAATGATGTCCTTGTTTACAACTTTATCAAAATAGTAAATAATTTCAAGATGTGAAAAGTCCGAGATGTTGTCAAACGCCTCTGTGGGAATGTGGTCTGCAAGTTCAATTTCAGAAACGATAGTTTCCCAATAGTCATCTATGGGATCTTTCCGTGAATTTTTAATTGTCGCAATTGGTTGCATTTTTATTTCCATATAGCCTTTCCCTGTGAATATGATGTCTTCTGACACAATGATCGCTAATTTTTGTTTGTATAAAATGTTGATTGGCCCAGATTAATTAATATATCAATTGAAAAAAACATTGACAAATAGCCCCGCACTTAGAGCAAATCATTAAAATCTCCATATTTTATGAACAAGTGTTTAATGCCGTTTTTATTAATAAAACCTTAAGAAAAAAATAAGCCGCCATTAATGTGTAAGGTCTGACCTGTAATAAAATCATTGTCAATTAAAAATTTTACAGCAGTCCAAATATCATCAGTTTTTCCTGATCTCATCAAAGGAATTTTTTCAGCATTAATTTTTCCTTTTGTCATATCTGTTTCAATTAAAGCAGGAGCAATAGAATTAACCATTATATTCAATGCAGCTAACGCTTTTGCATAATAATGTGTTAAGCCAATTTGTCCTGCTTTAGATGCAGCATAATGTGGCCCAACCATTCCTCCATTAAATGCAGCAATAGAAGACATATTAATAATTTTAGCTTTCTCAGAGGCAATTAGTAATGGCAAAAAAGCTTGTGTCACTATAAAAGTTGATGTCAGGTTGATTTGAATGGTCTCTAACCAATCTTTATACGTAATATCTTCATACGTTTTATATTGAGCTATACCAGCATTATTAATTAATATGTCAACATTTCTATATTTGGATTTAATATCCTTCACCATTTTTTCAACTTCATCATAATTCGAGATATCTGCTTTATACGTATGAAGGCTAAATCCTTTTAATTCTTTTTTTTGTTCATTTGCTGCATTTTCGTTTGATTTATAAATTGAAAATACATTATATCCCTCAGAGCATAAGTTCTTAACGATAGTCGCTCCTATCCCTTTTGTTCCACCCGTTACTACAATATTTTTCATC
>JARGDL010000036.1 GCA_029210465.1 Stygiobacter electus
TTACAGTTACCTGTAATTGTACAAGATAAAACTAATATATAAATTAAAATTGATTGTAAAGGTTTATTCATTTTTAATGCTATTAAATATTTTATTAAAAGATATTGAAAAGCTGTTTCATTTGAAACAGCTTTTCTTTAAAATTTATTTTATTCTTCTTTTGCCTCAATCGAATTATTTAGATTTGCTTCAAATGCTTGCAGCAAAGCAGTATTATTTTGTTCATTAATTTTAATTACACCATTAGATATTACAGCATTAGAAAAATCCATATTTCCAAAAATGTTATTGAAATTAAATTCCACTATTACTGTTACTGTACTGTTTGAATTTACAGTAATTCCACCATTGGCAATTAAGGTTTCGAAGATATCCGAAAATTTTGATCTGATAGTAAATGGAATTAATTCTCCATTTTGTTTCTTGTAATTTCCATTAACGACAATCGAATAATTATCAAATGGATTTTGAGAAGAGGTAATAAAACTTAAATCTACTTTTTTGAATACACCCGGGTAAACATTAACATTGCCTAATTCTGCTGTTCCGGAAGCAATATCCAAATTAAAAGGACCATTGATAACTATATCTGAAGCATCGTTCTCATTATTTTCATTTTTGGTTTTGTTGTCATTCCCACCATTATTATCGCTTTTATTTTCTCCATCAAAACCAGAATTCTCTTGTAAACTTACTTTGGATAAACTGGTTTTAAATGAAGAAATTGTTATTTCACCTGTTGAGGTTAAAATATTACCATTCGCTGCTTTATTACCGATTTTCAGTAATAAGTTACTACTTTTTTGTAGTGGTTGAGTTGGAGCAGAATTATCATTTTTGCATCCACCAACCAAAAGTGCAATCATAATTATCGCACTGAACAAAAGAACGAACTTTGAGGGTTTCATATTTGAACTCCTTTAATTAATTGTTAAATAATTTGTTTTTTATTCCCAACTGATTTTTATCAGCGAGAATGATAGCATTCGTTCATTTAATCTATTTTTTTGTTTTACTTAAAATTAAAATGTGATTCTAAAGAAATTCTGAAGTTAAGATTGATAATTAAGATAAGGTAAAATCAATTACAACATAATATAAATTGTAGCTATAATGATTTGAGATTTTTAATCCATACAAATCACAAATCTTTTTTACGATTGTTAAACCAAGTCCAACTGAATCAGATGAAGCAGATTCTTTATAAAATCTTTCAAAGTATTTTTCCGGATTGACTCCCGATGTTTGTCCAGTGTTGGAAATTATCAACTCATTATTTTTCAACTCAATGTTGATCTTGCCATTATTCACATTATGTTTAATAGCATTCGATATCAAATTGCTTAGTAAAATATTAATTAAAGATTGATTGGCTGTAATTGTGAGATTTTGATCGATTAATAAGTTTATAGTTAAATTTTTTGTTGAAATAAAATCGTTGTAATCATTAAGAACATTTTTAGTTTCTTCAGCAAGATTAAGCTGTACACTTTCAAATAATTCTTTATGTTCAAGTTTGTTTAGAAGTAGAATAGATTTGTTAATCCGTTCTAATTTATTAAGATTTTTTAAAGAAGTGCCAAGCAAAGATAAATCATCTTCACTCAAGTCATTGTTTTGCAATAACAGTTCAAGTTTAGATTTGATAACTGAAATGGGAGTTTGAATTTCGTGATTCATCTCTTCAGAAAATTCCTTCAAGCTGCGATATTCATTTTTTGCTTTCTCAGCTAAATATATAAGAGATTTATTAAGCTGTTCAAATTCTTCTATTCTTGATTTGGTCAGCTTAAGCTCATCATCATTTTTAATTGAAAAGGATTCAAGTTTCTTTAAAGTATCGTAAAAATCTTTAAATATTTTTTTCGATATAATTTTATTTGTTACATACATTATCAAAACCAAAAATAAAACAGCACCAATCGAAATACTCATAATTGTAAATAACATATCTTCTTTTTCGATTAAAGAAACTCTGGTCACAATTTTATAATTAACGCCATTAACATTTGCATAAGTAGTCACTTGTCTGAACTGCTCGCCTTCATCATCATCTTGTGAAGCTAATCTAACATCTTCAAATTTATAATTCTGATCTTTCACTTCATTAACAGAATTAACTTCAACAAACGGAGCAAAACAGATTACTTTGCCATTCTTCAATTCGCGTATAACTTTCTTTGAAATGTTTATTAGCTGCTCATCGGTTTCATTTGTAACAGTATTTTCAATTATGTAATAAAGACCCACAGAAACGATTATAAAAATCGGTATCGAGCTAATTAGAAAGTAACGACTTATTTTATTAATCAATTTCATTTTATGGTAAACTTATATCCAATTCCATAAACAGATTTAATGTAATCATTCGCTCCCTGTTCAATAAGTTTTTTGCGAAGATTTTTTATATGTGTATAAACAAAATCAAAATTATCAAAAGCATTTGCATCATCACCCCAGATATGTTCAACAATTGATTCTTTTGTAAGAACTTTTTCCTTGTTGCTGATAAAGAACAGAAGAATATCGTACTCTCTCCTTGTCAGCTCAACAATTTTGTTATTAACTTTTACTTCGTGCTTTTCAGTATCAATAACTATTTCGTTAATAATTATTTCACTGCTTCCATCATAAAATCTTCTTCTTAATATGGATTTTATTCTTGCATTAAGTTCAGCAAGATGAAATGGTTTTGTAAGATAATCATCGGCCCCGAGATCAAGTCCGGTTAGTTTATCATCAATTGTATTTTTGGCAGTGATAATAATTATTCCGCATTTGGGCTGAAGTTTTTTTAATTTCTTTACAATATCTAACCCTGAACCATCTGGCAGCATTAAATCAACAAGTGTGCAGTCATATTCATAAAGATTAATTTTTTCTTCGGCGGTTGAGTAATCATTTACAGCTTCAACAATAAAATCTTCTTTACCGATGAAATCAACAATTGATTTAGCCAGATCTTTTTCGTTTTCAATTAATAAAATTTTCATAATAAAATTTAAGGAAAAATTCTGAAGAGAATTTGAAGATTTTTTCTTGAAGAATAATTCTGAGTTCGTTCAGTTAAAAAGAATTATAAAGTAAAGTTTTAACCAACGGCATTTATTTTCCTTATTTTTAATATAAATCAATGCTAAGAATTTTTGATGCCCTGGCAGAGACTGAAAAAGAAAATCTTTTTGTACCGCAGCCAACATCAATTACTGTTGAAGCTGGTTCAATGATCCCTTTTATAAGAGAAAATAATCTGTCCTGATTTGGAGCTATAAAGGAATCATAAAACCAGCCGTCATACCAGTGAGTTTTGTTTAATTCATCACTCATTTTACAACATTAGAAATAAATTTTTCAATATCACTTAATGCATTTGACATTGACTTGCATTGCTTATCTTTCATTACTTCATTCATGAATCCAGTATTAATTCTTGATACATAAGTTTTGCCATCGGCTTTTTCATAAACAGAAATTCTGCATGGCATCATTGATGAAAACAATTTAAACTCTTCTTTGTTGAGAACATTAAAAGAATAGTTTGGATTGCAAACTTCAATTACTTTCACAGGTAAAACTTCTTTTCCATTTTTCTTTAAAGAGGCTTGCAAGTCGTGAACAATAATTACTTTCCATTTATTTTTTCCTGCGACTTTTGTGAGTGTGTCAACTGTTTGAGTAAAAGTATATTTACTTTCACTTTCAGAAATCAAACCTTCGCTTGTTTTGGTTTGAGCATTAATTGTTACAGCTAAAATCATGAGTAAGATAGTGCTAATTAATTTATTCATATTGATTCCTTTCGTTTTAATAAATTACTTTAGGAATTAGATTCAAAAAATGACACTAAGATTCATTCAATTTTTATTAAAAAGCAGGAAGTACGCATTCATTCGATTTTAATTTAATTGCTCTATCAAAGTCGTATAATGCTGCTTTCATAACTTTTGAATTTGCTTCATGGCAAGTTAAACAACTTCCGACTGTAAGTATCTGTTTTTGTTCATTCACAGAAAAAGTTCTAATGTTTTCTCTTGTTGCGGCATTTGATTTTCTTTCTTTAAGAAAACCTGTCCATGCATCCTGTGGTAAATTATCATATTTAATGTTTGGATAAGTTGGAGTAAAGACAAATTTTCCTTTTCCATTCTTAATTGCATAATCAAGTTTGCCTCTTCCATAACCGAGCACCAAAGGATTTAAATGACAATCTTTACAGCTCTTTGATTCCTTTCTGATTGTATGTGAAAATGCAGGTGCGAATAGTCTTTTAAAACTTGGTTTTTCATTTCTTGATTTTTGAATCGTCAAAACCATTCCGGGCATAACCTCAATTACTTCTCTTTTATTTTTACTTTCGCGAACAGCAAGAGTTGTTATGCCGGCAATTAAATCTTGAGGGTGTTCTAACCATTCACCTTCAGCATCTTTGTTGTCAAGTAAATCAAACATCTTAGAATCCGCATCATATTCGGTATGACAGCCGATGCATTGCGGCGTCCAACTATTATGACAAGTTGTGCATGATAAATCTTTATGAGCAAAACCTTCTGTACAGGCAAATGATGGTTTTTTAATTTCGATTTTTTGTTTTGTTCTTTTTTTAATTAAAAATGATTTTTCATTTTCATAAATAACATTAGTAAATGGATTACCTTTAGCACTCAGCAAATATTCAGCTTTCCAATTTGCTGTTCCGATAAGTTCAGCAATTTTTTTTGATTCAAAATCAAATTCGTTCAACTTTTTTGTTTTAGGTTTTTGGGTCAAATGACAATCAACACACTGAATTTGTAATTGTTCTTCCTTATGCAGATAATAATTTCCATCACCCATTATTTCGTAAGAATTATGACAATCAACGCAAAGTAATCCTTTTTCTGAATGGACATCCTTTTTAATTTGCTGTACAACTCTGCCATCGTCAAGAACTCTAAATCCAATTTTAGATTTAATTTCTTCAGGTTTATAAAGTGTTTCATGCCAGCCATCGTAGCTTAAAGAAATTCTACCAGAGCGTGAATGACATCCGAAGCAATGCATATTATTTATCTGCAAAGAAATGTTTGGATGAAATTTTGTCAATTGTTTTTTTGAATAATTTAATTCTTTTAATGCATCTTCAGAATAATTTAAATGACAAGCAAGGCATCCACCACCACGTGATAGTTCGTTTATAGGACCAATTTCTGTTTTAACATTTGATAAATGGCAAGATGCACAGAGATTCCGCAAATGTTTTTCTGCCGGAGAAAATTTTATTTCTTCAATTGAATTTTTAAATGTTGGTGAAGCCGATTCATCAAAGACCCATTTATCAACAGTAACAACTCCATTCATTGAATTCATAATATTATTTTTCATTCGTGGAATCATTTGCGGATGACAATTAGGTGAGCCACAGGTTTTATCTAAGTCAGTAAAATTTCCGGGAATTAAAATCATATTCTGATGAGCATCTTCTTTTGACTTTGCTTTGGGATTTCCCAAGTGACATGAATAGCAGCCAATCTTATCGGGTGAATGTGAATCTTCAATGCCTTGAATTTTTGAGTGACAGGTTAAACAGGTTTCAGATTTTGCAATTTCAACAGAAGAAAAATTTTTTTTGTTTTTAATTTTATTTGTTTGACTTTGTAAAAAATAAATTGTTGTAGCAACAATTGAAATAGAAATTATTGCAAATAAAGAAAAGACAATAAATAATTTTGAATTTTTATTCATTCCAAGTCAAAAGGGATTAAACATGACGCCAAACAAAATCGCTATAATCTAAATCCTCTTCATCGAAAGCACCACGAATCATAATTTGCTGTAGTTCTTCTCTTGTTAGTCTATCGCTTAAATCAAGTTTGTCGAACAAAGTATTAATGTATCCACGCACCATATAAAAGCCAGCCAAAGCAAAGTAATTACTTAAGATTGTGAAAAATTCAATAATTTCTTCTTTTGATTTGTTCTCAATAATTTCAGGATGTCTTTTCAAGAAATTAAAAAAGGCTTTCTTGCTTATAAATAAAGCATAATTTAATTCACTAAGAGGAAACCCTTCTTTAAATCTTTCATTTCCCAAATTGCAAAAGAATTTTTCTGTTTCATCATTTTTAGCACCATTTTTTAACCACGAAGCTAAATAAGTGTAAGTTGATTCTTCTCTTTTGATAACTTTTTCTGGGTCAAGTTTGTGATATGTTTTCATATACTCAGATGATTTAACTTCTTCAAAATAATCTTCTGCAATTTTTCTTTTATTATCTTCAATTAGTTGGATGAAGTTATTTAGTTCCATAATTCACCATTTTCTTTTGTACTCAAAATAAAGATAGAAAATGTTAACGGCAAATTTTAATTAATATTCAAAAAGTCATTCCATATTTTGTATAATTGATAAGTAGCTTGGACATCCTTTCCGCAATAAATTGCAATGTCCTTTATCAATCCAGCTTTATACATTTCTTTTACTTCCATTCCGGTTATTCCTTTTGATTTAGGTGATTCAATTCCAAAAGCATGACAATAAAAATCGAGATTAAATTTTTTTGTTAAGCCGTAAAAAGTAAACTGCTCGAGTAAATCAATATGAGATGATGAATCAAATCTGTTTTTTAGAAAATTTTTAGTTGGCTTTAACTTATTAATTGCACTTCTCATCATTAAAAAAGGAAGGTCAAAATTTCTTCCATTGAATGAAATTATCTTTTTAGATTTCTCTGCATACTTCCAGAAATAATTTATCATATCAAACTCACTCATTGAAATATAAGTTATATTATTTTCTTCGTTCTTCCATTCATCTTTTTCCAATCCTTCATAAAGCACAACTAATTTTTCTGACTGAGCATTTAGCATCCCAATAGCAATTATTTTCGCTGTAAATGGATATAAGCTTAAACTTCTTTTGATTTCTTCTTTTAGAAATTCTCTTTTAGAGTCATCAGTTTCCATTTCAGCATAACGAAATAAAAATTCTTGTTGAGATTCTGATAATGAATCGAACTCAACACCAACTGTTTCAATATCAAAAACGATTTCCATAATTCCCCTCAAATTATTCTTCTTGAAAGTAATATTTTTTTTGAAATTAGGCATCTATTTTTTTTATTTTACAATAAAAAGTTGGAAAAAATGGCTTCAAAAAATAGGGCTTTATTCATTGACTTATTAAAAGGTTTAGCACTCATATTAATGATTGAAGTTCACGTTTTTAATTCATTATTAATTCCAGAAATTAAAAGTGAATGGTGGTTTAGATATTTAAATTTTGTAAATGGATTAGTTGCACCGGCTTTTACATTTACATCAGGAATGGTTTTTATTCTTACATTAACAAAAAAAGGTGATGAGTTAAGAAAATTTGGAAAAGATTTTTGGAGAAGACTTTCGAGAATTGGATTAATTTTTATAGCAGCTTATTCACTGCATTTACCTTTTTTTTCGTTTAAGAAAATTTTTATTCATACAAATTTTCAAACTTTAAATTCATTTTTTCATGTTGACATATTACAAGCTATTGGATCAGGTTTGTTAGTATTATTTATAGCAAGATTGTTGATTAAAAATGACGAAACCTTATTTAAATTTTCTGCTTTTATGACTTTGTTTGTTGTTTTTATCAGTCCCTTTGCATGGAAAATTGATTTTCTAAATTACTTTCCTATTGGAATTGCAAATTATTTTAATAGAATGCATGGCTCACAATTTCCAATTTTCCCATGGTGGAATTTCATTTTTGCAGGTGCATTTACTTCAAAATATTATTTAATGGCTAAAGAAAAAAATCAAGAACATGTTTTTGCCCGTCAATTAATTTTGATTGGGACAGCTTTCTTTTTTATTAGTGTTCTTTTAATCAATGTTTTATTGCCAGAAAATCTTGCAACGATAATTCCACATCCATTTTTCTTTTTAGAAAGACTTGGGGTAATTTATGTATTGTTAGGTGTTGGATATTTATACATCGAGAAAAAAGTGGATTACAAATCAATAATTTTAGACGTAAGCAGAGAATCACTTTTGGTTTATTGGCTTCATCTTCAATTTTTATATCGAGATATATTTATGACTAAAGGGATTTACAATCGGTATTATGAATCATTAAATATATTTGAAGCATCAATTGTTACAATAATTTTAATAATCATAATGATGATAATTGCTTTTTATTGGGGAAAGTTGAAATCACTAAAACCATTATATGCACGAAAAATTACTATTGCTGTAATTTCAATTGGATTAATAATCTTTGTAACAAGATAAATTTTATTTAATCTATGATTTTAAGATTTCAACTTTCAATTCATAGCTCAATACCTTTTCATAAAATTCATCTGGTAAAGGAATTGATTTTTTTTGAATGGGATCGACATGAGCAAGAACGCCAGCACCTTCTGCAATTATAATTCCAGTGTCTATGTTTTCGATTATATGTTCAAAACCAAAGCTCGATTTTTTTATGAAAGATATTCTTGTGTACACACGAAGACGATCTTCGAAGAGGGCTGCTTTAAGATAATTAATTTCATTTCTAACCATATAAAAAGTTGTACCATCGAGTGAAATTCCTCGTTCTGGCAAGATGCCAATATCCTTTGCATATTTGATTCTTGCTTGTTCGAAGTAGTTAAAATAAACTGCATTGTTTACAATATGCAGCATATCAACTTTATCGAAAGTTACAATTACATCATAGTAATGTTTAAAGTCTGATTTGTTTTTTGTAGGCTTCATTCAATAATCTCAATAGATTTTTCAACTAACTTCCTTTAGCACTTCTTACCATCTTCTCAATTTGATCCCACATTTCATTTGGAATTGCTTGAAGAATATTAAACTGTCCAGCACCGTTTAGCCATTCACCGCCATCAATAGTTACAACTTCTCCATTGATGAATGAAGAAA
The DNA here is from genome assembly GCA_029210465.1 of Stygiobacter electus. GTDB lineage: Bacteria > Bacteroidota > Ignavibacteria > Ignavibacteriales > Melioribacteraceae > Stygiobacter > Stygiobacter electus. Next base: position 8,896 of record JARGDL010000036.1, read on the forward strand.
AATCAGAAATTAAATATGCAGCTAAGTTTGCAAGTTCCTGATGTTCACCAACACGGTGAAGCGGAACTTTCTTTTTCAAATCAAATTTATTTTGAAGATCGCCCGGCAGCAATCTTTCCCACGCTCCTTTAGTTGGGAAAAGTCCCGGTGCAATTGCATTAAAACGAATTCCATATTTTGCCCATTCAACTGCAAGCGAGCGAGTAATAGCAAGAACGCCGGCTTTAGCTGCCGCAGATGGAACAACAAATGCTGATCCGGTCCATGAGTATGTTGTTACAATATTAAGTACAGTAGCATTTTGTTTTTTTTCAATCCAATGTTTTCCAAATGCAAGTGTACAATTGTAAGTGCCTTTCAAAACAATGTTGATGATGATATCAAAAGCTTTGTTGGATAACCGTTCAGTTGGACTGATAAAGTTTCCCGCTGCATTATTTACAAGTGCATCAACTTTTCCAAATTTTTCTATTGAGGCTTTTAATAAATCTTCTACTTGTTTGTAATCAGAAACATCACAGGCAAAAGGAAAAACCTCATTCTTAGTCGAAGAAGAAATCTCTTCCGCAGTTTTTTTAAGTACATCAATTTTTCTGCTTGTGATAATTAGTTTTGCACCAAGCTCAGAAAAATACTTTCCCATTGCTTTGCCGAGGCCGGTACCGCCGCCTGTGATTAGAACTACTTTATCTTTGAGTGAATCTTCTTTTAGCATTGGTGCATTATAGTTTTGTTGTGACATAGTTTTCCTTAGAAGTTAATTTTTACAAGAATCGAACATCTACGACGTTCCTCTTAATTAATCATCTTTTCTCAGGGGGTTATAAAAAGTTCAATATTGTCAGTCTGAGTCTGCCTGACGACAGGTAGGCTTGTCGAAGACTGACAATTCTTATTAAAGTCACCTTTCGACAAGCTCAAGATGACAAAAATAAATACTTATTGGACAACCCCTTAAAAAAAATCAATCAAATCTTAAAAACAATAGCCGTTAGCTTCAATCATTCTATCAGCAACATTTCTTCTCAACTTTGTTGTATTTACAAGATCAAATTTAGTGAAACGTTTTAATCCGAGTGTCAAAAGTTTTAGCTCATCGCCTTCTGCAAATGAAGCAATTGCGTGTTTACCATAAATATTTATTCTTTCCATTGCATCACTAACATAAACTCTCGTCATATCAACATAAGGTTGAATCTCATTTTCACTTTTCATCGTTGCTAACTTCTGTGTGCGTAAAATTGCTGATTCAGCAGTATAAACTTCAATCAGCATATCAGTTAAATTCATAATTACTTCCTGTTCATCAGCTAATTTTTGCATAAACTTTTGAACAGCCATTCCAGCGGTCATCAAAATTGCTTTCTTTGCATTTTGAACTGCCTGCATTTCTTTTGCAAGAAGTCCGGTTGGTTCTTCACCAAATTCAGGAACACTCATCAACTCTTTTTGAATTGCCATTGCAGGTCCGAGTAAATTCAATCTTCCTTTCATCGAACGTTTAACGAGCATATCTACAGTCAACAAACGATTGATTTCATTTGTGCCTTCAAAAATTCTGTTGATGCGTGAATCACGATAACCACGTGCCGCTGGATATTCTTCCGAGTAACCATAACCACCGTGAATTTGCACAGTTTCATCAACAACATAATCTAAAACTTCTGATCCAAAAACTTTTAACATTGCTGCTTCAATTGCATATTCTTCTGCAGCACCAATCATTGCTTCGCTGTAACTTTTTCCACTTGACATAAGTTCGTGTTCTTTATCATTTATCAAACCACTCGTTCTGAATGTTGCAGATTCAGCTACAAATATTCTTATTGCTTGTTCAGCTAATTTATATTTGATTGCTCCAAAGCTTGCAATAGTTTTTCCAAATTGCTTACGTTCATTTGCATATTGAACAGAAATCGTGCAAAATCTTTTAGCTCCGCCTGTTGTCATCGCACATAATTTATAACGACCAACATTCAAAACATTAAAAGCTATATAATGACCTTTGCCAATTTCGCCCAACACATTTTCAACCGGAACTTTTACATTATCCAAAAACAAAGCGCGAGTTGATGAACCTTTAATTCCCATTTTATTTTCTTCTTCGCCGCGAGTAAATCCCGGTGAGCTTGTATCAATTATAAAGCAAGTAAATTTATCGCCATCAACTTGTGCGAATGTAATTAAAATATCTGCAAAGCCACCGTTTGTAATCCACATTTTTTGTCCGTTGAGGATGTAATACTTTCCATCATCTGAAAGTTTAGCAGTTGTTTTTGCAGAAAGTGCATCAGACCCAGAAGTTGGTTCGGTTAAACAGTAAGCAGATTTCATTTCACCACTTGCAAGTTTTGAAAGATACTTTGCTTTCTGTTCGTCATTTCCGTAATAAAGAATTGGAAGAGTTCCGATTCCAGTGTGAGCAGCGAAGGAAACACCAAATGAATAACTTGTTCCCATTTCCATTGAAAGAAATGTATTTGTATTGAAGTCAGCACCCAGTCCACCGTATTCTTCGGGAATAGAAGTTCCGAGAAGTCCGAGTTCACCAGCTTTTTCTAAAAGAGAAACTGTTAAGCCAGCTTCCTGTTTATCAATTGCATCAAGCTTTGGCCATATTTCTGTTTGAACAAAGTCGCGGGCTGTTTCAACCATCATTTTTTGTTCTTCATTGATTTCTTCCGGTATGAAGACACTTTGCGGTTCGCTTTCTTTGATTAAGAACTCACCGCCATGTAGAACTTTAGTTTTTGTTTCGTCTGACATTTTATTTTCCTTTTTTTGATTTGATAATTTTTTATTGATCCTCTACGAGGATCAGTTTTATTCTCACTCAGTTTATCTGTTACAATAATTGAACATCTACGATGT
>JARGDL010000037.1 GCA_029210465.1 Stygiobacter electus
CTTAACAAATTACAAACATTTTCCCAGGTAATTGTTTAACCAAACCCTTAAACTCTAATGTCAACAAATGAACCAAACATTCAGAAGTTGATAAATTTGTTAATCTTGCAATTTCATCAATATGTTTTGGTGTTGAGTCAAGTAAATTAAAAATTTTCTCTTCAAACAAAGTTAAATCTACTTTAACAGAAATTGCTTGTTTGGCTTCTTTGGAAAAAACATTTAATTCATTCAAAATATCTTCAACACATGTAACTAATTTTGCTTCACCTTTTTGAATTAAGGAATTTGTTCCTTCACTTTGTTTACTATTAATTTGGCCGGGGATAGAAAAAACTTCTCTTCCTTGTTCAAGTGCATAAGCAGCTGTTATCAAAGCACCGCCAGATATTTTAGTTTCAACAACAAGAGTACCCAAACTTAATCCTGAAACAATTCTATTTCTTCGCGGAAAATTTTGAGCATCCGGCTTTGTTCCAAATTCAAATTCGGTAATGATTAATCCTTCACTTTTAATTTGTTCAAAGAGATTTTTATTTTCAGGAGGATAAACTATGTCTAACCCCGTTCCAATTACGGCAATAGTTTTCCCATTATTATTTAATACACATCGATGAACGATTGAATCAATTCCTCTTGCTAAACCACTTACAATTGTAAAATCTTTAAAACAAAGTTCTGTAGAAAATTTTTCAGCAACTCCTTTTCCGTAACTGCTCGGCATTCTTGTCCCAACAATTGCAATGCAATTTGTGTTTATTATGCTTTTATCACCAATTCCATATAAAATTAAAGGTGGGAAATAAATATTTTTTAATAACTCAGGATAATCCTTATCAAAAAAAGAAATTATGAAACCATTAAGCTTTTCTAATTCATTAAGTTCTGATTCAAATTTTGACTTAATTAAATTAAAATTGTTTTTACTGATTAAAATTTTTTCAGATAAAGTAGAATTTATGCCATCGACTTCTAATAATTCTTTCTTTGAAGAGTTAAAAATATTCTCAAAAGAATGAAACTTAGACAATAAATTAAAAATTTTTTGAGGACCAATACCCTCTATTGATAAAAAAAGCTTTAAATAAACTAAATCTAAAAATTTTCTTTCGTTCAATTTTCCACTATTTCAATATTATCTACAACTCCAATTACCATCGTATTTACAGGAGCATAAGAGTGTCCAAGCATTTGTTGAATAGCATCTCCTTCTTGAACAACAATTACCTTATCTCCAATACCTGAATCCACTAAATCTAATGCAATTAATTCTGGTTTACTTAATTCATTACCTAAAATATCAATTTGAGCAACTAGCAATAATTTGTGACCAAACAAATACTTATTCTTAATAGTTGATACTAAATTACCTTTAACTATTCCTAGAATCATTTCTTTTATTATTAAATCTTAAAAAAATTGATAAAGGTATTAAAATTAAGTATCCGATTAATAACACTAATGGGGATATGTTTAAAGAAATTACATTATTCCATGGAGAAAAAGACATAAAATAATAACCTATTATTAAAACTAAAATTCCCAGAATTAATAAAATATAGTTTTGTTTTGTCCAATAATCTGTAAAATAAGAAGCTATAGCTTTCTTTTTACCTTTTGATTGATTAAAATTTTTATTCATAGTTCCCTAAATTATTTATTGCAATTTATAAATAAATTAAATATAAAACTATATGCCCAACACACATAAGAAACAGATAAAAGTAACAAATACAATTTCTAAATAAATTTTATAAAATTTTAAAAAATTTTTAATAGAAAACTTGACAAACTAAAAAAAAGGTATTAAGTTTCGAGTCCATGTTTGATGATGTTCTTTGATAAAGTGAGCGACTAAAAAAATAAATTTTAGTAATACAGCCATAAAGATTACAAACATTTTTAAGAAAAATTTACAACGGAGAGTTTGATCCTGGCTCAGGACGAACGCTGGCGGCGTGCCTAACACATGCAAGTCTACGAGAAAGAGGTAGCAATATCTCGAGTAAAGTGGCGCAAGGGTGAGTAATATGTAAGTAATCTACCCATGGGTTTGGAATAACTCGTCGAAAGATGGGCTAATACCAAATAATGCAGCGGCACCGCATGGTGATGTTGTTAAAGCCTATATGGCGCCTATGGATGAGCTTGCATCAGATTAGCTAGTTGGTAGAGTAAAAGCCTACCAAGGCTACGATCTGTAGCTGGTCTGAGAGGATGATCAGCCACACTGGAACTGAGACACGGTCCAGACTCCTACGGGAGGCAGCAGTGAGGAATATTGGGCAATGCCCGAAAGGGTGACCCAGCAACGCCGCGTGGAGGATGAATGCCGTAAGGTTGTAAACTCCTTTTGAAGAGGACGAATAGCACTAATCGACTTGGTGTTTGACTGTACTCTTAGAAGAAGCCCCGGCTAACTACGTGCCAGCAGCCGCGGTAATACGTAGGGGGCAAGCGTTGTCCGGATTTACTGGGTGTAAAGGGCGCGTAGGTGGGTTTGTTAGTCAGAGGTGAAATCCTACAGCTTAACTGTAGAACTGCCTCTGATACTGCAAATCTTGAGTTCAGAAGAGAGAAGCGGAATTCCAGGTGTAGTAGTGAAATACGTAGATATCTGGAAGAACACCAGTGGCGAAGGCGGCTTCTTGGTCTGTAACTGACACTGAGGCGCGAAAGCGTGGGGAGCAAACAGGATTAGATACCCTGGTAGTCCACGCCCTAAACGATGAATACTAGGTGTTGGATGCATTTGCATTCAGTGCCGCAGTTAACGCATTAAGTATTCCACCTGGGGAGTACGATCGCAAGGTTGAAACTCAAAGGAATTGACGGGGGCCCGCACAAGCAGTGGAGCATGTGGTTTAATTCGATGCAACGCGAAGAACCTTACCTAGGCTTGAAAGGCAAGTGACAGAGTGTGAAAGCACTCCTCCAGAAATGGCACTTGTACAGGTGCTGCATGGCTGTCGTCAGCTCGTGCCGTGAGGTGTTGGGTTAAGTCTCGCAACGAGCGCAACCCCTACCATTAGTTGCCATCAGGTTATGCTGGGCACTCTAATGGGACTGCCTACGCAAGTAGTGAGGAAGGTGGGGATGACGTCAAGTCAGCATGGCCCTTACGTCTAGGGCTACACACGTGCTACAATGGGTGTTACAACGGGTTGCTAAGCCGCGAGGTGGAGCTAATCCCTTAAAAGCACCCTCAGTTCGGATTGCAGTCTGAAACTCGACTGCATGAAGCTGGAATTGCTAGTAATCGCGCATCAGCACGGCGCGGTGAATACGTTCCCGGGCCTTGTACACACCGCCCGTCAAGCCATGGAAGCCGGGGGTACCCAAAGTCAGTGACTCAACCGCAAGGAGAGAGCTGCCTAAGGTAAAACCGGTGACTGGGGCTAAGTCGTAACAAGGTAGCCGTACCGGAAGGTGCGGCTGGATCACCTCCTTTCTAAAGAGTAGTCAGTATTACTAAATTTATTTATAGTTGCTCACTTTTTTATTTTGTTCTGAGCAGCCTAGGCTGCTGTGAGTGTTAATCACGGGCCTGTAGCTCAGATGGTTAGAGCGCACGCCTGATAAGCGTGAGGTCAGTAGTTCAATTCTACTCAGGCCCACTTAGGGTGCGTGTGATATTAACCACCCAGAATTTATTTCTGGGGCTATAGCTCAATTGGGAGAGCGCCGCCCTTGCAAGGCGGAGGTTATCGGTTCGATCCCGATTAGCTCCACTAAATGTTCTTTGAAAGATTGAAAGAGTTGAAAATTATATATTTTCACTGAGTCAAATAAACAGTAATATCTATCTATCTAATTAAGATTTTTGGTTAAGTTACTAAGAGCATACGGTGGATGCCTTGGCACAAATAGACGATGAAGGACGTGATTACCGACGATATGCCACGGTTAGGTGGAAATAACCTAGAACCCGTGGATTTCCGAATGGGGAAACCCACCTGAAGTAATGTTCAGGAATTCTCGTTTGAATCCATAGAACGAGATATGATAACCTAGGGAATTGAAACATCTTAGTACCTAGAGGAAAAGAAAACAAAAGTGATTTCCTAAGTAGTGGCGAGCGAAAAGGAAATAGCCTAAACTGTTCAACATGTCAAAGGTCGTAACCGTTGTGTTGACAGGGTTGTGAGGTGTTTTCGGACTGAATTACGAATAAGTCGAGAAGTTAAAAACTATAATATTAGTTGAAGATTCTGGAAAGTTTCACCATAGAGGGTGATAGTCCCGTAAACGAAAATATTATAGCTTCTCGGAAAACATTCTCAAGTAGCACGGAATAAGTGGAAGTCTGTGTGAATCTGGCAGAACCATCTGCTAAGGCTAAATACTCATTTGTGACCGATAGCGCATAGTACCGTGAGGGAAAGGTGAAAAGTACTCCTAACAGGAGAGTGAAATAGTACCTGAAACCGTATGCTTACAAGCAGTTGGAGCTCCGCTTGCGGAGTGACAGCGTGCCTTCTGGATAATGAGCCTACGAGTTAGTCGTCACTTGCGAGGTTAACCCCGTAACGGGGGAAGCCGTAGCGAAAGCGAGTTTAAATAGAGCGTTAAGTAAGTGGCGCTAGACGCGAAACCGGGTGATCTACCCTTGTCCAGGATGAAGTGAGGGTAAAACCTCATGGAGGTCCGAACTAGTGTGGGTTGAAAACCGCTTGGATGAGGTGAGGGTAGGAGCGAAAGACCAATCAAACTCGGAGATAGCTCGTATTCCTCGAAATAGCTTTAGGGCTAGCGTCGATTAAAAGTGTAAGGGAGGTAGAGCACTGATTGGGCTAGGGCTGTCACAACGGTACCAAACCCAGACAAACTCCGAATGCCCTATACATGTTTATCGGCAGTCAGGCTATCAGGGATAAGCTTGGTGGCCAAAAGGGGAACAACCCAGACCAACAACTAAGGCCCCCAAACAGTAGTTAACAGAGAAAGGATGTTAAGTTGCTCAGACAACTAGGATGTTGGCTTAGAAGCAGCCATTCATTTAAAGAGTGCGTAATAGCTCACTAGTCAAGCGACCTAGCGTCGACAATATCCGGGACTTAAACTACTTGCCGAAGTTTTGGACTCCGATTTATCGGAGTGGTAGAGGAACATTCCATTCAGCTGTGAAGGTGTATCGTGAGGTATGCTGGAGCGAATGGAAAAGCAAATGTAGGCATAAGTAACGATAACCCCGATGAAAAATCGGGGCGCCGAAAATCTAAGGTTTCCTGAGCAATGTTAGTCATCTCAGGGTTAGTCAGGTCCTAAGCAGAGGCTGAAAGGCGTATGCGATGGAAAACAGGTTAATATTCCTGTACCTGGTATAATTTGTTTGACTATAAGGAGTGACGCAGGAGTGAAAGATTAGCCACCTGTTGGATTAGGTGGTCTAAGCACGTAGGTGGAAAATGTAGGCAAATCCGCATTTTCTTAACACTGAAATGCAAACGGGAGTCCTTTGGACACAAACTAATCCTAATCATACTGCCGAGAAAAACTTCGTATAGAAAAATTATATCAGACTGTACCGCAAACCGACACAGGTAGATGGGTTGAATATACTAAGGCGCTCGAGTGAGCCGTGGTTAAGGAACTCGGCAAATTAACCCCGTAAGTTCGCAAGAAGGGGTTCCCACGAAAGTGGGACGCAGTGAAATGGCCCAAGCGACTGTTTAACAAAAACACATGTCTCTGCGAAGTCAATTAAGACGAAGTATAGGGACTGACACCTGCCCGGTGCTGGAAGGTTAAGGAGAGAGGTCAGCCGCAAGGCGAAGCTTTGAACCGAAGCCCCAGTAAACGGCGGCCGTAACTATAACGGTCCTAAGGTAGCGAAATTCCTTGTCGGGTAAGTTCCGACCTGCACGAATGGTGTAACGATTTGGGCACTGTCTCAACCACGGGCTCGGTGAAATTGTGGTACCGGTGAAGACGCCGGTTACCCGCATATGGACGGAAAGACCCCGTGCACCTTTACTGCACCCTAACATTGGGTTCGGACAAAGCATGTGTAGAATAGGTGGGAGACTTTGAAGCCGGGGCGCTAGCTTCGGTGGAGTCGACTGTGAAATACCACCCTTGTTTTGTCTGGATTCTAACTTCGACCCTTGAAACAGGGTTTAGGACAGTGTTAGGCGGGTAGTTTGACTGGGGCGGTCGCCTCCCAAAAAGTAACGGAGGCTCCCAAAGGTTCTCTCAGCATGGTTGGTAATCATGCGTTGAGTGCATAGGCATAAGAGAGCTTAACTGCGAGACACACAGGTCAAGCAGATGCGAAAGCAGGGCTAAGTGATCCGGTGGTTCCGAGTGGAAGGGCCATCGCTCAAAGGATAAAAGGTACGCCGGGGATAACAGGCTGATCTTGCCCAAGAGTTCATATCGACGGCAAGGTTTGGCACCTCGATGTCGGTTCATCGCATCCTGGGGCTGAAGAAGGTCCCAAGGGTTTGGCTGTTCGCCAATTAAAGCGGTACGTGAACTGGGTTCAGAACGTCGTGAGACAGTTCGGTCCCTATCCTATGCGGGCGCAGGATACTTGAGAAGAGTCGCTTCTAGTACGAGAGGACCGAAGTGAACGCACCTCTAGTGAATCAATTGTTACGCCAGTAGCATTGTTGAGTAGCTATGTGCGGATGTGATAAGCGCTGAAAGCATCTAAGTGCGAAGCACACTTCAAGATGAGGTATCCCGTCGCAAGACCTAAAGACTCCTCGGAGATTACGAGGTTGATAGGTTGCAGGTGTAAGTACGGTAACGTATTTAGCCAAGCAATACTAATAAGTCGTGCGACTTACCATAAAATTTTATGAATAGTTAGATATTACTGAGGCTCACTCTTTCAATCTTTAATTTTTTATTTATAACTAAAGTTTTCTGGTGGTTATAGCTACGGGGAAACACCTCTTCCCATTCCGAACAGAGAAGTTAAGCCCGTAAACGCCGATGGTACTGCATGCGCAGGTGTGTGGGAGAGTAGGTAGCCGCCAGGATTATTTTTAATTACCCTTCATTGATTTTCGATGAAGGGTTTTTTGTTTTAAACATGTTTTTAAATCAAACTTATAAATAAAAATTTTTTTAAATCTTTTAATTAATTTTTATTGTATTTAATAAAAAAATACTAAGTATAAATG
>JARGDL010000038.1 GCA_029210465.1 Stygiobacter electus
TACTTATGCTTCTTTATTTTTAATAAAATAAATTATAAATGCTTAATTTTAAAATCGTTAAAACAAATTTGTTCTTTTCATTTGAAATAATTTGATTATCAAATATTCATAACAAAATAAGGTATTAATAATGTTCGATTTTGATTTTGCTGGTTTGTTTCTTCATGGCGGGTTCACACTAATTTTATTAATCGGTTGTTCTATTCTTTCAATAAAAGTAATAATTGAAAAGTGGGTCGTCCTCGGAGCTCTAGATGAAAAGAATATGAACATTATTTCCGAAGATTTTAAAAAATCATTTAAGATGAAAGATTATAAAGAAGCGATTCAAATTTGTAAAAATGCAACTACTAAAAAATTTTCGTTCACTGTTTCATCTCCTTTAGCTATAATTTATTATTATATATTAAAGAATCTTAAATACCCCAAAGATGAGCTTTTGGAATTATCTTTTACTAAATTGGATCAAGAAATGGTTCAGATGGAAAAAGGTCTTGGAATACTCGCAACTCTTGGTAATATTTCCCCTTTCATCGGTTTGTTTGGTACAGTACTTGGGATCATAAAATCATTCCAAGGGATGTCATCTATCGAATCTTCAGGATACATTTCAGTCATGAGCGGAATAGCAGAAGCGTTAATTTCGACAGCTGCGGGTCTTGTGGTTGCCGTTCCCTCTGTAATTTTTTATAATTATTTTATAAAAAAAATTAAACGCAGCATACCTTATATTGAAAGAGAAATAAAAGAAATAGTATTTCTTCTTAAAAAAGGAAGTTCATAATGCGTCGTAATAAAATTGACGAAAAAGAGTTTTCCGATATCAATATTACACCTCTTACAGATGTTGTTATGGTTCTATTGTTAATCTTTATGATTGCAAGCCCTTTCTTAATTGTTGGTGCGTTCAAAGTAAAATTACCAAAAGCTACAACTGCAGAATCTGTGAACAATAAAAGTATTGAAGTTTTTCTCGATTCATCGAATAAGATCTATCTAGATAATAAAAATATTACTATGCCGGAATTATTACTTCAAATTCAATTAAAACTGAAAATCAACCCCGAACAATCCGTAATAATTAAAGCAGATAAAGAAGTTTTTCATGGTAATTTTATTAGTCTTCTCGACGAACTAAAAAAAGCTGGAGTAACAAAATTTTTAATCGGTACCTCAAAAAAAGAGCAGTAGTGATGAGATGAAAGTTTTTGCAAACAAATTAAATATTTATAACGCTTCTACATTATTGTCAATACTGATCCATCTTTTTATTGGATTTTTATTTTTTCTTTTTTATACTTTTTCATCAAAAGATAATAGTTTAATTGAGATTAAATTTGGAGAACCTGGCGGTGGTTCGGGAGGATTTGGACCAATGGTTCAAAAAATTTCGATGATTACTTTGTCACCTCAACATGAAAAAAGTATTGAATCGGTACAAAAAGACGAAAATTCCACTGAAAATCTTCCTGATCTTTCTAGTGAGATTAAAAATGATGAAAAGATTTCAATGAGTGCTTCTAAAAATAAAAAAGAGAAAACTGAAGCACACTTTACTTCTAATGAAAACATTATACCTGCTGGTACTAACAAAGAAGGTAAAGGAATTGGTAATGGTTCAGGTACAGGTAGTGGGATTGGCAATGGGAATGGTAATGGTACTGGAGATGGACTTGGAGAAGGTTTTGGTATAGACTGGGGCGGCAGGGTAAGGAAAATTTATAATTATATTATTCCATCATACCCAGCTGGTGTAAATAAAAATATTGACGTAAAACTTCGTTTTTCTATTTTGCCTGACGGTACAGTAGGGAAAATAATTGTAATTAAAAAAGCAGATAACCGTTTAGAGCAGGTGGCAATTGATGCCCTGCGACTATGGCAGTTTGAGCCACTTCCAAAAAACAGTAAACAGGAACAACAAATTACAACTATTACATTCCCCTTTCGTATTGAATAATTACAGACATAATTTAATAAAACTGATATATTTACATTGAATCGAATGCTGTCCAAAATAAAATATCACAGTAATACAGGAATCATAAGTGAAAAATAATTGTATTAAACATTTTTATATTATTTCCAAATCAAAAACTTATGGAAATAATCTGTCATGAAAATTTTCTGTAATCAATTAATATTTAGTCGCTCCTGAAATAGTATTATGCTAATGTTAGACCTTTCTTTTTTTTTGATTCCTGAAAGATACTTACTGCAACTATTTTTTTCTTGAAGGGAGTTTTTTATTTATGGTTTTAAAAAGATAAGATAAAACTGAGTAAGTTTATTACATAAATGAAAACTTAAAGTAAAAATTCTAGATTTGTTATAATTATATAAACCAATTCTGATTTGTTTAAAAGTTTTGAATATAAATTATTTATTTGTTGGTATAATAATCAACCATTTTATTTCAATCAACAATTGAGAATGATTTTTATTTAATTACAAAACATGATTGTTTTTACATAGATTCTTCATTATAGTAAAATAGAATACTATATTTTTTGTGATTGTCAAAAATAATTTTTATCCCAGATTTGTCATTAGAACTTGATTGACTGTGAATATCCCTTATAAATATTGACCTAGATTGGCAAATAAGATAAAAAAATTGTAAGGAAAACTTAAGACATGTGGATCACTGAAATTTATTATTTAATTTTTATCTCATTGTATTAAAATAACTTAGAGCTTTATTTCCTAATGGTGGTCATTAGAGATTTCCCCTAATGACAAATTTGGGTTTATAACAATTTTGTAAATGATCTCATGAAAAAGTGAAAAGAAATTTAAATTAAAATAGGACTTTCGTTAATCAAAAAGTACAAATTAATTTTAAAGAAACATCTAATTTTCAACGTTTCCATTTTTTTCTTTCAATCTTTGCGCCATAACACTATGTTTCTTCCCATAGAAAAAATAGATTGAAAAACCAATTAACAACCAAACAACTAGTCTAAGCCAATTTTGCCATTCTAAAGTCAGCATCATTCCTAAATTAAAAAGAATCCCCATTGGAGCAACAAACCAAATAGCAGGAGCTCTAAATGGACGGGGTCTATCCGGTTCTTTCTTCCTCATTATCCACACAGCTGCACTAACCATTACAAATGCAAGAAGAGTTCCGATATTAACCATCTTGGAAATTCCTTCTATTGGAGTAAATGCTGAAACGAGTGAAACAACAACCCCTATTAATATATTTGCCTTCCATGGCGTTCTAAAAACTGGGTGAACTTCTCCAAATGTTTTCTTTGGCAGAAGTCCATCTTTTGAAATTGCATAAAATACACGTGACTGACCTAGAAGCATTACAATACTTACCGAGGTGAGCCCGGCTATAGCCGCAAGTGAAATAATAAATACAGCAAAACTTAATCCATGTGCCCCAAATGCCGCAGCTATAGGTGCAGTAACATCAATATCTTTGTAATTGACCATTCCTGTTAATACAAGAGCAACAAGTATATATAAAACAGTAGTAACAATTAAAGAAGTAATTATTCCGAAAGGGACATCTTTTTGTGGATTTTTTGATTCGCCTGCATGTGTGGAAACTGTATCGAATCCAATATATGCAAAGAAAATATATGCAGCTCCAGATATTATCCCTAAAAATCCAAACGCACCATGAGTCCCACCTAATGAGTCTGTGAAAGTTGTTCGTTTTGGAATAAATGGATCCCAATTTTCAGGATTAATATATTGAACTCCTAGAACAATTATAAACAAGACTACAGCTACTTTAATTGCAACCATTAAATTATTTGTACTGGAAGCATGTTTAATCCCTCTTACTAGTATAGCAGTAAGAACCCAGATTATAAAAAAGGCTGGGACATTAGCCGCTAAATCTATTCCAAAGATTGATGGAAAATCTAAACTTGAATATTTATTTGCAAGGTCAGTGAGTGTCCCCTTACTTGTAGCTTCAGCAATCATTTCCTTTGCTGTAAAAACATCGTTCATTAACCAGATAGGAAATTTTATATCAAAAAGATGTAAAAACTTTGCTAAATATCCAGACCAACCAACAGCAACAGCCGAAGCCCCCATACCATATTCTAGAATTAAATCCCATCCAATTATCCATGCAAATAGTTCTCCCATTGTAGCATATGAATAAGCATATGCCGAGCCTTCGACAGGCAGAAATGAAGCAAATTCAGCAAAACATAAAGCAGCAAAGGTACAACCTATCCCTGCAACAACAAATGAAAGAGCCAATGCAGGGCCGGCATATTCCTTTGCACCAACGCCGGTCATAACAAAAATACCGGCTCCTATAATAGCTCCTATTCCAAGAGAAGTTAATCCCCATTTGCCAAGCACTCTTTTGAGCTTACTTTCTTTCATCTCTATCTCAAAATGCTCGACAGGTTTTCTTTGCCAAAGTTGATTTCTCATTAAATTAAAATTCCTTAATTATTATTTTTATTTTTTAGTTTTAATTTTAGATTTTTAATATTCTTTAAATGCAAATCCAAAATTCATTAAAAATGAATTTTTTGTAATAGCCCACAACTTATAAGAAAATAAAACCGATTTAAATAGAATTTTTATATAGATAATTCCCCAATCCTTAATAAATTTATCTGCTTACAAGTTATCGGACTTAAGGTTGGATTTTCTTAAAGAAAATCCAAGTTTAATATAAATAAAATTTCATTACAAGAATATATTAATTTCACTAGTTAAAATTAATAGTAATAAAAGAAAAAAAACAAAATTTCGCAAGGGAATAGACAGTTTTTTAATAAAGTCAATGCAAAAAATTTTTATAAATATAAATAATTTTGGAAAATGAATCTTTATAAAGAATACTCATTAGAAAAATTTCAAAAAGAAGTTTTTCATAAAGCTATGGTAAAAAATTTTTATAAAACATTTTAGTTGTTAGTTTTAACCTTGATTGCTTGTAAAAAATAATGCCTTTTAAAAAGGTGAATGGTTAAAAATATAAAGATAATTTTCACATAATTATTAATTTTATCTACTTACAAGTTGTCAAACTTAATAGCATATTTTCTAAAAGCATGGATGAACTTTTTACCTGCTAGTGATTATCGATGTATTTTCACTTCAACAACATTGTTTGAATTTATGACAATAC
>JARGDL010000039.1 GCA_029210465.1 Stygiobacter electus
CTGCGATACGAACTCTCTTGAGATTGGTTTCAAAATCCATATGAACTCCTTTGTATAAAGATTACTAGCCAATGGCGTATAACGTCTCGCTGCACTGCGCAGTGGTTTTTGGCACTAAAACTCAAATTACTAAACCGCACCAAAAAGCATTGAGCGACGACTATCATCAATTTCAAATGACGGAGCGTTGTGATACGGCGTGTTAGCTGCAGTGGGCGCGTGATCATCGGTGCGTTCTCAAGTGGTCGGACTTTGGTTCGCCACTCCTTTGGAAAACTTTCTTACAAGCAACGTGAACAATCCAATGACGGCTCCGTACACAATTCCTATGACAAGACTGGAGACGAGAATGAAAAAGCGTGGATCCAGACCCCCAGGAATTTGTTTGAATCCCTGGGCTGCCATTGTATTGTTAGACAGGTAAGTGTTGAAAAAGGCTGACTGAATAACACCGTTGAGCAGGCTCATAGAGAAACCCACAAGCAAGGCAGTTGGGAAATGTTTTGTCTGAAGTCTTCGAGACACAACGAATGCGCAGACTACTGCAATAATCAGCCAGAGAAGCCATTCAATGCCTTGCGTTAGGCCGAATACAGATGCGACTCCCATTACGAATCCAAAGGGGAGAAGGGAAAATATCAGCTTCCAATTCATAGAGTGATCTCCTGTAGATAGTTGTCGTTTGTTTACGCTTTGTTGAAAAGTTTGTTGAGATGTGCAATGAGTTTATTGTATGACGTAAATTGCGCGGCGGGAAATTGCTTTCTTAGCATTTGGACCTTCTCGCTCTCTCCATCCACGAAAATGATCGGAATGCTTCTACCCCATTTTGCCCCCCAAAGTCCGTCGGCGAATTCTCGTCCGTGTGAAGGAAGACGGCGGAGTGAAATCACTACAGCTGCTGGGGGATGAGTCTTGAGTTGAGACAATGAGATAGCCCCTTCGCCGTGTTCAATGGCGACATTCCAACCTTCTTTGCGGAGTGGTGCGGATAGCTCCTTTGCCTCGCTGGCGTTCCAGTGAACGAAGAGAATAGTTTGCTGGATATTGCTCATGTTGGATCTCCTTTCATCACGCACATTGCTAATTAACAATGATTGTATTTAAGAAAGTCATTTCGCCGGGATTCTTTCTTGTTTGATCAGTGAGTTCATACCCCACCAGCATTTCCACGTACCATCTTGGAGTTTATGCCAAACCTCGACATAGTTGCTGTGCAATACAGTGGTTGAGTCGGGTTGTGATTTTCTCGTGATGTGAAGAGTGTAGTGTCCCCGTATTGCTCCAAGGTCGCCGCTTACTTGGATGTCGTCTGGTGTTACATCCGTTGTAATTCTGTTTTTTTCAAAGATTGTGGTGAGATACTTCTTCCAATTCTCTTTGTCGACGCGGGGTGGACTGCCGTCAAGGGCGTAATACTCGTCTCCGTAGTAGGCATGCATCATGGCATCTACGTCTGCGTTGTTAAAAGCTTTTACAAAAAGCGCAGTCAGTTCTCTCAGCTTATCAGCATCTTTGGAGGGTAACGTGAGTTGCTGTTGAGATTGGGCATAGCTCTCAAACAACATGAACATGGCTAGCACCGTCAGAAAGTAGACTGGAGTTTTCATATAGTTATCCTTTCTTTGTGGGCAAAACATTCTCTGTCCTGTAATTTCCGGAAATGCACGCAGGAGTGCTTGCGTAAACGAAAAGTTATCCTCATCGTCGTGTTACGAATTCTACGTTGAAGCAGCATTTTGGTTACGTGTCTCCGTCTAGTTTCAAGGTCTTTGATGGGATTACAAATTAGCATGGATAGTTACGCGCCCATTGCAGCTAACGTATGCAGTAGCAACGCAGTGCTTTTGCGAACCATCAAATGATAAATTTCTCGTGAGCAAAAGCATTGAGCGAACTCCAAAATAATTTTCAAATGACGTGAGCGTCGTTGCTACTGCTGTTAGCTGCCGGTGCGCCGAGAGATTCAGGTCGATGTGGCATACAACTCCTCAACATTCTCATCGCTTCGACCTTTGACAGCCACGACGACAATAAAATTATGATCCTTGTATCTCTTGTGAAGTTGCTTCCAATGAGTAAACAAATAGCGAGTCGATCCAGAAGTACCCCATTCTCCTAAGCCAGCGCAAACGAACAGCCAATGTTCGGGAGAACGTGGGTTTCGTATCCGCAAGATGATGGCTTTGTCCTCATTCGGAACAATATTGTAGTCTCGTCCCGCAACTTCGAAACATCTCATACCAGTAGCGTTAAACTTCAGTTTGTAAAAGCCATTTTGTGGAAGTCCCTCAACATCGAGCGTCTTGAGGTTCGAGTCTGAGCTTCCAAAACATATCATCGTTCCGTCCCAGCGGCTCTCCACATCCTCGTCCGCAACGAAGGTAATTTGAGAGTCATTGTCTCGGTATTGACCCAATGCTGCTGCAAGGTAACCGAGAAGACGGAGGATATTTGAACCGAGAACTCTATCTTCTCCGATGAGCGGTTGGTCTGGCTTTCGTCCGAGAAATTTCTTGATAAATCTATTTCCAGCTCGAGGAAGCGGGTGGTAGTATGAGTCGACAACTAGCCAGAAGTTCCCATCACCAAGCACTGAAGGACCAAAGAATCTCTTGAGCTTGTACTTGGTTATGGAATTTGGAATTGCCCGCCAAATTGACTTTGCGATGTCGGGTATGAATGCCAAAAGTATGTCAGAAAAAGTCATTTGATTGTACTCCTCTTAGGCGCACTGGCAGCTAACATAATTCTTTACGCAATTCAAACCAAATCAATATGAGTTATTGCGTAATAACCTGATTAGCCTGGTTATTGTGAATATAAGCTAAAGTCTTTTTCATTTTTATTAATAATCGCTATTGAAAACATTATATTCTTTAAAGCTCCGCCTCGTAAGTTACATAATAATGTAATTTGTTCCTATAAACATTACTTAATGCTTTTGTTATTCCATTTAAAAACCTAAAAAAATTTTTTCCTTAAGTCAAATGATTTGAATTATTCCATTTATTAAAGAACAAGTTTGATCTTCATCCTTCTGTTTCA
>JARGDL010000004.1 GCA_029210465.1 Stygiobacter electus
CTACGGCTTGGCACTTTTGACAAGACGAGCGAATTAAAGAAAGAAGGATTTGGAGTGCTGACGGAAATTGACGTTAAAGCAACTCTGAAGAAAAAGCTTGATGTGGATTTTAAGCCGTATAAAATACTTGGCGCTTGCAATCCGCCGTTTGCATATAAAGCGCTTCAATAGGAAGAGCAGATTGGATTAATGCTTCCGTGCAATGTAATTGTTTATGTAAATGATGAAGGAAAAACAGTTGTTGCAGCAATAGACCCAATTGCATTTATGCAAGCAGTAAAGAACGAAACGCTTGGAGAAGTTGCTGCAACAATACAAGGCAAATTAAAAAAGGTATTGAAAGTTTATAAGAAATTCTAAATGCAATTTATTCTGCTTATTTCGTAATAGTTTGGAGTAAGTATTGTTTATTATGCTCTAAGAACTTAAGTAAAATAATTTCCTATGTTCAATAATATCAAATAATAAATTCAAAAGAAGGAGCAATACAATGTTATACTTAAATAAAAAATGGTTTATTGGATCAGTAATAGTGATTGCAACTCTGTTTGTATCTTTAACTTTATTTGGGCAGGATCAAACGAAGAAGAGTGATTCCATAAAACAAACAAATTATGGATTTTCGAAAGTCGTTAATCTCGGCTACGAAGAAGCAATTGAAAAAGTAACTGAAGAATTAAAAAAAGAAGGATTTGGAGTACTGACGGAGATTGATGTTAAAGCAACGCTCAAGAAAAAACTTGACGTTGAGTTTAAGCCGTATAAAATACTTGGGGCTTGCAATCCACCGTTTGCATACAAAGCGCTGCAATCGGAAGAACAGATTGGATTAATGCTGCCTTGCAACGTTATTGTTTATGTGAATAATAATAGTGAAACGGTTGTAGCTGCTATAAATCCAATGGCATCTATGCAGGCAGTAAAGAATGACAAGCTTGCTGAAATAGCCGCAACGATACAAGGCAAGCTGAAGAATGTAATTAACAATCTTTAATCGAAAGATTTTCCCGATTACGCATTGCTGACTTTGGGAGGTTTCATTTTGTAAAGGAATTCGTTATGAAAAAGTATCAATTAAAAAATATTGATTGCGCTTCTTGCGCAGCAAAGCGATGGGAAAATATTTATTATTAATGTTGAAGATGTGGTGAAGATCAGAACGAAAGAAAGATGGAGAAGAAAATATTTGAATATCATACTTGATTCTAATATACCTTAATCGTATTTTCGCAAGTACGAAAATGAAAATAAGGAAAGACATATATGCTAGTAACCGGATTAAAAAATAGAATGCCGAAATCCGTCCCTTCGGGAAAGGTTCACAAGCGAATTTCGAATGGTCAATCATGCAAAGTTATTTGCTTTAATGTTGAAAAGGTAAATGAAGTAAAAAAATCTCTGCCGACTGAAAAAGAGTTTGAAGAACTTGTTGGACTCTACGCCGCTTTGGGAAGCATTACACGCTTGAAGATTATTTTTTCTCTTGCGAAAAGTGAACTTTGTGTTTGCGATATTTCCAATGTTCTTGGCTTAAGCATTCCGGCAACATCTCATCAGCTTAAATATCTATATGAACAAAAGCTTCTGAAATACCGGAACGATGGAAAGATGGTTTATTATTCTCTTAACAGTGAAGAACTCATCAGCATCTTGAAAGATGATGTTCAGTTTATTGAAAACTCATTTATGGAATAAAATTTTTTGCATAATCATTTTCTTAATTACGAAAACGACTGGATAGTTAATGAAACTTTATAAATGGATTCTATTTTTGGTTGCCCTTTTAACATATGAACTTTCTGCACAAAGCTTGCAAGTCTCCGGCGGATTTGATACTCGCTATCGAAAAACAAATGACGAGCCAAACACATTTAAACTGCACGGGGCTTTCCTAAACTTGCGTAAAGTCTTCAGTGATGGGCTTGGTGACAGACTCATACTTGTTACACAATATGATTTTGAAGATAATTTTAAAGAATCTCATTTTTATTATACCTATGCCCAACTCAAAGGACCGCTTGGAAAAATCAACTTACGCGTAGGACGCTATGTTCTTCCGTTTGGATTGCTAACCTATTATGACACTGAGAGGCTTTTACTTCAAACATTAGAAAAGCAAAGTCTTGGTATAAAGACCGATGTCGGTGCTCAGGTATTCGGTTACGTTGACGATTTCGATTATGCGTTTTCTGTGACGAATGGTGTGGGAATGTACTGGAAAGATATAGACGAGAACAAGCTCATTATTGCAAGGATAGGTTTAAATTTTGATGACAATAAGTTTGGGCTATCATATCTCAACGGAAGAATCTTTGCGCCTGCAACAAGTGAATTCCCGATTGAAGAATATTCATACAAGAAACTCATTGCATTTGACCTTCAGCAATACTTTGATCTCTTCACTATCAGAGGCGAGCTGACTTACGGAAGAGTTGATGCCGAAAATACCGGCGGCGGGTTTGCCGGGATTGATTATGCTCTTCTGCCGAATCTCGACGTAAATTTTAAATACGCTCTCTGGAACACCGGTAGAAATGAACACTTCATTGGCGCCGGGTTTTCCTATAACATTCTTGCCGGCGTGTATTTTCGTTTCGCAGATACATTTCAAATTAAAAATAATAAGGTAGTACAAAATGAAATACAACTTCAGATATACATCGAAGTTCTCAATCAACTTTAGAATAATCGTTTTGTTTATATTGCTCTTTTCACTTACCGGTAAACTCCTCGCCGATGTGTGCGTTTGGCGTAATCCGGAAAGAACGATGGTTCTAATTTTCCCGCAGGCAAGGGATTACAAAACGCTCGACAGAAAAATTTCAAGTGAGAAAGAAGCAGAAATTGAAAAACTACTGGGCAAGCCGCTCGATCCGGGCGAGAGGGAAAACTGGAGCCATTATGAAATAGTCGGCAGCAACGGTAAGGCTCTCGGCTACATAATCGCCGACGCAGAAAAGGGAGAATACGGTGTTATTGAGATAGTAATGGGAATAACTACTGATGGAAAAGTGAAACAAGTTTATATCCAGCGGGAAAGGGAGCGCGATAAAGAATTTAAATCAAAAGAATTTCTTAACCAGTTTGTCGAAAAGACAAAAGACAACCCGATTCAAATCGGCAAAGATATTAAGGGGCGCTCTCTGCCTGCCGAACAAGTTGCTCTTGCCGTTAAGAAAATGCTTATAATGTTTTACGAACTTCATTAAAATAACTTTCATGAAAGGATAAAAAAATGAAAATATTAAATCAACATTCAAGTCTGTTTGCCGCTGTAATGCTGTGCGCTGCGTTGTCTGTAACTATTGCAAAAGCAGAAGCCCGGCAACGTTTAACACAAAAGGATTGTTCTCAGATTTTCTTAAGAACTGATGATTGTCAAAGCTCGACAAATATTGAGGGAGAACTTTATTGCAAAGCGTGGTATAGAGGCTTTGGCGATGATCCTGATGAATTCCTTGGATATGTTTTCCTAAAACCATTTTCATTTGGAGGGACTAATGCCGATCTCCTAATAGGCATAACGGAGAATAGCAGTGTTTATCGCGTCAAAGCCAGAGGAGTGAATTCAATCAATCAACAATTTCTTTCCCAATTTGAAGGAAAGAGATTTGGAGACAGCTTTGAAATTGCCCGCACACTTGAGGATATACTGTACGTTCCTTCCAAGATAAAGGCGATACGTGGAGATATGCAGACTTCCCAAACGATTTCTAATGCGGTAAAAGAAGCAATAGACTCAATTAATATATTAAAAAAGCTATGACAAAGGTGAAATCAACAAAAATGAATTTGAACGAATGAAAGAAGAGATTTTAATTTCGAGGAGGCTTATACCGATGCAAGAGAAACATTCTAATACGAACAAAGAAATTTTTAATCAACAGCAAGACCATTGGAAAGACGCATTTTTTCAAAAAGCGGATATGTTCGGAGACGAACCGAGTGAACCAGCTGGGAAAGCAGCAGAGTTTTTTAAGAAAGAAGGTAAGACCAAAATTCTTGAACTTGGCGCTGGCCAGGGACGGGATACAATATTTTTTGCCCGAAGTGGTTTACAAATTACTGCGTTGGACTATTCCCAAAGTGGACTTGATGCTATAACTAAAAAAGCACAAAGCTTAAGGTTAGCGAATTCTATTACGGCATTGCAGCACGATATTCGACAGCCGATTCCCTTTGAAGATGAATCTTTCGATGGCTGCTATTCTCATATGCTCTATTGTATGGCGCTCACCACCTCTGAACTTGAGTTTCTTTCACAAGAAGTTAGAAGAGTATTGAGACCAAATGGAATCAATATCTACACGGTCAGGCAAACTGGTGACGCTCATTATGGCACGGGAATTCATCGTGGTGAAGATATGTATGAAGTTGGCGGATTTATCGTGCACTTCTTCAGCAAAGAGAAAGTTGAGCATCTTGCCAACGGCTATCAGATAATGAGCGTTGATGAATTTGAAGAAGGCGGATTGCCAAGAAAATTATTCAGAGTAACACTAAAAAAACAATTAGGAGAAAAACAATGAACAAAATGTTTGAAAGAATGATGTCGGGAATGATGAAGCCCGAAGATATGCCGCAGATGATGGACACAATGATGGATAAGATGTTCTTATCTATGTCGGCTGAAGACCGTATTCAGTTCGTAACAACGATGATGCCAAAATGTTTGAATATGATATTCTCAGAGTTGGATTTAACTGCACGAGAAAAGTTAGCGCGTGAAATGATTAACAAGATGGCAAATATTTTTGAAGAACAACTTGGAGAGAACAAAGGAGCGAAACGATGAAACAAGTATTTATTGCAGTCATATTGATTCTGTTCTTTGTTGGCTGCTCGAATAAGCAAAAGCCGGGAACGCAATCGTCATCGGCGGAAGAATATAAGCTGCTGGGAGTTAAGCCAGATAGCTCAGTTCCAAAGATGAAACTTGAGCAGCTTTTGAAAACGGCAGGCGAT
Source organism: Stygiobacter electus (assembly GCA_029210465.1). Lineage (GTDB taxonomy): Bacteria > Bacteroidota > Ignavibacteria > Ignavibacteriales > Melioribacteraceae > Stygiobacter > Stygiobacter electus. The sequence goes on from JARGDL010000004.1 coordinate 4,966, forward strand.
TTCAAAGGTAAGAATGTCGTTCTCGAAGGAGTGTACGGCGGCGCTTGCGGAGACGGCGACTATTACTTCAAGGACAAATTTGATATGATCGAATTTAGTCTAGATCAAGGAAGCGATATAGAAAAACTTAAGATTGGAACGCCGCTGCGATTGTATGGAAAAGTTATAGTGCATGTACGTGGAAAGAGTGAAGGTAAAGAAGAAAACAAAGATCGGGAAGCTACTGTTTCCGTTGAAGGGAAAGGAGTTGAATATCAATGAATATTATCACACTTAGTTTGAAGAGTCTAAAAAGAAAAAGAACGCGTGCTGCATTGACGATTATTGGCGTTGCAGTTGCAACCGCCGCGCTCTTCAGCCTAGTTTCATTTAGTGTTGGATATGACAGGGCGCTCAAAAAAGAAATGCAAGACTCCGGGTTGCAAATGCTTGTTTCTACAGAGGGATGTCCCACTGAAGCGGCTTCGCTTGCTTTACACGGCGGCGAAATTACGAAGTATGTTGACGAGAAGCGTCTCACTGAAGTCCGCAGCATTCAAGGTGTCCACGTCGCAACAGGAATGCTCATGTTTTCATTAACCGAAGAAGGCGGAAAGACATCCCTCTTCTCCGGAATTGACGATGAAATCCGAAAATTAAAACCATATTGGAAATTAAAAGGAAGCTGGTTCAAAGACGGCAGTTCAATAATCCTTGGCGCAGAAGCGGCTAAAGTTGAAGAGCGGACGGTTGGAGATAAAATTTATTTCCCAGGATTCGACCGTGAGTTCAATGTTGCCGGAGTTTTACAGCGAACCGGTACAGAAGACGATGGATTTTTCTTCCTTCCGCTTAAGACTGCACAAGAGGTCTTTCACAAGCAAGGTAAACTTACAGCCATTGGGGTAAATGTAGGTGATCCCGGCAGGATAGAAAAAGTGAAAGAACAAATAGAAGAGTTACCAGATGTTTATGTTCTCACTGCTGACCAAATGATGGGACAAATCTTGAAATTAGTTGGCTCAAGCAAGACATTAATGTTTGCTGTTCTTGCCATTGCACTCATCATCAGCATTGTTGGTGTCCTGAACACTGTGCTGATGTCTGTAATGGAGATGGTCAAAGAATTTGGTTATATGCGCTGCGTGGGTGCAGCGGGTATAGACGTATTTAAGATTGTTTTTCTGGAAACAATTACGGTTTGTTTAATTGGCGGGATAGCGGGTGCGTTGGGTGGTTCAGTCCTTTCATCTTTTGCAGATAGTTTTATCCGCAGTGTTCTTCCTTATGCACCGGCAGGAAAAATGATTGAGTTTAACCCGGTCATCTTTGTTATGTCGATCTTTTTTGCCATCATTCTTGGCATCATTGCAGGCGTCTATCCAAGTATTAAAGCATCTAAAATTTCACCAATGGAGGCGATTAGAAATGAATAACATTATTGAACTAAAACAAGTGGTAAAACTCTATGAAAGAGGCAGCGAGAAAATTCACGCCGTTGATAGAGTGAACCTTTCGATTGAGCAAGGTGAATTTGTTGCAATTGTTGGTCCGTCTGGCTCTGGCAAATCAACGTTACTAAATCTGATTGGCTGCGTTGACATTCCGACTTCAGGAACTGTCAAGGTAGATGGGCTGGCGACTCAGGCGCTTAAGGAAAAAGAACTTGCCAAGATACGAAACACAAAAATTGGATTTGTCTTTCAACAATTCTTCCTTTTGCCGACTCTCACGGCATTGGAGAATGTTACTCTTCCAGCAGTGTTTAGCAGGAACGGACATCGAACAAAAAAGACAAATCGTGCTAAAGAATTGCTCGATCTTGTTGGTTTAACTGACAGAGCGAATCATTTACCTTCTGAGCTCTCTGGTGGCGAGATGCAGCGAATAGCCATTGCACGGGCGTTAATCAACAGTCCGAAAATTCTGCTTGCGGATGAGCCAACAGGAAACTTGGACTCAGCAAATGCCGAGATTGTTTATAACATTCTTGATAAGCTGCATAAAGATGGACTGACTGTTATAGCAGTTACTCATAATTTGGAATTGGCAAACAAGACACAAAAAATATTCAAGCTGAAAGATGGGAAGATGATGGATGAATAGCTTTCACTTAAGATTGGATTTCAGCCTGAGGCTGATCAACCTATGGCTGTAAAACATGTGCAAGATGGAGCTTGAAAAAAAATATAAAGGTTTTTTATGAAAAAATATCAATTAAAAAATATTGACTGTGCTTCGTGCGCAGCAAAGATTGAAGAAGGCGTTGCAAAATTAGAGCAGGTTAAGTTTGTCTCAGTAGATTTTGCAAACTCAACAATGCATATTGATACACCAGATATTGAAGAAGTAAAACAGAAAATAAAAGAGATTGAGCCCGAAGTTGAAGTAGTTGAAACGCAAGATGAAATCTCATCGGCAGTTAAATTTTCTAATATCAAAGACGAGTTTGTGGAGAATAAACCGGAATTGATAAAAATTTTTATTACACTTCTACTTCTTATAATTGGAATGATTTTCGAGGAAGAAATTCATAACACTCATTATCACTTTGCTGAATATTTGGTTTTCATCTTTGCATATTTAATCAGCGGATGGGGAGTATTAAGAGGCGCTGTAAGAAGTGCTACAAAAGGAAAAGTATTTAACGAGCATTTTCTTATGACAATTGCAACTGGAGGCGCTTTACTAATTGATGCTATGCCTGAAGCTGTAACAGTTATGCTATTCTATGTTATTGGTGAATTGTTTCAGGATATCGCTGTCAACCGTTCGCGCAAATCGGTTAAAGCATTGTTAGAAATTAGACCGGATTATGCTAATTTAAAAAGCAATGGCGAAGTAAAGCGAGTTTCTCCAGAAAGCGTAAGAGTTGGCGAATATATTTTAGTCAAAGCCGGTGAAAAAATTCCTTTGGATGGAGAAATAATAGAAGGTAATTCTTTTTTGGATACATCCGCGTTAACCGGCGAAAGCGTTCCAAGAAAAGTAAAAGAAAGAGATATTGTTTTAGCAGGAATGATAAACCAATCCGGACTACTGACGATTAGAGTTACAAAGTTATTTAATGAATCATCCATCTCACGAATTTTGGAACTTGTTGAAAATGCAGCTTCAAAAAAAGCACAGACGGAAAAGTTCATTACAACGTTTGCGAAATATTACACGCCGGTTGTTGTATTTGGCGCTTTGCTTCTTGCAATAATTCCACCGCTTCTTTTTTCAGAACAAACTTTTACAGAATGGATTTATAGAGCATTGGTAGTGCTCGTAATTTCCTGTCCATGTGCTTTGGTAATAAGCATTCCGCTTGGATACTTCGGTGGGATAGGCGGCGCTTCACGAAAGGGAATTCTTGTTAAAGGTTCAAACTATTTGGATGCGCTTACTAAAGTTAAAACAGTTGTATTTGATAAAACCGGAACTCTGACAAAAGGTGAATTCAAAGTTTCAGAAATTGTTTCGGCTAACGGATTTAGCAATGAAGATATTCTCAAATATGCTGCCTATGCAGAAGCGAACTCAAATCATCCGATTGCTAAATCAATATTGGAAACTTATAATAACAAAATCCAACAAAGCGAAATTTCTGAAGTAAAAGAAATTTCCGGTCATGGAATTCAAGCTAAAATAAATGGTGATGAAGTTTTAATCGGAAATGATAGATTTCTGCACATGGAAAATATAGTACATGACAAATGCGATATTGAAGGAACAGTTGTTCACGTTGTAGTAAATAAAAAATATGCCGGCTACATTGTAATATCGGATTCATTAAAAGATGAAGCTGCCGAAGCAATTGCCGAACTGAACAAATTAAAAGTTAATACAGTTATGCTTACCGGCGATAACAAAAGCGCAGCGGAAGTTTATGCAAAGAAGCTTGGCATAAGAGAATATTACGCTGAACTTCTGCCGGAAAATAAAGTTGAGCATATTGAAAAATTATTAAGCGCTGCACACGATGGAAAAGTTGCATTTGTTGGAGATGGAATAAATGATGCGCCTGTAATTGCGCGCGCCGATGTTGGAATTGCAATGGGCGCTCTCGGTTCTGATGCAGCGGTTGAAACCGCAGACGTTGTGCTGATGACAGATTCGCCAATGCAAGTTGTTCATTCAATCGAAGTTGCAAAGCGAACGAGAACCATTGTCTGGCAGAATATTGCTTTTGCAATGGGAGTTAAATTATTCTTTATTCTTCTCGGTGCTTTTGGAATAGCTACAATGTGGGAAGCAGTATTTGGCGATATGGGAGTAGCAATAATTGCGATATTGAATGCGATGAGAGTGATGAAATAAATACATTTATTTTATAAAAATTCCAACAAATGCTGATTTAAAAAACACTTTAGTGAAATTTTATTTATGATATAAAAGGAGATGTAATTGAATTAGCAAATGAATCTGTTGAACTAAGAAAATTATTTTATAGATATTTCACATAATAATGTAACTGCTATCAACATTTTTATTTAATAATTTTCTTCTTTTGCTAAGTTTCTTTTGATGATGAGTTAAAATTCTCTTCAGCTAACAATTAGCTTAGAAAAAGTTTATGTTTAATAAAAATTATAAAACAGAAATTTATAGAAGAGTTGAATATGTTCCGAAAATGGGAATTAATTCCGGTTGTTAATCTCACATGGTTCGATCCTAATACTAGTGTAGATAAGAATGAGCAACTTGTAATAACAGCAAGCTTATTCTGGTGGGCAGCCGAAAATGTAAGTATCAGACCACAAATTATTTATTCAAAAGACAAAGCTAAGGGCGATAGCTATGATACATGGCGATATGCATTCAGAGCCCAATTTATAAATAGTAAATACTTTAGTATATCTGAACAAAGGGCTGTGTCAAATGAAAACCCTTGTATATGCTAACTAATTTTTTTAATTTTATTTTATATGAATAAAAAACTTGTGAAAACACTTTTAATATTTATTTCCCTTATTTACATGCTTTCATTTCTTGAAGTGGATGAAGACGAAAGAAACCAAAATTATGGAAATGAAGAGCATTCATATGTAATAGTTTCGGGCGATGCCGTTACAGCTAAAATTATTTCCGGCGGCACATCAAAATGTTACTCACCGGTAACAATTCCACAAGGAATTGACGATTTCACTTCAGTTTTCAAACTATCATTTACGAATAATTACTTTGCACATCTTTATTACCCGTCTAATAAAATTTACTTAAATAACTCCATCCTTTTAATCTAAATTTAATATTTTTATTTCCCTTTTTAGTTATGGCATTTTAATGTGATAAGATGCTCGTTTAAAATGATTTAAAATAATTTTGGTAAAAATATGATAGATAAACTCATAGGTTTTTCGATTAAGCACAAAGCAGTGATTGGTTTTATAACTTTATTGCTCGTTGCTTGGGGAATTTATTCGCTGTTAAATCTTTCGATTGATGCAGTGCCGGATATTACAGATAATCAGGTTGCAGTACACGCTGTCGCTCCTGCTCTTGCAGCACAGGAAGTTGAACAAACTATAACATCGCCGCTCGAAATTGCAATGGCTAATATTCCGGGCGTTATAGAAATCCGCTCAATATCAAGATTTGGTCTTGCTGTTATAACAATAGTATTTAAGGAAGATGTTAATATTTATACTGCAAGACAGCTTGTTGCACAAAAATTAACCGAAGCTCAGGATGTGATACCAAAAGGAATTGCACAAATTCAAGAAGGACCAATTTCTACTGGTCTCGGTGAAATTTATCAATATGTGCTCCAAACTAAACCGGGTTACGACTCCGTCTATTCACCAACCGATTTGAGAACAATGCAAGATTGGATTGTAAAAAGGCAACTCGAAGGAACTCCTGGAGTCGCAGAGATAAACAGTTTCGGCGGCTACATAAAACAATATGAAGTAGCGATAAATCCCGACCAACTGCGAAGTATGAATCTTACAATTACTGATATTTTTAATGCACTCGCAGCAAACAATCAAAACACCGGCGGGGCTTACATCGAGAAAGGGCACAATGCATATTTCATACGTGGACTTGGACTTGTAAAAACTCTTGATGACGTTGGAAAGATTGTTGTGAAAAATACGAGCAGCGGTGTTCCAATTTTAATTCGCGACGTTGCAAAAGTGCAATTCGGTTCGGCGGTAAGGTACGGTGCTCTGACAATCAACGGCAAGGAAGAAGCAGTTGGCGGGGTTGTGCTAATGCTGAAAGGAGAAAATTCAGTTCAGGTTATAAACCGCGTTAAAGATAAAATTGCTCTTATTCAAAAATCATTACCCGAAGGTATTAAAATCCAACCATATCTTGAAAGAAGTGATTTTATCGGAAGAACAATTAGCACTGTAAGTCATAATTTAATAGAAGGTGGATTGATTGTAATTTTTGTTCTGGTTTTGCTGCTTGGAAATTTGCGAGCGGGACTTGTTGTTGCTTCTGTTATTCCGCTCTCAATGTTATTTGCAGTTTCGATGATGAACATATTCGGAGTATCGGGAAATCTGATGTCTCTGGGTGCAATTGATTTCGGATTAATCGTTGACGGTGCGGTTATTATTGTGGAAGCTGTTGTTCATAGAATAACCGAGAGTTATAAACTTTCCGACTTAAGTACTATAAATCAGTCGCAGTTCGATGAAATAGTTTTTCAATCAGCAGTAAGAATTCGAAAATCCGCTGCATTCGGCGAAATTATAATCTTAATTGTTTACATACCTATTCTTACCTTAGTAGGTATTGAAGGGAAGATGTTCAAACCGATGGCAATGACAGTAAGCTTTGCAATATTCGGTGCATTGATTCTTTCTCTTACTTATGTGCCGATGATGTCTGCATTATTTCTTAGCAAGAAAATAAAAGCTGAACACAAAAAAAATATTTCAGAAAAAATTATGGAAAGAATCCACAAATTGTATGAACCGGCAATTCATTTCGCATTAAAAAAGAAAAAGCTGGTAGTCTTTTCTGCATTCATATTATTTGTTATTGCACTGTTTGTTTTCAATAATCTCGGCGGGGTTTTTCTTCCCACTCTTGAAGAAGGAGACTTTGCAGTTGAGACAAGATTGGCTTCGGGTAGTTCACTTTCGCAAACAATTGAAACCACGTTGAAAGCCGGAAAAATATTAAGAGAAAAATTTCCAGAAGTAAAAGAAGTAGTTTGCAGAATCGGTGTTGCTGATATTCCAACCGATCCCGATCCAATCGAAACATCAATGATGATGATAGTAATCAAAGACAAAAGCGAGTGGGTGACTGCAGATAACCGCGAAGAACTTGCCGATAAAATGAAAGAAGCGCTGTCGGTTATTCCCGGAGTTAATTATGAATTCCAGCAGCCGATTCAGCTTCGTTTTAATGAATTGATGACCGGTATTCGTCAGGATGTTGCAGTTAAAATTTATGGAGATGATTTGAATGTGCTTGCACAGCTTGGAAATCAAGCATCGTCTTTAATTTCAAAAGTAAATGGTGCTGTTGATGTTCTACCAGAAAAGACAACTGGAATGCCCCAAATTACAGTTGAGTACAATCGAGACAAAATTGCCCAATACGGTTTAACAATTGATGATGTGAATAAAGTGCTCGAATCGGCTTTTGCCGGAGCTAAAGCCGGAGTTGTTTATGAAGGCGATAGAAGATTTGATTTAGTTGTAAGATTCGATAAAGCTCACCGCGTTGATATAGATGATGTGCAGAACCTTTTCATTCCGCTTTCCAACGGCTCGCAAATACCATTGAGCGAAGTTGCTGCGGTGGAATTAAAAAAAGGACCAACGCAGATATTGAGAGATAACACAAAAAGAAGAATTGCTATCGGCTTGAACGTACGCGGGCGTGATGTGCAAAGCGTGGTAAATGATATTCAGATTGTTCTCAATAAAAACCTAAAATTGCCGTCAGGTTATTACATTACATACGGGGGACAATTTCAAAATCTAATCCAGGCAAAGAACCGTTTGATGATTGCTGTTCCGCTTTCGCTTGCGTTAATCTTCGTGCTGCTGTTCTTCACGTTCAATTCAATTAAAGAATCTCTGCTGATTTTTACTGCAATCCCTCTTGCAGCAATCGGCGGCGTGTTCGCTTTGTTGATTAGGGGACTGCCTTTCAGCATTTCTGCTGGAGTTGGATTTATTGCATTATTCGGTGTTGCAGTACTGAACGGAATTGTGCTGATAAGTTATTTTAATCAATTGGAGAAAGAAGGAGTGAAAGATATTAACGAAAGAATTTTGCAAGGAACAAATGTAAGATTGCGTCCGGTTGTTATGACTGCCGCAGTTGCATCGCTTGGTTTTTTACCAATGGCGATTTCAACAACTGCCGGCGCTGAAGTGCAAAGACCTTTGGCAACTGTTGTAATTGGTGGATTGATTACATCAACGCTTTTAACATTGGTTGTACTGCCGGTTCTTTACAGTATTTTCTTTTCAGGTGCTTGGAAAATGAGCCAGAGACTCATCAGCCTAAGGCTGAGATTCATATCAAAATTCTTCGGTGGAAAATCAACTACTCTTTTACTGTTCGCTTTAGTCTTTGCTGCTGCAAACTTTACGAGCTATTCGCAGACAAATCAACCAGCAGGTAAAGTTCAGACAATCAAGCTAAATCTTAATGAAGCAATAAAAATTGCATTGAAAAATAACCCGGGTCTGGCAAGCGCACGTTATTCAGTCGAGCAGCAGAATGCACTTGGGAAAACCGCTTTTGATCTTGGAAAGACAACCATTACTTACGATAAAGACAACACTCCACCAAATGGAAATTATGGTATCGGCTTTTCACAAACGATTAGTTTTCCAACTGTTTATCTTCAGCAAAACAAGCTGCAAAATCAAAATATTACATTGAGTGAAAAATCTTACGAAGCGGTAAAATCAGAATTAATTAAAAATGTAAAGACAGCTTACTATCAATTCGCTTACGGAAAAGAACGATTGAAATTGTTTACGTATCAGGAGAGCGTTTACAAAAATTTTTCCGATGCTGCAAAGCTTCGTTATAAAACCGGAGAAACTTCACAATTAGAAAATCTTGCTGCTCAATCAAAATATCAGGAGGTACAATTGCAGAAGAAACAAGCCGAAGCAGATTTGATTATCTATGAAAAAGAGCTTCAGAAATTTCTGAACATTAATGAACCAATTGAACTGATTGATACAACACTTGAAAAAATTCAGTTTGTTCCTTTGGAATACGGCGGTTCAATTGATTCAACGGCAATCGAAAGTAATCCGATTCTTAATTTTTATAGACAAAAAATAAATAATGCAGAATCAGAACGCGCATTAGAAGTTCATCGTCTTCTGCCGGATTTTAAATTTGGTTATTCAAAGCTTACTAACAATTCTGTTTTTAATTACTATGGTTTTCAGATTGGCGTCAGCGTTCCGCTTTGGTTTTTACCCCAGCAAGGAAGAATTGAAGCTGCATCAATCGGAGAAAAAATTGCACAATCGAATTATCAGAATTACCGCCTGTTGATTCAATCATCTTACCAGCAGCAGTTGAAGGAATATGAAAAGTGGAAAGAGCAAATAAATTATTATGAAACAACCGGACTTAAACAAGCCGATGAAATTTTGAAAGTGGCAGAATTAAGCTACCGCAACGGCGAGATTGGATATGTTGAGTTCATTCAGAATATTTCACAAGCAATAGGAATTAAAACTCAGTATCTCGATGCACTGAATCAATATAATCAAAGCGTAATAAATCTGAATTATTTAGCAGGAAGATAAAAAAGGAATAATAAAAATGAAAAATACACAAATCATACTATTACTTTTGATTTTACTCTTTACTATTGTGTTATATTCTTGCAGTCCGGAAAGTCAAGACAAAGAAAAGCAAGAACAAATGCAAGAACAAACAACTCGTGAAAAAGCAGGATTAAAACCAGGCGAAGTTATACTTTCACAAAAACAGCTTGAAAGCGTAGGAATTCAACTAGGAAGTGTCGAACAAAGAAATTTAACAGGTATTATTAAAACAAATGGCTTCCTTAGAGTAGCACCGCAGCATAAAGCAAGCATTTCAGCTTTTATGGGCGGAGTTGTAAAATCAATTTTTGTGCAGGTAGGTGATTACGTAAAGAAAGGACAAACTTTAGCGTTATTAGAACATCCCGATTATATCCAGCTTCAGGATGATTATTTAAAAGCACAAAGCAATTATAATTTTTTAGAAAAGCAATACTTACGTCAAAAAGAACTTTATGCAGGTAATGCGACAGCGGAGAAAACATTTCAACAAACGGAATCAGATTACAATACGGCAAAAGCCGCTTATTATTCACTGAAAAAAAAATTGGAAATGATCGGTATAAATATGGAAAAGCTTGACAAAGGAGAAATTATTTCTTCTATTCCTATTGTTTCGCCAATAAGTGGATATGTTCAAACAGTCGGCGTTAATATTGGCAAATTTGCCGATCCGATGAAAGAGATTTTTAACATTGTAGATAATTCTCAAATACAATTAGACCTCCAGGTTTATGAGAAAGATATTTTTAAAGTGAAGACAGGTCAGAAAATTTATTTTTCATTTCCCAATCAAAAAAATGTCTCCGGTTATGCCTCCATATTTGCAGTTGATAAATCTCTTGATGACAACACCAAATCAATTACTGTCCACGCTAAAGTAACAAGCAACGCAGAGAAAAATTTTCTACCTGGAATTTATGTTAACGGGTTTATAGAAACCGGAACGACTAAGTCAAATGCTCTTCCATCCGAGGCAATTATAAATGAAGGACAAAAGAATTATGTTTTTCTTCTATCCCGAACAATTAATGAAAAGGAAGGGAAAAATTATATATTCGAAATGAGAGATGTAAAAGTTGGAATTTCAGAAGCAGGTTTTACAGAAATAACTTTTTTGGAAGAAATTCCAAAAGATGCAAAGATTGTAATAAAAGGTGCATTCTTTCTTGAAAGCGAGTTGAATAAAAAGGCAGAAGGTGAATTGGATTAAATATATTATTGAATTAAAAGACAATTGGAGGTTTCATACTTCAAACTGGAAAACTAGTTCTAATAGCCATGAGTACTCTCGGCACCGAGGCAACAGTTGAGACAACAGATGTTTAAGTATCTGGATATTTTATACATAGTGAAAGTTAAAACAATTATAAAAAAAATGAATGACAAATTATTATGAAATTTTATTATGAATTAATTAATTTACACTAGCATTATGAAATAAATAAAATGTAAATTAAATTTAATTTAATGATCTGTGAAAAAGTAATTCATTAAATAATAATACAAAAATAGTTATTGTTAAATTTTGGTAGTGATTAATATGTACAATTATATAATCGTTTTTATTGGTGCTGGTATTGGTGGTATTTTACGTTATTGGTTGTCTAATTCTGTTTATAAATTTCTCCCACCAGACTTTCCTTATGGAACTTTAGTTGTAAATGTATTAGGAAGTTTCGTTATTGGAATTGTTATGTTTTATTTCAATGAAAATAAATTAATTTCACCAACTGCTAGAGTTTTTTTAACAGTTGGATTTTGTGGTGGGTTGACTACATTTTCAACATTTTCATTTGAGACTATTAATCTTCTAAAAGAAAGAGAATTCTATTTTGCCGGTCTTAACATTCTCGCTAATGTTTTAATAACTTTATTTGTTCTTTTTGTTGTGTACAAAATATCAAAGTTTATTTCATAATGAGAGATATTTATGGAAATTAAAGGTGAAGCAAAATTAGTAAGAATATTCATTGGTGAATCTGATTTAGTCCATCACAAAACTTTGTATGAAACAATTGTCGAAGAAGCAAAGAAATTTCACTTAGCGGGTGCTACAGTGTACAAAGGTGTTATGGGCTTTGGAAAAGATAGTAGAATTCACACATCAAAAATTTTAAGACTTTCTGAAGATATGCCAATTGTTATCGAAATAGTTGATGAAGTTGAAAAGATTGAAAAATTTTTACCAATTCTTCACGATCTTTTTGAAACGGCAAAATGTGGAGGATTAATTACATTAGAAAAAGTTGAAGTAATTAAGTATGTAACAGGGAAGTGAGTTATTCTTCTTCTAATAACCAAATTTCTGCAGTATGTTCATCTATTCCTTCAATAAATCTGGAAGGTTTTGCTATTGTAAAACCTTGATATCTATCGAAAATTTGCATCGGATAACAAACATATAAATTTTGCTTTGCACGTGTCGAAGCTACATACATTAATCTTCTTTCTTCTTCAAGTGTTTCCAGCTTTTCAAATGACTGACTCGAAGGAAAAAATCCATCAGCAGCATGAATTATAAAAACTGAATGCCATTCCAATCCCTTTGCTGAGTGAATGGTTGATAATGTTAAAATTTCTTTTTCTTTATCAGTAGCTTCAACATCTGCAACACTATCTTGTGGTGGATCAAGAGCCATATCTGTTAAAAAACTTTCTAATGATTTATACTTTTCAGCAATGTTTATAAAAATTTCCAAATCTTTTTTTCGTTTGTTGAAGTCATCATATTTTGATACAAAAATTGGTTCATAATATTTTATTACAAGTTCTGCTTTATCGGCTGGCAATTGATTTTTTGTATGTAATTCGTGTAGTAGATTAAAAAGATTAAAAATTTTATCATCTGCTTTTTTTGCTAATGCATGTTCAGGATTAATAGAAATTGAAATTCTACCAAGATTAATTGCATCAATTATTTGTTGTGCTTTTTTAGGACCAATTCCTTCATGTAATAAAAGAATACGATACCAACTAACAAAATCATTTGGATTAGAAGCAACACGTAAAAAAGCAAGTACATCTTTTATGTGTGCTGTTTCAATAAATTTCATTCCACCAAACTTTTGATAAGGAATATTTGCTTTGTTTAATTCAATTTCCAAATCGAATGAATGATAAGATGAACGAAACAGAACTGCAATTTCATTTAATGGAACTCCTTCTTCACGCAATTCTAAAATTCTTTCTGTAATAAATCTTGACTGCATATTTTGATTTGCTGCTGAAATTATTCCTGGTAATTCTCCACCGACTTTTTTTGTGTAAAGAAATTTGGGATATTTTTCAACTGCTTGCTCGATTATATGATTAGCAAAATTTAATATCTCTTGAGTGCTTCTATAATTTTCTTCCAGTTTTATAATTTTGGTATCAGGAAATAACTTCGGAAATTCCATTATGTTTTTAAAATTTGCACCACGAAATGAATAAATTGATTGACTGTCGTCGCCAACTACCATTACATTATTTTTACTTTGAGCTAATCCTTGAATTATTTCAGCTTGCAATTTATTCGTGTCCTGATATTCATCAACCATAACAAAATTAATTGAATTTAGGAAAGATTTTGTTGCGGCTGAATTATCGAATAAAAAATTTTTCAAGTAGACTAATAGATCATCATAGTCAAGTAAATTGTTTTTTCTTTTATAGGATTGATAAACTTTTTGGATATCTAAAAATTTATTTGTGTATTCGACAAAATGCGGTAAATCTTCTTCTAAAATACTTTCCACAGCTCTGCCAGTATTAACACTTAAACTTAAGACATTATAAATTGTAGATTTATTTGGAAATCGTTTTTTGAGATGACCAAGATTTAATTGTGAACGAATTAAATTAATAACATCTTCACTATCACTTTGATCTAAAATTGTAAATCCATTTTCAAGTCCAACTGCTTTAGCATATTTTCTTAAAGTAATATTGGCAAACGAATGAAAAGTACCACCATTAATTTTTGAACATCTATTATCCAATAGAATTGAAGCACGGTCCATCATTTCTTTTGCAGCTTTGCGCGTAAATGTTAACAATAAAATTGAAGTTGGGTTATAACCTAATTCAATTAATCGTGCAACTCGGTAAACTAAAGTTTTTGTTTTGCCGCTACCTGCACCAGCAATTACTAAATATGAACCTTCAACAGCTGATACAGCTTCATATTGTGCAGGATTTAATTGTTCTTCATAATTAATTAAGAAATTCTTTTTTTCAAAAGTATTTGCTTCTAAAGATGAAGATTGTTTTTTAATAATATATTTTTTTGCCATTAACGACGAAGTGCTTTTGGTTTGTTAAGAATTTCTGAAATGATAATTGCATCCTTTAAAGATGATTTGTTTTTTAATTTATCAATAATAACTTTTGAATAATTCAATTTTACTTTTTCAGCTTGATTTATTTCATAACTAACATTAAGGTCTTTCTTTTGTAAATTATCAGTGAAAGTAATTTTATCATAATCTAAATCCCATTGAGTTTTGGCTTCTTGTTTAGAATTTTCTAAATCAACAACTTCTTTTTCAAGATCTTTTGTTTCGTATGATTCAGAGTATTCTTCACTCTTTGGAATTTTGATGCCAAACATCTCTCCTATAATTTCTTCAGGTAGTTTATTATAAGAAGGCAAAGGTTTTTTCTCCTTGCCTCCATAATTTTGCGGTAATTTATTCTGAGGTAATTTTCTCTTCTTGTCAGATTTCAAACCACCAATAATACTCCACACAAAAATGATAAATATTAATATTCTAATTAAATCATCCATTTGGATTTTGCTCTTTTTTATCTTCAGGTTTTGCAATGGAGTTTCTCATCTCAGTATCAGCTTGAATATTTCTCAAATTGTAATAATCCATAACGCCAAGTTTTCCATTTCTAAAAGCTTCAGCAATTGCACGAGGGACTTCAGATTCAGCTTCAACAACTTTTGCACGCATACGAGCAACTTCAGCATTCATTTCTTGTTCTAAAGCTACAGCAGCGGCTCTTCTTTCTTCTGCTTTTGCACGAGCAACTTTCAAATCAGCTTCAGCTTGATTAGCTTGTAAAATAGCACCAATATTTGAACCGACATCAACATCAGCTATATCAATTGATAAAATTTCGTATGCTGTTCCAGCATCCAATCCTTTTGATAAAACAACCTTAGAAATTTTATCAGGATTTTCTAAAACTTCTTTATGGGAATTACTAGAACCAATTGTAGAAACAATACCTTCACCAACACGTGCTAAAATTGTTGCTTCACCAGCTCCACCAACTAATCTCTCCAAGTTTGTTCTTACAGTTATTCTTGCTACTGCCTTTAATTGAATACCATCTTTTGCAACTGCCGCTACTAATGGTGTTTCAATTACTTTAGGATTAACAGACATTTTTACTGCTTCTAAAACATCGCGACCAGCTAAATCAATTGCAGATGCTTTTTCAAATTGTAAATCTAAATTAGCTTTATTAGCAGAGATTAATGCATTGACAACATTAGTAACATTTCCTCCAGCTAAATAATGTGCTTCCAACATCGAAGTTGTTAAATTAATGCCAGCTTTTGTTGCACTAATTAAATTTCTTACAATTACTTGAGGAGAAACTTTTCTTAACCGCATTCCAATTAAATCACGAAAAATTTTTACCTTTACACCAGAGAAATAAGCTGTAATAAATAATCCAATTGGTACAAAGTATAAAATTAAAAATAGTACAAATATTGCCGCAAAAATCACTACAATTGAAAGTCCAGTTAAAGCTTCCATCTTTTCTCCTGATAATTAATTCTACTGCTAAAATATTAATAAGAAACATCAAACAAAAACCTTTTTTATATTTTCTTGATATGCGTGCAAGCTCTGTTTATATTTGAGCAACTATTTAATGACATTATTTGTTAAAGAGATAAAAAAAAGGAAATTATATGGAAGGTAATTTTTCAGAACGCGTACAAGAAGTTATAAGGCTTAGTAGAGAAGAAGCTTTAAGGTTAGGGCATGATTATATTGGCACTGAACATCTTTTACTTGGGATTATTCGCGAAGGTCAAGGTGTTGCAGTAAGAATTTTACGCAATCTTGATGTTGATTTAGTAAAACTTAAAAAAGCTATTGAAGATACTGTTCGTGCTTCTGGTGGAACTTTAACAATTGGAAATATTCCCCTTACAAAACAAGCTGAAAAGGTTTTAAAGATTACTCAAATCGAATCTAAAATTTACAAATCTGATGTTATTGGAACAGAGCATATTTTACTTTCATTATTAAGAGATGAAGATAATATTGCAACGCAAATTTTACATCAATTCAATGTAACTTATGAAAATGCTCGCTCTGAATTAAATGATATTTTAGCAAGTCGTGAATCGAGTACAAAATCATTCGCAAATCCTCAGACATTTCAAGCAACCAAAAAACCAGAAAAAACAAAAACTCCAGTTCTCGATAATTTTGGAAGAGATTTAACAAAACTTGCACTCGAAGATAAACTTGATCCAGTTATTGGAAGAGAAAAAGAAATTGAAAGAGTTGCTCAAGTTCTAAGTAGAAGAAAAAAGAATAATCCCGTTTTAATTGGTGAACCTGGTGTTGGAAAAACTGCAATTGCAGAAGGATTAGCTTTAAGAATTGTTCAGAAAAAAGTTCCTCGTATTCTTCAAGAAAAAAGAATTGTAACTTTAGATTTGGCTGGTTTAGTTGCAGGAACAAAGTATCGTGGACAATTCGAAGAGAGAATGAAAGCTTTAATGACAGAATTAGAAAAAGCCGATGATGTAATTTTATTCATTGATGAATTGCACACAATTGTTGGCGCTGGCGGAGCTTCCGGTTCTCTTGATGCATCGAATATGTTTAAACCAGCTTTGGCTCGTGGTGATATTCAATGTATCGGTGCAACTACATTAGATGAATATAGAAAATATATTGAAACTGATGGAGCATTGGATCGTCGTTTCCAAAAAGTTATGGTCGATCCACCTTCTGCAGAAGAAACAATTCAAATTCTTGAAAGCATAAAATTTAAATATGAACAACATCATCATGTTCGTTATTCTAAAGAAGCAATTGAGCATGCTGTAAGAATGAGTGAAAGATATATTACAGATCGTTATTTACCTGACAAAGCTATTGACGTAATTGATGAAGCTGGTTCTCGTGTTCATATGGGTAATTTTACTGTGCCGGAAGATATTTTAAAACTTGAAGAAGAAATTGAGAAAGTTAAACAACAAAAAATTCAAGTTGTAAAGCAACAAGATTTTGAAGAAGCGGCTCGGCTTCGCGATCTTGAAAAGACACTTCAAAATGATTTAGAAATTGCAAAAAGAGAATGGGATACTAAAACTAAAGATATTATTTACGATGTAACTGAAGATGATATTGCAACAGTTGTTTCAATGATGACTGGCATTCCTGTAACTCGTGTTGTTCAAGCTGAATCTGAAAAATTAATGAAAATGGAAGAAGCTCTTAAATCAAGAATTGTCGGTCAAGATGAAGCTGTAATTAAATTAACTAAAGCAATTAGAAGAACAAGAGCTGGATTGAAAAGTCCTACGAAACCTATCGGCACTTTTATATTTTTAGGCCCAACTGGAGTAGGTAAAACTGAATTAGCAAAAGAACTTGCACGTTATTTATTCGACAGCGAAGATGCTCTCATTAGAATTGATATGAGTGAATACATGGAAAAATTTGCCGTATCACGTTTAGTTGGAGCGCCTCCAGGTTATGTTGGTTATGAAGAAGGTGGACAATTAACTGAACGAGTAAGAAGAAAACCTTATTCAGTTGTTCTCTTTGATGAAATTGAAAAAGCTCATCCTGATGTTTTTAATTTATTATTGCAAGTTCTTGATGATGGTATTTTAACTGATAGTTTAGGAAGAAGAGTTGATTTTAAGAATACAATCATAATTATGACATCAAATGTTGGAACTAGAGAAATTAAATCTACAGGTGGATTTGGATTTGGTGAAGATTCTGAAACTGATATGTATTCAAAATTGAAAAACACTCTTGAAGATGCAATGAAACGTTTATTTAATCCAGAATTCCTAAATAGAATTGATGAAACAATTGTGTTCAGAAGTCTTGATAAAAATGATATCAAGCAAATCGCATTAATTGAAATGAAAGATTTAATTAAAAATCTAAACACAAACAAAATTGAAATTGAACTTGATGAATCAGCATTAAATTTTATTGCCGAAAAAGGATTTGATCCAAAATTCGGAGCAAGACCATTGAAGCGGGCAATCCAAAAATATATTGAAGATCCACTTGCTGAAGAATTATTGCTTAACAATTTCAAAGAAGGTGATAAAATTATTGTAACTCATGATACAGCAAAGGATGAACTTGCTTTTATTAATAGTAAAGATCGTCAACCTGAAATTCATAAAGATGCAGAAGAAAAAATCTAATTGTTTGTTTTAATTTACTATTATGAAATTACTTACAGCAGAAGAGATAAATTTAAAATTAGCTATTTTGAAAAATTGGAATTATAAAAATAATTCAATCCAAAAAGAATTTACATGTAAAGATTTTTTAGATGCATTAGCTCTTGAAATTAAAATTGGTGTGATAGCTGAGAAATTAGATCATCATCCCGATATGCTCCTTCATTCTTGGAATAAGTTAAAAGTAACTATTTCAACTCATAGTGAAGGTGGAGTAACAGAAAAAGATATTGAACTTGCAAAACAAATAGAGAAATTATTTTAATGGAAAATCAAAACATTCTTGAAATTTTTTACAAAACAAATGCCCTTTTAAATGGGCATTTTTTGTTGACTTCTGGAAGACACAGTAATCAATATTTCCAATGTGCTTTGGTTCTTCAATATCCTGAATACAACCAAATAATCTGCGAAAAAATTGCAAATCATTTTAAAGATTTTGAAATTGACGCTGTAATTGCACCAGCCATTGGTGGCATTGTAGTCGGTCAGGAGGTTGCTCGTCAATTAAATAAAAAATTTATCTTTGCTGAACGTGAAGATAAAAATTTAACATTAAGACGCGGTTTCAAAATTGAAGAAGGTAAAAAATATTTAGTTTGTGAAGATGTAGTTACAACCGGTGGTTCAGTGTTTGAAGTAATTGAAATAATTAAGCATAACGGTGGAATTGTTACCGGAGTTGGATTTATTGTCGATAGAAGTAATGGCAAAGTAAATTTTGGTGTCCCTCAATTTAGCACAGTTAAACTTGATGTAGTTTCTTATTCACCAGAAGAGTGTCCTCTTTGCAAGCAAGGAATTGAACTTGTTAAACCTGGCTCAAGAAAAATTAAATAGGATATAAAATGAAAAACTTTTTACTACTTATTCTTCTTTCAGCATCACCATTATTTTCTCAAGTTAATTTTGATGAATATTTTATCAACAAAACATTAAGATTCGATTTTTTCCACACTGGTAACAGAACTTCAGAAACTATTTCATTTGATAAATTAATTGAAGAAGGTGAGTGGAGCGGTAATCACAAAAGTTTAATAGATTCATTTCAATATGGATATTACTTTTTAAAAGTTTACTCTTTGAAAGACAATAAATTGATCTACTCAAAAGGATTTTCAACTTTGTATCAAGAATGGCAAACAACTGAAGAATCCAAAAATATAACCAAAACTTTTTCAGGTTCAATGTTGATCCCTTTTCCAAAAGATAAAGTTAAATTAGAAATTGATCGACGCGATAAAAAAAATATTTTTCAAAAAATATTTGAAATGGAAATTGATCCTAAGAGTTATTTCATTATAAAAGAAAAAATTTCACCTTATAATTCATTTAAGGTTCATTATTCAGGTGAGCCTTCAAAAAAACTTGATATTGTATTTATTCCAGAAGGTTATTCAAAAGATGAAATGAATAAATTCAAAGAAGATTGCAAAAGATTTTCAAGCTATCTTTTTGACTATTCACCTTTCAAAGAAAATGAAGATAAAATAAATATTTGGGGAATCGAAGCTCCATCTGAAGAAAGTGGAACTGATATACCTGCACAGAATATTTGGAAACAAACTTTACTCAATTCAAATTTTTATACCTTTGATAGTGAACGTTATTTAATGACAAAAGATTTTCATCAAGTTAGAAATATTGCCGCAAATGCACCCTACGATCAAATTTATATTTTAGTTAATACTGAAAAATATGGCGGTGGTGCAATTTATAATTTTTATTCAATGACAAGTGCTTATGATAAAAGAGCTAATCAAATTTTTGTTCATGAACTTGGACATGGTCTTGCAGGTTTAGCCGATGAATATGGTTATGATAATACTTATCAAGATATGTATCCCACTGATGTTGAACCGTGGGAACCTAATTTAACTACTTTAGTAAATTTTGAAATTAAATGGAAAAATCTTGTCAAACCAGGAACACCAATTCCAACACCGAATGAAGATAGATACAAAAATGAAATTGGTGCTTTTGAAGGCGGTGGTTATGTAGCCAAAGGTGTTTTTCGTCCAACTTCAAATAGCATTATGAATTCATTCACTTCAAATGAATTTAATGAAGTTTGCAAACAAGTTTTACAAAAATTTATTAATTATTATTCAGAATAATGGAACAAAAAAAATTATATCGTACAATTGCTAACATAGCATCAAAAGAATACAAAACAGAACATGAACTTTTAATTGATGTCTTGAAGCAAATTATAGAAAATGAAGAGATTAAATTAACTGGTGGCCGTATCTGGAAGCTTGACCCAAAGAAAAAAGCTTATAGACTTTTATTTCAAACTGGTAAAGTTCAAAAAATAAATGAAGATTTTTTACTTCCATTGAAAGATTATCCTTTCTTCGATAGGTTAAGCACAGAAAGAACTATACTTGCTCAGGAAACCAATAAAACTTTGATAAGTAAAGGTATCTTAAAATATTCTGCTTCAGGAGTTGGAAAAAAAATTAAGATTGCTGATAAAAGATATTATGAGTACTTACTTGCTGTAAATAGTGATATGATTGGAAATGATTTGCGTGATACATTAAATATCGTTGCAACAGTTTTAACTTCTAAATTAAATGAAAGATATTTAAGCCAATCAAGAAAAAATTTAATTGAAGACATTGATAAAGCAAAACAAATACAAAGAAGTATTTTACCCGAACATGAATATAAATTTTATGATTATGAAATATTTGGAGTAACAATACCTGCTCAAATTGTTGGTGGTGATTTTTACGATTACCTTAAAATTGGAGAAGCAGAAGATAGAATTGGAATTGTTGTTGGCGATGCCGCTTCTAAAGGTCTTGGTGCTGCGGCAGAAGCTATGTATATTTCAGGTGCAATTAGAATGGCAAGCAATTTTCAAATAAAAATTTCTCCTATGATGTCACAAATGAATCAACTTGTTAATAAAATTTTTAAGGATGATAAATTTGCATCTCTATTTTATGGTGAAATTTCTAATGATAAAAAAGGACTGTTTTTATTTGCTAATGCTGGTCATAATCCACCAATGTTTTACAAAAATAATCGTAAAGAAATTGTTTATTTAAATCCAACCGGACCACTTTTAGGCCCAGCACCAAATGCAAAGTTTGAAACTGATCATGTTAATTTTAGTAATGGTGACGTTCTTTTAATTTATACTGATGGTGTTGTTGAAGCCGCAAATGATAAGTTCGAATTTTATGGTGAAGAAAGATTGGCTAATGTGTTTCAAAATAATTTAGAAAAAACTTCGAAAGAAATTGCTCTTTTAATTCTGGATGATGTTATTAAATTTAGTACTTCTGAAAGTAAATATCAGGATGATAAAACTATTGTAGTAATAAAAAGAAAATAATTATGGATATTGTAGAAAAAATATTTAATGCCGGAGTTGTTGGAGCTGGCGGAGCTGGTTTTCCAACACACATAAAAGCAAAATCTAAAGTTGAGTTTGTTTTAGTTAATGGTGCTGAATGTGAACCATTAATTCATAAAGATTTTGAATTGATGTGCAATTTTGCACCACAAATTTTATCAGGTGTTGAAATTATGTTGAACCAAACATCTGCTAAAAAAAGTTACTTTGGTATAAAAGCTAAAAATCAAAAAGCTATTGAAACAGTTGAAAAAAATATTAGTAATGGAAAAATTGAAATAACTCAACTTGGTGATTTCTATCCAAGCGGCGATGAATATGAACTTGTTTATGCCGCTACTAAAAGATTAATTCCACCTCACGGACTTCCTCTTGATGTTGGCTGTGTAGTTAATAATGTTGAAACTTTTTATAATATTTCAAATGCTATGAATGATATTCCCGTAACACAAAAATTTATTACTGTTACTGGAGCTGTTAAAAATCCATCTTCATTTTTTACTCCGATTGGAACTAGCTTTGATGATTTAATTAAACATGCTGGCGGAGTTACAACTTCAGATTTTGGAATTTTTGTAAGCGGTATTATGATGGGTAAATTGTCATTCGATGTAAATGAAGTTGTTACAAAAACAACAGCTGGAATTATAATTTTACCAATCGATCATTATTTAATTAAAAGAAATTCAAGACCATTACAAGATAAAAATAGAATTGGAAAATCTGCCTGCGACCAGTGTAGTTATTGCACAGAATTTTGTCCCCGTTATCTTTTAGGTTACGATGTTCAACCACATAAAGTGATGCGCTCTCTTGGATTTACAAAAACAGGAGAAGCAGTTTGGAATCAATATGCTGATTTATGTTGTTCTTGCGGTTTATGTTCTCTTTATGCTTGTCCAGAAGATTTATATCCACGCGAAGCTTGTGATCAAGGAAAAGTTGAAATGAAAAAAATGGGAATGAAATATCAACAGCAAAAAGAAGTCAAAGTTCATCCAATGAAAGAGGGAAGAAGAGTCCCACTAAAACAATTAATGAAAAGATTAGATTTATTAAAATTTGATACTCATACACCTTTTATTGCAAATTTACCTAAACCAAATGAAGTAAAAATAAACTTAAAACAACATGTTGGTTCTCCTGCAATTCCAAAAGTAAAATTAGGTTCAAATGTAGAAGTTGGTGATTTAATTGCATCAATCGAAGATGGAAAACTTGGTGCTAATATTCATGCATCAATATCGGGAAAAGTAACTCACATTTCAGAAAATTATATTCAAATATCATTATAAAGGTTTAATATGGAAATGAATTCACTTGGTTTAATCGAATTAACAAGTATCGCGGCTGGAATGCAAGCTGCTGATATAATGTTGAAAACGTCCAATGTTCAATTAGTTGTATCAAGAACAATTTGTAGTGGTAAATACATGGTTTTAATTGGTGGAGACGTTGCAGAAGTTCAAGCCGCTGTTGACCGTGCGGCTCAACAAATTGAATTTGCTGTAATTGATACATTTGTAATCCCAAATGTTCACAAAGATATTTTTCCTGCTTTATCAGGGCATTCAAATATTGAAATGCTCGAAGCTCTAGGAATTTTAGAATCATTTTCCGTTGCATCTTTAATTGAAGGTGCTGACGCCGCAGTTAAATCAGCAAATGTTAAAATTATTGAAATTCGTTTAGCTATGGCTTTAGGTGGAAAAGCCTTTTGCACTCTTACAGGTGAAGTTGCCGCTGTTACTAGTGCAGTTGAATCTGGTGCAAAGTTAATTTCTGATAAAGGTTTATTGGTTAATAAAGTTGTTATTCCTCAACCTCGTCAAGAATTATTAAGTGAAATGATTTAATGAACTTGGCTGAAAAATATGGTAAATGGGCTTTAATTACAGGTGCTTCTTCTGGTATTGGAGAAGAATTCGCACGTAAATTTTCTGGACTTGGTTTTAATTTGATTATTGTTGCCAGAAGATTTGATAGATTACAAAAATTAAAAACTGAACTTGAACAAAAAAATAATGTTGAAGTAATTCCTCTTGAAATTGATTTATCGGAAGAAAATTTTATTACTAAATTAATTCCAATTATAAATGAAAAAGAAATTGGAATTTTAGTTAACAATGCTGGTTTTGGTTATCGAAAAGATTTTATTAATTCAGATGTTGAAACAGATGCTAAAATGATAAAAGTAAATTGTATTGCTCCAACAGTTTTAACTCATCATGTTTTACCAAAGATGATTGAAAGAAAAAAAGGTGCATTAATATTTTTAGGAAGTTTAGTCGCATTTCAACCTACACCAACAACTGCTCTTTATGCCGCAACAAAGGCATTTGATGCTTTTTTAGGTAATGCACTTTGGTATGAATTAAAAAAATATAATATTGATGTTATTACAATTAATCCAGGTGGAACTGAAACTGAATTTCATCAAGTTGCTAAATCTACAATGGGACCATTTCCAAGAACTAGCCAACAAGTTGTAGATACAACATTAAAAGCATTGGGCAAAAAACCAAGTGTAGTTGATGGTCTGTTCAATAAAATTTTAGCCTTCTCTTCACATTTTACTTCCAGAAAATTAACAATCACTTTAGCAGGTAAAATTTCTGAAAGCATTTACAAAGATTAATTTTCAATTTGGATAACTTAAATATAAGTTTTCAAATTATCTATGCTAATGTAAACGATATTTAGTCAATAGTTCCTTGTACAAAATTTTGCTTACCGTAAAAGTTTAGCTTGTTGCTCAATTCTGCATTTAATAAGATTTATTGTTTTAATGGTTGATAGTACTGTCATTTCATAATGTGGAGTGTCCCGATTGGCGAAAAAATTTATAGTGTATCTGGAAGCAGATTAGAGGTAAGTTTTACAACTTGAATTCTTAAATCAGACATTCTTTTTTCGTTTATCCTTTCTTGCTGCACAATCCCGACGAGTAAGAATGCAGATTTTCTCTAAGGAATTTTTTTTGCATAACCTGAAATTTTTACTATTTTATAACAAGTTAATTAATTAAATTAATTGCTGAGGGTAAAACGAAAGCAATTTTTAAAATATCATTACTCCTTGTTTTATTTTTTCTGACCGATTACAGTTCTCCCGATAATGAAATATATTTTATTTATATAAATTCTTAAGAAATTTAGAATTTTGTCGAACTCCATTATTTGATTTTTCGATACATTAAATTATTTATTCCTAACAATATCAGTTTTATTGAAAGATATTTAGGAGATTGTTAATCATGAATAATAAAAACAATCTGCAAACCTTAAGCAAAAAACAAATTTTTGTTTTAATAACAATTCTGAGTGTACTGATTTTAATCTCCGGCTATCTTATTTACAAAAAACAAGAAGATACTTTTCGCAGCCAAAAGTACGATGAACTCCATGCAATTGCCGATCTTAAACAAAGCCAGATCGAAAGTTGGCTGAAGGAAAGAATAGGCGATGCAAAAATTATTTCACAGTCCACCTTTTTAATTTCTGGCATAAACAACTTGATGCAAGATTCAATCAATATGAATATAAAACAGGGAATCATCGATCGGTTTCAACTGGTTCAAAAAGAAATGGGTTACAAAAACATTTTTCTTACTCATACCAATGGCGTTTTCCTATTATCAGTATTTAACAACACTGTTGAAATAAATGACTTTTTAAAACGAAAAATAGTTGAAGCCACTACTAAAAATGAAATAGTATTAACTGACTTTTACTTTGACCAAAATAAAAACAAAATTAATTTTGATATTATTTCACCAATTATAAAAAACAACAAAGCTATTGCTATTCTTGTTTTACGTATAGACCCGAACAATTTTTTATATCCATTAATACAAACATGGCCAACCCCAAGCAGAACCGCCGAAACGGCTATTCTTCGTGTTGAAAATGAGAGCGTTGTTTTTCTCAACGAGCTGCGCCATCGCAAAAACACAGCACTCAAATTAAAAATTTCTTTAAATAGAACAAATGTACCAGCAGTGCAAGCTGCATTGGGGCGAAGAGGTTTATTTGAAGGAATTGATTACCGCGGCGTTAAGGTTCTTTCTGATATTAGAATAATTCCTACTACAAACTGGATTATGCTTTCAAAGGTTGACGAGAGTGAAATCTATGCCGATCTCAATTTAACTGCACTTATTATTACAGGGTTCACTTTTTTACTAATTATTATCTGCGGTATTGGTTTAGCCTTTATTTATAATTCTCGTCAAAAAACAATTTACAGAGAGCTTTATAGTAAGGAAAAACTTCTTGAAGAAAGTAAAGAACGTTTTAACCGATTAGTATCAGAAATGAATGATATTGTTTGGACTGCAATTCTTGAAGGCTCCAAAAATATTGATGTTAATGATTCAATTGAATTTGTTTTAGGGATTTCTAAAGAAAAGTTTAAAGCAAATCCAAAACTCTGGATTGAAATGGTTCATCCCGAAGATAGAGCGATAGCAGAAGCAAGCAACAAAGAATTATTTGAAAAAGGGAAAGCACAAGCAGAATACCGAATTGTTCGTCCCGATGGAAAAGTTGTTTGGCTGTTAGACCATAAATCTTTGATCTATGACGAGAACGGAAAAGCCATTCAGATGGGTGGAATAGCAAAAGATATAACACAACGTAAATTAGACGAAGAAGAGTTAAAGGAAAGTAGAGAGTTATTAAGTTTAGCTGGGGAAATAGCAAAAGTTGGCGGTTGGGAACTTGATTTGAAGACTAACCTCGTCCGATGGACATTGGAAACCTATCGAATTCATGAACTAGATCCAACAATCCAACCTTCTCTCGAAATGGCAATTAATTTTTACACTTTTGAAGCTCGTCCTATTATCAAATCTGTAGTTCAAAAAGCGATTTCCAAAGGGATACCTTGGGATTTAGAACTTCCACTAATTACTGCTAAAGGTAGAAACATTTGGGTAAGAGCAATGGGAGTACCAATATTTCAAGATGGAAAATGCGTTAGGTTATCGGGTGCATTTCAAGATATTACAGAACGGAAACTGAGTGAAAAAATTATTCTCGCTCAGCGAGATTTGGGAATTTTGCTGAACACAATAACAAATCCTTTGGAATGTTACCGTACATCTTTCAAAACTTTATCTGAACTAAGCGGAATGGATTGCGGAATGATTTATCTTTTCGATAAAAACGACAACTCGCTTGATTCGGTTTATAGCGAAGGATTATCCGATAAATTTGTTGCAGCTGCTTCTCACTTTGAAGCTGATTCACCGAATGCAAGATTAGTAAAAATCGGCGAACCAATTTATTTGACGCATAATGAAATTCCTATTGATCTCTCTGAAAATGAAAAAGAAGAAAAATTAAAAACGATTGCAATTATACCCATGTATTATGAGGATAACGTTTTCGGTTCAATATATCTTGCTTCCAAAAAAGAAATTGAAATTTCCAATTATTTAAGAAATGGAATTGAATCAACAGTTTCTTTAATTGCCAATGCGATAGTCCGGATTCAATTTGAAGAAGAAATTCATATGCATCGCGATAACCTTGAAAAACTTGTTGAGGAAAGAACAGCACAGCTTGCAGCAGCCAAAGCCGAAGCCGAACAGGCAAACCGCGCAAAGAGTATTTTCCTTGCAAATATGTCTCACGAAATCCGCACACCGATGAATGCGATTATTGGTTTTTCAGATATGTTATATTCCTCCCTTACCGATGAAAAAAATAAAAAAAGAGTTGAAGCTATTCGTTCCAGCGGAAAAACTATGCTATCATTGATAAACGATATTCTCGATCTATCTAAAGTTGAAGCAGGTAAACTAACTCTTGCACCCGAGCCAGTGAATGTGGTGAAACTTGCCGAAGAAATAGAAGTGGTGTTCCTTCAAAAAATATCTCAAAAACATTTGGATTTTATGATTGAAACAGAGAGCGATATTCCTTCACTGCTTCTGCTCGATGGTTTAAGATTGCGGCAAGTACTGTTTAATCTTATTGGGAATGCAGTTAAGTTCACGGAAAAGGGACATATCATTTTAATTCTCGATAAAAAAGTTCGGGGCGAAAATTTAATTGATTTGATAATAAGCGTTGAAGATACCGGAATAGGCATCCCTGAGGATGAACAGAAAATTATTTTTGAACCTTTTACTCAACAGAAAGAACAAAGCGCCAAAAAATATGGCGGCACAGGGCTGGGACTTGCAATATCAAAACGTTTAATCGAAATGATGGGCGGTGAAATAAAATTAAAAAGTGAAAAGGGAAAAGGAAGTACGTTCACAATTTTTATTCCTTCCGTGCAAATAGTTGAAGGTGAGCCTGCGGTTACTAAAGAAAAAATGTTTGATCCTTCACAGACAATTTTTGAAAAAGGAAAAGTGCTGATTGTTGACGATAACAAAACCAACCGCGATCTTTTACTCGATCTGCTTGAAAATTCTGACTTGCAAATTTTTCAGGCGCGAAATGGCAAAGAAGGAATTGAAATTGCAAACAAAGAGCTGCCCGATGTAATTTTAATGGATTTGCGTATGCCGGTAATGGATGGAATTGAAGCCACAAGAATTTTGAAGTCGCAGGAATCAACGAAGCATATCCCTATAACTTGTATTTCCGCTTCCTCTAAATTGATGATTAAAGATGATAATGGTCTTAACTTGTTTGATGATTACTTGCTCAAACCGGTTGATCTTTCTGCCCTTGTGGATTTACTGAAAAAGTATTTGAAGTTCACTTCTTCAGACGGAAAAGTTGAAGAAGAGAAAAGGCAAATTTTAATTGAACTCAGTGATGAGCAAAAGAAATCACTGCTGAAATTGAAAAACATTTTGACTTCTGAGTTTAAGCCACGATTTGAAGAAATTCTTAAGTCAAATTTGATTAACGAGATGGAACAATTTGGTTTGGATTTAGAGAAACTTGGAAATGAATATTCATTTGCATTTTTATCTCAATACGGTGCGGAGGTCGCTTCGCAGGCAGAAATGTTTGAAATTGAAAAACTCGAAATTTCATTTGCAAAATTCAAAAACATTTTGGAATTACTGGAGGGACTGTGAGTCTAAATATTGCCGTCAGCTTTAGCTGATGAAAATCTTGCATTGCCATATTGCCGCCGTCAGCTTTAGCTGACGGAATAAAAGAGAAGAGAGAAATTTGGCTTTAGCCACATAAAGAAAAGCAATGCTGCTAAAGCAGAAAATATTAATTAAACATTGCCGTTCGCTAAAGCGAACGGCAATTGATGATTACAGAAGATAAATGAGTAAAAATGTTATGTTTTGCATTTTATATTATGAAATTCATAAGAAAGCTAATGCAACAGAAGATATAAAAATTGCCATCAGCTTTAGCTGATGAAAATCTTGCATTGCCATATTGCCGCCGTCAGCTTTAGCTGACGGAATAAAAGAGAAGAGAGAAATTTGGCTTTAGCCACATAAAGAAAAGCAATGCTGCTAAAGCAGAAAATATTAATTAAACATTGCCGTTCGCTAAAGCGAACGGCAATGGCAATGGGCAATTTGATATGAGAAAAAAAAGAATATTAACAAAAAGGAATTACTAATGAGTTGGATTCGAATTTGGATTCACTTAGTATTTGCAACAAAAAACAGAGAACCAGTTCTAATAAAACCTATAAGGACAAAAATCATTTCACACATAATAGAAAATGCTGAGAAGAAGAATATCTTGATAAGTTCTCTTAATGGTTTTTCAGAGCACTTACACTGCCTCCTTCTTCTGAATCGAGAAGACTCCATAAGTAAAGTATCTCAATTAATAAAAGGAGAATCCTCTCATTGGATAAATGAACAAAAATTGCTCAAAAGTAAATTCTTTTGGCAGGACGATTATTGGGCTGTGAGTGTTAGTGAAAGTCATGTTGAAGCTGTTAAAAAGTATATTGACAATCAAGAAAAACATCATGAAGCGAAAGAATTTAATGAAGAAATAGATGAGTTTATGAAGAAATATGAATGGCAATATATTAAATAATAAATGCTGCTAAAGCAGAAGATTTTAATTTATAAATAGGAATATTCAGATTGCAAAAAGAAAGAAAAAAACATTGTTGCATCAGCTTTAGCTGATGAAAATCTTGCATTGCCATATTGCCATATTGCCGTCAGCTTTAGCTGACGGAATAAAAGAGAAGAGAGAAATTTGGCTTTAGCCACATCAGAAATGCAATGCCGCTAAAGCAGAAAAATTTAGTTTATAAATAGCCTGCCGTTCGCTGAAGCGAACGGGAATGACAATTTGATATAAAAAAATTTGCAAGAAAGGAGGAAAAACTGTGTACCAACACAAAGTATTAGTTGTAGATGACAACGCTCAGAATATTCAAGTCCTCGGCAGTGTGCTGAAAGAAGCAAATTATCAAATCGGTTTTGCAACTAACGGAAAACAAGCCCTTGATATACTCAACCAATCAAATAACTACGATCTTGTTCTGCTCGATATTGACATGCCAATTCTTGATGGCTATGAGACTTGCAAGATTATTCGAAGCACTGAAAAGCTGAAAGATATACCGGTCATTTTCTTAACCGCTTTTACTGAAGAAGAAAACATTGTTAAAGGATTTGATTACGGTGCACAGGATTATGTTTTCAAGCCCTTCAATCCAAGGGAACTCCTGGCAAGGGTAGATACGCATATTCAATTAAAAAATAAAACTGAACAATTGAAGCAAATGAATCAATTACTTGAAAAGAAAGTTGAAGAACGGACTGCAGAACTAAAAACTGCCCTTGAAAAAGCTGAAGCAATGTACAGATTGAAATCAAATTTTCTTGCTAATATGAGTCACGAACTTCGAACACCATTAATTGGAATACTCGGTTTTGCTGAATTTCTAAAGCAGGATTTAAAAGAAATTGAATTGAAAGAAATGGCAGAAAATATTTACTTAAGTGGAATGCGTTTGTCCGAAACTTTAAATCTTATTTTGGATTTATCAAAGATAGAATCCGAAAAGCATGAATTCAATTTTGAAAAGGTTGATTTAATAAAAGAAACAAAAGAGATTCTTAATCTTTTCAGTAAAACGGCAGAAAAACAAGGACTTTATTTAAAATCATCATTCAGTCATCCATCAATTCAAATTAATATTGATGAACGTGCTTATCGTACAATACTGAATAATCTTATAAATAACGCACTTAAATTCACAGTTGAAGGAGGAATTAATGTTGATATATCTTTACAAGAAACCTTAGTTGAAATCAAAGTTGAAGATACAGGAATAGGTATCCCAGAAGAATATCATAATATAATTTTCGAAGAATTTAGACAGGTGAGTGAAGGACTTGGAAGAAACTTTGAAGGAACGGGTTTAGGATTAAGTATTACAAAAAAGCTTGTTGAAAAATTCGGTGGTGAGATTTCTGTTGAAAGTAAACTGAGGAAAGGTTCAACTTTTATTGTTAAATTGCCAATAACAACTGATGACAAAATTTCGAAAAAGAAAGTTGCAATTCAAATAGATGAGAAGAAACTGAAATTTGAAGATGCCAAAGTAAAACCACTTGCATTAATTGTTGATGATGATCCTTTAGTTTATCCAGTTATGAAAAGATATTTAGAAGGTTATCTCAAATTGGAGTCAACTACTGATGGTAAATTTGCAATTAATCTATGCAAAAAGAAAAAGTATGATTTGATTTTTATGGATATAAATCTAAAACGTGGTTTTGACGGTAAACAATTAACCCGAGAACTTAGAAAATTAAAAGAATATGAAAACATTCCAATCATTGCTACAACAGCTTATGCAATGGTAGGTGATAGAGAAGAATTTTTAGCCGCTGGATGTTCACATTATATTTCGAAACCATTTAAGAAAGAAGATTTGTTGGACCTAGTTGTTGGAATATTAAACAAAAAAACTTAATAACATTTGGAAATAGTTTATTAAATAAAATTGATTTGAATCTCAAAAATCATTAACAATACTTTATTGAATTTCTTCTTCAAAAGTTTTATAGAGTAATTAAAACAGTTAATCAGTTAGCCTTACTTTTTGAACATCTTCCAATGTTATTGTTTTTAAATCAACATCTTCTTTTTCATAGATTGAAAATATTCTTTCTTCCTGATTAGTGATTGACTGGTATAAAACATTTCTAGCGATAATTCCATTTTCAAAATCATCTTTTCTTAAAAGATAAATATCATTAAAGTAGTCCATCAATTCTTGTAATGCACCTTCATCAAGGAAATAACCATTTTTCTCAGCAATGTTGGCGGCTATTGCTAATAGTTGTCTCGGTGAATAATCTTCAAAATGAAAAACATTTGGGAAATAATTTTTTAATTGTTGATAATTATTCATCAATGTATAAACATTATTTTTCTTGTCAGCAAGAATAACAATCATTTTCCCTTTATAATAATTTATTCCTTTAAAGATTGTATTTACTGCTTCTAATGAAAAATCATCTTTTTGAAACAGGAAAGAAGCATCTTTAATGAAAAGGATTCCTCCAAATGCTTGCTGTAAAATCTTGTTCGTATTTATCTCTGTTTGTCCATGATAATTTGCAATGAAATCTTTTCTATCAACTTCAACCAAATTACCTTTTTCAAGTATTCCAAGTTCTTTTAAAATCTTGCCAAAAATTTTTGCAACAGTTCTTTTTCCTGTACCATTATTACCAATAAATATTGAATTCAAATTCCGCTCAGGTGATTCTAATCCTTGTTCCTTTTTTAATTTAGAAATTTTTGCAAAGCTGATGAGTTTAAATATTTCTTGCTTAACATTTTCCAAACCAACAAGATTATTTAACTCATTAATTTCTTCTTGAAGTTTTAAAGGGTCACCTTTTACATTGTAACTTTTAGCTTCAACTTCACGATTTATAACTTCTTGAATATCTTCAACTTCAATTGTTAAGATATTTTCTTCACTTTTTTGATTTGATTGTGAATCTGCAAGACGCAATAAAGTCTTTTGTTTTAAAGCCTCTAAAAGATTTCTGACAATTCTTGCATTACCAAATTTTTTATCTCGATTCTTGTAAATTAATTCAAAATGCTTTTTAAGAATATTTTCAGCATCTGGTTTTAGTTTTTTATTTTCTTTAATAAAAGTTCGATGAACAATTTCTAGAAGCTCATCTGGTGTATAATCTTCGAAAGTAAAAGATTTACTGAATCTTGATTTAATACCAGGATTTGATGAAATAAATTTGTTCATTTCATCTGTATATCCAGCGGCAATTACAATAAATTTACCACGATCATCTTCCATTCGTTTTAACAAAATATCAATTGCTTCTTTTCCAAAATCACTGCCCGAGTCATTAGGTTTTACAAGTGCATAGGCTTCATCAATAAATAAAACTCCTCCAATTGCTAAGTCAATCATTCTAGTTGTTTTTTCTGCAGTTTGTCCAACAAATCCTGCAACCAATCCTTGTCTATCAGTTTCTACTAAATGTCCCTTTGGTAAAACTCCAAGTGCTGAATAAATTTTCCCAAAAATTCTTGCTACTGTTGTTTTGCCGGTACCAGGGTTACCCAAAAACAAAATATGTTCAGAATATATTTTACCTAAGTCTTCACCTTGTTTGTGTAAATAACGAGCAAGTTTAATCATGTCGTTAATTTCTTTTTTAATATTTTTCAAACCGACAAGGTTATTTAGTTCATTTAATGCTTCAGTAAGTGCTTCTTCATTAATTGGAATTTTAACTTCTTTGGATTTACTTTTTGAAAAACTTTGTAAAATAACTTCTTCGGTAAAGGTTGTTAAAATTTCTCTAGTTTTTTCTTCTTCTTTCAGTTGCAAGCAAATTTTACTTAGATTGATTTTACAATTTTCAAATAATCTTTTAATCAATCTTGCATTGCCAAAAGTTTTATCTCTTCGGCGGTATAAATTCATCAATTCTTTCTTTAAAATATCTTTTGCTGTTTCTGTTATTACATAATCTTCTTTAGCAATCATCTTTTCGAAAATTTCAATTAATTCATCGGGGGTATAATCTTCAAAAACAAATGTGTGAGTAAATCTTGATTTTAAACCAGGATTAGAATTTAAGAACAAATTCATTTCATCCGGGTAGCCTGCAACTATAACAACAAATTCACCTTTACGATCTTCCATTCTTTTTAATAAAATATCAATCGCTTCTTGACCAAAATCATTAGAAGCACCTTGTTTCACAAGTGTATATGCTTCATCTATAAATAAAACGCCACCAATAGCTTCATTAATTTTCTTTTCAGTTTTTTGTGCAGTTTGACCGACATATTCACCAACCAAAGCGGCTCTATCAACTTCAACTACATGACCACTTGGCAAAATTCCCATTGCATAAAAAATATCTCCAAGCATTCTTGCTATTGTTGTTTTTCCTGTGCCAGGATTGCCCAGAAAGACTGCGTTGATTGATATGTTCTCGTCAGCTTTAAGTCCAAGTTTTTTCCTTTCTTTGATGAACTCGAGGTATGCAATAAAATTTTTAATTGCATCTTTGATAGAATTAAGTCCAGTGAAAGAATTTAATTCATCTAATAATTCGTTAAGTGGTCTTACTTCACGTTTAGTAATAGTTTTTGTTTTTAATTTATCTTGATCGTTAACTGATAAATTTGAAGTTAGTTTCTCTTCAACTTCTTGAATAGCTTGATCATTAATCAAAAAGTATTTTTCAGCTACTTTAAAATTTTGGATATAGAATTCGACTTTTGCTTGTCCTTTTTTAAAATCAATTTTTGATTTGTTAAATGTTTGAACAAATATTACTGAATCCCAATCTTTTTTAATATTTATTTTGAAGTTGTTTTTGTAAACCTCAAAATCATTAAAATACCAAACAGCAACAGCATCAAATATTTTATCAACTTTATTATAAAAAAGGTTATTGAAAATTACTTCAGCACCAAATGTTTTGGTGTTGAAATCAAATTGAGAAAAATAAATTCTCTCGTTTGTTTTTTGTTCTTCATCTACATCAAAAATTTTAATGGAGAAAATATCAACAAATTCATTTGGATAGTAACTTGCATCTGTTCGTGGAGTTATAATTTCTTCTATTTGTATAGTTGATTTTGTTTTGGTTTTTCTTTTCGAAGGGATTATTTCATCATCTTTCTCAATTTCATTGAATTTTTTAATAAGATTATAAATTTTATTAAATACTTCATTATTAGAAAATTTTGATTTTAATTCCTCAGCTTTTTTTAAAGCGGGTTTTATTTGAAATAAATAAATCATTGATTCCAATTCAATAAGTTGAGCTTGAGCATTAAATTCAGATTCCAATATTTTTCTTGAAGCATACAATGAAAACCAGTATTCCTTTGATTTTATTGCATGATTTGAAAGCTCAATCAAAGAATTGATTTCTTCTTTTTTCTCTTTAAGATTTAGAGATTTTATTTCATTAGCCTTTTCTAAAAAGAAACGC
Source organism: Stygiobacter electus (assembly GCA_029210465.1). Classification (GTDB taxonomy): domain Bacteria; phylum Bacteroidota; class Ignavibacteria; order Ignavibacteriales; family Melioribacteraceae; genus Stygiobacter; species Stygiobacter electus. Next base: position 39,948 of record JARGDL010000004.1, read on the forward strand.
AACTCTTTCCAGTTTTTATGATTGTTGTTATCTATAATTATGGCTAAATCAAGTAAATGATTGGCTTCATCAAATTTTTGAAGACCAGCTAATGAACGTGCTTTATTTAAATATGACCAAGCTAAAGTGTCTTTTTGTTTTTCAATTGAATAATCAAGATCAGCTATTGCACCTTCAAAAATACTCATACGTGAAAGTAAATAAGCACGATATATTCTTGCTTTTACAGAATCACCTTTAAGCTCAACTGCAAGATTAGCTAATTCTAATGCTTTTATAGGATTTCCATTTTCGAGCAATGCCCAAGCATAACAAATTGCTGCATCACTATCGTCTGGTCTGTTTAAAAATATTTTTTCAGCAATAGGTAAAGCTATGCGAAAGCGTCCATTCCATAAATGGTCAAATGCTTCTTGTTGTAACTTGTTTATGTCTTGCTCTGATGTAAAAAATCCCATAATAGAAACAATTGTTATTTTATTTTCGATATTTAAAATAATAAGTTAAGTTCAGTATAAAAATAACTAAAACTTTTTAATAAATAATTCGTCTTAATGAATAAAAAGGTGATGCCATGAAAAAGAAAACATTATTTATAATTTTAACATTATTGTTATCATTTAATGCATGTACTTTTTGGGGTGTTCGTGGAAATGGAAAATTAAAAACTCAAACTAGAAACATTGAAAATTTTGATCGTCTCGAAGTTGGTGGTGTTTTCAGTGTTAAAGTTGAAATTGGGAAAGAAGCATCTCTTAAAATTCAAGCTGAAGAAAATTTATTACCATTAATTAAAACAAATGTAGTTGACGGTACTTTAATAATTGAAACTAAAAAAGGGTTAAATCCAAGAAGAGAAATCAAAATACTAATTACAACGCCAAATTTAAATTATGTAGAAGTTTCGGGTGCTAATAGTTTACAGATTTTTAATATTGATGAAGATGTGTTTGAAGTAAATCTTAGCGGAGCTGGTTCAATTTATCTCAAAGGAAAAGTAGAAAAACTTTATGCAGACTTATCAGGAGCCGGTTCAATTGATTCTAAAGATTTAATTGCAAATGTTGTTGAAATATCTGTTAGTGGTGCCGCTTCAGCAGATGTTTTTGCAAAAGAAAGAATTGATGCATCAGTTTCCGGTGTTGGCTCTATTAATTATTATGGAAATCCACAAAATGTTAAAACTAATATTTCTGGGGTTGGATCAATTAATAGAAAATAATAAACATTTTTTGATTTATCGATTCTTCATTTTATCTTTTCTTTAACAATTTAGGATAAAATGAAAGAAAAAATTACAATTGGAATTTTAGGTGGCGGGCAATTAGCTAAAATGTCCGCTCTTCAAGCTTATAAATTAGGTTATGATATTTCAATTCTCGAAAAAACTAAAAACTCGCCTGCAGGAAAAATAACTCAAAATGAATTTGTTGGTTGGGTTGATGATTATAAAATTTTGGAAAGTTTTGCAAATTCAGCTTCACTAATAACTCTTGAAAATGAATTTGTTGATTATCATCATTTAGAATTTTTAGAAAGTTTAGGTAAAAAAGTTGTTCCTTCATCTAAAACAATTTCACTGATTCAAGATAAATTAATTCAAAAAGATACTTTACAGAAAAACAAATTACCTGTTGCAAAATTTGTAAGTATCAATAGTGATACAACTTATAAAAATCTTTCACAAAAATTAGGGGAAAAGTTTATACTTAAATCCAGAAAATTAGGTTACGATGGTTACGGAAATTATTTAGTAAATAATGAAAAAAGTTTACTTGAAGGAATAAATAAATTATCTGAAAGACATTTGGAATTATATGCTGAGGAATTTGTCAAATTTAAAAAAGAATTAGCAATAATAGTTGTACGAAACAAAAAGGAAATTAAAACTTATCCAGTTGTTGAAACAATTCAAAAAAATCATATTTGTCATTTAGTAATTGCACCAATAAAACTAAATAATGATTTATTAAATTATGTTAAAAAAATTGCAATCCAATCAGTTAAAGCTGTTGAAGGTTTTGGAGTTTTTGGAATTGAGTTTTTCTTAACTAATGAAAACAAAATACTAATTAACGAAATGGCACCACGAACACATAACACTGGTCATTATACAATTGAAGCATGTGTTACTTCACAATTTGAAAATCACATAAGAAGCATACTTGATTTACCACTCGGCTCTACTGAAATGATAGATAAATTTGCTGTAATGATTAATTTACTTGGCAAAACAAATGGGTTGAATTTTCCACAAAATATTGAAGCAGTATTAAAAAATTCAAAAGCACATATTCATATTTACGGTAAAGAAGAGTCAAGAATTGGAAGAAAACTTGGACATATTACATTAGTAGGTAAAAACAAAAATGAATTAATAAAACAAGCAAAAATTTTAGAAAGAAAAATTATTTATTAGGAATATCTATGAAATCAAAACCAGAAATTGGAATTATTATGGGAAGCGATTCTGATTATCCCGTAATGGAAAAAGCAATTGAAGTATTAAAAGAATTTCATGTTTCATTCGAAGTTAAAATTGTTTCAGCACATCGCACACCAAAAAGAATGAAAGAATATGCTGAATCTGCAATTGAAAAAGGAATAAAAGTTATAATTGCAGGAGCTGGCGGCTCAGCTCATTTGCCTGGTATGACAGCAGCATTTACAACTTTGCCAGTAATTGGTGTTCCAGTACAAACAAAAACCTTAAAAGGTTTAGATTCATTGTTATCTATTGTTCAAATGCCAGCTGGTGTTCCAGTGGCAACCGTTGCAATTGATGGAGCTAAAAATGCGGCTCTTTTAGCTTTACAAATTTTGGCAATTAACAATAAAAAACTTCAAAAAAAATTAGTCGAGTATAAATTAAAAATGGAAAATGAAGTAATTGAAAAAGACAAAAAGTTATTGCAGTGATTATTCATGTGGAATTGCATAAATAGGATCACCTAAAAATCTTTTTTCATTCCATTCGAAATTGATTTTTCTTTCTTCAGTTCTTTTATCGCAATTATAACCACAATACTTGCAAACTTCAGGCTTGCAATAATCCATGTGAATTCTTACACCTGAGTTTGGTATTGTCTCTAATAATTTACTCTCTATGTATTCTTCTTCAAGATGAGATTCTTTTACAGAAAAATAATAGGGGAGTATCAAATGAAAATCTATAAAAACACGCTCACCAGATTTCCAAAACCTTAAATGATGAATATCAATCCAAAAATCTTTTTTAATACTAATTAATTTATTAACTATTTCAGATAACATTTGTTTATCTGTTTCATGCATTAATCCACCAATTGATTCGCGAACTAACTTATAACCTGTAAATAAAATATTCATTGCTACAAAAATTGCTACAATTGGATCGAATATTTTTATATCTGTGATTAATACAATTATTAACCCAAACACAACACCGAAGCTTGTAACTGAATCGGTAAGAACATGTTTACCATCAGCAATCAAAATTATTGAATTAGTCTTTTTACCTTTTTTTATTAAAAATAGTCCCAAGACTAAATTAACAACACTTGCGGTTAAAATTATTAATGTACCAATATCAAGACTTGAAGTTTCAACACCAAAAATTAAATCTTTAATTGATGAATAAATTATTGTAATAGCCGCAAGAATAATTAAAAACCCTTCAGCGCCGGCAGAAAAGTATTCAATATTCCCATGTCCATAAAGATGATTTTCATCTGCTGGTTTAGCACTTAAATAAATACTATACAAAGCCATAGCTGTTGCAACTACATGAACAACTGATTCAGCTGCATCAGAGTAAATAGCAGTTGAGTCCGTAATTAGGTATGCAACAATTTTGGATATAAACATGAAAACTCCAATAATTAGAGAGATCCATGCAGCCTGTTTTTTAATACTTAAATTATTTTCCATAAGGTTATCTTCTATAAATAATTCTTCTCAAAAATAGAATTAAAATCGCAAATGTGAAACGTATTTGCTCTCTTAACTTTAATAATATAAAAGATAAAATTTTTATCATTAAGAAAATGTTTTTCAGATTCCTTTATTACACGTCAAAAACTAAGTTTTACTTGGCATTAAAAATGGAAAATTAATTATTGATAAATAACAAATAAGAGAAAAAGATGGAAAATCGGATTTTGAAAAAATATCCTCCTAAAGACAGAAGTTATTTGATTCCTTTATTACAAGATGTTCAAGATGAATTTGGATATCTCCCAGAACAACAACTTAAGCAAATTGCTGAATATGTAGGAATGTCATTTGTAGCAGTCTATGGTGTTGCTACCTTTTATAATCAATTTAGATTAACACCATTAGGGAAGAACGTTATAAGAGTTTGTAGAGGAACAGCTTGCCATGTAAAAAATTCCGCAAATATCTTAACCGCCATCGAAACTGAACTTGGTATTAAAGCTGGTCAAACAACACGAGATAAATTATTTACACTTGAAACGGTTGCTTGCATTGGTGCTTGTAGTATTGCACCAGTTGTAAATATTAATGAAGAATATTATGGAAGAATAACCGTAAAAGAAATTCCTAAAATTCTAAGCAAATACAAAAAAGAAGAAAAGTTAAAAGTAGAACATCCAATAGGTGTTGAATGAATTCATATATAGACAAATGTTGTGGTCAATGCTGGCATTCGAATGAAAATCCATGCGATTTGTTCATAACTTGTTCGTTAGAAGGACCATTGTGTCATCAAGATCAAAATTGTAAAGAAAAACATCAGAAGCTTTTACATGACTTAAAATATGCAAATAATAATATCCCTATTATTTTTATAGGAATGGGAACATGTGGTTTAGCTTCTGGAGCCGATAAAGTTAAACAAGCAATTGAACAGGAACTAATTAAAAAAAATATTAAAGCTGAAATTATACCAACAGGATGTATTGGTTATTGTGCAAAAGAACCAATTGTTGATATCAAAATGCCCGGCAAAGATAGAATTTCTTATTGTGAAATTTTACCTAAAGATGTTCCAGCTTTGATTGAAACACATGTTATAAACAATTCAATTTATGAAAAAAAATTACTCGGTACTTTTGGAAAAAGCACAGATAAAATTACCAACATAAACGAAATTCCATTTTTCAAAAGACAAATGAAAATTGTTCTTGAAAATTGTGGTATTATAAACCCAACTTCTATTGATGAATATATTGCAGCAGGCGGATTTAGAGGATTTGATAAAGCTATTCGTCTTATGAGTCCTGAAGATGTTGTAAAAGAAGTAAAAGATAGTGGATTAAAAGGAAGAGGTGGTGGAGGATTTTTAACCGGATTAAAATGGGAAATAGCACAAAAGAAAATTGCTGATCAAAAATATATTATATGTAATGCTGATGAAGGTGATCCAGGTGCTTTTATGGATCGTTCTGTTTTAGAAAGTGATCCTTTTCGAGTAATTGAGGGAATGTTAATCGGTGCTTATGCAATTGGAGCTTCGATGGGATTCATTTACTGCCGTGCAGAATATCCTTTAGCAATTGAAAGATTAACTAATGCAATTAATAAATGCCGTGAATATGGGTTACTTGGTAAAAATATTTTAAACAGCGATTTTGATTTTGATATCAGAATTAAAAAAGGAGCCGGCGCTTTTGTTTGTGGTGAAGAAACTGCTTTGATTGCATCAATTGAAGGAAAGCGTGGAATGCCAAGACCACGTCCACCTTATCCAAGTGATTTTGGTCTGTGGGGAAAACCTACTGTAATTAACAATGTAGAAACTTTTGCAAATGTTCCATCTGTCATAACAAAAGGCGCTCAATGGTTTTCATATATAGGAACTAAAAACAGCAAAGGGACAAAAGTTTTTGCTCTTTCTGGTAAAATTAAAAATAGTGGTTTAGTCGAAATACCAATGGGAATAAAATTAAAAGATATCGTTTTTGATATTGGCGGTGGAATTCCAAATGATAAAAAATTTAAAGCTGTTCAAATTGGTGGTCCATCTGGTGGATGTTTACCTATGGAAGTTATGGATACAGAAGTTGATTATGATTCATTAAGAAGCATAGGCGCAATGATGGGTTCGGGTGGATTTGTAGTTATGGATGAAGATACATGTATGGTTGATGTAGCTAAATATTTTTTAACATTTATTCAAAATGAATCATGCGGTAAATGTGTCCCATGCCGTGAAGGAACTAAGCGCATGCTTGAAATTATTGAAAGAATTCCGGTGAGTTATAATCACAATAAAATTAAATATGAACCACTACAAAGATTTAAAGGTATTATCCACCTGCAAAGATTAGCTGAAGTAATAAAAGACACTTCCTTATGTGGATTAGGACAAAGTGCACCAAATCCTGTTTTATCCGGATTAAAATATTTCAGAAATGAATATGAAGAACATTTATTTGAAAGGAAATGTGAAGCAAAAGTTTGTAAAGATATTTTAACATTTTCTATTGATCCAGAATTGTGTACAGGTTGTGGTTTATGTGCTAAAAAATGTCCAACTGAAGCTATTATTGGCGAGAAAAAACAGCCACATCAAATTATTGAAGTTAAATGCTCAAAGTGTGGAATGTGTTTTGAAACTTGTCGTTTAAATGCAGTTCAAGTTAACTAAGGAGAAACCAATGGTAGAATTAACAATTAACAATATAAAAGTAAAAGCTGAAAAAGGAATGACAATTCTTGATGCTGCAAAATCTGTTGGAATTCATATTCCAACTTTATGTCATATGAAAGATATGTTTCCAACTGGTGCTTGTAGAATGTGTGTTGTTGAAGTTGAAGGAATGAGAGGTTTAACACCTTCTTGTGCATATCCGGTGGTTGAAGGGATGAAAGTGGAAACTAATTCACAAAGAGTTAGAACAGCAAGAAAAACTATTGTTGAACTTTTGATTGAAAACCATCCACAAGATTGTTTGATTTGTGTTAGAAATAAAAACTGTGAATTACAAGATTTATCCGAAAGATATAATGTTCGTGAACATCGTTATGTTGGTGAAAAGAAAAAACATGCAATTGATATTTCAAGTGCCTCGATGGAAAGAGATCCAGCTAAATGTATTTTGTGCGGAAGATGTGTAAGAACCTGTAATGAAATACAAAAAGTTGGTGCAATTGATTTTACTTATCGTGGATTCAAAAGCACTGTAACAACTCCATTCAATAAAGGTCTTAATGTAAGTGATTGTATTCTTTGTGGGCAATGTATTTTAGTTTGCCCAACTGCTGCACTTCGCGAAAAAAGTCATTCTAAAGAAGTTATAAATGCAATAAAGGATAAATCAAAATTTGTAATCGCTCAAGTTGCACCGGCTGTTCGTGCAAGTATTGGTGAAGAATATAATTTACCACTGGGTACGAATGCAACAGGTCAATTAGTTACTGGTCTTAAAAGATTAGGTTTCAAAAAAGTATTTGATACAAATTTTGCAGCAGATTTGACAATAATTGAAGAAGCAACTGAATTAATTAGTCGGGTAAAAAATAATTCTGATTTACCAATGTTTACAAGTTGCTGTCCTGGTTGGGTTAAATATATTGAACAAAACAGACCACATTTATTAAATCATGTTTCTACATGTAAATCTCCACATGAAATGGAAGGTGCTGTTCTTAAAACTTATTATGCAAAAAAAATGGGAATAGATCCAAAAGATATTTTTGTAGTTTCTATAATGCCTTGTACAGTAAAGAAATATGAATCTGACAGACCTGAACTTTCTGAAAATCATTTGCAAGATGTTGATGCAGTTTTAACTACTCGTGAATTAGTTCGTATGTTCAAAATGTTTGGGATTGATTTTAATGATTTACCAGAAGATAATTTTGATAATCCACTTGGTGAATCAACTGGAGCTGCAGCAATATTCGGAACAAGCGGTGGAGTAATGGAAGCAGCTTTAAGAACAGCTTATGAAAAATTATCTAACAAAGAATTAGATAATTTAGATTTTCAACAAGTTCGCGGTTTACAAGGAATTAAATCAGCTTCAATTCCTATTAATGGAATTGAAATAAATATTGCAGTTGTTAATGGAATAGGAAATGTTTCTCCTATACTTGATGAAATTGAAAAAGGTGAATCGAAATATCATTTTATTGAAGTTATGGCTTGTCCTGGTGGATGTATTAATGGTGGAGGTCAACCCATTCATCAAAAACCAGAGAAAGTTAAAAAACGTGTTCAAGCTTTGTATGAAATTGATTCAAAGATGAAAAATCGTAAATCACATGAAAATGAATCTGTCAAAAAACTTTACAAAGAATTTCTTGGCGAACCAAATGGTCACATCGCTCATGAAATTCTTCATACTCATTACATTAATAGAAAAAATATTTTGAATAATAATTAAACATTAAATGACAAACGCAATAGTTAAAACAATAGGACAAAATTGTAAAAGATGTTATTCATGTGTACGTGAATGTCCTGCTATTGCAATTAAAGTAGTCGATGGACAAGCTGTTGTCATTACTGAAAGATGCATAAGTTGCGGTTATTGCGTAAAAGTATGTTCACAAAATGCAAAATCAGTTATATCTGATATCCCAATTGTTCTTAATGAAATAATAAATTCAAAAATGCCAATAGCAATGTTGGCTCCATCTTTTCCTGCTTCATTCCCAAATAATTATTCAAAATTAGTTGCTGGATTAAAACAATTAGGTTTTAAAGTTGTAACCGAAGCTTCTTTTGGTGCTGACTTAATTAGCTCTTATTATAATCATTTGTATCATAATTCAAAAAAAACAATTATTAGTTCACCATGTCCAGCGATTTATAATTTAATTGAAAAATATTATGAACCATTGGTAGCTCATCTTGCAAAAGTTGTTTCACCAATGATTGCTATGGGAAAATATTTAAAGAGTAATTATGGTGTGGATTCAAAAGTAGTTTTTATTGGTCCATGTGTTGCCAAAAAAAGTGAGTATATTGATGATGAAGTTAGTGGGGCAGTAGATGCAGTTTTAACTTTCAAAGAATTAAAGGATTTGTTCTTATCTCTTAATATTAATATTGATGAATTAGAAGAAATGAATTTTGATCCACCGCATGCTTATATCGGCAAATCTTTTCCATTAGTTGGTGGATTATTAAAAACAGCAAACATTTCTGAAGATGTTTTAGAGAAAGAAGTTATTGTTGTCGAAGGTAAAAATCAAGCAAAAGAAATCCTTGAAGAAATTTATTCGGGGAATATAAAGTCAAAATTTATTGATATACTATTTTGTGAAGGTTGCATTAATGGTCCTGCAATTGATTCAAATATTAACTACTATTCACGAAGAGAAAAAGTAATTTCATATATTAATGAAAATATTAATTCTTTTGATAAGAGAGAATGGCAAAGTAATATTTTTAATTCGAGATTCCTTGACTTAACAAGAAAATTCAGATACAAACCACAAAGGAAACCACAACCAACTGAAGAAGAAATTCAAACAATTCTTACTCGAACAAATAAATATTCAAAAAGTGATGAGCTAAACTGTGGCTCTTGTGGATATAATACTTGTCGTGAATATGCAATTGCCATAGCAAAAGGATTGGCTGAAGATGAAATGTGTTTACCATATTTAATTGATAAACTACAAAAGGTAAATATTGAAATTCAAGAGACTCAGGCACAACTACACAGCGCTGAAAAATTAGCATCAATAGGTCAACTTGCCGCAGGTGTTGCTCATGAAATAAACAATCCGCTTGGTTCAATTATTCTTTATGCAAATTTGCTTAAACGTAAACTTGAAAAATTAAACTGTAACCTTGGACATAATGAAGAAATTCAAATTATTGTTGATGAAGCAAATAGGTGCAAATCAATCGTGTCTAATCTTTTAAACTTTGCAAGACAAAACAAATTAAGGTTGTCAATTTTTAATCTTTATGAAACAATAAATTATGTAATTAATACTATTACACTAAAACCAGAATGCAATAATGTGTCTATAAAATTAAGTTCAGAAAACACAAAGATAATTATTGAAGGTGATGAAGATCAGCTAAAACAAGTTTTTATAAATATTCTTAATAATGCTGTAGAATCATTAGAAATTTCTATTAAAAAAGAAATTGATATAAAAATAGAAAACAACTTTAATGAAATAATAATTGAAATATCCGATACAGGTTGTGGAATACCAGCGGAAAATATTTCAAAAATTTTTACTCCTTTTTTTACAACAAAAAAAATTGGAAAGGGAACTGGTCTCGGTTTAGCAATTTCTTATGGGATTATTAAAATGCACAAAGGAACTATTAAAGTTAAAAGCACAATTAATATTGGAACTACATTTAAAATTAAATTACCAATATTTCAAAACAAACATGTAATAATGAATTAAAGGGAATAAAATGGATCCAAAAGAAATTAAAAAAATTTTATTAGTAGATGATGATGCTGACCTTTTAGAACAAAACAAACTTTTACTTGAGTCAAAAGGATTTCAAGTCATCACAGCGGAAAATTCTAAAGATGGAATGAAACTTTTTTACAAGGAATTACCTGATGCGGCAATTCTAGATTTAATGATGGAACAAATGGATTCGGGATTCATTCTTTCATATAAAATCAAAAAAACTGAACATGGGAAAAAAATTCCTGTTTTTATTCTTACTTCTGCAACTTATGAAACAGGTTATAAATTTAGTGTTACTACAGATGAAGAAAAAGAATGGTTGAAGTGTGATGGAATATTAAATAAACCTGTTGCTGTTGATGAGTTAATTGCTAAAATTGAAAAATTTCAATCATAGTATTGACACAACGTGTTAATTACATAAATGTCTGTTGAAATAAAGGAAAATAATATTTTAATTGTTGATGATGAAAAAGGCATTAGAGTTGCAACTCAACTTCTTTTAGAAGATGAGGGCTATAATGTTATATCGGCTGATTGTGGCGAAAAAGGTATTGAAATTGGTGCTTCAAAAGAATTTGACATTGCAATTATTGACTTAAAAATGCCAGATGTTGAGGGCATTGAAGTTTTGTCGAATATAAAATCAAATTTTCCTAATACAATTTGTTTTATAACAACTGCTTTTGCAAGTTATGACACAGCAATAGAAGCAACACGAAAAGGAGCATTTGGATATATTCCAAAACCTTTCACACCTGAAGAATTAATTTATAATATTGAACAAGGTTTAAAACAAAGAAACCTTTTACTCGAAGCTGAGAGATTAAGGAAAGAAAAGGAAGAAAAACTATTAGAAATTGCTAACGAAAAATCCAGATTAAGTACCATTATAAAAACAATTAATGATGGTGTACTTGTAATAAATCTTAATGGACAATTATCATATTTCAATTATGCAGCTTTACGATATTTGAACATATCAGATTTTAAGATTGGCGATAAAATCCTAGATAAAATGCCTGAACAAATCATTAACCTTTATCAAAAAATCACTTCAGCAGAAAAATTTTTAATAAAAACTTTTACAACTCAAATTGACATTCTACCAAACAATGAACTTTGTATTGAAGCTGCATTAACACCAATTGCGAATCCTGATGGAAGTTTAGCTGGCGTTGTAATAATATTAAGCAATATCACACAATTTAAAAAAATAGAATTAATAAAATCTCAATTTGTTTCAATGGTTGCCCATGAATTGAAAACACCACTTTCTGCAGTTCAAGGATTTTTAAATATCATACTCGATGATTCATTAAAATTAAATGAAGAGAAAAAGAAAGAATATTTACAAAGATCATTAATTAGATTAAAAAGTTTATGTGATTTAGTAAATGATTTATTGGATATTTCCAGAATGGAAATTAAATCTAAACAAAGAGAAATTGTAGATGTAATAATTAATGATGTAATTGATTCAACAGTTAATTTCTTAGAGATAGAATTAAAGAAAAAGAAAATTTCAGTAGATAAAAATATACAAGAAAGTTTACCTCCAATAAAAGCAGATTATAATGAAATTTCAAGAATTTTTATTAACCTTTTAAGTAATGCTATAAAGTATAATAAAGATGAAGGAGCTATTTACATTACATCTCATCAAGAAAATAATTTTATAATTATAAAAATTCGTGATACAGGTATCGGAATTAAACCAGAGGAAAAAGAAAAGTTATTTAATGAATTTTATCGTGCTAAAAATGAAAAAACACGTAACATAAGTGGTACAGGTTTAGGATTGTCAATTGTAAAAAAAATAGTTGAATCCTATTTCGGAAAAATTGAAGTTGATTCTGTTTATGGATATGGAACGACCATAACAATTAAATTACCAATAAATTAAAACTAAAAAAGGAGAAAGATATGGCTTTAATAGCTGTTATCGACGATGATCCTGATATTATTGACGCAAGTTCCATTGTCCTGAAATCAAAAGGGCATAGCATTATTTCTGCTACAAATCCAAATGATGGTTACAAAATTGTTGTTGAAAACAAACCCGATTTAATTATTCTTGATGTAATGATGGATGAACCCGATGATGGTTTTTATCTCGCTCAAAAATTCAGAAGAGAAAAAATTAATACACCAATATTGATGTACACTTCAATTTCAAAAGCAGTTGGAATGGATTTTAATAAAAGTGAAATGGTTCCCGTTGATGACTTTGTTGAAAAACCAATTACACCTGATCAACTTATTTCCAAAGTTGAAGCACTTCTTAATAAAAAGAAGGAGAATGTCTAATGTTAGTTTTAGAAAAAAATAATATAACTGAAGAAATTGAACAGCTTGTAAGGAAACATGGAAAATCCAGATCTTCACTTTTACCAATTCTTCAAGATGTTCAAAGAAAGCATAAATACATTCCAGATTTTGCTCAACAAGAAATTGCCAGATTACTCGATATTCATCCAGTAGAAGTTTACAGTGTAATTTCATTTTATGCTTTTCTAAACACAAAACCAAAAGGAAGAAATATTGTTCGTCTATGCAAAACAATAACTTGTGATTTAGCAGGTAAAGATAATGTTGCTAAAATGATTGAACGTGAACTTGGAATTAAATTTGGAGAAACGACTAAAGACAATAGAATCACACTTGAATATGTAAATTGTTTAGGAATGTGCGATCAAGGCCCAGCATTACTAGTTAATGAAAGAGTTTATAGCAAGGTTACTCCAGAGAAAGCAATTAAAATTTTAAATGAAATTAAGTGAGGTGAATATGAAAAATAAACGTGAAGGAAAAGTTATTTTTTCACCTTACGAAAGAGGTGATGCAGTAAAAAAAGTTGTTGCAATCTCTCGCGAAGATGTGTTATTTGAATTGCGTGAATCAATATTAAAAGGAAGAGGTGGTGCTGGTTTTCCAACTGCAACAAAATGGACTTTAGTTTCTGCAGCAATTTCAGATGAAAAATTTGTTGTGTGCAACGCTGATGAAGGTGAACCAGGAACTTTTAAAGATCGCATTCTTCTTTTAGAATATCCTGAATTAATATTTGATGGAATGGTTGTCGCTGGTTATACAATTGGTGCAAAAAAGGGAATTGTGTATTTACGCGGTGAATATGAATACATGTTGAAATCATTAGAAGATTATCTTGGAGAAATGAGAAAAGATAATTTACTTGGTGAAAATATTTGTGGTAAAATAGGTTTTAATTTTGATATTACAATTCGATTAGGCAGTGGAGCTTATGTTTGTGGCGAAGAAACTGCATTAATAGAATCTCTTGAAGGGAATCGTGGAGAAGCACGCAATCGCCCACCTTATCCAGTAAATACTGGTTATCTTGGTAAACCAACAACAGTAAATAATGTTGAAACATTTGCGGCTGTTTCTCATATTATTACAAAAGGTGGTTCATGGTTCGCTAAATTTGGAACTGATAAATCAACAGGTGCAAAATTATTTTCTGTTTCTGGTGATTGTGAAAAACCTGGTGTTTATGAATTACCTTGGGGGACTACAATAAATGAATTATTAGAAATTGTAGGTGCAAAAAATACTAAAGCCGTTCAAGTTGGTGGAGCATCAGGAATTTGTATTCCAAAATCTCAATTCAATAGAAAACTCGGTTACGAAGATGCTGCAACTGGTGGTTCAATCATTATTTTTAATGAATCAAGAAATATGTTACATATTCTCAAAAACTTTATGGAATTTTTTGTTGAAGAATCGTGTGGTCAATGCACACCTTGCAGAATTGGCAATGTTAAATTATTAGAAGGTATCGAAATGATTGAAAATAATAATTACACATTTAGTTATCTCAATCATTTAAAAGAATTAGGAAAGACAATGCAAGTTGCTTCTAAATGTGGATTAGGGCAATCAAGCCCTAATGCTTTTCTTTCAATTTTAGAAAACTTCAAAGATGAAATTTTCAATAACGGAGGTAATAATGGAAAGTAGATCAAACTTTAGAACACCAGTTAGTCAACAAGCTCACGTTATTGAAAAACCAAAAGATACTTCAACAATTGGTGGAATGGTTGCTATTGAAATTAATGAAAAGAAAGTATCAGTACCTTTTGGTACAACAATTTTAGAAGCTTGTAAGATGAATGGAATTTCTGTTCCAACCTTATGCCATCATGAAGATTTATGTGTTGCAGGTGTTTGTCGTATCTGCGTTGTTGAAGTAGAAGGAATGAAAACTCTGCAAGCATCTTGTGCATTTCCAATTACAAATCCAATTAAAATAAAAACCTCATCCCCGATGGTTCGAAAAGCAAGAAGACATGTTATTGATTTACTCTTAAGCGAACATTACGGTGAATGTTATTCATGCTTTAGAAATGGTAAATGTGAGTTACAAAATTTAGCAAAAGAATATGGAGTAGATAATTATACATTTGGACATGTAACTAAACCACGTTACGAAATTGATAATTCTTCTTATTCAGTAATTAGAGATATGAGTAAATGTATTTTGTGCAAACGTTGTGTTCGAACTTGTATTGATTTACAAGAAGTTGGAGTACTTGAAGCTGTTAATCGTGGGCATGAAACTAAAATAAGTACATTTTTGGACAAACCACTTCTTGATGTAATTTGTATTAATTGTGGCCAATGTATAAACCGTTGTCCAACAGCAGCATTAAGAGCAAATGATCCATCTGATGAAATTTGGGCAGCTATTGATGATCCTACAAAACATGTTGTAATTCAAACAGCGCCATCACCAAGAGCAGCAATATGTGAAGAATTTGGAATGGAACCAGGTCATTCTTTAACTAAAGAATTAAATACAGCATTACGAAGAATTGGTTTTGATAAAGTATTTGATACAAACACTACGGCAGATTTAACAATTATTGAAGAAGGTACTGAATTAATTTTAAGATTATACAAAGCTATTGTTAAAAAAGAATCTGTTGCATTACCACAATTTACATCTTGTTCTCCAGGATGGGTTAAATTCTTAGAACATTATTATCCTGAATATATAGATAATTTATCATCTGCAAAATCACCACAACAAATGTTTGGTGCATTAATAAAAACTTTTTATGCAAAGAAAGCAGGAATCGATCCAGAAAATATTGTTTCTGTTGCAGTGATGCCTTGTTCAGCTAAAAAGTTTGAATGTAACCGCCCTGAAATGAATAGCAGTGGTTACAAAGATGTTGATTATGGTTTAACAACTCGAGAACTTGCACGTATGATTAAAGAAGCTGGAATAAATTTACCAGAAATGCCAAAAAGTGATTTTGATTCTCCGTTTGGCGAAGCTTCTGGTGCAGGGTTAATTTTTGGTGCTACCGGTGGTGTTATGGAAGCTGCAATTAGAACCGTTTATGAATTTATTACAGGAAATAAAATCGAAGATGCTTTTGAAAAAGCTGAAGTTAAACCTGTTAGAGGTTTTGAAGGAATTCGCTATGTTGAATTACCACTTGGTGAAAAATTTGGTCCTGTACCAGATATTCTAAAACATTTTATTCCAAATTGGGATTGGTTAAAAGGTGTAACATTAAAAGTTGCAGTTGCTCATGGAACAGCAAATGCAAAAAAAATAATGGATGATATAAAAGCTGGTGGAAAATTTAGTGAATGTCATTTCATAGAATTTATGGCTTGTCCTGGTGGTTGTTTGGGCGGTGGTGGTCAACCTATTCCTACTACTCCTGAAATTAGAAAAAAACGTGCTGAAGCAATTTATGCTGAAGATGAATCACTCGAAATTAGAAAGGCACATGAAAATCCTAACGTTGTTAAATTGTATGAAGAATTTTTAACCGATGGACCTTGCGGACATATTTCACATAAATTACTTCATACACATTACACAAAACGTGGAAGATATATTGCTTAATTAATTTTATTTTGAAAATCTATTGTCAGCCTTAACAAGCTTAAGGCTGACAATTTTTTGATTTAATTTGAATTATATATTTCTTTATCATTAAATAGTATTAAAAGTAATTTTATAAAATATTGATAGTTAATTTATAATAATGATATTATTTTAATTATAACAAACAACAATTATAATTTTATAACATGTTCAACTTAATACCACAATGGGCAGAGCATTATGATGAATTTTGGAAAGCTATAAAAATTCGTAACATTTGGTTTATCAAATTAAGATACATCGCCGTATTGCTTCTTTTCATGTTTTTAATTTTGGGACAAACTTTATTAAACTTTAATTTAAATTCTTTTCAAATAAAAGTAATAGTAATTACTGATGTGTTGATATTATTATGCAATATTGTTTTTGATGTAATTAACAAAAAAACCGATTATAATTCTTCAAAACTTGGTTGCATGAAAATTTCGATTTTAATGATGACAATTGATTTATTTTTCCTTTCAATCTTAGTGTATATAACTGGATTATTCTTTTCACCTTTATATTTATTATATGTATTCCACATGATTATTGGTAGTTTAATTCTTCCCGGTAGTTTAGTTTATTTATATGCTGTAATATTATCAATAGTCAATTCTGTTTTATCTTTTTTTATGCATTATTCTGTTATTCCAAAATTTACAATTTATGGATTAGTGCAACATTTGAATGATCATTCTATCGGATATGAAATTTTATTCTCAATCGTTTTTACTTTTGTTTTAATTACAATAGTTTATTTAACGAATAATATTGCAAAGGAATTATATCAACGTGAAAAAGAATTAAGAATTTCTTTAGAAAAGCTAAATGATGCTGAAATTGCAAAACAAAAATATACTTTGGGAATAGTGCATGAAATTAAATCACCAATTGTAGCAGTGAAATCAATTTTAGATTTGTTGATAGGAAAATTTATTGCACCGATTGATCCTTTAGTTGAAGAAAAATTATCCCGTGCTAAAGAAAGAAGTGAAGAGGCAATAGATCTTATTAATGACGTTTTAAAATTTTCTAAAATTAAACTTTTGGAACTCGAACAGACAGAAATATTTTCTCTTGATGAATTAATAAAAATAATTATTGACCAACACACAGAAGAATTAAATAATAAATCCATTTCACTTAACTATAAATTTATAACTAAAAAAAGCCTGAAGATTAAAGGTGATAGAACACTCATTGAATTAGCTTTTTCAAATTTAATTTCAAACTCAATAAAATTTACAAACGAAAAAGGAAGTATTTTTATAATACTCAACGAAACAGAAAAAACAATTGAAGCTGAAATAAGTGATGATGGAATTGGTATTCCAGAAAATGAAATCAGTAAAATATTTGGTCAATTGTATCGGGCTTCAAATGCAAGAAAAGAGGGAATTGAAGGAAGTGGTATGGGCTTATCAATTGTAAAAGAAATTATTGAAAAACATTCAGGAGTTATTAAAATTTTAAGTCCTTCAAAGATTGGCAAATTAAATACGCCCGGTACAACAGTTTTAATTTCATTGCCAAAATATTTGGATTAGTTTTCATGGGTTGAAATAAACGTAAAATAATTTTTTGGAAGCTCTTCTAATAAACCTTTTATTTTTTGAACATCAGGGAAAATTCCATATACCGTTGAACCTGTTCCAGACATTGATGAAAACAAAGCACCATTCTTGTACATCTTTTCTTTTATGATTTTTATCTCTGGATATTTTTCGAAAACATAATTTTCAAAATCATTTTCAAAAATATTTTTATATGAATTAAAATCATTTTTATGATTTGTTAAAAAATTATTGAATTCAATTTCTTGATTCGATGATTTGACAAATGAAAAAGCTTCTTTTGTAGAAATTTTAATTTTAGGATTTACAATTAAAATAGGTTTATTGATTTCAAAATCAATTTGTTCTAAAATTTCTCCACGAGATTTACCAATTGCTGGTTTCGCTTTTATAAAAAAGGGGACGTCACTTCCTAAATCAAGAGCTAACTCTAATAGTTTTTCATATCTAAAATTCAAAGAATAAAGTTCATTTAACGAAATTAAAGTCGCAGCTGCATCAGAACTTCCACCGCCTAATCCAGCTTCAGACGGAATATTTTTTAATAACTCAATTTTTACATTTAGTCTTTTCTTGGTTTCTTTTTCTAAAATATTTTTTGCTTTTACTACTAAATTATTATCATCGTTTGGAATATTTGGATTATCGCATTGAAAAGAAAAATTTCCTGCTAATTCAAATTTTAAAACATCATATAAATCATTAATTGGATAGAATAATGTTGAAAGATTGTGGTATCCATCCCTTCTTTTTGAAACTACTTTTAATCCAATATTAATTTTAGCTGGAGCTTTAATTTCAATGTAACGCATCAATAAAGCCTTTTATTTCTTTAATATGATCTGGATTTGAACCACAGCAACTGCCGATAAATTTTGGATTGTATGGAATAAAATTCGAAACAATGATTTTATAGTCATTTGGTGTGATTGAACAAACAATTTTTTGATCTTTAAAATCACCCCCGCAATTAAAATAGAAACCCCAATTATCAGGTAAATTAATTTTATCAATGTTTGACAAAAGGGAATCGTGTTTAATACAATTAAAGCCAATTAATTCTGGTTTGTAAACTGATATAATTTCAACAATATCTTTTACAGATTCACCACTCAAAATTTTAAAGTTATTTGTAAAAAATAAATTCATAGCAAATGGAATTTTATTTTCAAAGCAAAATTTTGAAATAATTTCTATTTCATCTAAATGAGATTGTGTTTCATTCCAAATTAAATCAACGCCATTTTCATATAATAATTCAATATGTTTTTTATGATTGTATTCAAGATCAAATTTTGAAACTGTTCTTTCACTTTGATAGCAATCTTCAGCAGGAGCATTTGAACCTGCAATCAAAATATTTTCATTTGCAACAACATTTTTTACTAGCTGAACGCTTCTCTTAACTAATTCATTGTTTGAAATGTCAATTGAACTTTTCTTTTTTGCAAGTGGATTTGTTCTGAATGTGTTTGTTGTAATTATTTCAGCTCCAGCCTCAATATATTCACGATGAACTTGTTCAACAATTTTTGGCTTAGTAATATTTAAATATGAAAACCATAAATGTTCGTCTGGTGTAAAACCTTTTTCTTCTAAGTATGTTCCTAAAGCTCCATCAAGAATTAACGGCTTATTTTTTTCTTTATAAATTTCTGAAAAAGATTTCTTACTCATCTTATTAATTTATTCCTTTTAATTAATGATTCAATTTTTTTCATTATAGCTTCGTTTGGTAAATTCAAGAAACATTCATGCTTTCTTGGACAAACAAGTAAATTGCAAACAATGCAATCTAATTCGGGTAAATTAATCCATTCATGTTTTTCACCAAAAGGACCTTGAAGTTCTGGAGCGGTTGGTCCATGAATACTTAATACAGGTGTTCCAATAGCAGTTGAAATATGCATTGGTCCACTATCATTTGCTATTAAAAATTTGCATTTTGAAATTAATCCTGCCATTTGTTGAATAGTAGTATCGGGTGAAAGTGTAGCTTTACCCTTTAATAAAGAAAATAGTTTTTGAGAATCTTCTTCATCGCCTTTACCCCAAATAATTAAAATTTTTGCATTATATTTTTTTATTACTAATTCAGCAATTTCAGCAAATTTTTCTGGATCACATTTTTTTGATTGCCAACTTCCGGTAGTAGAAATTCCAACAACAAAATCATCACTTGAAAATGTTTTATCAAAAAAATTATTAGCATAAATTTTTGCTTCATCTGATAGAGTAAATAATAAATTTTGATATTTAGTTGTGAACCCAAATTTATCTAAAACTTTTAAGTGCAAAATCGCATTGTGCCATTTAGCTCTTTCAGACGGGCCATAAAAATTATATGCATATTTTCTTCCACGAAAAGGGAAACCAATTCTAAATTTTGCATTAGAAAAAAAAGTAATCTGAGCAGAACTTGGATTTCCAAAAAAATCAAAAACCAAATCATACTTTTCTTTTCTTACTTTAAAAGCAAGCTTAATTCTGTTCCATAAACTTTTTTTATCAAAGATCAAAACATTGTTTATTTGATTAAGTCCAACTAATCCAAATGAAGAAGGTTTTTCAACTAAATAATCAATTTGAGCATTTGGGAAATCTTCACGTAAATTATCAACAACAATTGTCGAACATATTACATCCCCAATTCCTCTTAATTTTACAATTAAAATTTTTTTAATTTCTTTTTTGGGAATAAAATCATTTTCCAATTTTTTTCTCGCTTATAAAATATTTTCTTAATTTGAATACAAATTTAGATAACAATTCTTAGAGGAAAAAATGAATTTCAATGGTAAAACAGTAATAATAACAGGCGGGGCAATGGGAATTGGTTTTGCAACGGCAAAAAGATTGATTCACGAAGGTGCGATAGTAACTATTTGGGATATTAATGAAAATGAACTTCATAATGCGAAAAAAGAATTAGAGAAAACTGGTGGTAAAGTTTTTTCTTATGTAGTCGATGTTACAGACAAAGAAAAAATCAAACAACTTGTTCAAAAAGCTATTACAGATATGGGGAGAATTGATGTTTTGATTAACAATGCTGGTTATGTGAAAAAAGGTAATTTAATTGATCAACCTTTTGAAGTATGGGAAAAAACCATTGATATTAATTTGACTTCAGTGATTTATTTAACTCAACTTGTTTTGCCATATATGTATCAAAATAATTTTGGACATATAGTGAATATTTCTTCCGCATCTGGATTTTTAGGTGTTGCGGGGTTATCAGTTTACGCAGCAACAAAATGGGCTGTTTGGGGATTAACTGAATCACTACGTTTTGAAACAATGAAAGCAAATAAAAATATTAAATGGACATCTATTCACCCAAGTTATCTTGCAAAAGGATTGTTTGAAGGAGCTAAGTTGAATTTTCTTGGAAATTTAATTGTACCGCTTGTTAAAAGTCATGATATTATTGCAAAAGCAATTGTAGAAGATGCATTGAAAAAAGAAAAATTTTGTGTAAGAAGACCACGTAGTTTACGTTTAGCTATTATTCTTCGTGGTTTATTACCAGACTTTCTTTTCCAGAAAATTGTTTTATTAATGGGTGTTCATAAAAGTATGGATGAATTCAAAGGAAGAGAAAACTAATCTTCAACATAAACACAATCATCTGGAATTCCTGGTTTTACAAGTAAAACATTTTCTTTAAGTACTGAAACTTGACCAGGTTCATGTCGTGAATTTTTAACAACATATTTTTTTAATGTGTATGTTACTGAGGCAAGCTTTGATGTTTTGGCTTTGCTGTAGAAGGCTGTTATTGATGCGGCTTTTTCTAAAATGTTTTTTGGTATTGCCTCTTTAGTATTTTCAACTCTTAAAACACCATGTGAACCAGCAACTGATCTAGCATGAAACCAAAAATCATTTTGCTTTGCAAATTTTGTTGTAAGTTGATCATTACTTTTACTATCACGACCAACATAAAAATTATATTTATCCTGGATGATAAAATGTCTGAACGGCAATTTTTCTTTTTTCTCTTCAATCATATTTTTGGTTCTACTAATTTTTAATTGAGTTTTAATTTCTTTAAGACTTTCAAGAGGTATTTCATTTTCAATTTCTTTTTTAATATTAAGTAATGATTCATATTTAGTTTTAGCTTCATTAAAAAGATGGTTGGATTTTTCAAAATCAATTTTTTCTGAACGTGATTTTTCGAAGTAATAATTCACATTTTGTTGTGGTGTTAACTTTGGATCGAGCTTAATTTTTATTTCTCCATTTTTTATCCAATCATAAAGTGAAATCTCTTTCAAACCTTTGTTTAATAAATTTATATTATTAAGTAATAGCTCACCTATATGTCGATATTCATTTTCTTTGGATCCCGTTTCAATTCTTACTTTTAAGTTGTTTAACTTGCTTGATAATCTTTCTAATTCTACAGAAATAAATTTTTCAATTTCTTTTTTAATCAAATTATAAGAATCAACTTTAAACTCAATTTGAAAATATTTTTCAATAGCATCTAAATATGTATCGAACAATTCAACTTCAACTTTGTTTTTCTCTGGAATTAGAGAAAGTGGGGTAAACAAAAGTTTGTTGTCAGTGTAATCTATTCCTACGGCAATTTTATCATAAATAAAATCATTCAATAAGTTTCCAATTTGTTCAAATTGATTTTGAATTCTCGCTTTTATTTGTTTAGTTAAAAATGGAAGTTTGATAATTTCATCAGCTGGGATTGAATTTAGTTTATTTATCAAAAAATCATATTCATTAATAAAATCAACATGATGTATTTTTGAAGAAATATTTTTTAATTCTACTTCATCTGATTTTTTAAATGATTGTATATTTTCAACATTATAAAAGTAGCAATTCGAGTTTTTGCCGCTGAATGAAATTATTAAATCACCACTACTGCATTGAAAACGAATTAATCTTTCACTAAAAGCAATTTGAATATTTTTTATAGTCGTTGGAATAAAACCATTAAAAAAGGAAACAACATTTTTTTTTGCTTTTTTAAAATCTAATTTTTGATGTATGTAAAATTCATTCGTATTAATAATTAAACAAAGATTTTTATTGACATCATCATCAATGAGCAGAAATAACTGATCTTTTTCTTGAGTAAAACAATCAATTATTTTTTTGTTCTTAAGTTTATTATTTAATTCTATGATTAATCTAAAAAGATAGAGATAATTTTTATACATCAGTTTTTTCTAAGGTTGATTCTTCATAAACTATTTTTAATAATTTGATTTGTGCTTCACTTATATTAATATTTCTTCTTTTCATTACAACTTTAGCTGTTTCCAAAAATTTATTGAATTCATATTTAGATACTTTATCTTTCCCGCACCATGAAAATGAAGGTAAATATTTTGGTGGAAAATCATTTGTGAAAATATTGCAGGCAACCCCAAAAATTGAACCTGTATTTATCTTTGTATTGATAGAAGTTTTTGTATGATCACCTATAATTGCACCAACAAATTGTGAATTTGTAAAAACATTTTTCCCATTTAATAAAACAGAAATTTTTGAATAATTATTTTTTAAATCACTATTGTTTGTCCCGGCACCAAGATTTATCCATTGTGCCAAATATGAATGTCCTAAAAATCCATCATGTTGTTTATTCGAGTATGAATGTATAATAGATTCTTCAATTTCACCACCAACTTTGCAGAATTCACCAATGCTTGTTCCATGATAAATTGATGAATTTGCTTTCACCAATGTGTTTTTACCAATATAAATTGGTCCCTTTAAATAAGTATGCGGTAAAATAAGAGCATTATCGTCAATTAAAATTGGTCCGTCAGAAGCATCAAAAAAAACGAAAGATGAAACTTTTGCAGTCGAAGAAATAAATATATCTTTTTTATTTACAAAACTATTCAAAGAAAATTTTTTAGTTGACTTATTTGATTTATTTATTTTTTCGAAGTCATTAATGATTTCTTGAGAATTATTATTAACCAATTCCCATGGGTAAGTAATTAAAAAATTATCACACAATTGTTTGTTTAGTTTTAATGAACTAAAATCAGGTAATCCATTTTTATCGAATTTAATGTTTGAAATATTATCTTTTGAAATAAATGCAGCGATAATATTATTGTCATGCTTAAGAACTTCATTTACCTTTAATTCTAAAATTAACTTTTTGATAGTCTCATTTATCAATATTCTTCCATTAATGAACAACAAATCTTCATTTGGTAAAGATTTATTAAGTACATTTTCATTTTCTTTCTTTAATAAATCCACAAGTATTATTCTAGGAATCAAATAATATTTTGTTCTACCAAAGTGAATTTTAATTTTATCTAATAATGATAATATGCCACATTTAAGCTGGAAAGTCGTTCTTAGATAAGTTAAAGGTAAAAGTTCATTAAAACCATTATCTTCAAAAATGCAAATGTTGTTTTTCATTTTATTGCAAATATTTTTATGAAAAATAGTAAAAAATTATTCTTTATTAACTTAATTCATAAAATATTTTTGAGTAAAAATATTAACCTGTTTATATTTCGAGTATGAAAAAGCAAATACAAAAAAAATGGAAACCGGCTTTAGCAATTATAATATTAATTGCTGGAGTAACTATTATAATCGATTCAATTTTACTTCCGCTTTATGTTAAAGGAAATGAAACAATTGTTCCGAATGTTATTGGAATGAATAAAGATCAAGCTATTAATTTCCTTGAAAGTTTAAATCTAACTCCTGTAATTCAAACAACAAGATTTGATGATAAGTATGGAAAAGATAAAGTTATTTTTCAAAAGCCTATCAAAGGAAGTCATGTAAAAGAGGGGAGAAGAGTATATTTAACAATAAGTGGTGGTGAACCATTAGTTCGAGTTCCATTTATTGTTAACAAAACATTAAGAGATGCACAATTAACATTAGAAAAAGCAGGTTTAAAATTAGGTCAAATTGATTCAGTTGAATCTGAATTACCTACTAATATTATTGTTGAACAACAATATTTTCAAGGACGCGAATTACCTAAAGGCTCAGCGGTAGCTGTTAAAGTAAGTTTAGGTCCTCAAGAAGGAATGATTAGAGTTCCTGCTTTAATTGGAAAATCTTTAACTGAAGCGGAAGGGATTCTGAAATCATTATCACTTGTAATTGGTCTTAAAACATACATTCATTCTTCGAAGTTGCTTCCAAATACTATAGTTGATCAACAACCAAGCGAAGGTAATCTTTTAAAAATGGGTGATAGTATTAATGTTGTTTTAACTACAAACAAAAATGGTCAGATGCGATGAAGAAATTATTAGCTCCATCAATCTTAAATGCAGATTTTACAAACATTGCGCAACAAATTAGATATGTTGAATTAGGTGGTGCTGATTGGATTCATTGCGATATTATGGATGGGCATTTCGTACCAAACTTAACTTTTGGTCCTTATATAGTTAAAGCAATTAAAAAATCAACCAATTTAATTGTTGATTCACATTTAATGATTTCAAATCCTGATTCACTAATTGAAGACTTTATTGAAGCTGGTTCAGATTACGTTACGGTACATCAAGAAGCTGTTGTACATTTAGACAGAACATTAAACAAAATTAAAGATCTTGGTGCCAAAGCTGGAGTTTCGATAAATCCATCAACACCCGTTAGTTTTTTATATGAAGTTTTAGAAATTGTTGACTTAGTTTTGATTATGTCTGTGAATCCAGGATTTGGAGGTCAAAAGTTTATTCAAAATTCTGTTAAAAAAATTCAACAGTTATATAAATTTAGAAGTGAAAACAACTTAAATTTTTTAATTCAAGTTGATGGTGGTGTTAATAAAAATAATATTGAACAAATTTCTGATGCCGGTTGCGATGTTTTTGTTGTAGGTCAATCAATCTTTAAGAATGATAATATTACTGCTTCAACAATTGAATTAAAGAATCTCATTTCTTAAAATAATATTCATATCAAAAAATAATTTTCTTAAATTAAAATTAAGATTAAATAGTTTGAGGTAAAGTTGATAATTCACATTGTGAGTTTATTTTTCCCGGAAATTTTCAAAAGATATTCTGAAAAATATAAAATCTTCCGTGAGCTTTACGAAAATGATTTAATCGGGTTAGAAATTAGAAATATTGAATATAAAATAGCGAAAAAAACAAAAAGAATTGTTTTAAGTAATAAAGAAATTTGCTTCATAACCGAAAAAAATGAAATCAATAATTGTGACTTGCTTATATTAGGTAATTATTTAATTTTCAAAGAACTTGCAAATGAAATTACTTCTCTCGGAAATGAGGAATTAGGTTTCAAAATTAATCGGGTTATTCAAAACATTTATTCATATGACAAAAAAAGTTTTATAATTAATGAAATTGAATTCCCATTAATTAAAAGTTACACCTTTGGCATTCTTAACGTAACACCTGATTCATTTTCTGATGGTGGAAAATATTTTTCAAAAGCAAAAGCAATAGAACATGGAATTTATTTATTAGAAAATGGTGCTGATATTCTTGACATTGGTGGTGAATCAACAAGACCCGGTTCAGAATCTGTTTCTGTTGATGAAGAAATTAATAGAGTAATTCCTGTTATTCAAAAAATAATTGAATTGAAACCTGACGCTTTAATTTCAATAGACACAACTAAATATGATGTTGCAAAACTTGCAGTTGAAAATGGTGCTAAAATAATAAATGATATCAGTGGATTATCTTTCGATCCTAAGATGAAAGAATTAGTAAAAGAAAATAATTTACCTTGTGTTATAATGCATATTAAAGGTAAACCTAAAACAATGCAAGATAACCCATTTTATAAGGATGTTATTGCCGATATTTATGATGACTTATATTTAAAGGTTAATGAATTGAAAAAAAATGGAATCAATAATGTAATTATTGATCCAGGAATTGGATTTGGTAAACGTGTTAAAGACAATTATGAAATATTGAAAAGATTAAATGAATTCAACGGAATAGGACAACCAATTTTAATTGGTGTATCTAAAAAATCATTTTTAGGTAAATCATTAAACTTAAGTATTGACAATAGAGAAATTCCAAGTATTATTGCTGAAACTATTGCCATTAAAAATGGTGCAAGATTTATTAGAACACATGAACCTCAAAATGCTAAACTTTCAAGTATTGTTAATTATTACATTGATTATAATGAGAAATTAAATGATTGAACTTTTCAAAATATCATTTCTACCAGTTACTTTGCTTGATATTATTGATATTATTTTAGTAACAATTATTTTTTATAAAGTTTATACAATCATTCGTGGTACAATTGCGGCACAAATATTTTATGGATTAATATTTGTATTAATACTTTCATTTATTGCACAAACAGTTCAGTTCATTGCTCTTGGTTGGTTATTAAAATTACTATCAGATATTTGGGTTCTAGCTTTTATTATTTTATTTCAACCTGAAATAAGAAGAATGCTTGTTATAATTGGTAGAACACCACTAATGAGAATTTTCTTTAAGAATGATCCTTCTAATGTTTCCGATATAATTAGTGAAGCGGCATATGAATTAGCTCAAATTCAACATGGTGCATTAATTATAATTGTAAAATCCGGTGGAATACGTGGTGTTGTTGAAACAGGTGAAATTATAGATGCATCGATTTCTAAAAATTTATTAAAGTCAATTTTTTTCCCACGTTCACCATTACATGATGGTGCAGTTATTATCCGAAATGATATAATTGAAGCTGCAAGATGTACTTTACCACTTAGCTCCGATACAAAAAAAGATGGTAGAGTTTTAGGAATGCGACATCGTGCTGGACTTGGAATATCTGAAATTGCCGATGTTATAAGTGTGATAGTTTCTGAAGAAACAGGTAGTATTTCTGTTGCTGAAAATGGAATTCTAAAAACAGGTTTGTCAAAAGAATCCCTTAGAAAATATTTAAATGAATCGCTCAAAAAATCAAATGAAAAAAATTTTAGAAGTTTCTTAAAAGGAAGCAAAAGAAATTAATGGCACTAAAAGATAAATTTAGAATTAAAGGATTAGATATAAATAAAAAATTTTGTAAATCTTCATACATTATACTTCAAAACAAATTTAATATGGTTATCAAATTATGTAAAAGATATTTAAAAGATGATTCTAATGAAAACTTACACCAACTTAGGATAGCATTAAGAAGATTTAGATACACAATGGAAATTTTTGTAGCTTGTTATAAAGAAAAAGAATTTAATCTTGCATATAAAATAATTCAAAAATTACAAGACGAATTGGGTAAAGGAAGAGATCTTGATGTACTTTTAGAGAAGATAGATAATTTTGAAAAATTTAATTTTCATCAGCTAAAAGAAAATATTTTAAAAGAAAAAGAAATTATAAAGGATACTATCAAAAAAGAAATAGTTAAATTTGTCGAACAAAAAAATGATTTTAATTTTTTAATTAAAAAAAGGTGAGGTTCTTATGAAACTAAGATATTTCTCACATTCTGCATTTTTAATAACAACAAATAATGGTAAAAAAATTTTAATCGATCCATTTTTAGATCATAATCCAAATTCACCTGTAAAATCAAAAGATGTTGATGCAGATTATATAATCTTAACTCACGGACATGGAGATCATTTAGGAGATGCTTTTAGTATTGCAAAAAGATGTGATTCACTTTTTATATGTTTAAATGAACTTGCTAATTATTGCTCAGCTAAAGGTTTTAAAGCTCACAATATGCATATTGGCGGCTCACACAAGTTTGACTTTGGAAAAGTTAAACTTACAATTGCGCATCATGGTTCAATGACTCCAGATAATTATTATGCTGGTGAACCTAGTGGTGTTGTTTTAACTATTGATGGAAAATCTATTTATCACACTGGCGATACTGGACTGTTTTACGATATGAAATTAATTGGTGAAATGACAAAGATTGATTACATGCTTTTGCCAATAGGGGATAATTTTACAATGGGCATTGATGATGCTGTAAAAGCTGTTGAATTAACAAATCCAGAAGTAGCAATTCCAATACACTACAATACTTTTCCAATAATACAAGCTGATCCATACGAATTTAAGAAAAAAGTAGAAGCATTAGGAAAAAAATCAATCGTTTTAAATTTTGGTCAAGAAATAGAATTATAAAAATATTTTAATTATGGCAAAAACTATTGTAATAGCAAATCAAAAAGGCGGAGTAGGGAAAACTACTACGGCAATTAATTTATCAGCGTCCGTTGCTGCTGCTGAATTTAAAACTTTATTAATTGATATTGATCCACAAGCTAATTCAACTTCAGGAATTGGAATTGATAATAATGATTTATCTGTGTATCAAGTTTTAATTGGTCAAGAGCCAATAGAAAATTGTATAAAAAACACTTACATGCCATTTCTTGATATACTACCTTCAAATATTAATTTGGTTGGTGCTGAGGTTGAAATGGTAACTTTAGAACAGAGAGAATATTTATTAAAAAATGCAATTACCAAAATTCAAGATAGATATGATTTCATTTTTATAGATTGTCCACCATCTTTAGGTTTATTAACTTTGAATGCATTAACCTCTGCTAATTCAGTTTTAATACCAGTTCAATGTGAATATTTTGCATTAGAAGGATTAGGGCAACTTTTAAATACAATAAATATTGTCAAGAAAAATTTGAATGAAGAACTAACAATTGAAGGTGTACTTTTGACAATGTTTGACACTCGATTAAGATTATCTCATCAAGTAGTTGAAGAAGTAAAAAAATATTTCGGTGATAAAGTTTATGATACACTAATTCATAGAAACGTAAGATTATCCGAAGCCCCTAGTCATTCAAAACCTGTAATTCTTTATGATGCAAGCTCAATTGGTGCTCAAAATTATATTTCGTTAGCTTCTGAATTAATTCAAAAAAATAATTTAGCAATAAAGGTAAAAGAGTGAATAATATAAAAACTGGTTTGGGAAGAGGATTAGAAGCATTAATCAATCCCAAAGTAAAAGATAAAATTGAATCACCCGTTGCTTTATCATCAAATGATATAAAATTTGATGATGGTGAATCTTTTGATGTACTGGTAAAAATACCAGTTGATAAAATTACACCAAATCCATATCAACCAAGAACCGAATTTAATTCTCAAGCATTAGAAGAATTAAAAAAATCCATTTTAGAGAATGGCCTTATTCAACCAATTACTGTACGAAGAATTACAAATAATAAATATGAATTAATATCTGGCGAAAGAAGATTACGTTCATGTAAAGAAATTGGTTTAAAAGAAATTCCAGCATTTATTATTAAAGTTGAATCTAAAGAAGCAATGATAGAGCTCTCTTTGATTGAAAATATTCAAAGAGAAGAATTAAATCCAATTGAAATTGCTTTAGCTTATAAAAAATTGATTGATGAATGTAATTTATCTCAAGAAGAAATCGGAATAAAAGTAGGGAAAGATCGTTCTACAATTACTAATACATTAAGATTATTAAAACTTCCTGAAAAAATTCAAGAAGGTGTTGCTAAAAATATAATTACTACAGGGCATGCTCGTGCTTTAATTAATTTACCGAATGAACTTTCACAGCTTGAAATCTATGATAAAATTGTTAAACAAAATTTATCTGTTCGAAAAGTAGAAGAACTTGTTCGTATTTTTTTTAAAACCCCAACTAAGAAAAAATTAAAAAAAATTTTAGAAACTGGTACATTTTCTTCAACAATGAAAAAAGAAATTGAAGAAAGATTGCAAAGAATTTTGGGGACAAAAGTTTCTATGAATCAAAACAAAGATGGCAAGGGGGAAATTGTTATTGAATTTTATTCTTCAATAGAATTTGAAAGATTATATGAATTACTCGAATCAATTGGTAAATAGATTGAAGTTTTTTTTTATAATCAATTTAATTCTTATTACAAATATTTTTTCTTTTGAAAAGGACTTCTATTTACTTCCCATTAACGAATTAAATGATACAATAATCAAGACAAACCAGATTGACACATTAAAATTTCAGATGTCAAAATCACCTTGGAATGCGGTTTTAAAAAGTGCCTTAGTACCTGGTTGGGGACAATATTACAATGAATCATACTGGAAAATACCAATAATATTGGGTGCGTTTACTTATCTCGGTTATCAATGGAAAGTAAATAATGACAATTATATTAATTACAAAAATTTATTTCAAAAAAGCATTAGTAGTAACCAGACAAATTCCAATTATTACAAACTTCGAGAATTTTACAGAGACCAAAGGGATTTATTTACAATCTATATAGGAATAGTTTACTTATTAAATTTAATTGATGCTTATGTAGATTCACATCTTTTTGATTTTAATGTCAATGAAAATATTCATTCCAAATATTATATGATTGAAATAAAGCTAAAATTATGATAAAAAACTTTCAAACATGTTTTAACTGTAAACATGAAAATCCACTTTATTCATTAACTTGTAATAAATGTAATGCATATTTAAGAACAAAAATTCCAAATCTTGATTTCTGGGAAATTACTTGGAAGTTATTTTACGAACCAACAAATACGTTTATTAAAATAATCCAATCTGAAAAGAAAAATTATTTAGCATTAATTTCATTTTTGTTTGTAATAAGATTTTCGGTTATTGATTTTATAATTAATAATTATAAAGTTCATTTTTTTTATAAAGAACTTAAAAGTTATTACGACTCTTTATTGACAAGCTTATTGATCTTAATCATTACCTTTATAGCTTCATATCTAATTACTTTTCTGTTTAACTTTCTAAAAACAAAAACCAGAGTTAAAGATAATTTTTCAATAATTATATTTTCATCTATACCAAATATTTTAGCCTTTATATTTTTGGTACCATTTCAAATTGCTTTATTTGGTCATTATTGGTTTACAGTAAATCCACCTCCGACTATTATTAAACCTTTAGCAAGTTATATCTTTTATATTTTCGAATTAATATTTATTGCTTGGAATATAATATTAACATTTATTGCAATAAAAACACAAACAAATCATATTATTTATTCTTTATTAATTACATTTTTATACTATTCATTAATATTTTTAATAATGTTCTTGTGAATTTCATAAGAAATATTCTTTTATTATCTTTCAGTAAAATAAATATTATAATTATGATAAATAAAAAACAAATTAATCAAATACTCACTTTTCTTTTAACATTAAGTTTTATTTTATGGCTGGGAATATATATTTCTCGCCTTCTAATCACATATCAACTCTTTGAACCAGTTGATTTATCATTAAAAAAAATATTTATAAACTATGATTTAAACCCTATTTTTTATTCATTTTATCCACTGATAGTTTCCAGTTTAGTTTTGTATTTAGCTTTATTGATTTTATTTATTTTTTATTTAGTTACTACTGAAAGAAAGGTTAAAGAAAATGGATGGTTACTAATTATTACACTTATTATTTTTATAACTTCTCCATTTGAATTATATCTATGCTATAAAGATCTAAAGCTAATTAATACAATATTAGAAATTCCAAAAGTAAACTTTAATGAAATATTATCTTTAGTTAAAGAAAGGTTAATCATACTTAATAATTTCTCATTAATAGAAATATTTTCATACTTTATTATAGTCTATCTTGTAATTTACAAACCATTACAAAAACGACAATGAAATTAAAAGAAAAGGAATTAGAAAATATATTAGCTGATTTGAAGGAAATTGCTTCACAATTGGGAGCAAAAGTTAGATTTGAAAGAGGTGATTTTCAAGGTGGGTATTGTATAGTTAAAACTGATAAGACAATTGTTATTAATAAATTGTCTTCATTACAAAAAAAAATAATAATATTATCGACAGCATTAAAAGAATTAGGCGTAAATGAAATTTATTTACCGCCAAAATTACGTGAAATTATAGAGGAAATAAACGAATTAACATGAAAAAGATTTGTATTATCAATGGACCAAATTTAGATATTATAGAAAAAAGAGAAGCAGAATATTATGGAGGCAAAAATTTTAATGATATCCTTACAGATTTAAAAAATGAATTTCCTCAGTTTAATTTTGATTATTTTCAATCAAACATTGAAGGTGAAATTTGTAAAAAAATTAATAATTTTGGAAATGATATTTCTGGGTTAATCATTAATCCTGGTGGGTTTACTCATAATTCTGTTTCAATAAGAGATAGTTTAAGTTTGTTAAAAATTCCAATTATAGAAGTACATTTATCAAATATTTCTAATAGAGAAAACTTTCGAAGAATTAATTTAACAACATCAAAAACAATAGGTTATATATCTGGTTTTAAAGAATTTAGTTATTATGCAGCATGTTTTTTGATGAAAAAATATCTAATTGATTAAAGGTCAAAATATGAAAGACTTTGAGCTAAAAAAATTATACTATTCTATAAGCGAAGTGAGTAAATTAACTGGTTTGGAACAATATATTTTGCGTTATTGGGAAACAGAATTTGAACAATTAAAACCTGCAAAAAATAATGCTGGAAATAGAATTTATACAAATAAAGATATTAAATTAATATTACAAATTAAACAGTTACTACGAGAAGAAAAATATACAATTGAGGGAGCAAAAAAAATATTAGAGGAAAGTAACACAGAATCAGTTATACAAAATAAAGAAATTAAGTCAGAACAAATTACTGAAAGAAAAATTAATACAGCATCATCAATTAAAAATGATTTAGAAGAGATTAAAAATTTTTTAATATATATATATAATTTAATCGGAACGTAGCGCAGCCCGGCTAGCGCACTTGAATGGGGTTCAAGGGGTCGCGGGTTCAAATCCCGCCGTTCCGACAACAAAACTTATTAATTATGTGTGGAATTATCGGAGTTATTGGTAGCAATTCATCCGCTGTGCAAGCGTATTATGGACTTAATGCTTTGCAGCATAGAGGACAAGAAGCTTCAGGAATTTTGACTTCTAAAAATATAAATAACAAGTATCAGTTTTCTTATCACAAAGGTATTGGATTAGTTTCTGAAGTCTTTAATGATAATTCATTATTTACAAATGAATTATTTGGGAATATCTCTATTGGTCATACTAGATATTCAACAACAGGTTCATCAGATTCAAGAAAAAATATTCAGCCATTCTTTGTCCAATATAAAAATGGAAATTTGGCTGTAGTTCATAATGGAAATATTACGAATGCTTCAAAAATTCGAGAATCATTAATAAAAAAGGGAGCAATTTTCCAAACTTCAAGTGATACTGAGGTTATTTTACATTTAATAGCTACTAGTAAATACGAAAATCAAATTGATCAATTAAAAGATGCATTATCAAAATTAGAGGGAGCATTCTCACTTATCATATTAATTGATGGGAAATTAATTGCTGCTAGAGATAAATATGGATTTAGACCACTTTCATTTGGTAGAACTGAAGATTCCATTATTATAACATCTGAAACGTGTGCTTTAGATATAAATTCAGCTGAATTTATAAGAGATGTAAACCCTGGTGAAATTTTAGTATTTAATGAAAATGATTTATTCAATCCGGCTTCAATTAATTTTGAAGCTGAAAATAAAATTAAGCATTGTATTTTCGAATTTATATATTTTTCACGACCAGATAGTCAAATTTTTAATATAAACGTTGATAAAATAAGAAGAAAATTAGGGAAAAAATTAGCAGAAAAACATCCTGTAAAAGTTGATAATAATGAAAAACTTGTTGTTATTAGTGTTCCAGATAGTTCAAATACAATTGCTATTGGTTTTCAATCTCAACTTTCAAAGCTTGGTTTAAATTCTAAATTAGATATCGGTCTAATTAGAAGTCATTATATTGGAAGAACTTTTATTGCACCGGAGCAGGGCAAAAGGGAATTAGGTGTTAAAATTAAATTTAATATTGTTAAAGGTGTTCTTGAAAATCGTCATATTGTTATTATTGATGATTCAATTGTCAGAGGGACAACTTCCAAACAATTAATAAAATTAATTAAAGAAGCTAAACCAAAGTCAATTCATCTAAGAATTGCATCACCTCAAATTCTTTATCCTTGTTACTATGGTATGGATTTCCCTTCAAAAGAAGAACTCATTGCTTATAAATTAAAAAATAATTTAGATGATATAAGAAATTATTTAGAAGTAGATTCTTTAGAATATTTAACAGTTGATGAATTATTAGAATGTGTATCAGAAAATAATCCACAAAATTTTTGCACAGCATGCTTTAATGGTAATTATCCAACATTAATTGATAATAATTTTGATAAAAATAAATATGATAATTAGATTTAATGAAATTAGACTAATCCCCAATATTTTAAGCAGTTTTAGATTATTACTTATAATACCACTTATATATATATTTAATAACATAAATAATCCTTCAACAAGAAATAATTATTTATTATTAATAATCTTAATAGCTTTTATTTCTGATATTTTAGATGGATTTATCGCAAGAAAATTTAAATTAATATCAGATTTGGGGAAAATTATCGATCCACTTGCCGATAAAATAGTAGTAGCAACAATTGTAATTTATTTTTGGAAATTAAATTTAATACCAACTTATTATTTTTTAATTATTATGCTCCGTGATATTTTTATTTTAATTGGTTCATTCTATTTAACCCAAAGAACTAAAAAAATTCTAATGTCAGATATAATTGGTAAACTCACTGTTTTAACGATAGGTCTTTTTTTTATTACAATTTTATTTAATTATGATAAAAATTTTTTCGTTTATAACTTATTTATGTCCTTGTCAATATTGATGAGTTTTGTATCACTGATAAATTATACTTATAAATCATTAAATATTTTACTAAAAGATTGAATATGAATATTTTCAAAAATTTACTCAAAGAAACATTTGCAAAAACCAAAGACAATATAAAGTCATCTATAAAATCCATTTTCGGGGATACTAAAATCAATTTCGAAGATTTAGAAGAAATATTATTGAAAAGTGATTTTGGTTTAGAGTTTACGGAGCAAATTATAAATGAATTAAAAAAAACAAGCAATTTCAATGACGAAAAAGATTTCAATAATTCACTTAAATATTTATTGTTAAATAAAATAAATAAAAATAATTCTAATGCTGACTTGGATATTAATAAATTGACAATTATTCAAATATTTGGAGTAAATGGTTCTGGGAAAACAACAACGATAGGAAAATTGACAAATTATTATATTTCAAAAGGTTTTAAAATATTAATTGCTTCATGTGATACTTTTCGTGCAGCTGCAAATGAGCAATTAAAAAAATGGGCAACCTTAAATGAAACAAAGATAATTGAAGATTTTTCTAAAGATCCAGCATCGGTAGCATTTGAAGCAGTAAAAACAGCTAAAAATGAAAAGTATAATTTATTATTCATTGATACTGCAGGGAGATTACATACCAATAAAAATTTAATGTTAGAATTACAAAAGATTGACAATGTGATTACAAAATCAATTGATGAAAATATTCTAAAACTTAATTGGTTAATAGTTGATGGAAATTCTGGACAAAATGCAAATAAACAATATGAAGAATTTTCTAAATTTGTAAAAATTGATGGATTAATCATAACAAAACTTGATGGAACTTCTAAAGGTGGTTCAGTATTTCAAATTGCTGTTAATAATAATAAACCTATTTTATTTTTAGGAATAGGAGAGAAAAAAGATAATCTAGTTAAATTCAATCCTGAAGACTATATTAATTCATTACTGGAATAATAATACTTTACATAATATACATTATGTGAATTTGTAATATTTATTTTAATTTTAATTAAATATTAATATTTATAAAATCCTTCGCCGGTTTTTCTACCTAATTTACCTGCATTTACCATATTTCTTAACAACGGACATGCTCGATATTTTGAATCATTAAAACCTTTATAAAGAACGTCAATTATATTTAAACATACATCTAAACCGATGAAATCAGCCAAAGTTAATGGTCCCATTGGATGGTTCATACCTAACTTCATAACTTTGTCAATGTCTTCCTTGGTTGCAACACCTTCATATAAAGCAAAAATTGCTTCATTTATCATTGGTAATAAAACACGATTAGATATAAATCCTGGATAATCATTTACAGTAACAGGCGTTTTACCGATTTTTTTTGTTAAATTAAAAATAATCTCATGTGTAGATTCTGACGTTGAATATCCTTTAATAATTTCTACTAATTCCATAACTGGAACTGGATTCATGAAATGCATACCTATGAACTTTGATTGGATTTCTCGTGGAGCAAGTTCTGTTATTGAGATTGAAGATGTATTTGAAGCTAAAATAAATTCTTTTTTCATTATTTTTAATAATTGCTCATAAACTTTAATTTTTGCTTCTTTGTTTTCAAATATTGCTTCAATTATAAGATCACATTCACTAACATTATCATCTAAAGAAGTTAAAAAACTTAAATTATTAAGAGTCTTATTCTTGATCTCATTTGAAATAACACCTTTTTTTATTTGACGATCTAAATTTAAATTAATTGTATTTTTAGCTTTTTCTAAAGCTTGTAAATTATTATCAATTAATAAAGTATTAAAATTATTTAAAGCAAAAACATGAGCAATGCCATTGCCCATTGTACCGGAACCAATTACAGCAATTTTTTCTATTTGCATTTTATTTACCTACTATAATTTTTTAACTAATAATGCTGAAGCTTCCCCACCACCAATACATAAAGAAGCTATACCAAATTCTAAATTCCTTCTATCCATTTCATATAATAAAGTGGTCAAAATTCTTGCTCCGCTCGCTCCAATTGGATGTCCTAAAGCAACAGCACCTCCATTTACATTTACTTTACTTGGGTCTAAATTAAGTAATTTATTAACAGCTAGAGATACAACTGCAAATGCTTCATTTATTTCAAAAAGATCAATATCATTAACTGACATTTTTACTTTCTTTAATAATTTATTGATAGCATCAGCGGGGGCTGTTGTAAAATGAACTGGATCTTTAGCCGCTGAAGCATGTGCTACAATTTCAAATTTTGGTGTTAATCCAAGCTCTTTACATTTATCTTCGTTTGAAATTATAAGTGCTGAGGCACCATCATTTAGTTTAGATGAATTGGCGGCTGTAACAATACCATCTTTTTCAAATGCTGGTTTTAAATGAGGTATTTTATCAAACTTTACCTTTAATGGTTCTTCATCTTTATCAACTATTTGGACAGAACCTTTTACTGCTATTTCAACTTTAGTAATTTCATCATTGAACTTACCATCTTCTTGAGCTTTTAATGCTCTTTTATAAGATTCTACTGCGAAATCATCTAGATCTTTCCTTGAAAAATTAAATTCTTTTGCTGTTATTTCGGCACAATTTCCCATATGAATATTATTATAAATGTCCCATAAACCATCATGTATCAAGGAATCAATAATTTTAGCATGCCCAAGTCTAAATCCATTTCTAGCGTCTGGTAAAATATATGGTGCATTAGACATGCTTTCAATTCCACCAGCTATTATCAAATTTGCATCACCCAAAGCAATAGCTTGTTGAGCTAACATTACAGATTTTAAACCGCTTCCACACATTTTATTAATAGTCAAGGCTTCTGTTTTTTCTGAAAGTCCAGCATAAATGGCAGTTTGTCTTGCGGGTGCTTGTCCAATTCCACAACTTAGTACATTTCCAAATATAACTTCATCAACTTTATCTGTAGATAGATTATTTCTTTTTATTAAATCTTTAATTACTTCAGCTCCGAGTTTTGGTGCAGTTAATGAAGATAATACACCTTGGAAAGAGCCAATTGGAGTTCTTTTTGCATCAATAATAAATGCTTTTTTCATTTATTCCTCATTTTTAGATATCTGTTTCGAATGAGAGACAACATTTTAATTTATTACATGGTCCAGTGAGCTTATTAATGTTTGATGCTAAATTTTGCTCAGTTGCTAATTGAGTGGAAATTTTTCTAAAGTTATTCAAAAAAGAAATACAACAAAACTCCCTTCCACAAGAACCTAATCCACCTAATTTTTTAGCTTCATCTCTTACACCAATTTGTCTTAGCTCAATTCTTGTTTTAAATTCTGCGGCAAGTTCTTTGGCAAGTTCTCTAAAATCTACCCTGCCATCAGCTGTATAAAAAAAGAATAATTTTTTCCTATCGAATTGAAAATGAGTATTTATTAATTTCATTTCTAAATTGTGTTTGGCAATTAATTGTTTAAAAACACTTTCAGCCCTTTCTTCATCTAAAATATTGTTTCTTATTTTAGTTAAATCTTCATTATTTGCCTTACGTAATATAATTGGTAGTGGTTCATTAAAAAGAGATAAGTTTTGTCTTTTAATCCTAACTAATTCGCCCAATAATTTAACCTGAGCTATTTCATAAGATTCTTCATTTTGGACTATAATAAAATCATCAGGATAAATTTTTTGTTCAAAACTCTCAGGTATTTCTACAAAGTTAGTTGGTAAAAGACCATTACAAGTTATTTCAATAATATTTCTTGGATCTGGAGGGACTTCATATTTATTTTGAATTTCACAATTACAACAGCCATGTTTAATTTGATTATTATGAAGATTATTTAATATTATATTTTCTAATGTAAGTTGGTGAGAGTTGGGATTTTCGATTGAATTTTCTTTTTCAAAGTATTTTATGTTTTTGAAATTATTCATCTTTTATAACCTTTTAACTACAGTATTTATTTCAAATATAATAGTTAATAAAAAGACATTCAAGTTCAAATTTCTTTTATAATAACTTTCAATCAAGTCAATTTTATGAATTAAATCGTTCAAACTAGCATTAGGATATTTTTCATTAAATTTTTTGAAGGTTTCGGAATGTTTTGTAAAACTAACATTTTCAATTTTGTTTTTATTTCTTATTGCATCCAGTAACCAAAGTTTAATTAAGTTTAGAAAAAATGGAATCTGCTCTTCCCCAAATTCTTCTATAAAATTTTTAATAATATTTGCTGCAGTAAAATATTTATTTACAGTAAATGCATTTCTTAAAAAGTCAATTGTCAGATCAAGTATTTTATCTAAGTTATAATTTGCTAACTTTAATGCTTGAGTAAATGAACCAAAAGAAAAATGAGAAGCACTTTCTGCAATCTTTTTAGGAATTTCAAATTGATTAATTAAAATATTTGATATTGCATTTTCAGATAGTGGTTCAAAATTTATAATTCTGCATCTTGATTGAACAGTTGGTAGGAGAGTATCTAGATTTGTTGTTAACAGAATCAAAATTATATTTTCAGGAGGTTCTTCCAAAGTTTTTAAAAGTGCATTTTGTGCTTGTTCATTCATTAAATGTGCATTAATAATGACAATAAATCTATATATACTTTCTGAAGATAAAGTTGAAAATTTTTTAATATCTCTAATACTGTTAATTCTAATTTGATTTGAATTATCTATTGAAAATGGTGCAAAAGGGTTTTGTGATTTTTCTTTTATTTTTTGTTGTATTTCTTCAACAACATCTTTAGGCAATTTATCAAAAGCCGAATCTTCACTTTGTTCATTTTTCCCTCGTGGTAGAGGAAAGATTAATTTAATATATGGCTCTTGCAGTTTTGAGTATTTATCAATTGTAATGATGTCGTTTGTATGAGCTGAAATTAATTCTTTAATAAATTGAATTGCAGTATTAAATTTTCCAGTACCTTCTAATCCATAAAAAATAAAGGCGTGGGGTACACGCCTTGTTGAAATTATTTTCTCTAATTCTTTTTTTACTTTATTTTGTTCGATTAGATTTTCTAAAAAAGAATTCATTTTTGATTATGATTTAAATTCATCATCATCATTGTAAAAGAAATCTTCGTCGGTTGGATAATCTGGCCAAATATCTTCAATAGATTCATAAGGTTCATCAGAATCTTCTAATTCTTGAAGATTTTCTACTACCTCAAGAGGAGCGCCGATTCTTTCAGCATAATCAATAAGCTCTTCTTTAGTAGCTGGCCAAGGAGCGTCATCAAGATAAGAAGCAAGTTCGACGGTCCATATCATAAAAGAAACTCCTTATTTTGTTTTTGAATTTAATATTTCGAATAATGAAACATCATCATAAATAAAGTTTATTGGATCAAGTGCAACACCATTATGATGAACTTCATAATGTAAATGTGGTCCAGAAGTTAATCTTCCAGAATTGCCGGAATAAGCAATTAAATCCCCTCTTTTAATTTTTTGTCCAACTTTTACAACTGTTTTATCTAAATGAGCGTACAGAGTTTTATAGCCAAACCCATGATCGATTTCTAATGTTAAACCATACCCACTTTTCCAGCCAATATCTGTAACAGTACCGCCACCCGGTGCAAATACTTTTGTTCCAATATCAGTTATAATATCTATTCCATTGTGCATTCTTAGTATTTTTAGAATTGGATGCATTCTCATACCAAAGTCATCAGCTATTGTTCCTTCGCTTGGTCTAATTGCTGGAATTGATTCATATAATAGTTCATTTTGTTTGAATGTATTAGAAATTTCTTCATAATTATTTTTTGTCAATTTAACTTTTAGTGAAACAGATTCTACAAACTTATCAATTTCATTTACATAGCTGGTAATTTCATTACGACTTAAAGATGTCACAGGCTCGAATACATTTCCACCAACTCCAAAAAGTTCTTCGTCGTTGTTTGTTTCCAAGTTGGCTTTTAATCTCAAATCTTTGCTCTTTTCATTAAGATTAGCAACAGTTTGGTTTAGTTCTTCATATTTTTTTATTATAGTTTCTAATTTTGATCTGAGTAATTTATTGTTGTTTTTCAAAGATTTGATTTCATTGTCAGGATGTAAAAATTCATTAAATACTGTAAAAGTACCTAAAATTAAGAATGAAACAAGGATTGAAAAAAAACCTACAAGAAATACAAATTTCTTGTAGAAATTCCTTATTTCAACAAATTGAAGCTTTGATTTTGAGAAGTAATAAAATTTTTTCATATGGCGATGCGAAGATAACAAATGAGTTTTAAGTAGTCAAGTAAAATTTATTTTGAATTTTTACTCAAAATCATGTTCAAAATAATCAATAGATCTATTTATAGTACTTTGCTTTTGACGTATTTTATCAATCAACTTTTGTTGCATAATTTTAGCGGCATCATAACCATAATGTTTTAGCAGGTAATTCAATGATATTATTTCAGAAATTACAGTAATGTTTTTACCTGGTAAAATTGGGAGTTTCACATATGGAATATCTACACCCATAACGTTTACAAACTTGTCATCTAAACCTGTTCGTGTGTATTCAAAATTATCATCCCAAATTTCAAGTTCGATAATAATTTCAAGTCTTTTTTGATATCTAACAGCACGAACACCAAACATACTTCTAATATCAATTATACCAATTCCACGTACTTCCATAAAATGTTTGACAAGATCTGTTCCGGATCCAATTAAAATTCCTTCTCCTTTTTTAGTAAAAATAACAACATCATCAGCTACTAAGCGGTGGCCACGTTCCACTAAATCTAAAGCAACTTCGCTTTTACCAATTCCGGATTTGCCCATGAATAGCATTCCAACTCCATAAACATCAACGAATGAACCATGGAGTGATAATCTTGGTGAGAATTGATCTTCAAGAAAATCACTTACTAAGTATGCAATTTTAGTTGTTTCATATTTTGTTGAAAAAATTGGGATAGAATAATTATTAGCTATTTCAAGTAATTCATTAGGTGGTACATTTCCATTAGTAATGATTGCGCAAGGAATATCAAATTGAAAAATTCTTTCGCAAGCTTTTTTTCGTTCTTCAATAGACAAATTTATCAAGAATCGCATTTCGGTATTTCCAAAAACCTGAATGCGATTCTTTGAAAATAATTCTAAGAACCCAGCTAAAGGTAAACCAGGACGATGAAGATTTTGTTCAAAAATTAATCTATTCAGACCGACATTTTCGTTCAGTAGTTTTATATCAAATCTATCTTTAACATTTTTGTAAAAAAAATCTACAGTTATGCTTTCTTTTTTAGTAATATTTTTTTCATCAATCTTCATTTAATTCCTTTGGTTTAAGTTTTCTTGAAGCAACTTTTTTCTTATCAACTCTTTTAGTTTTTAACTTTATTAATTGTTTTTGAATTTTTTCAACTGCTTGTGATACAGATTTTTCAAATTCATCAGTTGATACTTCAACAGAAATTGTGTGTCCAGGAAGTTTAACAATAACTTCAGCTGTTTTAATGCTATCTTTTACGTGTGTGAAGCTAAGAATTACATTGCAATCAAGAATTTCACTGAAATATTTTTCAAGGGTTTTAATTTCATCCTTGATAAATGTTTTCAATGAATCCTTTGCTTTAAATTTACGAGAAGTGATTTTGATATTCATAGCTTACCTCCTTTTTAGGATTTTGGATGTGCTTTTTTGTATGAGCGTTTTAATCTCTCAATACTCACGTGAGTATATATTTGAGTAGTTGAAAGATTTTCATGCCCTAAAATTTCTTTTACAGCAAGTAAATCTGCTTCATTGTCTAACATGTGTGTTGCGGCGCTATGTCTTAATATATGTGGACTTTTCTTTTCGATATCAGTTATCTTCGATAAATATTTTTTAACGATATGGTAAACATAAAATCTATCGATTCGTTTACCTTTTTCGTTCAAGAATAAGGGTTGATTATAATTTTTATTATCGAGTGAATTTATATAGTTGTTCAAAATTTCTATTGATTTATTTCCAATTGGTACTATTCTGGTCTTTGAGCCTTTGCCAACTACTCTTAAGCTTTGATTTTTCAAATCAATTTGACCAATGTTTAATGAACAAAGTTCAGAGACTCTTAATGCACAACCATAAAGTAGTTCAAAAACGGTCATTATTTTTTTAGCTTCAAAATTTTCATTTTCTTGCATTATCAATTTAAAAATTTCTAAATAAGAATCAACACTTATTATGCTGGGGAGTTTCCTTTTAACTTTTGGATTAGATATTTTTTTTATTGGGTTAAAATCAATTATATTATTACTAATTGAATATTCAAATAATTTTCTTAAAGATGACAGTTTCCTTGATATTGTTGTTTTTTGTGAATTTTCTTGGCTTAAATGCATAATAAAATGTTTGATAGTTCTTTCATTTACATCATCAATATTAAAAATATTATTTTGATTACAATAAGAAAGAAATTGTTCTAAATCATTTCTGTAAGCGAGAATTGTATTGTTCGAGGCTCTTCTTACACCGCTAAGTTCCTGAAGCATTTCAAAAACAATATCTTGAATTTTTTTTGAATTCATTTTTTAATATTCATCTTCTTCAGTTAGTATCTCTTCTTCTTGTTCTTGTTGTTTGGGTAAAGACCAACTTGCATAATCGCAATCGGGATAACGATTACAACCGTAAAATATTTTACCTCGTTTAGTTCTTTTAGTTACTATTTCACCTTCATTACATTTTGGACATTTTAGTCCAAGAGTTATAACTTTTGTAAAATCACAATCAGGATATTTTTCGCAACCGATGAATCTACCAAATTTACCTTCACGATAAACTGTTCTTGAACCACATTTTGGACACGTATCGCTAGTGTATTCAGGTTCATTACTTACTCCTGAAATTTCTTTAAGTGATTTTATGTTTTTGCAATTTGGATAATTGGTACAGGCAAAGAATTTTCCAAAACGACCAATTTTTAGTTCCATTTCTGAACCACATTTATCACAAATTATTTTTTCAAGATTTGATTCTACAGTTTGTAAATCTTTAATAAATGGTCCATAAAAATCATTAAGTACTTTTAAGTATTCATTTTCGCCATTTGCAATTAAATCGAGTTCATCTTCCATTTTTGCAGTAAAATTAACATTAACAATATCAGGAAAATTTTTTATTAAAATTGAATTAACCTTTCTTCCTAATGGAGTAGGAAATATTTTTCGATCAATTAATTCAACATATTTTCTATCAACTATTGTTCCCAAAATCATTGCATAGGTGCTTGGTCTTCCGATTCCATTACTTTCTAATTCTTTGATTA
Source organism: Stygiobacter electus (assembly GCA_029210465.1). Classification (GTDB taxonomy): domain Bacteria; phylum Bacteroidota; class Ignavibacteria; order Ignavibacteriales; family Melioribacteraceae; genus Stygiobacter; species Stygiobacter electus. The sequence continues at coordinate 84,757 of JARGDL010000004.1, forward strand.
AAGAACTTTCAGTGAAACGAGCTGGCGGTTTTGTAAAATGTTGATTTGAATTAATTGACAATAATTCTAGTTTTTGATTTTTTACAAGACCAATTGGAATTTGTGAATTACCATTTTCAGATTTATCTGTTTCTTCAATATCTTCATCATATAACTTCATAAATCCATCAAATAAAATTGCTGTGCCTGATGCTTTAAAATTATATTGGTCAGCAGAGACAATAATTGATGTAGTTTCCACTTTTGCAGATTCCATTTGACAAGCGATAAATCTTTTCCATATTAAATCATAAATTTTAAATTGATCTTCATTCAAAAATTCTTTTACAAATTCTGGTGTATATTTTAATGAAGTTGGTCTAATTGCTTCGTGTGCATCTTGAACATTTTTTTTGTTTTTCGATTCATAGTTTTTAGGCAATTCAGGTAAATAATTATTTCCAAATTTGTCTTTGATAAAATTTCTTGCTTCATCAACAATATCGTTGCTTAATCTTGTAGAATCAGTTCTCATATAAGTTATTAAACCTGTTGTTCCCTCTTTACCAAGATCAATTCCTTCGTAAAGTTGTTGAGCAATCAACATTGTTTTTCTTGGTCTCATTCTAAATTTTTTTGATGCTTCAGCTTGTAAACTACTTGTAATAAAAGGTGGATAAGGATTTTTTTTACTTTCTTTTTTTACAATATCACTTATGATGTAGTTTGATTTGTTTTTTAATTCATTTAAAATTTTATCAGCAATATCTTTTGTTGAAATAGCAAAATTTGTTTTTAAGAATTCATCCCAATCTTCTTTTGTCATTTTAGGTTTAGGAGGAATTTTAATTTGTTTACCGTCAACTTCAAAAAGTTTAGCAGTAAATGTATCTCCTTTTTCAGTTTGAAAATCTGCAACAATAGACCAATATTCAGTTGGAATAAACTTATCAATTTCATCTTCACGTTCACAAATAAGTCTTAATGCAACAGATTGAACTCTGCCAGCAGATAAAGAACTTCCATAAGAATCTAAAACTGCACGCCAAAGAAATGGACTTACTTTGTAACCAATAATTCTATCCATTACTCTTCTTGCCCTTTGAGATTCTACAAGTTTTTCATCAATTTTAATTGGATTTTTAAGAGCTTCGTTGACAGCTTTTTTAGTTATTTCATTAAATAAAACTCTTGATATTTTTTCTTTTTCATTTTTGTCTAAAATATCAGCAACGTCTTGAGCAATAGCTTCCCCTTCGCGGTCAGGATCGGTTGCTATAAATATTTTTTCTGATTTTGAAGCTAAGCTTTTTATTTTTTTAATTAAATCACCTTTACCACGAATATTTAAAAGTGTTGGTGTAAAACCATTTTCAATATCAACGCCTAACTTTGTTTTTGGTAAGTTTTTTATATGTCCAACTGTTGCTTCAACTATATAATTTTTGCCAACATATTTATTTATTGTTTTAGCTTTTGATGGTGATTCTACAAGAATTAAACTTTTTGACATTGTATTTCCTTAATTAACTGTATCAGATGAATTTAATAAAAATCTACTTCCTGGTAATAAACTATTGTTTGATTCTGTTAATGATAAAATTATCATCCAATTAATATCATTTCTTGAAACATTAAGTTCTGGAAAAAGTGTAACTTGATATAAAATTCGTTCAAGATTATTGGCATCAATCAAACCAAGATTTAATAAATGTATAAGATAATTTTGGTTTTCAATTCCTAAAATTTCAGTTTCTTCACTTGAAAACATTCTAAAACTTTTTAGTTCCTCATTTAATAATTCAGAAGATTTGTTTAAAATAATTTTATCGTAAAGTAGTGCAAAAGCAGCATTAATTAATTTATCATCAAACTCTTTTGATTTTTTTAATCTTTTATTAACATCATCAAGAGATTTATTTTGATTTAATGCTTCAAGAATTTTAGTAAGTACATCAATAATTTTCGACGTCATTGTAACAAAATTCCTTTAAATAATTTGTCATACTTTTTCACATAGAAATTTTCATGTTTTTTCATTGTTTTTTTCTTTGATGGAGTCATATCATCATACCCAAGCAAATGTAGTATTCCATGAATAATTAATCTACCAACTTCATTATCGTTCTGAACTTTATATTTTTTAGCATTTTCAATTGCATCAGTGATAGAAATAAAAATTTCGGCGTCAAATCTAAATTTTTCATCTGAATAATTAAAAGTTATAATATCAGTCGAATCTTTATGATTTAAATATTTTTTATTTATTTCAATAATTGTTTGTGAGTTTACAAAGTTTAATTCAAAACTATCTATTTTGAAATCTAAATCATTTTTCAATTTATCAAGGATGGTCTCGATTTTACTTTTATTAACTCTTATACCTTTTTCTGTAAATATTTTTATTCCTTTCATCAATTACCTTGATAATAATTATAAATTGAATTAACTGTTTTTTCAACGTAACTAAAATATCTATTTGCCGAAATTTCAAATTCTTTTAATTCATCTTCAGTTAAATCTCTAACAACTTTTGCTGGAACACCTGCAACTAATTTTTTTGATGGGACAATAAATCCTGGTCTTACTACTGAGCCAGCTGCAACCACTGAATATTCTTCTACAATTGCACCATCTAAAACAACTGCACCTATGCCAATCAAAGTTAAATCTTTTATTATACAACCATGAAGTGTAACTGAGTGGCCAATTGTAACTTTATTACCAATTATTAATGGAAATTTTTGATTTGTAACATGAAGCATTGAATTATCTTGAACATTTGTGAGCTTTCCGATTTTTATATAATTCACATCGCCACGTATAACTGTGTTATACCAAACTGAAGATTGCTCTCCAATTTCAACATCTCCTATAATTTTTGAACCTGAAGCTAAAAAAACAGTTTCATCAACTTTTGGGATGGTATTCTGATTTGGAATTATTTTCAGTTCGTTATGAAAATTATTAACAAAATTTATTTTTTGAACTAGAGACATTAATTTTTTAATCCTTTCATTTTCTTGGCTTCTTCAAAAAGTGAGTTTGCTTTTTGAAACTGAACATCTCTTTTTAACATTGTTGAATACCAACCTTCACGATTAAATAAATCTCGAGCAAGAAAAGCTTTTAATACTGTAAGTATATAATCTTTATCTTGCGAAAATTCTTTATTGTTAAATTTAATTTTTTGTTGTTCAGCAAATTTTATAAAATCATTAATCTGACTTTCAGAGAAATTAAATTCGTTAATAAATTTCTTTAAATCATTTCCATATTTATTTTTAATATCAAAACCATTTTTGTCCATTAATTTTCTGATAAATAAATAATAGACATTATTTTTCCTTAGTTCAATTGAATAGTTTGTAATTCTGCCTGCATTAATAATATAATCTGGAGTAATACCTCCGCCGCCATAAACAATTCTACCAGCATTAGTTTTAAACTTAGGTTTTAATGAATCTTTTTCAGCCTGGTGATTTAAATTATCCTGTTCTTTTTCTTCACGTGTTAATGCTTGTAAATAATATTTTTCTTTGTCAGTATATTTTCTTTGAATTTGACGACCGCTTGGAGTAAAATATCTTGCAATGGTAATTCTAACAGCGGAGCCGTCAGATAATTCAAATGGCCTTTGCACTAAACCTTTACCGAAAGTTGTTTCACCAACTATTAATCCTCTATCCCAATCTTGAATAGCACCAGCAAAAATTTCGCTTGCTGAGGCTGATCCAGAATTTACCAAAACAACAAGTGGAATTTTTTCAAATGGATAACTTTTTTCAGCGCGAAATTCTTCATTAAAACTTGGAACTCTAGATTTTGTATAAACAATCATTTTGTTGTTATCAATGAATAAATCAGAAATAAAAACAGCTTGATTTAGTAATCCACCTGGATTATTTCTTAAATCAAGTATTAATTGTTTCATACCTTGCTTTTGAAGTTTACCAAGAGCATCAATTAATTCATCCTTAGATGTTTCAGAAAATCTTGTTAAATAAATATAACCTGTTTCGTTATTTGTCATTATTGAAATATCTACAGAATTTAAATTTATTTTATCACGAGTAACTGTAAAATCTATATTTTTTTTATTTGAAGGTCTATAAATTGATAATAGAACTTTTGTTCCTTTCGATCCACGCAATGTTTTAATTATTTTTTCATTATTCCAGCCAATACAATTTTTACCATCAATTTTTATAATCCTATCACCAGAAATTATTCCAACTGATTCACTTGGTCCCCCAGTTATTGGAGAAACAACAGTAATAGTATCATGAATTATTTGGAATTCAACACCAATACCTTCAAAGTTTCCTCTAAATTCAGCTTCACTTAATTTTTGTTCTTCTGCATCAATGTATGTAGTATGAGGGTCTAAAGATGAGAACATTCCTTTGATTGCATTCTCAACTAATTTTTTTGAATTAACAGTATCTACATAATACTTTTCAGTGTAATCGAGAATTTGAGATAATTTATTTGCTTCTGCTTGTGATTGATCTATAGATATATACTTTGACAATTTCAATCCAAGATAAACACCAATAATAACTGCCAAAATAAGTAATGGAATATTTTTAAAGTACTTTATCATTTTTGTGGCTTCATTTGTGGAAATAATAATACATCTCTAATTGAAGATTGGTTAGTCAATAACATAACTAATCTATCAATGCCCACACCTAATCCAGCGGTTGGAGGCATTCCATATTCTAAAGCACGAACATAATCTTCATCAATTTGATGGGCTTCTTCATCTCCTTCATCTCTCATCTTAGATTGTTCGATAAATCTTGCTTTTTGATCAATAGGATCATTCAATTCACTAAAAGCATTACAAATTTCTCTTCCCAAAACAAATCCTTCGAAACGTTCAACTAATCCTTCGCGGCTTCTATGTTTTTTTGCTAATGGAGAAAGTTCAACAGGATAATCCATAACAAATGTTGGTTGTATTAAAGTTGGCTGAATGGTAACTTCAAAAAGTAAATCAATTAATTTACCTTTGCTTTCTCCACCTTCAAGATCAACATTTTTAGATTTCAATACTTTCTTTAAATCGTCACTTGAAGCTTGAAGCACATCAATTCCGGTAACATTTTTTAATTCATCAACCATGGAAATTCTTTTCCAAGGTGGATTAAAATTTATTTTTGTGCCTTCAATCTCAAATTCGGTTTTACTAAAAACATTAACAGCAATATTAGAAACCATTTTTTCGACAAAATCCATCATCCAGAAATAATCTTTGTAAGCAACATAAAGTTCAAGCATTGTAAATTCAGGATTATGAGTTCTATCCATTCCTTCATTTCTAAAATCTTTAGAAATTTCATACACACCGTCGAAGCCGCCGACTATCAATCTTTTAAGATAAAGTTCGTCAGCTATTCTTAAATATAAATCTATATCAAGTGCATTGTGATGAGTAACAAATGGTCTTGCACTTGCACCACCATAAAGAGGTTGAAGAATGGGAGTTTCAACTTCGAGTAATCCATTATTATCCAAGTATTTTCTTATCTCGGTTACTATTTTTGAACGTTGAAAGAATACTTCTTTAACTTCAGGATTTACAATTAAATCAAGATAGCGTTGACGATAACGTAATTCTTTATCAGCAAACTGGTCATAAATAATTTTATTGCCATTTTCATCTATTTGTTCTTTTGCAATTGGAATTGGCCTGATTGATTTAGCCAAAAGTTGAAATGATTTTGCATGAACAGAAATTTCACCTGTTTTAGTTTTAAAGACATAGCCTTCTACTCCAATAATATCACCGATGTCTAAAAGTTTAAATACATCGTAATAATCACCAATATCATCTTTCCTTAAATAAATTTGAATTTTCCCTTGATTATCCTGGAGATGAGCAAAAGAAGCTTTTCCCATTCTTCTTAAAGTCATTATTCTTCCGGCAATTTTAACATCTTTGCCTTCGTAATTTTCAAAATTCTCTTTAATTAGATTTGAATATGAATTAACATCATAGTTATATGCATAAGGAAGAATACCTTTTTTATTCAGTTCTTCAAGTTCTTCTAATCTTCTTTGCATTAATGAATTTAATTCTTGTTCGTAGTTTAAATTATCCAAATTAACCTCCTGTTTCATCTATTAATTTCTACTAAAATTTATTATTCTTTGACAAACACTATCTTGAATATAATTAGCTAAAACCGGTGGCGTCAAAAAATTATTTACTATAATTGAAAAAACTAACGGTTCACCATTAATAGTTTTTAAATAACCAGAAAGTGCTGAAACATTATCTATATAACCAGGTTTAGCTCTTACATTATTTTCAGCCACAGTTTTTTGCATTCTGTCAATTAAAGTTCCATCAACACCAGCGATTGGCAGTGAATCAAAAAAACTTTCAAAGTTTTCGTTTTTATACATATATGTCAAAAGATTAACAATTTGTCTTGGCGTTACTAAATTTAATCTTGATAGACCTGAGCCATCAGCCATAACAAGATTATCCATATTAATTCCCATTTGATTAAAATATTTAATGCAAGCATCAACTCCATTTTCTATAGAGCCAAAATCATTTTCTTCAAGACCGATAGTCCTTAATATTTGTTCAGCGTAAAAATTGTTACTGTTTTTGTTCATTTCTTTTAAAATATATTTCATTTGTACAGAAAAATGTGAATATAAAGGAATTAAATTATCATTTTCTATTTTTATTTTATCTTCACTTAATATTCCAATTCTTCCACGAATAATTATGCCTTTTCTTTCAAAAGTTTCTTTTAATACAGTCAAAAAATAACGTGCAGGATTCGAAACAGAAATTTGTTTTATAATTGGTTTATCATTTACAGAAATTATTCCATTAATCTGTAAAATGTTAGTACCATTTATCTTTCTAATATTAATATTTGATTCTTGAGTTTGATCTTTTGTAAAAACACTAGAAACAAGAGATTCAAAATCAGTATTAGGAACAGTATAAACTTTAGCAGGAAAATTTACTTGTGTTGGTTCAATTACAATTTGAATCACATTATTATTAAATGATAATGCACTGGTTGGTGCTGCATACCAGTTTGATTCATAATCCAAAAGCCAGCCACGACCATAATCGGAATTATCAAAAAAAGAATCATCACCATAAATATTTCCAGTAATTTCAAAAATACCTTTTGCTTTTAAAGTATCTGCCCAATCCTCAAAAATTTTTGTAACACTACCTTCAACAAAACGATTTGAAATTGTTGGATCGCCACTACCTTGAATAATTAAATCACCTTTTAAAGTTCCTCTTAAAAGAATACCATTTGCAAATAAGTCAGTTTGATATTTGTATTTAGAACCAAGAATTAATAATGCAGCAGCGCTTGTAAATAATTTTATATTTGAAGCAGGTATGAATAACTTATCTGCATTTCTTTTATAAAGAATTTCACCCGTTTTAAGAGATTTAACCATTACTCCCCAAATTGCATTTGAAAAATTTTGGTCATTAAAATAATCATCAAGTTGATCTCTTAATTCTTGTAAAGAATTAACATTTTTTTGTAATGAATCTTTTTTTACAATTTGAGAAAAAGCTAATGAATAAAATAAAATTAAAAGTATAATTATATTACGAAAAATCTTCATAGACTTTTTTTATTTCCTCTTTAGAAATAATTCTGTATGAACCTAATGGAATTCCTTTTACATTAAAATTAGCATAACTAATTCGTTCTAATTTTTTAACATTATAACCCAATGCAGAAAACATTCTTTTAACAAAATGATTCCTTCCTTCTGAAACTGTTACAATTAAACTTTCTTTAAAATCTTTATTTGGATAATAAAGCTTAAGGAATCTGCTTTTTTTAGCATCTAAAGTTATACCTTTAACTAATCTATTTTTATCTTCTTCAGTAATAGGTTTATCAAGTAAAACTTTGTATTCTCTTAAAATTTTATTTGAAGGATGCATTAAAAAATTAGCAAAGTCGCCGTCGTTTGTTAAAATTAAAACTCCTGTTGTATCAAAATCTAATCTACCAACCGGAAATATTTTTTCTTTTGTTTTAATTAAATCGGTAACTTTTTTTCTACCTTGTTCATCACTGGTTGTTGTTATGTAACCTTTTGGTTTATTCAAAAGGAAGTAAACTTTTTTTTCAGGTTTTACTTTTTCTCCATCAACTTTTACAATGTCAATTTCGTCATCAATGATAGTTGCAAGTTCAGTTACTTGTTTATTATTAACAGTAACTCTCCCCTCTTTAATGAATTCTTCAGATTTTCTTCTTGAAGCAACACCAGATTCTGACAAAAATCTATTTAATCTAATTTTCATAATTATTTTCTTCTTTTAGAGATTCATCTTCAAAATCATCATCATGATCAGCTAATTCATCGTTTAATGATTTTTCAGCTTCTTCTTCAATATCTCCCATCATTATTTTTCTTTTTTGTTCTAAGAAATCCTCATCTTTCATTATTTCTTCAATCTCGCGTGGTTTTGGTAAATCGTTAATCGAATGCAATCCAAAATATTTCAAGAACTCATCAGTAGTAACATAAAGTAAAGGGCGACCTACTGATTCTGCTCGTCCAGAAATTGTAACAAGATTTTTTTCAAGCAATGTATTTAAAGTATAATCTGAATTTACTCCACGAATCATTTCCAATTCAGGTTTTGTAATTGGTTGTTTGTAAGCAATGATTGCAAGAGTTTCTAAAGCGGCATTGCTTAATCTTCTTTTACTTTTTTCAGAAGAAAGATAACCAACATACTTTGCATGATTAGGTTTAGTTGCAAATGAATATCCGTGAGCAATTTTTAAAATTGTAAATGCACTTTCATTTTCATCATATTTTTTATTTAGTTCATTTACAACATTTTCAATTTCTTCTTCTGTAATTTCTGTATCAACTCCATCAATGCCTTTAATTGCATTAATAATTTCATTTGGAGTTAAAGGTTCATCTGAAGCAAAAATTAAAGCTTCTATTACTGAGTAATAAATATTATCCATTTTGAATCAAGTAAATTGTAAAATCGTTTAGTACTCCTGTTTCCCTTAAACCTATTGTTCCAGCTTTTATCATTTCGAGCATTGCAATAAAAGTAACAACAATTTTTATTTTATCATTTAAGTCTTTCATCATCTCATAAAAATTCATTTCAAATTTTTCAGCAAGTTTATTTTTAATGTATTCGATTTGGTCATCAATTGTAATATTCCATTTACGTATCTGATGAACAGGTTCTTCTTTTCTATTCATCAAAACTTTTTTAAAAGCTTTAATCAAATCATAAAGTGAAATATTTTTCAAAAGAACTTCATAATCAGGGGGAGATTCTTTATAGTCTGAATCAAAATTTCCTCGATACATATAATTACGTTGATTTGCTTCAAGGAAAGAAAGTTCTTCTGACATTTCTTTATATCTTTTATATTCTAACAAAGCTTTTACTAAATCTGCACGAGGATCAATTTCTTCCCCTTTTTCATCAACTTCACGAGGTAAAAGCATTTTAACTTTTATTTGCATTAAAGTCGCCGCCATTAAAATAAATTCACCGGCAACATCTAAATCAAGTTGCTCAAGAAAATGTAAATACTCAATAAACTCTTTTGTTATTTTTGAAATAGGTATATCATAAATATCAAGTTCATCTCTTTTTATAAAAAAAAGGAGCAAATCGAGAGGACCTTCAAAATGTTGTAATTTTATTCTATACATTTTATCCTAACTTCATTTTTTCGCGAACTTCTTTCATTGTTTCACTTGCAACTTTTTTAGCTTTAATTTCACCATCATTCAAAATTGCTTTTACATTTTCAATATTAGATTCATAATATTTTCTTTTATCAATAATTGGCGAAAGCCATTCATTAATTTTAGATGCGCATTTCATTTTACAATCAACGCAACCTAAACTACCACTTTTACAATTAATTTCAATATCATCAACTTCGTCAGCATTAAATTTTTTATGATAAGTAAAAATTAAACAAATTTCTGGGCGACCAGGATCATTCTTTCTTACTTTTTGAGGATCAGTAACAGCCTTTCTTAATTTTTGTTTTACCATTTCTGCATCATCAGAAAGTAAAATAGTGTTGTTTAAAGATTTGCTCATTTTTGCATCTCCATCTAATCCAGGAAGCCGCGCAAAATTTGTTAATAAAGCTTCTGGCTCAGGAAAAACTTCTCCATATTGGTTATTAAATCTTCTTGCTATTTCTCTTGTAATTTCAACATGAGGCACTTGATCTTCGCCAACAGGAACAGCTTCACCTTTATAAAGTAAGATATCAGCTGATTGAAGAACTGGATAGCCTAAATGGCCATAAATTACATTTTCAATGTTTAAATCTCTTACTTGTTCTTTTAATGTTGGGTTCCTCTCTAATCTTGCTTTTGTAATTAACATAGAGAAAATTAAAAATAACTCAGTATGTTCTTTAATTTGAGATTGACGAAACATTGGACTTTTTTCCGGATTTAATCCAGCAGCAAGCCAATCAATTAACATATCAATTGAGTTTTGGTAAATATTTTCTGTAGATAAATTAGTTGTTAAGACATGATAATCAGCAATAAGATGATAACTTTCATATTCATCTTGAAGTTTGATCCAATTTTCTAAAGCACCAACAAAATGGCCAATATGAAGTTTGCCAGTTGGTCTCATTCCGCTTAAAATTCTTTTTTTCTGCATAGTGAAAAATATTTTATTAACAAATTAGTTAGCTAAGATTGAAAAAGAAAAGGTTTCCAGCTTTCTTCTAATCTTCCAGCGTTATGTTTGATGAACATGATATGATTTGGTGCGTATGGTTTTGAACGCAGTTTCATGTCAGCTTCATCAGGAGTTCTATCACCTTTTTTATTGTTGCAAGGCATACAAGCTGCAACAAGATTTTCCCAGCTGTCATCTCCACCTTTTGATTTAGGAATGATATGATCTATTGTCAATGGTAAATCACTTCTCCCGCAATACATACATTTATGATTGTCTCTTTTTAAAATATTTTTTCTTGTGAGGATTATTCTTTTATATGGTACTTTTCGAAATCCATTAAGACGAATAACACTTGGCCATTCAAAAATTTTGGAAACAGTTCTAATTTTTTTCTTTTCATTTGGCACTATAAGTTCAGCTTTCCCTAAAAACAATAAAACCATTGCTTTCTTAACACTGCATATTGTCAATGGTTCATAACTTTGATTTAATAATAATACTCTTGCATTTAATGCACCATTTGTATTACTATGATGTTCGAAGACTTACCTCCAATATTTGTAAAATTTCTGTCGCAAATATCTATAAAAGAATTGTTTTTTGAAAGTAATTGAATTAATCAATTTTTACTAATAATCCCGCCAGCTAAAACAAAACCATTCGAATCATAAACAACTAAAGACTGCCCCGGTGTAATAGCATTTTTAGGTTCATGAAATTTTAATTGAATTGCTTTTTCGTTTGATTCAATTATAGTTGCAATATCTGCCTTATCAGAATATCTAATTTTAGCAAAAACAATATCATTAGGTTGAAGAATTGGAACTGAAACATAATTTATATCTTTTGCTGTTACTAATTGATCTAATAATTCTTCTTTATCGCCAAGTTCAACAATTCCTGAATCAGTCTCAATATTTTTTACATAAACTGGTTTGCCAACCGCAACACCTAAACCTCTTCTTTGTCCAATAGTATAAAAAGGAATACCTTTATGTTTACCAACAACTTTTCCATGATAAACAAAATCACCTTGTTTGACATTTTCAATTAAATCAGGTACTCTTTCACGAAGAAATCTTTCATAGTTATCGTCAGCAACAAAACAAATTTCTTGACTATCAGGTTTTTTTGCTGTTTTTAAATTAAACTGTTCAGCTAACTCTCTAACTTTTTCTTTGGTATAATTTCCAAGTGGAAATATTGTTCTGCTTAAACTTTCTTGTGTCAATCCCCAAAGTGCATAAGTTTGATCTTTTTTATTATCGAGAGAAGTTTTTAATTGATATCTATTAGTTTCTTCGTTATAAATTACAGAAGCATAATGTCCAGTAGCTACATATTTTGCATCAAGTTGGTCAGCTTTTTTAAGTAATTCTTCCCATTTAATTTTGCGATTGCAAACTACACAAGGATTTGGAGTTCTTCCATTTAAATATTCGTCAACAAAATTATCAATAACTTCTTTTTCAAAAGATTTTGTAAAATCTACAGTATAATGTGGAATACCAAAAGAAGTTGCAACGTTTTTAGCATCGAATATTGCATCAAGAGAACAACAGCCAGATTCATGTTTAGGTGCACCACCTACTTCCATAAATCCCCAGGTTTTCATTGTAATACCAATAACTTCATAACCTTGTTGATGAAGTAAGGCTGCTGCAACGGATGAATCAACTCCTCCGCTCATCGCAACAATAACTCTATTTGAGTTCAAATTATTCCTTTCATTTATTTACTTAACAAAAATAAAGTAAAAAAAGTTTAGATATTATTTTAGTTTTGATTTGTTTGATAAAGAATGGCGACACAGGTTACGTAATTTTCAGAATGGCTCATTGAAATTTTGATTTGTTTTTTTTCATTAAGATAATCTTTTAATGCACCATAAAATTTAACTTTAGGTAAACCATTTTTATCATTGTAAATTTCTACATCTTGCCAACTGTAAACTTTGTTAGTATCCGAAGAAAGTGCTTTATAGATTGCTTCTTTTGCCGCAAATCTTGCAGCATAGTGTTGAAATTTATTTGGTTTATTTTGGGAATAATTAATCTCTTCTTTGGTAAAAATTTTATTTAAAAATAGCTCACCATATTTTTCAATACTCTTTTTGATTCTTTCAATTTCGATTATATCTATTCCTAATCCTAAAATCATGGCTTCTAAAAAATGTGAGCGTTAACTTCAATACCTTTATCTTTTAATTGTTCAATTAAAATTTTGGTAAGTTCTTTTATTTGTGTGATTGAAACTTTTATTTCATCCATTAATTCTTTATCGTTTAAAATTTTACCTAAATTATTTTCACTCTTGTTTGTCTTATCCATCAAGTCGTTTACTTTTGATATTAAATTTTTTGATTCATTCAATACTTGTTTTATTGAAGTTAAAGTTTGAGAAATAGAATCTTTATTTGTTTTAATTAATTCATTTACTTGAGTTGTTAGTTCATTACCATTTTTTAATAACTTATTTATTTCAGTAGAATTCTGATTTAATAGATTGTCAAGTTTGTTTGAAATCTCTGCTAAATTTTCGAGTGAAATTTTTAAGTTGTTATTAAACTCTTTATCAGTCAGAATATTATTAACATTTGATAATGTAATTTTAACATCTTTAATAACATCAACTAAATCACTTTGAACACTACCAAGCATAGCCATAGCGGATGCAATATCACCGACGAATTCACCATTTTGAATTTTATTTTTATCAATTACTTCTGCACTTGATCCTGGATATATCTCAATTTTTTTACCACCCATTAAATCTAACATTGTAATATAAAATTTTGAATCGTTTTTTAGTGTAACATTTTCATCTAATTGTAAAAGTGTTAAAACTTTATCTTGATTTATAGAAATATCTTTTACGTAACCTTTTCTTACTCCATTTATTGTAACTGGATCGCCGACTTCAAGTCCAGCCACTGAAGAAAATTGAACTTTAATTTCAATTTTATTTGAAGAAATAGATAAATTTTTTGCCCAACCAAAAACCCATACAAAAATTATAAGTGCTAGAAATACAGTAATTCCTACTTTTATTTCAGTTTTTCTTTGATCTTTCATGATATAATACCAAAGTTTTTAATTCATTAAATTCTGTTGAATCAATTTTTTCATCTATAGAAAAGGATTTTATTAATTCTGCAAATTGTCCAAACTTATTCATAGCTGTATCAAATTTTTCATTTTTTAAGTTATTGAATTCTTTTGTTACCAGAGTTTTGACAGAATCTTTCATCGGACTTGATTTCAATAAATCAATTTTTTCTTCCAATTTATTATAAGCAAATTCAAGTATTTTTTCTTTGCTAACTTTTTTAAATAATTCGCCATCATTTCTAAATAAATAAATCCCAACAGCAACAACTACAGTAAGAATTGTAACAAACATTAAGAAACAACCTTTTTTCAACTTTCTACCTTTTCAATTTGAACTTTGTTAATTCTGTTATTCAAAATTTCTTTTACTGTAAATTTATAATTCTTAAAAGTGAATGAATAATCTTTTTCAGGTATTTTACCAGCATGATTAAAAACAAAGCCACCTATTGTATCATAATCATCATTTTCTGAAGAAAAATTTTCATTTAATAATTCATTTAATTCATCTATTGACAACTTTCCTAAAACTTGATAACAATTTTCAGATATTTTTAGTATTTCATTTTCTTCTTTATCATGTTCATCTCTTATTTCTCCAACAATTTCTTCAAGTATATCTTCGAGAGAAATTAAACCAGCTGTTCCGCCATATTCATCAACAACAATAGCTAAATGAATTTTCTTTTCTTGAAATTCATGCAATAAATCGTTTATATGTTTTGTAGATGGAACAAATATAGGTTCGCGAGATATTTTGAGTAAGTTTATATTTTTTGCTTTTTCTTTGTCTTTTATGAAAGGTAATAAATCTTTTGAAATTATAATTCCTTTTATGTTATCTAAATCTTTTTCATACAAAGGAATTCTGCTATGGCCGGATTCATTAATGATATTTAACAATTCATCAAATGAAGAATCAACTGAAACAGCGGCGATATCAACTCTTGGTGTCATTATTTCTCTTGCTGTTACAGATTTAAAAGAAACAATTCCGTTAATTAATTCATGTTCATCTGCTTCAATTGTACCTTTTTCAACACTTAAATCTGCTAATTCTTTAATTTCACTTTCTATCAAAGCAGTTGTAGATTTTTTATCACTAATAAATTTTGATAAATAATTCATTAGGATAGATATTAAAAATGAAATTGGATATAACAAAATATAAAAAGAGTAAACTGGGATAATAACAATTTTTAAAGCGGATTTTTGATATTTATTCGCCCATATCTTTGGAGTAATTTCACCAACAGTTAAAAGAAGTATTGTTAATAAAATAATCTGAGTAAAAATAGCTGCGTCTTTTGAATAACCATATTTTTCAGATAATGATAAAGTTAATTGAACACTAACTATTGATGCCCAAACAGCTACAACTGTATTAGAAAGCAAAATTGTAATTAGAACTTTTTTTGAGTTGTTTAAAAGCTCAGTTAAATATTTTCCTATAATTAAATGGTCTTTTTTAAACTCTTTAAGATTCTTTTTATCAAATGAAAATATTGCAATTTCAGAGGCAGAAAATAGTGCTGAAAGAAAAAGACAAATAAAAATAATAATCAAATCTAATGACCAACTTATATCCAATTAAAATAATTCCTTAAAAATTTTTCTCTTAAAATGGCAAATCATCAACTGCTTCTTTATTCTGGTTATCAATTACATCGTTAGTGGATTTAACTTCGTCACTTGTTTTACCATTTGATTCCGAGCCATCAAGTGGGATAATATTTTCAGCAACGATTTCAGTAATATATCTTTTTATATTTTCTTTATCTGTATAATCTCTTTTAGATATTCTACCTTCGACATAAACTTTTTTACCTTTTTTTAATTTTTCTTTGTAAAAATCTGAAAGATTGTAAGCAACTACATTATGCCATGTAGTTTCATTAACCCAGCTGCCATCTTTACCTTTGTAACTTCTTGTTGTAGCTACTGAAAAATTAGTTACAGAAATATCATTTGCAGTAAAACGATGTTCTGAATCTTGCCCTAAATTTCCAATTAACATTACTTTGTTTAATGAGAAAGCCATAACCTCTCCTTTTTTTGTTTAAGTTAATTTATAATATTTTTTTGATTTTCTAAAATTGATTCTAAAAATTTATTTTATATAATAGTAAAATAACTAAAGGAATTAAAATATTATCCAAATCTTTTGGACTCAATGCTTCGGTTATTGTTGAAATGAATGCACAAACTATTAAAAAATTCCAGTTAACACTAATTCCAAAAAGCAAATGGAAAATTATAGTTCCAATTACACCAAAAATTAAAAAAGTAAAACTCCCCTCAATAGATTTTTCTGATAATATTTTGAATTTATGTTTTCCAAAACGAGAACCAACAACAGGTGCTAAACCATCGCCCCAGGTTAAAAATCCCATTGCATACAAAGCTAAATTTGAACCATAAAATATCGTCCCAAATAAATTCATTACAATTGTAAAATATAATGGTCCTTTTAATAATTCTTTTTTATCACCAGTTCTTGTCATTGTTTTTACTGCTTGATCATCATCTTTAGCAAAAAAACCTTTTTGTAAAAGTAATAAAGTCCATAAAAAAGCAGGAGAAATATTTAGGTATTTTGTCCAATGAGAAGAATCATAAAACAGCCAAAAAATTAACCAGGAACCAGCTGCCAAATGAACAACTTTTCGTGATAAATCCTGTGGAAATCCCTTCTTTACAAAAAAATCCATTAGCCCAACAATTCCAAATACATATATGAATGCAACGATAGTTACAATAATATTTTGAAAAACGGGATTCATTTAATTTTCGATTTGAATTGTAAATGCTTCTTGAAATGGTGGAAAATTTTTTAGTACATCACGGATTTTATCTGCTTCTTCTTTGGTTGAATAAGGTGGTATCTGTACTGAATATAATTTTGTACTTTGATTATAAAATATTTGCAGTGGGAATGAAGTTTTATTTTGATTTTGATTAATAAAAATTTCTGCTCTTTCTTTTGTTGTGAATGCTCCGACCTGAACTGTGTATTTGTAATTTATTTCTGCTTTTACTTCTTCTTTTGCTTTTTCTTTTGTTCCAAAATTTTCAGGTAGATTTTCTTTTTTAATTATTTTAGTTGTGTCTATATTACTAACATCATCAAATACATAAATTTCAGTATCATCTGCCTTTTTATCTTCAGTTACATATTCAGTCGAAACACAAGAAAATAAAATTAACGATAAACCAATCAATGAAATCTTTGTTTTCATATTTACCCTAAAAAATTATAAGAGTGGTTCCCAAAATATTAAATCATTTTGAAAACCACTCCTAAAATACTAAAACAATAGATTATCCAAAGTTCCTTTCGGAATTATTGGTGTACCGAATACACTTTTTTGAATTTTTTTAGCAAGGATTAAACTTCCTGGAACAGTTGAGACATTAATTAATGGAATATTACTTCCCCACTTTTGATTAATTACTTTTATAAATTCATTTGCAACAATTGCATAACCTTGGTTTGTTGGATGCACGCCATCTAAACTGAATAGTCCACCGTTGACGAACTCTGTGGTAAACTTTGTACCATCAGCTATAATTCCATTTTTTGCAACATTATTGAAAAATGTATTTACATCAACCAATGCAAAACCATTTGCATTTGCTAATGATGCTAAAGTAGAATTATAAGAAGCAATTACTGTTTGTACATTAGCGGCTTCATCTTTATCTAAAACTACTGCGTCAGGTAAAGGTTTTGCAGATGATAAACCATATCCAGTTGGATTTCCATTTGCATCTGTCATCACACTTAAAGCTTGCAATGTAACTAAATCTTGACCTAAAACTAATTGACGAATTCCTGTTTTTGTTTGTCCATAAAGTGGAATAATTTGGCCAGTAGAAGGATTTTTAGTTACAGGTGGAACCGTTGTAAAAAATGGTATAGCAGTAACAGAAGGAATATTTGCAATTACAACTTTAGTTTTAAGGGAAGCTAAACTATCAGCAATTTGTTTCCATAATGCAGCAAACATAGTTGGAGTTGTATATGGAATTGTACCGCCACTTGTTGCGTGTCCTAAAATATCATTATTACCAATCCAGCAGAAAAGTAAAGTTGGTTTTAATGCTTTTGCTTGTTTGAACTGAGAACCCAGTCCTCGTAAAATAACATCAAATAATGGATTTGGTTTTCCAGCTTTTGCTGAATAGCTGTCTGAAGTTTTAGTAGTATTTATTATATCATAAGCAAATGCACCTGGAATTCCTAAATTATTATATGGAGCGGCATAATTTAAATTAGTTGGCACACCTTGATTAGTATTGTATTTTAATGCAAAAGGTGATAACGAAGCAATTTCAATTCTAGTCCCTAAACCTGGATCAGATGCATAAGGTTGTTCAAAATTTGTTTTAACAATATTTGCAATTTGTTTACCAAAGCTATAATCCTGTGCACTTTTATATAATGAACCTGATTGATAGCCAGCGGTTAAACTATTCCCTAAAACTACAAATCTTTCAAAACTAACTTGCCCGGTTGATGGAGCTTGTGGTTGATTTAATTCTGTACGATCTTCACATCCAAACACAAAAATTAGACTTAAAAGTAATCCTGTTAAAAATAATTTATTTATTAATTTCATTTTGACCTCTCAATTAAAAATTATAAGAAAAATTTACTCCAAAAAGGTTTGCACTTGAATTATAAGTACCATTAAATGGAGCAAATCCTTTTGTATAACTTACTTGAGAATTTGTTATAGTTCTTTCATTGAATCTCAAGAATAAGTATGCTAAATCAATTGAAATATTATCAGTTATTTTATAACCGAACCCAATATTAAAACCAATTCTATTTGCATCTGGCAAAGTTGGTTCAACCATTTCGTCTTTCACTGGATTTTTATCAAAGAATATTCCACCTCTTAAATCAAAACCATTAAATAAATTGTATTCAGCACCTAATCTTGCGATAAATGTATTTTGATAATCTCTTACTGCTGAAAGATCAGTGTATTTTTCATCTTTGAAATCTACAGTTAATTTATCATAACTTGACCAACCTACATATTGGAAATCACCAGTTAAAGTTAAACCACAAATTGGTTTGAAAGCTGCACCAAAAGTAACATTTAATGGTGTTGTTAATTTTGAAGAAATATCACCTTTAGGTAATAATGGAACGATTGCATTTGGACCTGTTGAATTTGCTGTTCCATTTAGAACAAAAGAATTTTCACTTCTAACAGATAGACCAAGCGATAAATTCTCATAAGGTTTATATAAAACACCAAGATTAAAACCAAAAGCACTACCGTTACCGTTAAGATCAACATTTGCTTCTCCAGTAAAAGGTGTAACTTCAGCATTCCTATTTATTGTAACATCACCAAGAGCATAAACAAGTCCGAAGCTCATTGAGAAATTATCATAAAATTTAATAGCTATTGTTGGAGTAAAATAAAATGTTTTTAAATTTGTTTTAATAGCTAAAAATCTGCCGGGCCAAGTTTTTTCCCATTCAGTTCCTAATCCATATTGATTATTAACAGCTAAACCTAAATATAAATGATCATTTACTTGATGTGTTACGTAAACATTAATTGGATTAAAAAGTTGATCTTTCATTTTATATTCAGTAATAGATGGTGAAGGACCACGAAAGCTTGCGCTAGGTTTAATAATTGTAGCTCCAAACATTAAATGCGTTCCATTTAATTGAGTAATACCTGCACCATTAAAAAACAATGCAGATGGATCATTTGCTAATCCTGTAAAAGCGCCGGCAAGAGACATTGCTCTAGCTCCATGTTCATTAATTTGAAATCCGCCACCATAAATCTTATTAATATTTAATAAGATTATTAACATGAAAATTTTTTTTAACATTATTCCACCTTATTTATTTGAGATGATTTAAAATATCAAATGAATGTCTGTCTTCTTTTTTTAAAAAAGACCGACATTCATAAAAATTAATAATTATTTATAAAGAATATGATAAACTGAAGCCGAATAAATGTGCAGTGTTTGAATAGGTTCCATTAAATTTAAGAACAGAACCAGTAACTTTTCTATCTTGGAAAGTAAGTAACATGTAAGCAAAATCAATACCGAGTTTATCTGTTAATTTTCCTCCAAAACCAATATTAAATCCAAGTCTATCAGCATCAGGTAATGTTGGATCAACATATTCAGTTTTAACAGGATTTTTATCATATAACAAACCAGCCCGCAATTGTAAATTATCATTCATTGTATATTCTAAACCGCCGCGTAATATGAATGTATTTTGATAATCTCTAATAGCAGTTGATACATTTTGTTGTCCATTTGCCGGATTTAAGTCTAAATCATATGTTTTAAATGTAACTTCTAATTTGTCATAACTTTTCCAACCTACATATTGAAAATCAGCAGTTAGAGTTAAATCTTTCTGTGGCATATAAGCTAACCCGAAAGTAATATTTTGTGGAGTTGTTAATGGTGCTGTAATATCACCATTTGGGAAAGGTAAATTAATTTTAAGAAGTGGATGAGTAAATGTAGCTGGTGTACTTGTTGCAGTACCAGAGAAATCTAATTTTACTTCACTTCTGTAACTTAAACCAAGTTGTAAATTTTCAGATGCTTTGAATAATAAACCAGCATTAAAACCAAAACCGGTTGAATTTCCTTGCATAGAGATCATTGGTTCTTGTTGAGTTGGATTTGGGTTTGGAGCTTTTCTTTCGATAGTTACGTCACCCATAACAAAAGAACCACCAACACTAACTGATAAATTATCAAATAATTTATAAGCAACAACAGGTGTAAAGAAGAAAGTTCTAATATCGGTATTAACAGCTAAGTATCTTCCAACCCAATTTGCATCCCATTTTGTACCTAAGCCAAATTGATTATTTACACCTAATCCAACAAACAGTTTATTCGATAATTGTTGGGTCGCATAAAAATTAATTGGTGTAAATAACTGTCCTTTCATTTCATAATCTCTTGCTTTTTCATTTTCACCTAAAGTGAAAGAAACAATAGGTGAAATAGTTGTTGTTCCAAAATAGAACTTAGTACCTTTTAATTGTACTATACCAGCAGGGTTAAAATAAATAGCAGATGGATCGTTTGCCAAACCAGCAAAAGCACCAGCTAGAGACATTGCTCTGGCACCTTGTTCATTAATTTGAAATCCGCCAGCAAATGAAATGCTTGTAAAAAAAGAACAAGCGACTAATAAAGTAAGTAGTTTCTTCACACAACCTCCTCTTTGGTTATTGAATTTTCATCGAAAAATAAATAAATGCTTTAAAAAAGCAAAAGAATAATTATTCAATTATTATAATAATTGAATTTTTTTCTACTGACTCTCCTTCTTTACATCTAATTTCTTTAATTATACCGCTCGATGGTGAATGAATATCATTTTCCATTTTCATTGCTTCAAGAATTAACAATGGTTCACCAAGTTCAACTTTTTCACCAATTTTCTTTTTGATCTTTAAAATTAATCCAGGCATTGGGGCCTTTACTTCAGCGTGATGTTTACTTGCTGAAATATTTTTTTGTAATTCAAAAGCTGTTTCTTCCAATTTTGTTCTTGCAACTGCATCGATATGCCAACCATCAATTAAAAATCTTGTGTATTCAGATTCATTTTTGTTCAGGGCAATTTCATAAACTTTATTACCATAAATAAATGATATTAAATTGTTACTGATTTTTTGGAGTGAAACGTTAATTATTTCCCCATTTATTTCTATTTGATTTTGAGAAAGTACTTTTACTTGTTTCTTTTTATGATTTACAGTTATAACGTATTCATTCATAAAGAAGATTTCTCCAACTACTTTTTTTACTTTTATTGTATGATGCTGAATTATTTTTCTTTTCTTCTTTTAATAATGCAGAAAGGGATGCTATAACTTCTTCATATTCTTCTGGCAGGTTTTCTTTCCATTTGTTTGGAATTAATGGTATAAATTTATTTTCAATAAAATTAATGTCGAAACTGCCATCTAAAAATTCTTCTTGACTTAATATCCATTTGTAAAAGGGTATATTTGTGATTACTCCACAAATTTGATATTCACTTAATGCACGTTTCATTCTTGCAATTGCTTCTTCTCTATTGCTGCCCCAAGCAATTACTTTAGCCAACATTGGATCGTAATAAATCGGGACATCACTTGAAACATCAATCCCTCTTTCAATTCTAATTCCAGGTCCTGATGTTAATCTGTGCAAAGTTATTTTACCGGTTGAAGGGGAAAAATTGTTTTCAACATCTTCAGCATAAATTCTGCATTCAATTGCATGACCAAAAATATTTAAATCTTCTTGTTTTATACTTAACTCTTTACCTTCTGCAATTTTTATTTGTTCTTTTACAATATCAAACCCGGTTATCATTTCTGTAACTGGATGTTCAACTTGTAATCGTGTATTCATTTCGAGAAAGTAGAAATTTTTATTTTTATCTAAAAGGAATTCAATTGTTCCTGCGTTATAGTAATTACAAGCTTTTGCTGCTTGAATAGCTGTTTGAGTAATTTTTTTTCTAATGTTTTCATTAATTGTAATTGAAGGAGCTTCTTCAATTACTTTTTGATGTCTTCTTTGCACTGAGCATTCACGTTCAAAGAGATGGAGATAATTTCCATGTTTATCAGCCAATATTTGAACTTCAATGTGTTTAGGATTTTCAATATATTTTTCAATGTAAACTTCACTATTTCCAAAAGCTTTTTTTGATTCACTTGTTGCAAGATTAAATGCATTTTCAAATTCTTGTTGAGAAAAAACTTTTCTCATACCTTTACCACCGCCACCAGAAACAGCTTTGAGCATTATTGGATAACCAATTTCTTTAGCAATCTTTTTTCCTTCTTCAATATTTGAAATTGGTTCTGTTGTTCCAGGCACAATTGGAACGTTATTTTGTTTCATTAAAGTTCTTGCTTCAGTTTTTCCACCCATTAATTTTACTGATGCAGATGATGGACCTATAAAAATAATTCCAGATTTTTCCACTAATTCAATGAACTCATAATTTTCTGATAGAAAACCATAGCCTGGATGAATAGCATCAGCTTTTACTTTTTTTGCAAGTTCAATAATTTTTTCTTTGTTGAGATATGATTCATTTGCTGGTGGTGGACCAATTAAATAAGCCTCATCAGCTCGACGAACATGAAGTGAATTTTTGTCAGCTTCTGAATAAATTGCTATTGAAGTAATATTTAGCTCACGACATGCTTTAATAATTCGATGAGCAATTTCACCACGATTTGCAATTAAAATTCTTTTTATCATTTGAATTCAACTATTGTTATTCCGTCACCGCCACTCTCAATCGATGCAAAATAGAAATTTTTTACACCATGGTGCGTTCTTAAAATTGAATGAGTTAATTGTTTTAATACACCCGTACCTTTTCCATGCAAAATTTCTACACGATCAACATTTCCCATCATTGCATTATCAAGAAATTTAATTATCTCGAATTCTGCATCTTCATATTTTTTACCACGAATATCGAGTCTAAAATTGAAAGTTTGGAAATCTGCTTCATAACTTTTTTTGTATGTAAATGTTGCTTCAGATTTTTTAGCAGGAATTAAATCGCTCAATTTTGTTTTTATTTTAAGTGAACCAACTAATAAAACAGCTTTATTTTTTTCTTCTTCAATTTCTTCAATTATTCCAACAGTTGAGGTATTTTGAATTGATGCATAATCTCCAACTTTAAATTCTTTTTTTTCAATTTGAATTTCTTTTTTGGGAATAATTTTTTGTGTTTCTTTTTTCAGCGATTCAATTTTTTGTTTTTCAATTTTAATTACATCTTTTTTCGCCTGAGCTTCTTTAATGTTTTTAATTGCGTCTTCAATTTTACGATTAACATCTTTCAAATAATTCTGTGCTTTTTCTTTTGCATCAATTAAAATTTCATTCTTTTGTTTTTCCAATTTTTCAATTTTCTCTTGATAAAGATTTGCCAAACTTTTAAGTCGAAGATTTTCTAATTCTAACTTATTCAATTTATCACGAAATTCTTGAGATTTTTTTTCAAGATCTATAAGAAAATCTTCAACTTTAGTTTTGTCGGTATCAAGAAATTGTTTTGCCAGATTTATAAAATCATCGTCGAAACCAATTCTTTGTGCAACTTCGAAAGCATAGCTCGAGCCGGGCATACCTTGTTTAAATCTATATGTTGGTTTTAATTCATCTGTATCAAATTCCATTGAAGCATTTTGAAAACTTTCAAGTTGATTAGCAAGAATTTTTAAAGAACCATGATGAGTTGTTGCAAAAACTATTGCCCCCTTTTCTTTCAAAGTTATTAATATACTTGTGGCAATTGCCGAACCTTCTGCTGGATCAGTCCCAGTACCAATTTCATCAAGAAGAACGAGTGATTTATCATCAGCCTTCTGAATTATATTTTTGATATTGTTCAAATGTGAACTAAATGTACTTAAATCATCTTCGATTGATTGTTCGTCTCCAATATCAACTAATACATTATTGAAAATATGTAAATTGGAATCTGGAAAGACTGGTATAGGAATTCCTGCTTGTGCTAAACACACCAACAAACCAAATGTTTTTAAAGTAACTGTTTTTCCACCAGCATTTGGACCAGTAATTAAAATTACTTTTTGATCTTCCAATTTTAAATTCATTGGGACTGTTTTTTTATGTCCTAATCTTTTAATTAGAATTGGATGACGGGCATCAATAAGTTCAATTGATTTTGATTGATCAAGAGTAGGAGTTGCGCCAATAATTTCGATCGAATATTTTGCACGTGCAAATAATGAATCGAGTTCAGCAATAGAAATTAAACTTTGTTTTAATTCTTCACTTCGTGAACCAATTTTTTCAGTTAATGTTTTAAGAATTTTTTCAATTTCTCTCTTTTCAGCAAAATGAAGTGAAAGAATTTCATTGTTTAATTCCAATGTTTCTTCAGGCTCGATATAAACAGTTTGACCTGTTGCAGATTCTGAATGAATAAATCCACGTACATGACGTTTATGTTCAACTTTTATTGGTAGGACAATTCTACCATCGCGTAATGTTATAAATTCTTCCTGAACTAAATATGAATCACTTAATTGTTTTAAGATTTTTTGAACTAATTTTTGAAGTGAATTTTCTTTTTCGCGAATTTCAATTCTAATCTCCCGAAGTTTTGTACTTGCCGTATCTTTTATTTCACCATTTTCATCAAAGACTTTTTCGAAGTAATGTTCAAATACTTTATCAATAAAAAGTTTATTCAAAAGATTTTCAAAAATATTTTTTTCATCTTGCGGTTTCAGGAACTGATAAATTTTTCTTGATTGTTCAGCTAGCTTAAGAATATCTAATATTTCTTTAGTTGATAGAATTACGCCTTCAATTTTACTTTTTGATATTGCTTCAGTTAAATCAGGTAAATATTGAAATGGCGGCTCATCATTTTTAATCAAAATATCTTTTGCTTCATTTATTCTTTTATTTATTAGCTCAATTGATTCTTTATGATAAATTGGTTCAAGAGATAATATGATTTGTTTTCCGTTTTCGGTATTGCAATATTTTGTTATGTATGAAACTACTTTTTGGTACTCAAGTTTTTCTAAAATTTCTTTTGTTATCATTTTATTTTTTTTGTGTAGTTGTGTCTGATTCTGATTTTTCAATGTATTCTTTAATGAAATCTGATGCTTTAGATTTATGTCCTATAAAAAATTCAATAGTATTGGGTATTAAATTTTCTACCATACTAACTGAAACTGAATTTTTTTTGTCTTCATTTGAAGGAATTCCGAGTATGTTGAGCAAAATTAAAAATGCACTTGTAAAAAATAATACTTGTATTACACCAACAATTCCACCTAAGAATTGATTTATAAATTTATTTACTTTGTCAAGTGGATGAATAATCCTTTTGAGTATTGAAGTAATTAAAATCACAATTATAAAAATTAAAATTCCCGCAATTAGATTAGACAAGTATTCATCATTATTAAAAAAAGGTAAAATAATTTTTCCAACTTTGTTATTAAACTCAAAGGCTAATGCAACAGCAATAATAAATCCAAGTAACCCAATTAGTTTTCTAATCAACCCATCTTTAAAGCCCAAGAGAAAACCAATAATAACAATAGCGAGAATTATGTAATCAAGATAAATCAATTACCACTCAAAAATTTTTCAACTATTTCTCGAACAATTTTTCCATCTGCTCTGCCTTTTAAAGTTTTTGCTGCAGCAGGCATCAATTTGGAAAAATCATTTTTATCTTTAGCACCAATTTCGTTAGCAATTTTTATAACTTCATTTAAAATTTCATCTTCATTTAATTGTTTTGGTAAATATTCTTCAATTATTTTTAACTCAGCAATTTCTTTGTCTGCTAAGTCTTGCCGATTTGCTTTAGTGTATTGTTCAATTGCTTCCTTTCTTTTTTTTGCAGCGGCAGTTAAAATTTTTAATCCTTCTTCATCTGTAAATTCTTTACCGCTGCCACTTTTATCAAATTCTAAAATTAAAGCTCTAATTGAACGAATAGTTTCTAAGCGAATTTTATCGCCGCTTTTCATTGCTTCTTTTAAGTCATTATTAATTTTTTCTTTTAAGTTCATAAATTCCTCACAAATTAATTTGCAATAAAAAATTTTGCTACAACAGGAAAGTGATCGCTAAATCCACCAACATATTTATTTCCCATGTAAGTTGGTAAAGCAGCACCTTTTCTGTTCCCTTCTTGAATAATCATAAAAGAAGGTTTGAGAACTTCAAATGAATTACATACATAATCAATTTTTTGTCCATCATTCAGTGCAGAAGAAATAATAATTTGATCAATCATATCCCATTGACTTCCAAATAAGTATGAACCTTCTTTGTTTTCAGATTTTTTATATGCAAGATTTAATAATTCACTCTTTGTGTTTTTATTTTGACAGTCGAAATCTTTAGCTTTTAAAAATTTTGTAAAAGAGAAATCTGTTGGCTCATCATTAAAATCGCCAAGAATTATAATATTAGCATTTGGATCTTTTGCAAAAACAGAATCAACTGATGCTCTTAAAGTTTGTGCTGCAGCAATTCTATTTACTTCGGATTTTTCCTGTCCTCCTCTTCTTGATGGCCAATGATTTACATAAATATAAATTAATTCATTCGTTTTCTTATGTCTTAATGTAACAGCTAAAATATCACGTGTTGGATTTTTTTTAGGTAATTCAACTTTGATTGGATAAAGATTTTCTATTTCAAAAATATTTCTATCGTATAACAATCCAACATCAATTCCTCTTGGATCCGGTGATTCACGATGAGCAGGAATATAATCATGATCTTTTAATTTGTAAGCTAATCTTTTTAACATGTTAAAATTTTCTATTTCTTCAAATGAGATAATATCAGGTCCTTTACCATCATTCATAAAGTTAATTACTTTGGCAAGGTTATTTAATTTAACTTCAACTTTGCCATCTGTCCAGAATTTTTCAGATTCAGGTAAAAATTCCGAATCATTTTTTTCAGGATCATCAACTGCATCAAACAAATTTTCAATATTCCATTGAGCTACATAAATTATATCATTGTTCTTAGTTTGAGCAAAAAATGAAATTGTTATAATTAAAAACAACATGAAGAAAATATTTTTAAACATTTTATAACCTAATTAGTTTATGAATAAATGAATTTATATTTTCGATACAAAATATAACCATTTTTATGAGAGAAATTCTTCTATGAATAAATATTTGAATAAGAAGTTTGTAATAATTGATGCAATGTCATTAGCTTATAAAGCATACTATGCTTTTATAAGTCGGCCATTGAAAAATTCTAAGGGAGAACCAACATCTGCTGTATTTGGATTCACAAATCAATTATTAAAAATTATTGAAGATACAAAACCAGATTATATTGCTGTGGCTTTCGATTCCAAAGAAAAAACTTTTCGACACGAACGATATGAAAACTATAAATCTTCGCGTCAAGAAATGCCGGAAGATATGGTACCGCAAATTGCTAGAATAAAACAAATAATTGAGGCATTTAACATCCCCATTTATATTCTACCTGGTTACGAAGCTGATGATTTAATTGGAACTGCTCTCAAAAAAGCTGAAAAACTTGGCTTCGATTGTTATGCAATAACTCCTGATAAAGATTACATTCAACTCATTACTAATAAAATTAAAATTATAAAACCTGGAAAATCTACAGATGAAATTGAAATGATTAATGAAGAAAAAGTTTTAAGTGAATTTGGTTTTGAACCAATACAAATGATAGATTATTTAGCTTTAGTCGGTGATTCAAGTGATGATATTCCTGGTGTTGCTGGTATTGGTCCTAAAACAGCATTACCATTGATACAAAAATTTAAGACTGTTGAAAACATTTATAAAAATATAAATCAAATTGAAAAGCAAAGTATCATCAATAAGCTTATAGAGAACAAAGAAAATGCTTTCCTTTCAAAAGAACTTGCTACAATTAAAATAGACTCACCTTTCGATATTAATTTTGATGATGCAAAGTTTACTAATCCAGATTTAAATAAATTATTAAAATTAATGAGTGAACTTGATTTCAAAGCTTTAGTATCAAAAGTGAAAAAAATATTTTCAGAAAATGATGAAATTATTGAAACAAAAAAGGAAGAAATTGAAATTCCTGTACAAGAAGAAGTAAAACAACTTGACAAAACAAAAGTTAAATACAAATTAATACTGAACGAAAATGATGCGAAAGAATTAGCTAAAAAATTATCACAATCAAATATTTTTGTATTTGATACAGAAACTGATGGATTAGATGTTTTCAACATTAAATTAGCTGGCTGTTCTTTTGCTTTGAAAGCAGGTGAAGCTTACTTTGTTGCAACTAATCCACATGAAGAATCAAATTCTCTTTTTGCTACTGATTTATCTGACAGACTGCCCGTTGAAAAATTTATTAAAATCTTTGCCCCGATATTTAAAAATGAAACAATTAAAAAAGTTTGCCAAAATGGAAAGTATGATATTGCAGTATTAAGAACACATGGAATTGAAGTTGAAAATTTTTTCTTCGATACAATGTTAGCAAGTTATGTATTAGATCCTGATCAAAAACATGGGATGGATGATCTAGCAACAAAGTACTTGGATTATAAAACAATTCCTTTGATTGATTTAATTGGTTCAAAAAAAACACCAGAAAAAATTTTTGAAGTCGATCCCGTTATTCTTTCAGATTATTCATGCGAAGATGCTGACATAACATTCAGACTTTATGAAATCTTTAAACAAAAATTAATTGAAGAAAAAGTTGATAAAGTTGCTTACGATATTGAATTTCCACTTGTCAAAGTGCTTGAAGATATGGAAAGAACAGGAATCAGGATTGATGTACAAAGTTTAAAATCATTCAGTAATGATTTACAAATACTTCTTGATAATTATTCAAATGAAATATTTAAATATGCTGGTGAAACATTTAATATAAACTCAACACAACAATTACAAACTATACTATTTGAAAAATTAAAATTACCTGTAACAAAGGAAAAGAAAACCGGTTATTCAACAGATGCTAAATCTTTAGAAAACTTAAAAGGTGTTCATCCTATCATTGATATAATTATGGATTATAGACAAGTTTCAAAATTAAAATCCACTTACGCTGATTCATTGCCAGAATTAATAAATCCTAAAACTGGAAGAATTCACACAACTTATAATCAATCGTTAGTTTCTACAGGAAGACTTTCAAGCAATAATCCTAATTTGCAAAACATACCAATTAGAACAGAACTTGGAAAAGAAATTCGTAAAGCTTTTGTTGCAAAAGATAAAAATCATGTAATTCTATCTGCTGATTACAGCCAAATTGAATTAAGAATTATGGCAAGTATTTGTGGCGATGAAACATTAATGAAAGCATTTTATAACAATGAAGATATTCACAGAAGAACTGCAGCATTGGTTTTTAATGTTAAACCAGATGAAGTTACACCAGATATGAGAAGAAAAGCTAAAGAAGTAAATTTTGGAATTTTGTATGGACTTGGTCCATTTGGTTTAAAATCAAGATTAGGGATTTCACAATCACACGCTCAAGAAATAATTAACAATTATTTTAATTCATTTAAGAATGTTAAAAAATTTATGGAAGATTCAATTGAAGCGGCTAAGAAAAAAGGATACGCTGAAACATTGTATGGAAGAAGAAGATTTTTAAAGAACATAAACAGTAATAACAGAACAATCAGACAGTTTGAAGAACGAGTTGCTATCAACATGCCAATTCAAGGAACTGCCGCAGACATGATAAAACTTGCTATGATTAAAATTTTTGAAACAATGAAAAAAGAAAAAATGAAAAGCAAAATGGTTTTACAAGTTCATGATGAATTAGTTTTTGATGTTCATAAAAGTGAATTAAACGAAATTCAACCAATGATAAAAGAAAAAATGGAAAATGCGTTACCTTTAAACGTACCTGTTTTAACAGAAATTGGAATTGGCGACAACTGGCTTGATGCACATTAATAAAACAAAGGTATAAATATGAAAACACTTATTATCATTGATGTTCAGAATGATTTTATTCCAGGTGGTTCATTACCCGTTCCTTTTGGTGATGAAGTAATTCCTGTGATTAACAAAATCCAGTGTAAATTTGATTTAGTAATTGCTACACAAGATTGGCATCCAAAAAATCATAAAAGTTTTGCATCTAATAATTTTCCAAATAAAGTTTTTGATAAAATTAATTTAAATGGAATTGATCAAATACTTTGGCCTGACCACTGTATCCAATGCTCATTGGGAGCTGATTTTCACAAAGATTTATTAATGAATAATGTAGAATTGATTTTAAGAAAAGGAATGAATCCTGAAATTGATAGCTATAGTGCTTTTTATGATAATGGTCATCAAAAGTCAACAGGACTTACATATTATCTTAAAGGCAAAAATGTAAATGAAATTTACTTAGTGGGATTAGCCGGTGATTTTTGTGTTTATTACTCTGCAAAAGATGCTATTAATGAAAATTTTAATGTTACAATAATTGAAGATGCAATACGATCAATAGATGAAAATAATTTTAAAAACATAAAAAATGAATTGGCACTAAAAGGTGTAAAATTTATTCACAGCAGCGAGCTTGATTAAAATGTTAAAAAAATTCAATCAAAAAATTACAGAAGGATTTTTATATACAGATCAATATCAACTTGCAATGGCTCAATTATTTTTTAAAAATGGTTATCACGAAGTAGATGCTCAATTCGACCATTTTTTTAGGAAATATCCTGATTATGGAAGTCACAAAGCTGGATATTGCATTAACGCAGGTTTAGAATGGTTTATTGATTGGATGTCGAATACACACATTACAAAAAAAGATATTTCATTTTTAAAAAAACATAAAAACTCCAAAGGGAAAAATTTATTTCATGATGATTTTCTAAAATGGTTAGAAAGAAATGGAAGTTTTGAATCAGTAACATTAAAAGCAATACCTGAAGGTAGAGTCGTCCATCCATACGAACCAATTACAGTTGTAAGTGGACCATTAGCAATTACGCAAATCTTAGAAACACCTCTTTTAAATCAACTTAATTATCAAATTTTGATTGCTACAAAAGCATCAAGATTAAAAGTAATTTCACGAGGGAATAAAATTTTAGAATTTGGTACTCGGAGAGCTCAAGATAGAGGTGCAAATGCTGGAGTTCGTGCCGCATTAATTGGTGGCGCAGATTTTACTTCAAATGTTGGAATTTCTTACAATCTTGGCTTACCACCCAAAGGAACTCATGCACATAGTATGATTCAATTTTTTCTTTCACTTGGTTACAACGAGCTCGATGCATTTAATGCCTTTGCTGATTTATATCCTGATGATTGTATTTTGTTAGTTGATACAATAGATTCGCTTAATAGTGGAATACCAAATGCAATAAAAGTTTTTGAAAAATTGAAAAGGAAAGGACATAAACCACTTGGTATAAGATTAGATTCAGGTGATTTAGCTTTTTTATCTATTAAAGCTGCCAAAATGCTAAACCAAGCTGGTTTCGATGATGTTTCTATTGTATTATCAAATGAGCTTGATGAATTAAATATTTGGCAAATTATTACTCAAATTTCTATTGAAGCACCTAAAGAAGGACTCGATGCTGATTCGATTGTTAATCGTTTAGTTTTTGGTGTCGGTACAAATTTAATTACATCATCCGGAAATCCTTCACTAGGCGGTGTTTATAAACTAGTTTCAGTTAAAAATGATAATGCGTGGAAGAGTACACTAAAAATTTCAGAGAATTTGGAAAAATCAACTTTGCCTGGTGAAAAAAATATTTTTAGACTATACGATAAATTTGATAAAGCAACTGCTGATTTAATTTGCTCTGCCAATGAAAATATAAATAATAAGTCAGTTTTTTTATTACATCATCCAGTAGAAAAAAATGTTGTTAGAAAAATTAGTCCTAAAGAATTGTCATCTGTTGAATCGTTGCTAAATGATATTTTAATTGATGGCAAGTTAGTTTATGAATTCCCTTCTCTTGAGATAATAAGAAGTGTTCGGGATTATGATTTAGAAAAATTACATGATGGAGTTAAAAGAATTATTAATCCACATTATTATCATGTTTCCGTTTCAGAAAAATTAATTTTATTGAGGCAACAATTAACTGAAAAAATAAAGAAACAAAAAAACTAATCAGTTAAAAATCTGTAAATCAAATAACCAAAATTTATTTGTAGTAAACTGAAAGATACTCCACTAATCAAATCATATTTGTTTACTTTTTTAAGAGTTGCTTGATCATTTGTTAGAAGGTATTCATCATATTTTTTATCAGCATTAATTTTGTAATACGCTGAAATTGCACCTAAAACAATTGCACTACTAGTAAGAATTTTATATAGACTACTTTCATGGAATTTATAATTATTATTAAAAACTGATGATAAGTTTATTTTTTCAAATTCATTATTCTTTTTGAAAATATAATTTTTACTAATTGTATCATTGCAGTTATTAACAAATAAAGTGTCATTAAAAATCGAATTCCATTTTTTATATTCATGAACTTTTAAAGTGTGCTTCCCTTTTGTAAGATTTAATGAAATTCTTGCACCTCTCATTTTGATAGAATCAATATCAACTAATAAAAATGAATTGGAATTACTATGTATGATAATATTTGAAGTGCATTCTTGTGCGAAGAAGTAAGTATTTAAAAATAATAAACTAATTAATACTAACTTTATATGCATAAATTTCTCCTCTATCAACTCCGAAATAAATAATTCCCTCATAAAATAATGGAGTCAATTTTACTCTTCGTTCAAAGTTAAGTGTGCTTAAAACATTTCCATTTTTAACATCACGTAAGTATACTTTTTTGTTGTTGTCAGGAATTACGATTAAATTATTAAAAAGCAATGGAGTTGAGTTAAATAAACTATTAGATGAAAACTTCCATATTATTTTACCTGAAATTTTTTCGAAGCAAAAATATTCACCGCCTAAATTTCCAATGTAAATGTTTTTTGAATCTTGAACAGGAAAAGTAATTGCTTTTGAATTTGTTTTAACATACCAATTAATTTTATTGTTAACATAATTGTATGAATAAACTGTTCCATCTTCAGTTGTGAAAAACAAAAAATCATTCTCAAATGCAATACCCGAAGTAACATTTGATTGCAATTTAATTTTTTTAATTATTTCTTTCTTTGCCAAATCAAACAGAATTAATTCTGATTTATTATTCCCCAAAAAGCAAAGATTATTTTTTAAAGAAGCATTAGAAATAATTTCAAAATCTAATTTTACTTTCCATTCAAGATCACCAATAAAATTAACTTTACAAATCTCCCCTTTGTTTGTGATGACTAAAATTCCATCATCAGCTTTTATAAGTTCAAAATTAATTTTACAATCAATTTTTAATTCGTTAAGGATTTTACCTTGAAGGAAATCAAAAGTAATAATAGTTGAATATTTTTTTTCAGAATTATTAACAGGAATGTAAATTCTAAATGAATTTATTATTGGCGAAACTAGAATCTCTCCAGAAAATTTTTCATAACCAATTTGTTTTCCATTCAGTCTATCAAAAACAAATAATCTTCCTGATAAATCTGAAACAAATAAATATTTATCATAAACTAAGAGTGAAGAGTTAGAAAAACTTCCATAAGTTTCGTTTGACCATATTTGTTCTAGTTTATCTGAAATATTTTTATCAACAAAAAAATTTCTATCGCTTGTAATTCCAAACTGTAAAATTCCTTTTTGTTCGTCAATTTTATTTTTTAGGATTATTGGCTGACTACATTTGATTAAACCGAAAGAAAAAATTACAAAAAATATTTTTAGAAATACTTTCATTAAAAATCCCAACCAAAGAAAAACTGGTAAAACAAACCTTTTTGAAAATCTGACAAATTATTTTGAAGTTTTTTCCCAACATCATAACGTAAAGCAATTACGTTGAAAAGATTTAATCTTATGCCAAATCCAATGCTGCCAAGAGTTTCATTATAATTTTTATCCCAGGCGGAACCTAAATCAAAAAATGCTGCGCCTTTCAAATTAAAAAATGATAAACCAAAAAATGGGAAGTTAATATTGATTTGATCGATTAATGGAAATCTTAATTCATTTGAAACTAACCACAATTTATTTCCACGAATAGAAAATCTTGGATAGCCGCGTAAATCCCAACTTCCACCAGCAATAAATCTTCTTGCTTCTTTCCCTTCATTAATATAAAAAGAAGTTCTTATAGCATAAGTTGAACGCAACCCAAGTCTAAAATATTTTCTGTAATCGAACATGAATGTATAATAATTAACATTACTAAATTTAATATCCGAGGTGTAACCAAGTAAAATTCTAAAACGAGAGCCATCTATTGGTCCAGTTGCATGCCAGATTGCATTATCATGGACAAATGAAATTGAATTTGTAAGCAATAATGCTTTACGTGATAAAAATTTTCCGATCAATTCTTTATCACTGTTTGCTAAACTTAAATCTGTTTCAATTCTTTGGAAAGTTGATAATGGATAATATAAAGATATGTAACCACCAAAAATTCTTTCATAGAAATATTCGTTAGATTCCCTAATGTCATAACGCCTTCCAGCGAAATGAAAAATTCCATAACCATAATTTGTTCTATTCTTTAAATTAATTTTACTAATTGCAACATTAAAATTTTTTAGTATTTCGTTTTGGACTTCCGCTGTATTGTATATATAAAAAACATATCTGTCATCGCCGAGCATATCACTTAGTGTTAAAAATGCACCACCTTGATTTCCATAAACTGGATCTGCAATAAATTGACTTACAGCATAATCAAGTGTGTAATCTTTTTGATATTTGATTACATCTTTCTGTTGATTAACGTTAATGGATTTTTCTTCCCATTTTTCACCAATGTTGTCAAAATAGAAAGCTACAAATTTGTTTGAATCAAAACTAGTTAAAGGTAATTCATAAAATTGAAATGAAAATTTTTCAAATGCAGATGTAATTATTTTATCTTCATTTAAATAGTTAAAGCTATAAACACTCGTTAAAAAATTTGTAACCTGAAACATTCCATTTGTGGAATCTGAATAAGTCATTTTCCAAATGTCATAAACGCCATTGTAATCGCAATTAAAAAATATCTCATTTTTATTTGGAGCAAAAACTGGATTGTTAACATTAGCATTAACATAAGTAAGATATTTTATTTCTCTTGTGGTTAAATCTAATCCAAATAGGTTTTTTTTCTTTTTAAATATTCCATCCGTTCTATCTGATGAAAAAATTATTTTCTTTTCCTCTGGAGAAAATATAGGGTCTATATCTTCATAATAATCGTTAGTTAGACGAATCAAAGATTTTTCATTAAAGTTATAAATGTATAAATCGTTGTAACCTTTTCTATCAGTTGCTGAAAAAACAAGTTTGTTACCATCATACGAAAAGGAAGGATTTTTTATTCTAATTAAATTTTGAAATCCTAATGTTTCAACAATTTTGTTTTCATTGATCGAATATAAATGAATTACATCTTTCCCTTTTGAAAAAGTTATAAAAGCAATAATTCCATTTTTTGAAACATCGATAGATTTTTCAAGTAAATGAAATGATTCAAAAGTATCATCTTTTTCTCCTTCAATTAAAACTTCTGGATCAGCATTTTCTATTTCTAATGAATCATAATCTATTTTCATTAACGATGTATAACCATTATAATTCCCAATGAAATAAATTTCTTTTTTGCCATTGTTATTAAAAATTTTTGGAGAGAAATTGAAACCAGAATTTGTCAATCTTTTTGATTTTATTAAATGTGGAAAACTTGATGTATAAAGTGGAAAATATTCTTTTCGAATTTCATAATCCCATTTTTCATTAACTGATTCATACTTTTCATTTAAGGTGAATTCTATTACATCTTGAAATTTTTTAAATCGCCAAAAATTTTGTAACAATTCAAGAATTTTATTTTCGCCATAATTATTTGAAACAAACTTTAAAAATTTTTGTCCTTCTTTATACATCAAATAAGAACCATAAATGCTCTCAATGTTTTCCAACTTTACAAACAAACCGTTTAATACTGCATCCCGCATCACCATTTCAGATTGAGTATCCCAATCAGTTGACCAAAATTCTGCAAGTCCTTCAACAAACCAAAGAGGTGGAAATCTATCTGTACTAATTCTATGATCATAAAGTTGATTATAAATTTTGTTAGTCATAAAAACATGAACAAGTTCATGTTTGATTACATGTTTAAAATCAATCATAGAACCTAAATAAGGAATAACGACACGTCCTTTCATAAATTCAAAAAAGCCGCCAACACCCTCAGGAATAAATCCGGGTGTTGTATTTGTTTGTTGAAAGTGTATGTGTGAATTGTAAAATATCAGTGGAATTTTATTTGATACAACATGATTGAATTTAATTTTTAAATCCTGGTAAGATTCTTCAGCAAAGTTTGCACCGATTTTTGCTATTTCGAAAAAATTATCATAGTAATAAATATTAAAATGTTCAGTTTGAATAACATTCCAATTGAAATTTTCATATTGTACTTTGTTTCGTCCGAAAAAATAAAATTGAGCAGAAAGTAATTGAGGTAAAAAAAATATTATCCAAAAATATTTCCGCGAAAATTTTATCACAGATTATCTTTTAAAAAGTTAATATTATCTATTTCAGTTGGGTCAACATTTCTTAAAATTGCCAAATAGTATGTAATCCAATCACCGAGATAAATTAAATCAATCAAACGAACCTTAAAGTTTTTTTCACTGCTATTTAGATTAATTATTTCAGCCCCAGAATTTTTAATTAGTTTTGATGTGATTTCAAAACGTTTTTTTATTTGTTCGTTATAAGTTTCATCTAATAAATTTATCACTTTAAAATTCATAATTGAACGATAACTTTCCCATCCAACAATTTCATTATGATCAAGCTCGGGATAAAAATTATAAAATGCATGAACTTTTGAATTTTCATTAAACTGCCCTTTAAATCTACAAGCTACAGCAGAAGTAATATCACTCACTGCATAAATTATAGGTGTATGACCTAAAAGCGACTCAGCTAAATTTAAGGTTTCATTTTTTTCTTTAGAATAAATTTCTGATTTCTGTTTTAATAATAAAATTATTTCTTGAACTATTTTTTCCTGTTTATCAATTAGTATTAAAGATTCAAAGATTTTTAGTAATGCAAAAAAATTTAAATACAAAGCATATCGTGGTTGAAATCCTTTTAATAATTTCACGACAGGAATTGAATTTTGATTTGCAAGATTTTCAATCTTACCACCAGTTGTTATACAAACAACTTGACATTTCTTTTTAATTGCATCATTTAATGCTGAAACAGTTTCTTCCGTATTTCCACTATATGATGAAGCTATCACTAATGTGTTTTCATTTGCATATTTGGGCAGATTATAATTTCTGTTTACTTGATAAGGATATTTTATTTCATCTCTTAAAAAATTAATTAACAGATCACCACCAATTGCAGACCCACCTAATCCGGTTACAATAACGTTTTTAATTTTTGATGTATCAATTTGTGATAAATTTAGTTTTAAATTCCATGAATATTCAATTTGTTGATAAGTGTTTTTTAATACTTCAAATTGATTTTGAGAATCGACTGATTTAATCATTTCAGAAATTTTCATAAATCCTCAATAAAGATTTTTAATTTGGTCTTTAATTTTTTTGTTATAAAAATGGTGTAATGCTTCGTTAATTTCTTTTTCAGTTTTTAATGTTAAACATTTATTAGCAAGTTCTTTTGCTTCTTTAAATGAAATACTTCTGATGATTTTTTTAATTTGTGGAATAATCGAAGGAGAAATACTTAAAGATTCAAGACCCAATCCAACAAGTAAAGGTGTAGCAAAAGGATCAGCAGCCATTTCTCCACACAAACTAACTTGTTTACCATTTTTTTTACCTTCAGTTGATATATGATTAATAAATCGAACAATTGAAGGATGAAATTCTTGATATAATTTGGAAACAATTTCATTACCACGATCAACAGCCAAAGTATATTGTATTAAGTCATTTGTTCCAATACTTAGAAAATCAGATTCTTCTGCAAATTCCTTTGCCATTGCAGCAGCTGAAGGAACTTCAATCATTAAACCAACTGGAAGATGTTTATCAAAATTTTTCTTTTCCGATTTTAATTCTTTTTTACATTGTTCAATTAACAATTTTGTTTCACGCACTTCTTCTAATGCTGTAACCATTGGAATCATGAAGAAAATATTTTTATGTTCACTTGCTCTAAGAACAGCACGAATTTGACTTTTAAATAATTCAGGATTATCAAGTAATAATCTAATACCTCGCCAACCTAAAAAAGGGTTTGGTTCATGTAAATCAACTGGTAAAACTTTATCTCCACCGATATCAAAAGCTCGGATTGTAACAATTTCCGGATAAATTTTTTCAGCTAGATCTTTATAAGTCAAATATTGTTCTTCTTCATCTGGAAAATAATCTAAATGATTAAATAATTGTTCAGTCCTTACTAATCCAATGCCCTTAGCACAATTTTGAGAAATAAATTCTAACTCTTCAATCAAATCGAGATTAGCTAAAAGTTTAATTATTTTTCCGTCAATTGTTTGAGCAGGTAAATCTTTTAATTTATTTAATTCTTCATCATAACTATGAAGTTTTTCTATTTTAAGAAGATATTCATTTTTAGTTTCTTCATCAGGGTTAACAATTACAATTCCTTTATATCCATCGATAATTAATTCATCATCTTCTTGAATTTTGTTTGTTGCATCATGAACACCAAGCACTGCAGGGATATTTAATGAACGAGCTAAAATTGCTGCGTGTGAAGTTAATCCGCCAAAATCTGTTACATAACCTTTGACATTCATTCTTGTAAATAAAACGGTGTCAGATGGTGAAAGATTTGTAGTTACAACAATTACATCATTAGCAATTCTTGATTTCCATTTCTTCTTTTTAAGATTTTTGATTATTCGACTTTTAATATCTTCAATATCATGAGAACGTTCCTTCATATAAGATTCGTCAGCCAAATTCATCAAATGAGTATATTTTGATATTTCACTATCTACTATAAATTCAGGAACTCTTTTTTCTTTTTTAATTCTTTCTTTAATAGTAGAAATTAAAATTGGGTCATCTAAAATCATTATTTGAGCTTCAAAAATTGCCGCTCTTTTTTCTCCTA
This sequence comes from Stygiobacter electus, assembly GCA_029210465.1. Classification (GTDB taxonomy): domain Bacteria; phylum Bacteroidota; class Ignavibacteria; order Ignavibacteriales; family Melioribacteraceae; genus Stygiobacter; species Stygiobacter electus. The sequence goes on from JARGDL010000004.1 coordinate 124,336, forward strand.
GTTTATCAACTGCAAGAGAAAATATTTTTCTCAACTCTTTTTTTGATTGTTCAAGTGCAATCTCAAGATTGTTGATTGCTTCATCAACATCTTGAATTGTTTCTTCTGAAACCAGTTCTTTCTGTTTTGAAAAAACATGCGCTTTTGCAATTGATATACCAGAAGCAGCTGCAATTCCATTTAATATTATATTTTTTTCTTTAGAGCTCATCAAAACCTCGATTGAAATAATCAACTATTTCTTTTGAAGCTTCTTCTTCATCTTCTCCATCAAAAGTAAGTTTAATTTGAGAACCTTTTTCTGCTGCTAAAGTCATTACTCCAATTATACTTTTACCATTAATGTTTAGACCATCTTTGTTGAGAAAAAAATCACATTTGTATTTCGAAGCCAATTTAACAAGAGTTGCGGCTGGTCTTGTATGCAATCCAGCATTGTTGACTATAGTTACTGTTACTTCTTTCATTTATTCCTGTTTATTAAAGAGTTTGCTAAATGTATCATTAATTGTTTACCATCATTGTTTGGAAGAATTTCCAAACTCTTAAGAGCTAATTTAGTATATTTTTCAATTTCTTTTTTAGTTAAGTCAATTACACCTAAGTCAAAATATAATTTTCTATAAATAGAAACTTCATTAGGTTTAATTCCTTTATTTTTAATTACATTATTAAGCAGTTGAATGTCACTTTCATTTACAGCTTTCTTTATAGCATTTAAGAACAAAAAGGTTTTTTTGCCTTCAATTAAATCGCTACCAATTTTTTTCCCAAACTTTTCTTCTTCAGCTATTATATCTAAAAGATCATCCTGAATTTGAAATGCAATTCCTAAGTTTTTTCCATATTGTGAAACAGCATTGACATATTTTTTATTTGCATTAACAATTAAAGAACCTATTTTGCAGCTCATTTCGGCAAGAGCAGCAGTTTTTTTATATATCATTTTTTTGTATTCTGAAATAGAAACATCATTTCTTGATTCGAATTCTTTGTCTAAACTTTGACCTTCACAAACTTCAATAATTCCTTGCGTAAAAGTTTGAACAATTTTTTTAACATTTGATTTGCAATCTTTTAATAACGATTCATATGCAATAGCAATTAAATTATCTCCAGCAAGAATAGCAGTATTAATATCATACTTTTTATGAAGTGTTAATCTTCCACGTCGTAAATCTGAATTATCCATTATATCATCGTGAGCTAAAGTGAAATTATGGAGAACTTCAATTCCTATAGCTGCATTGTAAACATCTTTGAATTTTCCACCAGTAGCTCTTGAGGAAATTAAAACTAAAAAAGGTCTTAATCTTTTTCCACCACCACTTAATAAATACTCGCATGGTTCATACAAAGATTTTGGTTTTCTATTATTTAATAATTTTGATAATAACTTTTCAATTTTATTAGTTTCAAGATTGTAGATATTTGAAAATTCCTCAAATGTAATGTTCAAAATAACTCCGATTTTTTTATAAGTTTAATTTTTTTTAACTCCTTTAAGTTTTGACAGCCAGTCAAATACATTATTTTTTTCACATCATTAAACATATTAATTATTAAATTCTTAACACCATCAACATCTTTATTGATTATCTCTTTCAAAATAATTCTTGCTGAAGCAGATAAATCAGCACCAAGAGCAATTGACTTTGCTATTTCAATTCCATTAGTTATACCACCAGAAGAAATCAAAACAAATTTATATTCTTTTTTAAGTTTACTTACGGTCCTTACACAATAAGACGTTGGCAAACCCCAGTTACCAAAAAATTCATTTGACATTTTGTTTCTTATAAGTTCAACTTTTGCCCAACTTGTACCTCCAGAACCTGCTACATCAATTCCTTTTATACCAACATTTAATAATTTTTTTGCAACATCTTTAGATATTCCAGAACCAACCTCTTTTGCTATAAAAGGAATAGAAATTTTACAAGTTAATTTTTCTAAATTATTTAATAAACCTTTAAAATTAGTTTCCCCTTCTTTTTGAAATAGTTCTTGTAATGGATTTAAATGAATGACCATGGCATCAGCTTCAACTAAATCTATTAAAAATTTTATTTCGTCAACAATATTTTTAGAATCAGCAACTTGAGCAGCTCCAATATTTCCTAAAACAGGAACATTCTTTGCATTTTTTCTAACTACTTTATAAGTTGAATGTAAATTTTGTGATTCTAAAGCCTGTCTTTGAGAACCAACACCAATAGGTATATTTAATTCTGATGCTACAATAGCAAGCTTTTCATTTATTCTTTTAGATTCATTAGTACCGCCGGTCATACAAGAAATTAAAAATGGAAGATTAATTTTTTTATCAAAAAATTTTAAAGATAGATCTATTTTATTAATATCTACTTCTGTAATTGCATTGTGCGGAAATATGTAATTTTCAAAACCGTTTGACTTATCAAATAAAATTTTATCTGTTAAACAAATTTCTATGTGCTCTTTTTTCCTTGCTGAAATTTTAGAATTTGACATAATCACTTTAATTATAACTATTTCAAAATAAAAATTTTTTTTATGATAAACCTAAAGTATTAAAAATTTTCAAGATATTTATTTAATTTTACTTTTAAATAATTAAAAAGGGATTTTATGGAAAAAGTTCGATTATCATTTTGGCAAATCTGGAACATGAGTTTTGGATTTTTAGGGATTCAATTTGGATTTGCACTTCAAAATGCAAATGTAAGCCGAATTTTTGAAACACTTGGTGCAAAAATTGATGAAATTCCAATTCTATGGATAGCTGCACCGACAACAGGATTAATTATCCAACCAATTATTGGATATTTAAGTGATAGAACTTGGGGTAAACTAGGAAGAAGAAGGCCATATTTTTTAACAGGTGCAATTTTAGCTTCATTAGCATTAATTGTAATGCCAAATTCTCCTGCTCTTTGGGTAGCTGCTGGAATGCTTTGGATAATGGATGCATCTATCAATATTTCAATGGAACCATTTAGAGCTTTGGTGGCTGATTTACTCCCTTCAGAACAAAGAACAACTGGTTTTGCAATCCAAAGTTTTTTTATTGGAACCGGAGCAATAATTGCATCAGTTTTACCTTATATTTTTACTAATTTTTTTGGAATTAAAAATGTTGCACCTGTTGGCAAAATTCCAGATTCAGTTACTTATTCTTTTTATGTTGGAGCAATTGCCTTTTTAGGAGCTGTAGTTTGGACAGTTGCAAAAACGAAAGAATATCCACCAAACAATATAGAGGAATTTAATCGCAACTTATTAAAAAATAGAGGAATAATTTTTGGGATTAAAGAAATTTTTAATTCATTAATTAAAATGCCAAAAACAATGGTACAATTAGCATTTGTTCAATTTTTTTCATGGTTTGCACTATTCGCAATGTGGATTTATACAACTCCAGCCGTAACTCAACATATTTACGGTACAAATGATCCAACAAGTGAGTTATATAATCAAGGAGCAAATTGGGTAGGAGTTTTATTTTCAATTTATAATGGTTTTGCTGCATTAATGGCATTTTTAATTATTTTAATTGCAAAAAAAACCTCAAGAAAAACTGTTCATTCTATCAGTTTAATTATTGGAGGAATCGGTTTAGCATCTTTTTATTTCATTAAAGAACCAAATTTACTTTTATTATCTGAACTAGGAATTGGTTTAGCTTGGGCATCAATTTTATCAATGCCATATGCAATTTTAGCTGGTTCTTTACCACCTGAAAAAATGGGTGTTTACATGGGAATTTTTAATTTTTTCATCGTAATACCTCAAATAACCGCTGCAGCTATTTTAGGATTTTTTGTTAAAAATCTTTTTAATAATCAAGCAATTTATGCTTTGTTAATAGGAGGAATTTCATTATTAATATCAGCGACATTAGTTTTATTCGTTCAAGATAAAGATTAAATAACAGTATTTATTTTTTTATTTATAAAATATAATTTTTAAAACTTCTATATTTAATGCTTTTTAATACATGTACCTCTTAAAACAAGACTTGTATCTAAAACAATTTGTTGTGGAGCAATTTCATTATCTTCATCATCAATTTTTTTCATGATTAAGTCAATTGCATTTTTGCTTATTAAATCTGTTGGTTGATCAATGCAACTTAATGGTGGTGAAAGAAAACTTTGAACTTTAGCATTTCCAAAGCAAATTACATCAATATCTTTGGGGATTTCTAAACCGACTTCTTTTGCCGCCATATAAATACCTAATGCAACAGGATAAGTAACAGCTAAAATAAGTTCAGGTAAGTTATTTTCTTTATACAATTTCATAAAGAATTCATAACCTGAATTCTCGCTATACCCTCCCTCAAATATCCAGTTAGGATTAATCTCAATTCCAAAATTATTCATTGCATCTTTAAAACCATTCATTCTATCACGACCAATGTTAATATTTGTTGCTCCACCGAAATGAGCAATTTTTCGATAGCCAAGATTATATGCGTGTTCAATTGCTTTGTATGCTCCATTGTAGTCATCTACTTTAACAATATTGTAATTTTGAGCTGATTCGGGTACACGATCAATAAAAACTATTGGAACACCTCGCCTTTCAATCATCTCAAAAACAGATAAGTCCTTTGTTTCTTGCGTAACTGATATAATTATTCCATCAACTTTCATTGAAAGCAAAGTTAAAAGGTGTTTTTTTTCTCTTTCAGCATTTTCTTGAGAAACAGTTAAAATAGTTTCATAATTTTGTTGGAATGCTAAATCAAAAATTGATTCTATAATAGCACCGAAAAAGTGATGAGCTATTTTAGGTACAACTAATCCTAATGTATTTGATTTTCGAGATGATAAATTTCTTGCCATAATATTCGGCATATACCCCATTTCTTCAGCTACTTTTTTTATCAATTTAGTTGTTTTTATTGATATATCTGGGTGGTTTCTTAATGCTTTAGAAATTGTAACTACTGAGAGATTTAATCGATTTGCAATATCTTGTAGTGTTACAGCTTTTTCATTTTCCATAATTTACCTTATGACTTTATTGTTTACTTTATTGGTATATAAAATAAAGAAAAAAATAGGGAATTTAAATATCCCCTATATTTTTTATTAATGAATTATGCTTTTACAATGTTATAAAATCCTCGTTTTGCAAATGCATTTCTTGTATCTACTATAAGTTGTGCATTTTGGTAAATCATCTCATAGTCAAAATTATCATGGTCAGTTGAAAGAAGTACTACATCGTAACTTTTAATAACAGTAGAATTTAATTCTACAGATTTCATTTCAAAATTATATTTCCTTGTTGGTGGTAATTTTGGAACATAACTATCGCTGTAACTAACTATAGCTCCTCTGTTTTGTAAAATTTCAATTAGTTTAAGTGAGGGAGATTCGCGCATATCATCAATATTTTTTTTATATGAAGCTCCCAGTATTAAAACTTTACTGCCTTTTAAAGTCTTGCCATTTTTATCTAAAGCTTCAGATAACTTTTGAACTACATAGTAAGGCTGAAATGTATTAATTTCTCCTGCAAGTTCTATGAATTTTGTATTAATATCAAATTCTCTAGCTTTCCAAGTTAAATAAAAAGGATCAATTGGAATACAATGGCCTCCGAGACCTGGTCCTGGATAAAAAGCTTGAAAGCCAAATGGTTTTGTTTTTGCAGCTTCAATTACTTCCCATATGTCAATATCCATTTTATCAAAAACCATTTTTAATTCATTTACTAATGCAATGTTAATTGACCTATAAATATTTTCTAAAAGTTTCGTAGCTTCTGCTGCCCTTGGGGATGAAACAGGAACTGTTTTAACAATAACTTGATCATATATTTTCTGAGCAATTTCTAAACATGCTGGAGTTACACCACCGACAACTTTTGGTATTGTTGAAGTAGAGTAGCTTGGATTATTTGGATCTTCTCTTTCTGGACTAAAAGCTAAAAAGAAATCTTCACCAACTTTTAATCCTTTTGCTTCAAAAAGTGGTTGTAATATTTCTTCTGTGGTTCCTGGATAAGTTGAAGACTCAAGCGAAATAAATTGTCCTTCGTGAATAAATTCAGCAACTTGTTCACCAGATTTTTTAATGAAAGTTAAATCAGGCTCTCTATGATGATCGAGTGGTGTTGGAACACAAATTATTATTGCATCACACTCTGAAAGTTTTGAAAAGTCTGATGTTGGAGTAAATTTTTTACTTTTAACAACATTAGAAATTTTTTCTTCAGCAATGTGTTTGATATAAGTCTTACCTTGCATTAATATGGGGATTTTCCTTTCATCAATGTCAAACCCAATTGTATAAAAACCTTTTTTAGCAAATTCTAAAGATAATGGTAAACCAACATATCCAAGACCAATAACCCCTATAACAGCTTTTTTCTCTTCAATTTTTTTGAGAAGATTTTCTTTGTGATTCATATGCCCTCTTTTATTTATTTGTTGAAAAATTCTTCAATACAATTTACTACGTAATTTATTTGTTCATTTGTTAATTCAGGATAGACTGGTAATGCTAAAGAATGATCAGCGGCAAAGTTTGAGTGTGTATAATTTTCATCTTTTTCATTTAGAAAATTAAAACATTCCTGTCTATGAAATGGAACAGGATAATAAACTTCGCATCCAATCTCTTTTTCTTTTAGAAAATTCCAAAGCTCATTTCTTTTTTCAATTCTGATCACATATTGATTATAAATGTGATAATTTTTTGCAACATTATTATGTTCTTTATAAACAGCTTTTGGTAATAAAATTTTATTTTTTGAATCAATTAAAATTTTACCCTCTTCTTCAGCTAAACCTTTTTCAATAAAAAGTTTAGAATAGAGTTCTGCATTTTGTCTTCTTTTTGCCGACCAATTATCAAGATGTGGAAGTTTAACACGTAAAACAGCGGCTTGTAAAGTATCAAGCCTAAAATTTCCTCCGATAATTTTATGGTAATATTTTGGTTCCATTCCATGCATTCTTAACATTTTTAATTTTTTATATAGAATTTCATCGTTCGTTGTAACAATTCCTCCGTCACCAAAACCACCTAAATTTTTACTTGGGAAAAATGAAAAACAACCAATATCGCCAATTGATCCAACAAATCTTCCATCTTTGTATTGGACTCCAATAGCTTGAGCGGCATCTTCAATTATAAATAAATTATGATTTTTAGCGATGTTAAAAATTTCATTCATATCAGCACTTTGTCCAAAAAGATGAACTGGAATAACAGCTTTTGTTTTAGCTGAAATTTTCTTTTCAAAATCTTTTGGATCAATATTAAATGTTACTGGGTCAATATCTGTAAAAATTGGTTTTGCATTAAGTCTAGCAACAACACCGGCAGTTGCAAAAAATGAATATGTTGGGACAATAACTTCATCATCTGGTTTGATATCTAAAGCCATCAAAGCAATTAATAAAGCATCTGTACCTGAACTTACTCCAACAGCGTATTTTACATTTAAGTAATTTGCAACCTCTTCTTCAAGTTTTGCAACATCAGGTCCATTGATAAAATACTGAGAATCAACAACTCTTTGAATTGCTTCATCAATTTCTTGTTTAAGTGATAAATATTGGGGTTTTAAGTCTAATAAAGGAACTTTCATTTTTGCCTCTCATAAAAGTGTGAAAAATTTTTCTACAAATTTATTGAAAAATTCTCAAATCAATATAAAAAAAGCTATTTCAGAAAGTAAGAAATTCTGAAATAGCCAATAAATGTGAAAATCATTTTTTATTTAATTATTACCATCTTCCTGATCCCTATAAAATTTCCAGCTTGAAGTTTATAAAAATAAACGCCGCTTGATATCTCAGAACTCTGAACTCTGAACTCAGTACTATATGTTCCTGGTTTTTGGTATTCATTTACTAATGTTGCAACTTCTCTTCCAAGTATATCGTAAACTTTGAGAGTAACCAAATTGTCATGGTTCGACGTGCCATGTCTGCCGACAGGCAGGCTCACCATGACATTTGGAATAGAATATTTAATTGTTGTTACAGGATTGAACGGATTAGGGTAATTTTGATATAATTCAAATTTGTCTGGAAGTGTTTCAAAATCTTCTGTTGAAGGTAAAACTGCTTGACCAAATTTTTTAATTCCATACCATAAAGTTCTATCAATATTTTGATCAAGCTCAACCATAAAATGATTAATCGTAAATGGCTTTATTGTTTTAGCATTTGATTCATTTTCTTTTCCATATTGATCTAACGGATAAATTCTAATTGAATCTGCATAAATTGTTAAATCTAATTTTATTTTTAATGGATAAACTTGAGTTGGTTTGCTGCCCCAATTGTTATTTATTGTAGAAGTTCCATTCCAAATCATTCCAGTGTTTTGAATTTTGCTAACAAGAGAAATTATACTTTTCTTTTCATCAAGTTCTAATATTGATAACGAACCAAAATATTCTTTATCAATAGGATAAAAATAAATTGAACCAACTTTTTTATTTGCAAGATTATTAAAATAACCAGTAACGCTTTCAAACTTATTTCCTTTAATTGCAAGCACACCAAGATTAGTATCCCATGTTATTGAGCCGTTATCAGTAACGAAAACTGTTGATGGTGCATTTTGTAATTCATTAAATCCTGAATCAAAATTACTATTATAGCTTCCAACTTTTATTGAATTTATTAATGCATTCTTTCTATTAAACAAAACTGTACCACTCCAATCATTATTATCGTTTTTAGGAATTAAGTTTATCGTTTCAGATTTATAATTTATAATCTTTGGAGAAGTTGATTCTGGAATCAGAAAATTTCTAAATGCATATGAAGCTATTGGATATTGTGCCATAAAAATTGGATTACGATGAATACTAAAATAAGATTCAATTTTATCATCAGTCCAATTTGAAGAACCATTGTAATCAAAAAACATAATACCATTTGCACCATGAAAAGAAGAATAACCTAAGAGAAAATTTACAGCTTCAGATTTATACTGATTTGGAAAAGGATGATTATATTCACTAATCGTGTATGGTTTTCCAACCATCTGAACAGCAGCAAATAAAGCTGGAATTGTTCCTCCATTTGCATCTTTTACCATTGGTTTGTTATTTATAAACCAATCAGTTGAAGACCATGGTATATTTGGAAATTGAGGATGATCCCAATATGCATGATTATCAACATAGTCACCAACATTCATTGAAGCTAAATCTGCAGCACCAATATTCCAGTTTGTTCCAACAATTGGGACTTTTACTTTTAATGTGTTTTTTAAGTATGCAAAAAAATCTTTAAAGTAATTTTGTTGAAGTGCTATATAAAATTCAGACATATCTTTAACACGTTCATCAGTATATCCAACACAGTCTGCGTAATCAATTCTTCTTACATTTTTTAGTGCAAGATTTTCATCATCAAGCAAACCTTTTACACTTGCTTTTGTAAGACTAACTTCATCAATCCAATAAGTTGCTTTTTCTTTACCAAGTTGAAATGTAATTCTTGCATGGCCATTGTTTGTTTCGTTTGCCTTAAAGCTAAAAGAGTAAACATTCCATTGATTTGTAATTGTAAAATTTTTTCCACCATAACCATTCCAAGGAGAAACATCATTCATTACACTAACATTAATTTGATGTGCAGATTCACTTTTGGCTGCAAATGTTACCGTATAAGATGAATCTTTTTTCAAAAAAAGAGTCGGTTGTTTAAATTGAATATGCCATTCAGTTCCTGTTCCATTCGTTACAACAATTTTTACACTGAAATTTCCTTTGAATGAAGTTGTATTATCTCTTGAGGTATCAGCAGATGCACCATTATGTTGTTCTAAAGTCCAATCTTTTTTCAGGTTACTTTGTTCAAACCCGCCATTTTTAATTTGTTCATTTTCACCAGAAGTAATAATATTTTTATTCCAACTTAATTTTAAGTTTTCATTTGTTTGATATTTTTTAAAAAGAAAATCATTCCACAAACTATCAAGCATTTTGACATGATAATAAATTAACTTGCCACCACTTTTTATTGGCTTCAAAATATTATCTCTCCATGCACGATAAAGAGAATTTTCATTATTAGTTTCAACCATTGCCATTACAGGATCATCAACCAAAGATTTACCTGTGTAAGGATTTACATGAGTTAATAATTGTTGTGCATATTCTTTTTGCAGTTGAATTAAATATGGATCAAATAGAGTTATTGCTTTGAAAAAAACCGTTCCGAAATTTTTAACTGAGTCCGCATAAGTAACACCATCAAAAGCTTTGAACATTCTTGAAACATTTAAATTCATATTGATGAAAATCCCATTCTCTTTCAATCTTGCAATAAAGTATTCGAGTAAATCAAGATATGTAGGATTTAACGTACGAGTATCAACACCTGTTAATAAACTTGGTACACCCCAATCGTTATCGATGTGATGCATTCGAATTAAATTGATTCCAAATTTTCTCATCCTGCCAGCAATTGATCCGGCAATATTTTTTTGTGGGAATGCACCACTAGCTACACAATTACTTCCCCAAAAGCGAATTGGTTTTCCATTGTAAATAAAATTTCCATTTATATCAGTTGTTATAAATTTTCCATCATCAATTTTTACTATTGGAAATTTTGGTAAATAATTTTGTGTTGTTGAATCATTCCATGGCAAGTTAAAATTGAATCCACCACTAAAAGATTGACCTAAAATTTTTATTGATATTAAAAAAAGTAATATTGTTTTTTTCATAACTAAACTTAGGAGCTTTTAATAAAAATAATTACTAACGAATTTAATTAACACACTATTTTTATTTCAGTGATACAACTGTACTCAATTTTATTTCTCTGGAAGATGCGCCAATTAAAATTTCATAATCATCTTTTTCTAAATTCCAGTCATGTGTTTTTCCATCAAAGTATGCTAATGAATTTTTATTGATTGTCAATTTCACATTCTTAGTCTCACCTGCATTTAATTTTACTTTCTTGAATGCTTTTAATTCTTTTGTTGGTCTGTCAATCGTTGGATTTTTTTGGCTTACATAAACTTGTGCAATTTCTTCACCGTTCATTTTGCCAACATTTTTAATATTAAATGAAATTTCAATCTCATCACCATTTAATGAAGTTGATAAATTGCTGTATTCAAATTTTGTGTAACTCAATCCAAATCCAAATGGAAAAAGCGGTTCGATATTCTTTGTATCGAAATGACGATAGCCAACATAAATATCATCTGAATAATATGTTCTTGCAGGAAATGATTTATAAGTTCCAAAAGCAGAGCAATCTTCCCACCGCTTTGGAAAAGTAACAGGTAATTTTCCAGATGGATTATAATTTCCAAACAAAACATCTGTAATTGCATTTCCACCTTCGCTTCCGGAAAACCACAATTGTACAACTGCTTTTACTTTTGATAACCATTTATCCATCACGATTGGTGCACCTGTTGTCAAAACCACAACAACATTTTTGTTTGCATCTGCTACTTGTGAAATCAATTCGTCCTGTCCATTTGGTAAATATAAATTTTCACGATCTCTTCCTTCGGTTTCAACTTGTTCAGAATCCCCAACAAATAACAAAACCAGATCAGATTTTTTTGCAAGTTCAACTGATTTATCATATTTGTTTTCATCTGGCATTGACCAGGCAAAAATTGCAACTGCACCACCACCATTTTCATAATAATCTAATTTAATTTTGTAAAGTTTTCCTTCTTCAAGTTGAACTGTGTAATTTCTTGTTTCAACTGCATGGTCGTTCCAGTCGTTAATTACAAGTTTATCATCAAGATATAAACGAGTTCCATCATCAGTAGAAGTTTTTAATGAGTACATTCCTGTTTTTGGTACTTTCAAATAACCCGTCCAGCGAACGGAAAAATTATCTTCACCAATTTCATTTGCAGGACTTTTATCATCCCAATGAAAATCAACTTGCTTATCAATTCGTTTTAATTTTGGTGAACCTTCAAGATTTTTATTATCAAAATATTCAGCATTCAATCCATTTGTTTTCATTGATTTATCAGTGAACAAAAATTTTGATGGAATGCCTTCAGCATCGCCTTCCAATTCAACACCTTGTGTAAATTCAATTTTAATTTTGTCGGAATATTTTTTCTTCAAAGCATCAAGCGGAGAAACAGGATCTATTGCACTTACAAATGCACTTCCACCGCCGCCAGTTCTTGCTCTTGCTGCACTTGGGCCAATTACTGCAAGTGTTTTAATTTTTTCTTTATCTAATGGAAGAATATCATTTTCATTTTTTAATAAAACAATTGATTCAAGTGCAGTTTGATATGCAATGTTTCTGTTTTCTTTTGAATTGACTAACTCTGGTTTTTCTTTCCATTCTGGTTGATCAAATAAACCCAACTTAAAAATCACAGTCAAAATTCTTTTAACTTTATCATCAATTGTCTTAATTGGAATAATTCCATCTTCAATTGGTTGAGTTAAAGTATTTTTATTTAAGAATGTGCCAGAAGGCATTTCCAAATCCATTCCACCTTTTGCAGTTGGAATTGTTGAATGAACTGCACCCCAATCACTCATAACCAAACCTTTGAAACCCCATTCTTTTTTTAGTTTATCAACTAGCAGATAATCATTTTCTGCTGCATAATGCATATTAACTTTGTTATAAGAATTCATTACACATAAAACATCAGCTTCTTGAACCGCGGCTTTGAAAGTTGGAAAATAAATTTCGTTCAAGGCACGTTCACTTACTAATGCATCAACAAACATTCTTTCATGTTCCTGATTGTTTGCCGCAAAATGTTTTATCGTTGCAGCAACACCTTCACTTTGTACACCTTTGATGTAATTAACTGCAAGCCGAGATGCTAAAAATGGATCTTCGCCAAAGTATTCAAAGTTTCTTCCGTTCATCGGCATCCTGACGATATTTACTCCAGGACCAAGAATTACATGTCTTGCTTTACCTTTGGTTTCTCTGCCAATAGCCGCGCCAACTTTATTAATTAATTCAGGATTCCATGTTGCAGCCATTGAAACACCAGATGGAAACGCTGTAGCTTTATCCCAACGAACACCAACAGGTCCATCAGTCATTCTAAGTTCGGGTATTCCTAATCGTGGAATTGGTTTGGTTGCAAAACCAGTTCCACCGATCATATCAATTTTTTCTTCGAGCGTCATTTGCTTTAACAAATCATCAACCCTTTCATCAATAGAAAACATTTTGTTTTTGTAAGAAAGCATATCATTACCATTTTGTTGGTTGAATGAAAAGCCAAATAGAATCATTAGTGAAATAAAAATAACAAAGTGAAAAATATTTTTATTTTTCATTATTCTCTCCACATAAAAAATTATTTTTTATAAAAATCATTAATCGTTTTTAAATAAACTCCCGCACCAAATCCCACCATCGGCACAGCACCATCGTAAGTTGCTTTGTTGAAATCATAAAGTTCCGGGATAAGATTAAAATTATAATTTGCTTGAGCAGTCACCCAATCAATTAGACTCTTGGCTTTTTCTTTCTCACCAAACTTGCAGTAAGAAGAAGCAGTGCGAAGATCAATCATTATCCATTCATTTATGTCGTAAGAATCAACGCCGTTTACGCGGGAGAAACCTCTATCGGATGCAATACGAATTGCTTTGTCGTACTCCTTCATATTTGAATTAAAAAATTTTTTATCTGCTAAAACGCCAAGACCAAAAGCTTCAATAATTCCGGTGTCGTAAAATTCATATTCAGAATTGACTTTCCCTTCGGCGTTGCCTTTAAGATATTTTCCAGCTACCATCAAATTATTTTTTATACCCTTTGTAATTCTTTTAGAGGCTTCAAAATATTTTTCGGATTTCATTCCCATTTTTTTTAGCAGCTCTGCGTAAGCTTTCAATCCGGCGGCAGCCGTCATTGAAGTATAGGCATATTGTTTTCCTGGCAAATGTCTTTCCCACGGACCAGAATCAATTCTAATCAAATCATTCTTATCAATGCAATGAATAAGTGCATCGGCAACTTTTTCAGAAACGAGTTTATTATTATCATTAAAGAATTTTTTATCACCGCTGCGGTTTATGTAATCAGAAAAAGTATAAAGGAAAAATCCAAAGCCGTCAAGTTCGATGTTTGGACCCTGATCGTTAAAATCAGATTCTTCTTTTCCAATTCCAAAATATCTTGTAACGGAAATTTGATAATCAACTCCAACGCCGTAATCTTTTCCATCTTTCCAGACAAAATTTTTATAATAGCCGGCATCGGCAGTTAAATAAAATGTTAAAAGTTTTTTCGCTTCATCAAAAAGTCCGGCACTGTTTAAACCAAGTAACGCATACATTCCATCACGCAGCCAGCAGATACTCCAAACTCCTGGTGGAAGTGAAGCAAGCATTTGTCCTCTCCCTTTTAAAAAGATTTCACTTTGTGAAACTTGCGCCATCTTTAAAACGGCAATGGATTGTTCGTAAACATTACGCTGCTCGGCTGTTAATTTCTTGGGAAAATGTGCTCGTGCAAAAACGCTCTTCATAAAGTTGATTTCATCTTCAATAAGATTTGATTTGCCCCCTCTTATTTTTTTGACAGCATCGGAAACAACCACGCTGTTATTGTGAAGCGAATCATTAAACGAGAAAAGAAAATATTTTTCAATTTGATTTTCATCTTTTGAAATTGTTACCTCATCAGTCAAAACCGCTGCATCTGATTTATTGTAAGAAAATTTTAGCGGAGAGATTATTTCTTTATTTCCCGAAATAACTGCATAAAATATTTTATTGTCCTGAGTAAACGAAGCAAAGTATTTTACATTAAAATTTTTATAATCAACATTTACGATGTGTGTATTTTGAAGATAATTTGTTGAAACAGGTTTTTCGTTTGTCTCAAGTTTAAGGTTTGTAATGAATGGCTGAACAAATTTATTTTCATCGTAAGCTTTGAAAATATGCGGCAGAATTTTTTCGACTTGTCTTTTTCGTTCATTGTAAACTGCTGCTATTAAACCGTTTGAAGTAGTAAGCTGATAAAAAGATTTTTTTGCTCCTTTGGGTGGATTAATTTCGTACTCATACTCCTGTTGATTTAAAATTCCTACTAATCCGCTATGGATTCCGCCACCTCCAAAAATATCATATACTCTAATTGCAATTACATTTTCTTGTTTCAAAATTCCTTTTGGGATTTTATAACCGCGCTGATCATTCCACGCTGTTAGTGGATTAGGTGGAAAAGTTCCGGACGAACCAATCTTTTCTCCATTTAAAAATGTTTCATCCACATCATCAATCCTGCCAAGGAATAAATATAATGTTTCATTCTTTAGTTGCGACTCATCTAAACTAAAATGCAATCTGTACCAGCCATAACCATCGTAATATGGAAAACCCTGATCTTCCCAGTTGCCTGGCACTTTAATTTTAATCCATTCTGATTCATCAATATTTTCTGCGCTGAATGCTGAATCATCGCCTGTACGGAATATCCAATTATCCGGCAATACGATTGTTTGCGAGAAAACTACGGAAGCAAAAAAAAGAGAAATGACGAGCGCTAGCATTTGTAATTTGAACATATTTCTTAATCCATTTTATTAAAAAAATAATACTCAATAAATAATAAAATTATTTCTGATCATAAGTTGTAATTCGTGGTGCGTTATTTCACTCCAAGTGCTTTCAAATAGCCTTCATTCACTTTGCAATTTTTAAATTTTATATTTTCCAACAAATCCAACAAAGCTTTTTGAATAACTTCTTTCTTTGGTTTTGCATTTCTTGTCTCTTCAAAATTTTTCTTTGGAGTTTCAGCGTATTTAATAATTTCATCCCATTCTTTAGTTTTTGCAAACTGAACCATTCCACGTGATGAATCCATTTTTTTGTATGGCCAAAAGCACCAGCCGATATTATTTTTTTCTAATACAACTCTGAAAGAATCAATCCATGCATCTTCATTTTCGCCGCTTTCACCGAGCCACATTGGTACATTGTACTTATTCGAGAAATCAACATAATCCTGAATTTGTTCCTGCACCGGTGGCATCCAGTATTTGTGAAATGTATAAGCCAATTTTTTATCGAACGGTTCGCCAAACATTTTAAAGTTTGTGTTCCACTGCGCTCCGCCAATAAAAATTATATGATTGTTATCAACTTCACGAATTGCTTTAGTGATTTTTTTGTAAAGCGGTTCGAGTAATTGATTAAGCTCTTCTTTGTTTTCTCTGTAATGTGGAATTGGTTCATTCAACAAGTCATAACCGATTACGATTGTTTCATCTTTATATCTTTCGGCAAGTTTTTTCCAGAGAGCAATTGTTGTTTTTTGAGCTTGTTCATCTTCAAATAAAAACGGATAGCCCCAACTATCATCAATGTTATCGCCTGTTTGTCCACCTGGTGCAGCGTGAAGATCAAGCACAACATAAAGATTTTCTTCCTTGCACCAGTTGATTACATCATCCAGTCTTTTAAATCCTTCTTCAAGCCAAATTTCCGGATGATCTTCAACTAAAAAAAGTTTGAAGTTGAACGGCACACGAATATGATTTAATCCAGTTGATTTTATGAAATGAATATCTTCTTTTGTAATGTAATTATCGCGGAAAGTTTTCCAGAATTTTCTTGCCTCATCTGCACCAATTAATTCTTTGATTGAATTATCAATCAACCTGAATGAATTAACATTATGAAACTTGAACATATAGCCTTCTGGATTTAACCAGTTCCCAAGATTAATTCCTCGCAGTAAAATTGTATTTCCATTAGGTTCAATAAAATCTTTCCCAACAACCTGAACAAACTTTTGCTGTTGTGAAAAAAGAGTTGAAATGGAAAGGATGAATGCAAAAAAGATTTTTTTCATAAGAAACTCATAATTAATTTATAATTGATAATTGCAAATTGATAATTTAGAACCTATATATTAATACTGTTTCACTTTCATCGTCATTGCAGGCGAGTTCTCGAGCGAAGTAATCTCTAATTTTGTCACACACAATTTAAGATTGCTTCATCCCGGCATGTCGCGATTTGCAATGACTTATGCGGGAAGTAAATTGTTGTTTACTGATGGAGAATTGGTAAATCATCTTATAATTAGCAATTCGCCATTTTCAATTTGCAATTGATTATCAGTTATTTACGTTTATCTAAAGATTGACTCAAAAGCCACTCATAAATTTCTGGATTGTTGTAAGTTTCTGTCCATGAATCATGATTAGCTTCAGGATAAATGGTAAACTTAACATCACCACCGGCACGCTTGATTGATTCAACCATTGCTTCAGATGAACTTATCGGAACGACAACATCTTTTGCACCATGAAAAACCCAAACAGGCAATTTACCCATCATTGCTGCTGCAAATGGATCACCCCAACCGCAAATTGGAATTATACCTGCAAGTCTTTCTGGAATTTCAGCCGCAAGTTTCCATGTACCATTTCCACCCATGCTTAAACCCGTAACGTAAATTCTGTTTTCATCAACTTTATAATTTGCAATAATATAATCCAGCAATGCAATTAAATCGGCAGGTTCCCATCTTTTATTAAGCGGACACTGCGGCGAAACAATTATGAATGGAAAATCTTTTCCTTCATTAACTAATCTTGCAGGTCCGTGTACTTTAACTAAATCCAAATTGTCACCTCTTTCACCAGCTCCATGAAGAAACAACATTAGAGGATGTTTTTCTTTTTGTTCATAATCTTTTGGAAGGTAGAGAAGATAATTTAATTTTACTGGTTTTTCATATTTGCCAATAAATGTTTTAGGGATTTGTTTAGTCTCTGAATTTTTAATCACTGTTTCTGACGAACAGGAAATTAATCCAATAGTAAATAAAATAAATAGAAAAATATTTTTTATTCGAAAATGAATGTCATCCTTCGACAGGCCTGCCTGTCGGCAGACACGGCTCAGGATGACATTTGAGAAATTATTTTTGACAATTTTTTTTTCGGTTTCCATGTTTCTCCTATTCAATTACTTTGAATGATGCTTCTTTTACATCAACAGAATTTGTTCCGACAAATACTTTGAAATCACCCGGCTCAACAACATAATTCATATTTATGTCATAGAATTTTAATTTATCCGGAGTAATTGTGAATTCAACTTTTTTTGTTTCACCTGGTTTCAAATTAATTTTTGCAAAGTCTTTTAATTCTTTCACTGGTCTAGTAACACTTCCAACCAAATCACGAATATAAAGCTGAACAACTTCCTGTCCTTCGCGTGAACCAGTATTTTTAACTTCAACAGAAACTATCAACGATTCATCTTTTTTGATTTCTGATTTATCAAGTTTAATATCTGAATATTCAAAAGTAGTATAGCTTAATCCAAAACCAAATGGATAAAGCGGAGTATTTTCTAAATCCATATAATATGATGTATAATGATTATTAGGATCGTACGGTCTTCCTGTATTTTTATGATTATAATAAATTGGAATTTGTCCAACATAACGTGGAAAAGTAACAGGTAATTTTCCACTTGGATTAAAATCACCAAATAAAATATCAGCAACAGCGTCACCAGCTTTAATTCCAGGATTCCAAATTTCTAATATTGAATTTACATTTTCTTGAACCCAAGGAATTGTAAGAGGTCTTCCATTCATTAAAACAACAACGATTGGTTTTCCTGTTTTCTTTAATTCTTTTAACAAATCTTCCTGAACACCTGGAATATCTAAAGTTGCACGAGAAGCAGCTTCACCATTCATATATCTGCCTTCACCAACAACTGCAATTATAACATCAGATTTTTTTGCTAATTGAATTGCCTCATTAAATCCAGATTTATCATTCCCTTTGAACTTTGCACCTTCTGCATAATTAATTTTAATTTCATTACCAACTTTATTTTGCAAGCCTTCTAAAATTGAAGTTACTCTATTTGAATCACTCATACCCGACCAGCCACCAAGAGGATCATCTTTTGATTTTGCAAGTTGACCAACAACAGCAATTGATTTTAATTTTTTACTTAATGGCAAAAGATTTTTTTCATTTTTTAATAAAACAATTGATTCAAGTGCAACTTCTTTTGTTGCATTAACAATTTCTTTACTAACAAGAGTATTCTTTTCTCTTTCTTCATCACAATATTTATAAGGATCATCAAACAAACCAAGTTTAAATTTTGCAATTAATACACGGCGAACTGCATCATCAACAAATTTAATATCAACTTTTCCTTCTTTAACTAAATCAGCTAAATGATAATAATATGCATTTGCTTCCATATCCATATCAACTGTTGCTTTAATACCAAGTTCAGCCGCTTGTTTCAAATCTTTTGCAACACCATGAGGAATTAATTCGCCGATAGAATTCCAATCGCTTACAACGAAAGCATCAGTTTTCCATTCATCGCGCAAAATTTTTGTCATTAAAAACTGAGAAGCAGAAGAAGGGACACCACCAATTTCATTGAAAGAAGCCATTAAAGAACCAGCACCAGCTTCAACAGCAGCTTTATATGGCGGCAAATAAAAATCTCTGAAATTTCTTTCGGACATATCAACAGTGTTATAATCACGTCCACCTTCAGCTCCGCCATAACCAGCATAATGTTTTACACAAGCAAGAATTGTATTATTAGCAGATAAATCATTTCCTTGATAGCCACGAACGCGAGCAGTAGCCATTACAGAACCTAAATATGGATCTTCGCCGCTTCCTTCCATAATTCTTCCCCATCGTGGATCGCGTGCTATATCAACCATTGGATTGAACGTCCAATGAATTCCTGCAGATGAAGCTTCAATTGCCTGCATACGTGCAGACTTTTCCACCAATGATGGATTCCATGTGCTTGCTTCTGCAAGTGGTATTGGAAATGTTGATGCATATCCATGAATAACATCCAAACCAAATATTAATGGAATTTTTAATCGAGATTCTTCAATCGCAATTTTTTGTAATTTTTTTGTTTTAGCTGCACCAGTTATGTTAAGGAATGAACCCACTTTTCCTTGACGAATTAATTCATCACTGCTTGATGCCGGTCTTCCTGTTGATGCACCAGTTGCCCAATCGCCACTGTATTGAACAAGCTGCCCAACTTTTTCTTCAAGTGTCATTAATGCTAAAACAGAATCTGCTCTTTCAGTATAAGATTTTTTTTGTGAATAAATTGATATAGAAATTATTAATAATAAAACAATTGATGAGATTATTCTTTTCATAAAATTTTTCCTTCCCTTAATAAGTTAAACCAAATCCATATGGAAATAATGGATCATAATTTTTATCACCAACATTAATTGGAATTTGCTGCATTGATTTTGGCCACGAATGTGGAAGTTTACCAACTGGTTTGAAGCCACCAAATAAAACATCTGCAATTCCTTGTCCTTCAGTTCCTGGTAACCATGCCGCAATGAATGCATCAACTTTTGAAATTTGATCTGTAATTATCATTGGTCTGCCAGAAAATAAAATAACAACAACCGGAACACCCGAAGATTTAGCTTTTTCGATTGTTGCAATATCATCTTTTGATAAAGATAAATCTTCACGATCGCCAAACATTTCAGCGTATGGTTTTTCACCAACTACAACAACACAAACATCAGAACCTTCAGCACCAGAGCCATCTAAAGATGATGTAATTTGAGTGTTTTTTGAAACTGTATTTTTAATAGCTTGAAGAACTGTTGTTCCGCCACTAATTACATTTCCACTATTACCTTGCCATGAAATAGTCCATCCGCCGCATTGATAACCAATACTATCAGCTGCTTTTCCTGTTACATGAATTCTCTTTAAATCTTTTGAAAGTGGTAAAACTTTATTATCATTTTTTAACAAGACTAAAGATTGACGCACGGCATCACGTGCAACTTTCCGATGTTCTTTTGAACCAATTTTTGATGTAAGCTTTTTATCAACTTTGTAATTGTTAAACAAATTCATTTCAAACTTTACTGTAAGAATTCTTTTTACTGCATCATTAATTCTTTCAATTGGAACTTTGCCTTCTTCAACTAGTTCTTTTAAGTAATGAATAAACTGGATATAATTATTGTCTTGATTTGGACCATTTGGAATCATAATCATATCTAAACCAGCATTAATTGATTTCTCAATATCTTCTTTGTAATCTTTCCCAAGTTGATCAATTGCAGCCCAATCAGAAACTAAAAATCCTTTGAAGCCAAATTCTTTTTTAAGAACATCAGTTAATAGATATTTATTTCCATGCATTTTTAATCCATTCCAACTGCTGTATGAAACCATAATATTTTTAGCACCGGCTTTAATTGCATCGATATAAGGAGCCAAATAAATTTCACGCATCGTTTTCATATCGCATTCAGTGTTGCCCTGATCTTTTCCATTTGTTGTTCCTCCATCGCCAGCATAATGTTTTACACTTGCTAAAACAGAAGTTGAACTTGCAAGATTATTTGTTTGTAAACCTTTTACAGCAGCAGATCCTAATAATTTGGACAATTCAGGATTTTCACCAAAACTTTCATAAGTTCTACCCCAGCGTTCATTTCGTGCAACAGCAACACAAGGTGCAAAAGCCCATTGCATTCCTGTTCCTTTTACTTCGAGAGCCGTTATTCTTGCAACTTTTTCAACTAACTTTTCATTTCTGCTTGCACCCAAACCAATATTATGTGGAAATATTGTTGCCCCTTCAACGTTGTTATGTCCATGAACAGCATCAATACCAAATAAGATTGGAATTTTTAATCGTGTTTTTAATGCAAGTCCTTGGTAATACTCATAAGCTTTTGCCCAACCTTTTGGAGAAATGTCATCTATTTCTGTATTACCACCACACAGTAATGAACCTAAACTATATTTTGTTACATGATCTGGATTTTGTTTTATTGCATCGAGATCTACTTGAGTCATTTGACCAATTTTTTCTTCAATAGTCATTTTTGAAAGTAGCGCATCAACTTTTTTTTCAATTGAATTTTTTTGCGCTATAATAAACGATGATAAGATTAAAATTAAGGTTAAAATATTTTTCATTTTTTCCTCTGTTTAATAATTCATAAGAAGTGTTTCATTTTAATTGAGATGTAACTAATGAAATAGAACACAGATTTAATTTCATCCGCGAAAATCTGTTAAATTTGTGTCATCCGTGTTCTATTTGTTTTTATAAATTTTTCTTCGCCAATTCATTCCAAATCAAAGCACTTGAACCAAGCACAGCAGCCTCAGCTCCAGGTAATGCAGATGGAAGTATTTTAACTTTATTTTTAAAAATGTTAAGAAGATTTTCTTCCAAATATTTTTTTGTTGGTTCAAATATTAAATCGCCGGCAAGAGCAAGTCCACCAAAAAGAATAATAGCTTCTGGACTTAAATAAGCAACTGAATCTGCTAATTTCATTCCTAAAATTTTTGCTGTGTAATCAAAAGCTGCAAGAGCAAGTTTATCGCCAGCATTAGCCGCATCGGCAATTTCTTTTGAAGTTAATTCTTCAAACGATTTTTCTCTTAATTTACTTTGAATATTGGTTGAACTAATTAACTCAAATACCGTTCTTCTAATTCCAGTCGCAGATGCATAAGTTTCTAAACAACCTTTACGACCACAACCACATTCTCTGCCATTAGGAAAAACTATTGTGTGACCAATTTCTCCAGCAAAACCATCATTGCCATAAACTAAATCACCATTTACAATAATTCCACTCCCAAGACCAGTGCCTAAAGTAATCACAATAAAATTTTTCATTCCCTTTGCCGCACCAAAAATCATTTCACCAATAGCGGCGGCATTTGCATCATTAGTAATTGCTGATGGAAGTGGAGTATATCTTTTAATTAATTCTAAAACATTAACCATTCCCCAATTTAAATTTGGAGGCATTTCAACTGTGCCTTTGTAATAATTTGCATTTGGTGCACCTATTCCAATTCCAACAAGTTTATATTCATTCTCAAATTTTTTATAGGATGTGTTAATTTCATTAAATAATCTTTCAAATAATTGATTTGCATCTTTATCAGAATGAGTAGGTATAGAAGAAGAATAAATTATTTTTCCATTTTTATCAACGAATCCAAAAACGGTATTGGTCCCGCCAATATCAACACCGATAGTAACTTTTGTTTTTTCCATAATAAGAAGATTTCCTTTTTAAGCGAAAGTTGGTTTATATCCTTTTAATCCATAATAAGCAATGTATAAATAACATAATACTGGAATAAAGAAAGCATGATGAATTCCAATCGTATCTGCAAAATAACCTTGAATTACTGGTAAAATTGCTCCACCAACAATTGCAGTACATAAAATTCCAGAACCCTGTCCAGTATGTTTTCCTAAACCATTAATTGCAAGTGTGAATATTGTTGGAAACATAATTGAGTTAAACAAACCAACAGCAAGAATTGACCACATTGCAACTTGTCCATTTGTTAACATAGAAACAATTACCAAAGCACCAGCAACAAAAGCATTGAATGCAAGCATTAAATTTGGTTTTATTTTTCTTTGAATACCAGAACCAATAAATCTACCAACCATTGCCCCTCCCCAATAGAAAGATACAAATCTACCTGCATCAGCTTCTTTTAAACCAGCTATAAAAGGTTGACCAAGGTAATTTACTAAGAATGAACCAATTGAAACTTCACCACCTACATAAACAAAAATTGCAACTGCTCCCAGAACTAAATGACGATATTTCCAAGCACTATCATGATGATGATCGTAACTTCCATTTCCGTCACTTGATGCTACATCAGAAGCTTCAATCTTTGGTAATTTAATAATGGCAAAAACTGCTGCTATTACAAATAATACAGCGGCAATTAATAAATATGGAGTTTGAACTGCACTTGCTTGAGTTAGTTGATACTGTGTTAATTCATTTGGTGTCATTGATTTAATTTCTTCTGCAGTTTTTACTGCAACAGACAAAATTAACAATGAACCAAAAAGCGGAGCTACTGTTGTTCCCAATGAATTAAAAGCTTGAGTTAAATTCAATCTGCTTGAAGCTGTTTCAGGTTTGCCAAGTATTGCAACATAAGGATTTGCCGCAACTTGAAGTAATGTAATACCACTTGCCAATATAAATAATGCTCCTAAAAACATTATAAAAGATTGATACCCAGCAGCTGGATAAAAAAGTAAACTGCCAATGCCTGTAGTTATTAATCCAATTACAATTCCATTTTTATATCCAATTTTTTCAACCAAAATTCCAGATGGAAGAGAAATTATTGCATAAGCAGTAAAAAAACTAAATTGTATAAGCATTACTTGTGTATAATTTAAAGTGAAAACTGCTTTTAAGTGTGGAATTAAAATATCATTCAAACAAGTAATGAATCCCCACATAAAGAATAGCGAAGTTAATACAGTAAGAGCAAATGTATAATTCTGCCCATTATTGTTTGCTTTAACATTTGTTGAAGATGTAGTTGCTGTTGCCATTCATAACTCCAGATTTGTTAAACATCAATTTGAATTTTAAGATTTGGCAAATCTTGTGCCTTGCATAAAGAAAATTTACAATTTGTTTTCTTTGATTTATTCAAATTTTCGAATATTTAAAATTACAGGTCAAAATTTAATAATCTCAAATTTATTATTATAATAAAAAGAATTATTAATTTAATAAATAGATATTGAAACTGAAGTTTAAGGTAATAGTGTAATAAAATGGCTTGCTCTTTTAATTAAAACTAATTTCGAGTAAGCCATTTTTAAAATTGTTTATTTTGGTAAAGCAAGTTTAAGAGTTGTTGAATAATTAAGTGGTTGTAGAGACTGCATAATTCCAGCACCGGGCATATTTCTCATTTGACCACCTTGTGCACCAGCGCCACGATTTTCACCCATTTGTCCTCCACTCATCATTCTAGAACCATTAGCACGTCCGCTCATTTCATTTTGTTCTGTTTCAAATTTTACTTTTATATTTTCACCCGGCAATGCTGCAATTTGGAATGAATAATCTTGATGAACTGCCAAAGGGACTTTCATTTCATAAACAAATTTATTGTCTTTATAACCAAGTTTCAGCTCAATTCCATCTTTATTTTGAAGAGGCAATAAAGAAAGGGAATATTTATCAAGATTTAAAACTTGAAATTCATTTTGCTTTTCAAGAAACATATCAACAAACTTCATTAGATTTTCAGATTGAAACATTTCACGGTTCATATTTCCTAAGTTTTGTAATTCTTCTCTTCGTGGCATTTTATTCGGCATTGGATATTTTATTCCGAATCCAGCATCTTTATCATTTTCAGGAATGAACCATGTAATCAAACCATTTCTCATCATTTGTATTGCTTTAATTCTATCTTCAGTTACCATACACAAATAGAAAAACTTATCATCGTTTGTTGTTCCTAACCAAATTTTTTGATCAGGAATTTGTTTTAATTCTGTTCCCCATTCATCTGAATTCCCATCAATTGTAATTTGGTTTGCACGCCAATTAATTGGTAAAGCTGAACCACCACATGAAGTGAAAAGCAATGATGAACTTATAACAAATAACGCTATTAAAATTTTTTGTTTCATTTTTTCCTCTTTGTCTATTCTTTTATTGTAAATTAACACAATTTAGACAAAGTAAATCTAGCTTTTATTTAATTGATGAATAATTATTTTTAGCAAAGAGTAGTTAAAATTTACTTGAGTAGAATCATTTTTTTTGTTTGAATGTAATCGCCAACTTGAAGAGTGTATAAAAAAACACCACTGGGTAATTGCAAATTGCTAATTGATAATTGGTAATTGTAAATCCCCGATTTTTGGTATTCATTAACTAATGTTGCAACTTCACGTCCAAGTAAATCATAAAGTCTGAGTGACACCTTCATTTCGTCATTGCGAATCCCGACTTGTCGGGATGAAGTTATCTCTTTGTTTGATTCCTTCGCTTCGTTTGAAAGGACTTGAGAATTTGGTATTGAATATTTTATTGTTGTGCTTGGATTCCATGGATTTGGATAATTTTGATATAAAATAAAATCATTTGGTATTTCTTCTACCTTGCCTACATCAGTTCCAAGTTGCTCAATTATAATTCCATTTATTAATGGTCTTTGAATTAATGCCGCAAAGTGAATATCAAGCAGATAATCATTCACTTCTATATTATCAAATGTTTTTTCTAATGCCGTTTTGTAACCCGCTTCCTTAAAAATATCTAATGCAGAAATTAATTTTTTCCCCTGGATGTAAACATCAAAAACTCTTTCACCAGCTTTCTGTACATAATTTTCTGCAAATAAAAGTTTTATTTTGTATTTGCCATTCGGCACTTTAATAACATATTTAGCTAATCCATTTATTTCTGTTTGAAAAATGTAATCATCATTTGTCCCAATTATATTATCATTAGTTACAGCTTTACTTCCTTCCATATAACCATAACTTGAAGTATCAGTTTTGAATTCTTTATCAGCTATAAAATCATTAAATGAATTTCCGCCAACATTAATTTTAATTGGGAACTTAAAAACAGGTGGAGATAAAATATTTCTTGCAACCATTGATGTTGTGTTACCAAACAAATCTTTTATACCAGCGTTAAAAATTATCATTGGTAAGTTTTGCAAATCTAATTTTTCTACTTCAAGAATTAGTGTTCTTTTATCATTCATTAGGGTCACTTTTTTTACGGGAGGCATTCCAACAATATTATATTTTGAAATACTTTCAACAGATTGTTTATCAACTTCCTCAGAAAAGAAAACTTTAATTTTATACTCATCCAATGCTTGAACACTAACAATTGTCGGTGCTTTTTTATCTGTAAAGCCAACATCTATTTTATCTGTTAAACATAAAATCATCTTACCATTTTCAAATACAATATTATCTGGCAACATATCAGAATTATTTCCATCCCATGTGTGAGTTGCTTTTACCCACCGTGTTTCATCAAAAGAATTAAAATCATCTTTCCATTGTAAAGTAAAATTATGATTAGTCCCATAATTTCCATTGTTTGGGGTATATGAATAATAAGCCGCCCAATCATAATAGGTAAAAGCTGGTAAAAGGTTATCATTCCAGACACCAACCCAATTTGAATATATTGGCAGCCAAACATTAAACATTAATTTTTGTGGATGAGTTAATGTTTTTACAAAATCATCTGTTTGGCGATAAACTTCAATTCCATCAATGAACCAAGCAACATAATCAGGTGTCCATTCAATTGCATAAGTATGATAATCTTCAGCAGGATTAAAATCAACATAATGATGACGTACATGATTAATTATAGATGGAGTGATTGTATTAAACTGAACATCATTTTTGTATCGACCTAAAATTTCTATATCAATTTCATTCCATTTACTAGTACTGAAAGGATCATTTTCTAAACCATCAAAGTAAGTAAACATTGTACTTAATGTTCCTTCTTTTCCACAAGCTTTAAAACTTGCTTCAAACCTTCCATAAAGAAAAGATTCTTTGGTTCTATATTCAGCACCTTTATAATTTTTTGATAATGTTATTACAAAAGGAATTATTATTAAGAAGTGAAAATATTTTTTCATTATTACTCCTGATATAAAAAAGGGTGAAATTACTTTCACCCTCATTTTCCGTAATGAATCTAGGAGGCACCATGATTATATACGGATTTAAAAATTAACTCCAACAGTAAATTTTTGAACATTTTTTAATCTTCCAAAATCACCGTAAGAGTAATCAATCTTTAGTGCAACATTACCAATAAATGTTTGTTTGATGCCTGCACCAAAGGTAAATGATTCTTCAGAATCTTTTAAGAATAAAGATTTATAACCGCCACGAATAAAAAACATATCATTAAAACCATATTCAGCACCTAAATTAATACTTTCATAATCATCAGCTGGATGCAATGCATCAAGAGCAATTGTTAATTTATGCATATCGGATTTAATTGGATCGTATGATAAACCAACTCTAAAGTTTAATGGTAATTCCCAATAATCTGTTTGAAGATAAGCAGGAATTTGACCATTGTTTCCTGTGCTATTTGGATCTGGATCATAAAGGACTAAAGTGCTGTTTCCATCTAATTTCATTTTAGTTCCAAAATTAGAAATAGACATTGCAAGCATAATTCCATCAAAAGGAGTTCTGTAAATTACACCAAGATCAATCGCAAATGCAGATGCAGTAGTTCTCCAGATTTTTTGCATTACAAATTTTGGATTGAAACCAATTGCAAAATTATCCGTTAAATTAATAGCATAAGCTACAGAAAAATAAGCGTCAGTAACTCCAAATGTTTCACCAGTTCCTTCGGGGCTATCAATAGTTCTAACAGCCATATCTTCAATTGAAGATGACAAGAAAGAAACACCAACAGCACCATAATCTCCAAGATTGTAAGAAGCGGCAAGGAAATTATATTTTATATCAGCTATCCAATTTGTATGGTCAAATACAACTGAACCACCTGGAATTTTAGCAATACCAGAAGGATTCCAGAAAATTGTAGAAGGATCATCAGCTACTGCAACAAAAGCACTTCCCATAGCCGTAGCTCGCGCACCTTGACTTATTGATAAAAATGGTGCGGCTGTTGTTCCTCTTTTAGAAACATTTGATACAAAGTTTTGTTGAGCATTTATAATTACAAAACTTGTTAACAACATTATAATTAAATTTATTCTTTTCATATTTTTCTCCGCACCTATTTAATTATCGCAAATTTGCCAATGTATTCACCGATACCCGGTGCATCAACGTGATAAATATAAAGTCCATAAGCCAAATCCGTTCCATCTTCAGTTACCAAATTCCAAGATAAAGTACCATCTTCAGCACCATTAGATTTTTCTAATGTTTTTATCAATTGACCTGAAATAGTATATATTCTAATAGTACATTGAACAGGCAAATGAATGAAATCTAATCTCCTTTCACCACGACCAGTTTGATTTAGATTTCTCTTTTCCCAAGCATTTGCACTAATATAAGGATTTGGAACTACAGCAATTTTATTCAATGAATTTTTAGCTAATTCAGGATCAACCATTGCACCTTTTGTGCTAAATTCAAAATAGTCACCTTCCTTGAATGGTCGTGAAGTTGTAAATCTAAATACATCACCAGCACGAGGTGCAGCCCACATTGGTGCTGCAGGTATTCTTAATTGAACACGCCATGTCAATCTAAATTGATTATTTACATATTCGATAATCACAATATCATCACCCATTGAAAGTTTACCATCTTTATCATTATCGAATACTTCTAAATCACAATCTCTACCTTCAGTAATATTTCTTCCTTTAATAGGAACAGCTAATTTTTGGAAAGGGGTAGTATAAGTTTGTCCATCTGGCAACCATTCAATTTCATAATCTGCAGGCCATGCAACATTTCTTGTAGGTGAAGATTTATCTGGTGCAACTAAAATATCAATGTTGCTATATCCCTTAACAAATCCTTTTGTTTTTACTGTGCCCATTGTATCTAAGCTTACAGAAAGAACTAATCCATCAAAAGGCGCACTAAATTGACCTTTACTAAATTGAGATGAATCAACTTTAGCAAAAACTGTTTCTTGTTTTCCGTTTACTGTTTTTGTTACTGAGTAAGAAGTTGTTTTATAAGTTGGAAATGTACCACCACTTTGAAAACTAACTTTATAGGTCGCACCTTCTTGTACTTGACGAGGATCAAGAACAACTAAATTTAACTTTCCTGTTCCAACACCTTGTTTAACTTTTGAAATATCTCCTAATACTTGTGGAGGTTTATATCCAGCTGAAGGAGCATTTGGAGTTACAACTGCACAGTTTATATCAACAAAACGAATTGAACCAGAAAAATCTTGAGTAATAATTTTTGTTGTCTCTGTTGGAATTAATCCTTTTGTTCCAAAGTTTGGATCACCTTGGTCATAAGCAACAAGTGCATAATAATAAGTAGAACCATTAACAACTGTTGTATCAACAAATGAATGTTGTAAACCCGTATCACTTCCTCTCCAAAAATGAGCACCATTAATTCCAATTGGGTCAGGACCTTTTATACCATCTTTCAAATCAAATTGTGCTATTGGTTTCCAATATTTAGCTTCACCTTTAGAATCTGTTATAACTTTTATATCATTAAATTCTGGCTCCTGACTTCTATAAAGTAAGTAACCCTCAAAATCAAATTTACGTAAAAAGTTATCGTAAGATTTTTCTGCTATATTATCCCAATACAAAAACACTTTCTTATCACCAGGGATAGCGGTTAATGTTGGTTTCAATGGTGGTTTTGAGAAATTGTAATTTGCGTTATAAATACTTTGAACTGTTTCTTTATTGAAAACCATATCTTCGTAATCACTTCCAAAAACTAAGGCAACAGAAAATCTTTCTCTTCTATATAGCTTTAAAGGAAATGGACCAGAACCAAATAAAATTTGAATATTTGATTTTGTCAATGAAGTATCAAAACTACCATAGTTCATTTTACGCCAAATTACTTCATCATTCTTTGGCCAAATTGCACTTGGTCCTTTGTTAGATAATCTTTCAATAACTAAACTTGTCAAACCAATTTGATCAGATTCATCTTTGTCTGTTGCATCAAAATTAGGTTCACCGGGTGTTGGTTTTCCATCACCTTCACCTTCATCAGGACCGGTGTATTGTGGATCATATGGACCAACACCATCTTTTCCTAAGTCATCATTCAAAGGTTCATTTTCATCAGGGTCCCATTTCCCATTTTTATTTAAATCTGTAAATGATTGCCAGTCATTATCATTATCAATTCCATCATCTCTTCTTTCATCAATCATTCCATCTTCATCATCGTCTATTCCATTAAATCCATTTCCTGGAGATTCAAGAAAGGCATAACCAACATAACCTGTTTTCCAATTATCTGGAGGTGCAATGCCATCAGCATCAAAAGCATAAGCAATATCAAGTTTTGTATTGTAAGAAGCATTATCATCACCATTATCATCTACACCACCAACACCTGTATCACAATAAAATCCGAAATAGGTTGTATCGTAATTGGCATCAGACATATTAACAATATCATAGTGCCAGAAAATTATATCTTCAGCTAACACATGAGACCATTGAAATCCACGTACTTCTTCACGAATTCCTAAACCACCTCTTTCTGGATTAGCAGCAATTGGAATATATCCATAGGGAACTCTCATAAATTCTTGGTCTCTTGAATCATCAATTACATAGAAAGTTTCAAAATCTGCGTTTTGAACACCACGTCCAAAGTAGCCATACCAAAATCCATCCCAAGTTGGGTCTGTATTAGGTAGGGATCGTGGCCATTGTTGAGGCCAAGTTTTTGGTTTTGTGCTAATTGCTGGTTGTTCGCTACCTGCTGATGCATATCCAGGGACAGGTTCCATTACCCAAAGTTCATTAGTTGTTGGATTAAAATCAACTTCTTCACGATATGAAGTTTGGGCTGGGTGAATAATTTGTTTATTCATAGGAGCTAAAACAGAAGCTGTCACTATTGGTGTACATCCATCTAAATAGTTATGTCCTGTTCCTTTTGGCCATTCACCTGATGGTCTGTCTGGCCAATATCCTACTTGTCCATCGTTTGAAAAAAGTGTCCGGATAAGATTTCCATCCATGATACCTTTTTTACGATAGGTTTTATCACCCATTGGTTCTTTTAAGTATTTTTGTATTTGCTCTGCTGTTTGTGAAAAAATTATATTTGATACAAACAACAGGGTTATAAATATTAATATTTTATTCTTCATTATTCGCTCCATTTTCTCTTTTCTCTTTTTAGAAGTTAACATTGAACCCAATACTTATTCTTCTTGGTGCTGAATAATCTGCAGGATTTTTTAAGTATTCTTCAATTGTATTCATACCAATAATTGGTGCTGCAAATTTGGTGTTCAAGTCAACTCCTGCTCTACCTGTCGTTGCATTAACTCCATATTCATTTTTAATATCAAACAAATTGTAAACAAGTAAGAATGAATTAAAATTAAGTCCAAAAATATTAAAGACTTTGTTTGCACGTAAATCGACATTAAATGTACTTGGTTTTCTTCCTAAATTTTCGAAACGTAATCCTCTTGTATATCTTGGATCTTCTGTATAAGGTGCACCACTACCATAACTTGCAACTAATCCTGCCGTCCAATCCATAGGATCTCCAATTGTTAGTGCAATATTCAATGTATGAGTTTGATCCCATGAAAGTGGAACAACTTTTTTATTACCTTCAACTGGTGGATCTGCTTGGTTGTTGTAATAGTTTTGCATTGGATCCGATGCATTACCTTGTGCAACCTGATATGTATAATCTATTTTAGCTGAAAAATAATCTGCAAATCGTTTGTCTAAAGAAATAATTAGTCCTTTTACATTTCCATAATCTCTATTAACAAATCTTCCGAATAAAAATCCTTCATAAGTTTTTAAAATTTCCATTCCAAGAAGATTTCTTATATCGCTGTAGTAAACGGACAAATCAACAGATACATTTGGGAAAAGAACTTGTTGTAGACCAAGTTCATATTTAACAGTTTTTTGCGCCTTTAATTCTGGATTTCCAACTGTAGATGATAATGAAGTTGTTTGGTCAATTATGTAATTATAGTTGCTGTATAAATTTTCAAATGATGGAATTTGGAAAAAGTGACCATAAGAAAAATGGATTGCTCCTTTATCAGAAATAGGGAAAGAAACACCTAAACGTGGACTAATTTGGTATTCAACTTCAGCATTTCTTTTAACATTAGCCATTGGGAAGTTGGGATTGTTCAATGGATTTCTAATGTCGGCTGGTAAATTCGTATTTGAATTAAAATAATCAAACCGAACACCAGCATTTATAATCATTATATCATATTCCATTTTATCTTGAATATAAGCAGAAATTTCATATGGTTTTCTAACATAAATTTGATTGTATTTCGTATTAGGATCGGAATAACCAAGAGTAAAAATTGGTTTTCCTGTTGAATCTATTTGACCTTCAGTTAAATTTCTAATTGTTTTCCAGCTGTTAAAAATTTCATGTAAACGAGCTTCTGCTCCAAGTTTTATTTTATGTTCTTTACTTAATTGTGATTCAATTGCGAACTGAATAATATTTGTAAATGTATGTCTATTATATCTATCTGTTTGATTACCACCTTGTCTAAATGTATAACCAGTGTATGGTGTTCCTTGATTTGGTTCAACGTATCTGCTATCATATTCATCTTTGTATAAATAACCCCAGTATTTATGTATATTTGAAGAAAACTTTAATGTAGCGAAAGTACTTTGAGAAGGTAAAAATGAAATTTGTAAATTATTAATTGTATTATTTCTATAATGATTCATTATACCATCGGGTGTCCATTTATAACTATGGTCGTATCTTTTACTCCTATTATCATCCCAGAAAAAGTTATAACTAAATTTCCAATTAGAAAATCCATAAGATAATTTTCCGTTAAAAGAAAACTTTTCGTAAGGGTTCATAGGCACCCAAGCGCTATCACCTGTATGAGTGTCTATCCAAACTTTTTGATCAGCAGGATTTGGAAAAACAGGTCTATCATTTGTAGTTCTATAAATTCTTCTGCCATACATCCAGCCATCATCTCTGTAGTAACGGCCAGTAATGAAGAAATTTAAGTTATTTAAAATTTTTGTTGGTCCACTAAATGTTACTTGAAAATCTCTCGGTCCTTGTAAATTAACCTTATTTAGGTTTTGAAAAATATCTGTATGCGTTGTAAAATAATTTCCAACGTATGCAGATACATTCCCTTCATAGTTAGAGCCTCCATCTTTCGTAACGATGTTAACGATACCAGACATTGCCTGTCCATATTCAGCATTGAAAGTACCGCTAATTACTTCCATTTCACGGATTGAATTGTTTTCAACTTCAACAGACATACCACCATTAAAAACGTCTGTAACAGTTACACCATCAACCAAATAAGAAACTTCACCTGAACGACCACCACGAAAGTGACCATTAACAACACCAGCTTGTAAATTAATTACTTGATGAATGTTTTCTACCGGCATCAGTTTAATTTCATCTGAAGAAACAATTGATGAAGATGCAGTTAAATCTTTTGTGATTAATGGTCTTTTTGCTTGAACAACAACTTCACCAACACTTACAGATGTAGGTACCAATTCGACATCAACTCTTGAAGTTAAATCAATTCTAACAATAACATTTTCAAGTGTGTATTTATTATATCCTACAGAACTAATAATAACAGTATATTTTCCTGGAGGAAGATTATTAATATAAAAATCACCTTCGAGGTCTGTAGCAGCGCCGTAATTAGTTCCTTTGATAATTACACTGGCGCCTATAACCCCTTCTTTGGTTTCGCTATCACGAATTTTACCAGCAATTCTTCCTGTTGTGCCTCCAAACAATTCCATATTTATAACTAAAGCAAAAAATAAAATCATCAGAATCGAAAGGTTTAATTTTGAAATCTCCTTTGTAATAATTTTGCACATAGACATTTCCTTGTTTTATTTATTCAAAAAAGGGCTGCATATTTCAGCAGCCCAATTTAACTTAACTATTTTACTAACATCATTTTCTTTACACTATTGAATGAACCACTTTCAATCTTGTAGATATAAACACCACTTGATAATCTACTAGCGTCAAAATTTACAGTGTAGTTACCAGCTTCTTGTTGTTTATTAACTAATTCAGCAACTTGACGACCAAGAATATCATATACTTTCAATGTAACAACACCAGCTTTAGCTAAAGAATATTTAATTTGTGTTGTTGGGTTAAATGGATTTGGATAATTCTGTTCAAGAGAATATGTCAATGGTAATGTTTCTTCAACATCTGTAGGAACAATATCATCATTGCCTAACCATGTGTACATTAAGTTTTGAGGATATTGCCAACCGCCATCATTATTGAAAGGTCCCCAACTTATCATACCTTCTCTATTTTTCCAATCTTCTGGTCCATTAGCACCATCGTTATCATTAATTACAATATCAAATGGAATTTTATAACCTTTCTTTACATAGATAGTATCAAGAACAGCATCTTTATTTTTTCTTAATTTAGCTAAATCATCTAATTTAATTTTAGCTTCAATTACATATCCACTTGGGAATTTTTCAGCCCAATAATAATTTGGACCTGGTAATAACAATGAATCTTTTTCATTTGTCCAGTGGTCATTTCTTAATCTTAATTTGTTGAAACGTAAATGATAATCTGGATATTTACCTCTTTGATATGAAGTATGACCTTTAACAGTGTTTAGGTTATAGAATCCCCATTCAAGGTCAAGAGCATCAAGAGCCCATGAATTTCCCCTTGTATAATATCCAGGGTCATCATAAACAACATCATCATTAATGTTTGCACCTACATACATATAATCTTTATCTAAAGCAACATAAACTTCAGCTGAGTTATCAGCATCATCTTTTACTGTAAATCCTGGTACTACTGTAGCTGTTCCTTTTGAAGGATACATTTCGAATGGTTTAATACCAGCACCAGTAAATTCATTTAAGTTACCATCTGCCTTAAAGTTTGGAGTAACTAAAGCCCAAGTTGGAATTCCCTTTGCTTTGTTTGTAATTGGGCCTATTATTGTAGGAGCTCCAACATTACCAGGTTTATCAACACAGTTTACAGCATAGTAATAAGTCTCGTCACGATCATTTTGAGGAGCTCTTAATAAATGTTCCCAAACTTGAACACCTTCACCAACATTTAATTTAAGTGTTAATACACCAGGTGCATTTACATCTGTAATTGGTTTTGTGCTGTAATAGATATTATACTTTTCATTTGTTTCATTTGGAACATCAGTCCATGTAATTAAATTTGAATAAGTACCTTTAACTACTGTAACTGCTGGAGCTGCAGGTGGTGTTTTATCAGCAAATTGGAAACCTGTTTGTTGCATAATATCTAGTAATAAAGTACCTGTTAATTTTTCACCTTTTGGACCAGCAAGTGGACCAGCACCAGCTGCTAAAATTTCAAAACGAATTTTGGTAATTTTTTCTGGATTAAAAGTTTTGTCACCATTGTTTGATTTAGGACCAAAAGCATCTGTTGGAGGATCTTGATCTCCATTCGGTAATTTACCTTGTTTAAATGGTAAAATAAATCTTTGCCAATCGCTTGTTTTACTTAAATCAATTGGAACTTTTATAATCCATTCTTCATTTTGTCCTGCACTATTTTCCATAATAAAAACTCTTAGCATTGCTCTTTCTGGTTTAGCACTTTGAATTGCTTTTACGTTTTTAACCCAAAGAATTAAACCAGTTCTTTCATCAAATTTTGCTGGAGGAGTAACAGCTTTATCAAAAGCAACGAAACCACCCCAATCTTGAGATGCATTGCACATATAATCAAATTTTAGTGAACCAGCACCTTCAACTTTATCAGTAGCTTCGTTTGTTAATGTTACAGAACCTTTACCATCAGCACCTGCCCATCCCATATCATCAATCGCAAATGCTGAAGCTTGGTTATCAAAATTGAAAATAGGTGGTGCATAACGATCACCTTGAATTGAAAAACCATCAAATAAAATTTCACCAGTTGCTGTTGGAGTATTGGTACCAGAACCATTTGTAATATAAACTAAAGCAAATTCAAATGATTTAATTTTATCCAATTGAATTTCGCGGTCGCCATCACCAAATTGTAATGCCCATTCTTTTGATTTATCACCACCATCTTTGAATGGATCTAAATCTACCACTACTTGTTTCCATTGAGCTGATGCATCTGCTAAATTAACATCAGACATTTCACGGAACCAAAGATCACGATGTCCTTCGGAATCATAATCTCCCATTTTGAATTCCATGAATACGGTACCTTGTTGAGTTGTTACTACTGGTTTTGTAACCTTGTACCAAAAACTTAGTTTAGTACCTGCAGATATATCAAGATAAGTATTTGCATAAGGTGAATTTGGATTGGTTGGTGGATTACTTGTTCTTACAATATAACCACCCCAGCCGTCACCAGCACCGATAACGTAGCTGACTTTTACAGAGCCGGTACCTTCTTTTTTATCGGCTGTAAAATCTTCTACATCAAATTTGGCGGTTGCTGAACCTTGATTATTGTACATGTTGTTCATATCCCACCAATTGTCTTTCACTGAAGTATCCATTTTTTGAAAGACGTATGTTTGTGCCTGTATAGCTGCAGCTATCAAGAAAATAGCTATTAACAGTTTTTTCATAGTTCCTCCTGTTATTTGGTTGTTGTTTGTTTATTTATAGCTTGTTTTAACAAGTTATTTTTTATATGAATAAATACCATATGCTTAATGTTAAAACTACAATTAAAAACGAAAAAAGTATCTGTACCCTTACTTTTGAAATATTAATTACGCCTTTATCCATAGAAGTATAATTTGAATTCAATAAAACATAAATGTTTGAATTTTGTAATTCTTTTCCCAAATGGAATACGTAGCTTAATGTAAAAATCATAAATGAAGTAAATAAAAATAAAAATATTGTGAAATGTAAATAATTAATTTTTACAAAAGGAAGTAAAAATTGATTTAACAACATACCATTGTTAAATAAAAACTCTAATATAAATCTTAACAAACCAATAAACTCACCAATAATTAACGAATAGAGTGCACTTTTAGCATCAACTTTTTTTAATAAAAATCCAAATAAGAAAACAGCACTAATCGGGGCGCTTATAAATGCTTGAGTACTTTGTAAGAAAATATAAATGTGGGAATTCATCAATTTTATAAATGGAACAAGAAGAATTACTAAAAAAATAACTACTATTGTTGCCATTCTTCCAACAAGTACTTGAGTTCTTTCGCTTGAATCTTTATGATTCGGTAAATAAAAATCTATTGTGTAAAGAGCCGCAATTGAATTAAATGATGCTGAAAGAGAAGACATCACGGCAGCTAAAAAACCAGAAATTACGATTCCCTTTATACCAGCAGGAATAATTTCACTTGAAACTAATAAAGGATATGCTTCATCCCCTTTTACTTCAGGAAAAAGTGCAACTGCAATTAATCCTGGTATAACTAATAAAAACAATGGTAAAATTTTTAAGAATGAAGTAATAATTGTTCCAATACGAGCATGTTCGATTGACTTAGCACTTAAAATTCTTTGTACCATATAATGATCTGCACACCAATACCAAAATGCTATTATTGGCGCACCAAAGATTATTCCTGTCCACGGAAAATCTGGATCATTTATATCTTTAAACATTTGAAAATAGTCTGATGGTAGTCTTTGAGTTAGACCAGAAACTCCGCCTACTTCATTTAAGCTAAATAATGTTAGAAGAAAAGCTCCAAGAATTAATAAAATTCCTTGAAAAACTTGAGTTCTTACTACAGATGAAAAACCACCAACCACGGTATAGATTCCAGTTAAAAGAATAATGATAACTGATGAAGTAAAAATACTCCAACCGAAAATTTTATTAAATAAAATACCACCAGCAAAAAGTGTAACAAGAATTTTAGTAAAGATGTATGTAAAGATTGAAAGGGCTGAATAAAATTTTCTGTTTGCTGAATCAAATCTTTTTTCAAGAAATTCTGGAGTGGTCATAATTTCTGATTGACGATAAATTGGAGCTATGAACCAACTCAAAATAATTAAAAAGAAAATAGCAATTAATTCAAATTGAGCGATAGCTAAACCACGAGATGCACCACCACCAGCTAATCCAATAAAATGTTCACTTGAAATATTTGTTGCAAATAAAGATATACCAATTACAAACCATGATAAATTTCTACCTGCAAGGAAATAATCCGTTATGTCTTTATCATTTTTTTTTAAAAATAATCCTATCGCTAAAACAGCAACAATATAAAGAAGAATGATTATTCCATCTATGAACGTTATTGGTGTTTGCATGTATTAGATTTATCAAAAATAATACCGATTCTAAATTCGTTTTTTGATTAAAAAATAAAATAATTAAAGAATTATAAATCGATGCATTTATTAATTTAATAACCACCTTCTTATTATTTTGATAAATTTTAATTATATAGTGATGTTTATCTTTGGGAAATTTCCCCAGTATGCAAGACCTTCATTACACTTTATCTGGTCATATTGTTTTATGTAGCTGTGAACTACATCCTGACTATGTTTTGTGTTTTTAACTATATCTGCCAGACTTTTCCTTTTTCATACAAGCTGATTATTATAACTTTATGTGTCGGCCTCACTTCTTAATATCCTTCGCTCTACATTTTTTTGGTTATCAATATCAAGACTACCGGTATTGTTCCGTAAACCTCTGCTTTTTTTCTAAAGATCTTTCGCTGTCAATCAATTTGCTCATTCAGCTTCGGGGAAAGCTCATTTGAGGTTTCTAATACCCAGATGAACTCTCCTTCCGAACTTTTTATTTGGCGTCTGTTTAATGCTGTCCTTCTTATTTTCATTTGTCCCCTCAGATTTTTTAATATTTACTCATTTCTGAAGCGACAAATACCGTTATTTAATCAATAACATTTTTTTACTTTGTATAAAATTATCAGCTCTTAATACGTAAATATAAACTCCGCTTGAGAAATTATTTGCATCAAATTTAATATTATAAATTCCTGGTTTAAGATTTTCGTTTACTAATGTTTTAATTTCTCTACCAAGTATATCATATATTATTAAGCTAACCTTACTTGAAACTGGAATATGATATTCAATGGTAGTAACTGGATTAAACGGATTTGGATAATTTTGTTTTAATATAAATTCAGTTGGAATTACTTTTTCTTCATTTTCGATGTCAACAGTTATATCATGAATTTTTGTTGGAGTTGTTTGTGAGTTGCCAACATTATCATAAGCTAGAACATATAATTTATATGAATTATTGATTTGTACTGGAACTGTTATAGGTGATTTATCACTTATTGCAGCAACTGAATAAGGCCCATCACCATTTGCCATGTAAAGAATTCCGTTTTTAATTCCTGAGCCACTTCCGTCGTCAGCATTCCAATATACAGATAATTCATTTGAAGATGTTTTTACGATACTAGAAATATTTGCCGTTGGTGGATCAAAATCTAAAGTATTAATTGTTGTGTTTGTAGCAAGTGGTTTATTAATATCAAAAGTAATAACCGCCCTATTTTTAATTTCAGTTTTTGTTGGAAGATTTTGTTTCAAGTTCACAGAAAATTTAACCCAACCTTCACCTTCTGGTGGGTTAACATTTGGTGGTAATTCAATTCCTACAAAATCCCACTTTAATATGTTACCAGTTTTTGTAATTTTTGGATTAGCTTGAGGATGACTTGTTGCTAAAAATTGAACTGTATTAGCATCAAACACATTAGAATCAAGAGTATCTAAAATTACTATCTGATATGCTGCCGCTGTTGCTTCTTTTTTATTTTCAAAAAAGATTGTATATGTCATTGGAGCTGTGGATGACATAAATCCATTTTGACCATAACCTGTTGGTCCTTCTTTTGCATTTGGATCCCATGATGTAACTTTAACTAATTCTTTTTCTTGTTTATCAAAGTTTCCATTAACATAATCTTTCATTCCACGAACAGTGTTAGCAAGACAATCATATACATCTTTAGCTAAACTTACAGGCCAGACTGCAGTTTTAGCGGTCTTCTCAATCAATTCTTCCGCTCCTTTTTTAGCAATACCAGTTAAACCATTCTCAACTGTAACAGCTTCATTCAAACTATTTTTTACAACTTTTATTGAAGCATCTGTCAAAGATTCATCATGTCGAACTGGACGCCACATTTCATAACACCCAGCAACAATAGTATTTGAAACATATTCTTCAAGTATTGCTCCACCAATCCATAATGCAACAGCAGTAAATGTTATTGGTTCAAGTGTCTTAAAAGTTGGACCTAATGCTGATTTAACAATAACATCAAATTGTCTTACTTCCTTTGGTCCTAAAGGCTGAACTAACAATAAAATTTCATCTTTCTTATTGTCATAAACTAGTGAATCTATTGGTATAGTTTTAATTGAATCGCTACCTATTTTTTTTGTTTGAATTCCTTCAAAGTAAACTCCTTGGTTTGTATTTAATTTTAGAAAAAATTTATCAGTAGAGAAGTTATTATTATTCCAATATGAAATTGTAAAACGATTTGGTGGTCCAACACGAACTTGTTTTCTTCCAGAGATTGCAATAGAAATTGATGGGACATTAGTTACATTGCCAGAACTTAAAATTATATCTCCAATATAAGTTATTGGTGTTGTAGAATTCCCTACAACTATTTTTTTATTAGCTAAGTCTCTTTGTGTATTAATTGGATTAGATATTTTTTCCCATGAAACGCCTTTATCTGTTGTTATAAATGCTTCTAATTGGTTTGGGTCTTGTCCATTTAATATATCATCATCATAGAAAAGTTCAATTGTATAACTATTTAATTTTTTGTTACCACTAATCTGCCAGTATCTTTTAATAGATGAAGATATTTTTGGATGTAGTGAATTGCTTATTGTTAATGTTAGTGAATCAGAAGATGCTCTATCAATAACTTTAGGTTTTGCTTTCATAAAAGTGTGATATTCCATTTCGCCACTTGAGTAGATTCTATAACGATTTGTAATCTTTCCACTATTGTTTATTGTTCCATTATTTTCAATTGTTTTTAACGTGATTAACTCAGCATTATGATTAATATTTAATGTAACATCAGAATTTATTACTAATCGATTATTTGTTTTTAAAAACTGATCAACAATAACATTAGCACTTGTGCCACCAGATTTTTTTAGGTTAATGTTGGAATTTATTTCGCCAAAAATTTTTAAGTTATTGTTATTGCTATTAACAACGAGCCAATTAACTTCAATTTTACCATAGTTATAAACATTGCCAAAAGATTGTATTTCAAGTCCGCCGAATCGATTTTTAATCGTTCCATAATTATAAATATCACCATAAACATAAAATTTTCTTCCAGCACAACATTCCTCTTGCAATACTTTTTCTTTAGCTACTCTTAAATTTTTGTAAATAATATTATCACCAGTAAACAACATTGTATCTTTACCAGCTAAAATGAAATTACCATCTAAATTAGATCCAAATCTCCCTTTGATATAAATTTCACCATTCGATAAAATTTTTCCACCAGTAAAAATTGAATTTGAATTAACAAAATCTTTCTTAGATAATTTTGTTAACTTGTAATTACCCATATTCAGTACATCATCATTCAAGTAAAAAGTTGTTGATGAATCAATTACAATATCTGAAGCAGCATTTATCTTGCCATTTGGTACTTTTTCAATCCATCCACAAGAGAATTTTTGAGCACCACTCATTGTTTGGTTATCATCGCCAATAAATCTTAAATTTCCTGAATATTCACCATTATTTATTATATTCCCTTTAACTTCAACAGTTAATCCAGCCCAACGATTTGTAATTATTCCATTGTTTGTTAAGTTACCATTAATTGTTATTGTTCTTCCTAATGAAGGTTCATCGGCAACTATTTTACCAGAAGCAATGACTAGATTTTGATTTATCACATTAGCTCCTGTAAATAGTAATGGAGTTGAACCAGTTAACGTTGGATTTCCATCTATATTAGAACCGAATCTTCCCCCAATTTCCAAAATTCCATTTGAATTAATTGTACCACCACGAATAATATTGTTTGAACCATCAATATTTTTTTTGGAAATTTTGGTAAGTTTATAACTACCCATAGTTAATATATCATTATCAAGATAAAATGTAGTAGTGGAATCAATTACAATATCAGATGCAGCATTTATTTTACCATTTGGGACTTTTTCAATCCAACCACATGAATATTTTTGTGTTCCACTTATTGTTTGGTTATCATCGCCAATAAATCTTAAATTTCCTGAATATTCACCATTATTTATTATATTCCCTTTAACTTCAACAGTTAATCCAGCCCAACGATTTGTAATTATTCCATTGTTTGTTAAGTTACCATTAATTGTTATTGTTCTTCCTAATGAAGGTTCATCGGCAACTATTTTACCAGAAGCAATGACTAAGTTTTGATTTATTACATTTCCTCCTGTAAACAATAAAGGAGTTGAGCCTACTAAAGTCGGGTTCCCATCTAAATTTGAACCAAATCTCCCGCTTATATCCAATTGTCCATTTGAGTAAATCGTTCCATACTTAATAATATCGTTTGCTTTATCTATATCTTTTTTTGAGTATTTCAATAATTTATAATTACCCATGTATAATATATCACTAGCTAAATCTACAGTAGTAACTGAGTCAATTTCTAAATTACTCATCGCTTGAATTGTACCATTTGGAAATTTTGAAATACTATAACAGCTAATTTTTTTTGTGCTTGTAATTTGTTGTGTCCCAGCACCACCAAAAACAATTGATCTATTTATTAGGTTTCCATAGTTATAAAGATGACCACGAATGTCAAGAGTTACACCAGAATTTCCATTTCCAATTCTTATAGTGCCGTGATTTGTTAAATTTCCATAAATTACTAACGTTCTACCTGCAGAAGGTTCATCTTCAATTACACCATTTGCATTAACAGTTAGATTATTACACTCTTGATTAGATATTACAACAAGACCATTAATTACTACATCATTATTTTTATTAGGAACTACTCCACCAATCCATGTTGAAGCATTATTCCAATGCCCACCGTTTGTTGTTGATGTTAAAGTTTGAGAAAGGATTAATAATGGAGTGACCATTAAAATTATAAATGTTGATAAGAGATTTTTCATAAATCCTCCTGCTAAGATTAATAA
The DNA here is from genome assembly GCA_029210465.1 of Stygiobacter electus. Taxonomy (GTDB): domain Bacteria; phylum Bacteroidota; class Ignavibacteria; order Ignavibacteriales; family Melioribacteraceae; genus Stygiobacter; species Stygiobacter electus. Next base: position 168,036 of record JARGDL010000004.1, read on the forward strand.
GTTTTTAACAGATTACCTGAACAAAAAAGTTATAAGAAAATTTTTATTTATTACATTGAACGATGAATTAATTAGTGAAGTAACGAGATTTCTAATTAACTTGGTTCTTAAAATGATGTAATAATATTTTCAAAATATCTATTAAAAGAATCTATTTTTGTTAGCAGAAGAGGATTTGACGTAAATGAAATTTTAGCTCGATTTAATTTTCATTAGAAATTTAATAATTAAAATTTCTAATTCAAACGCATGAATGATAACAATCACAACTTTTTAACTATGCCATTTTCAATGTAATATTTTTCATTTGTCTTTTTGCAAATAGCAATGTTTTGTTCATTGAAAACCAATTTTTGTCCAGCTTCACTAACCCAACCAATTATTTTAGCTGGATTGCCAATTACTAATGCAAAATCAGGTACATCTTTTGTGACGACACTTCCAGCACCAATAAATGCATACTCGCCCACTGTTATTCCACAAACAATAGTTGAGTTTGCACCTAATGTCGCACCTTCTTTCACTAATGTTTTAATGTAAAATTGAGAGCCAGCCTGAGGATATTTTGAACGAGGGTCTTTAATATTTGTAAATACAACCGAAGGACCACAAAAAACATAATCTTCTAATGTTACTCCTTCATAAACAGAAACATTGTTTTGAATTTTCACATAGTTACCAATAATAACATTATTTGCAATGTTAACATTTTGACCAAGCGTACAATATTTTCCAATTTTAGCACCAGTCTGAATATGCGAGAAATGCCAAATTTTAGTTCCTTCACCTATTTGAACATTCTCATCAACATAAGATGAAGGATGAACGAAATATTTATTATTCAAATTTTCACCTCTTAATTTTTGCGTTTCTAATTTTATCAACAAGTTCAATTGATGGACGAGCATCTTTTATTCTTAATCCTTTCCCAACTAAAATGTTCTGATACACAAGTGTATGCAAATCCTGAAATCCATCTGAAAATTCAATTTCATTATTATCCATCTTTAAACTTCTTAAAGTTCTTTTGTTTGTTTTAGAAATATTGTTGGGTAAATCTTTTTCATCAATGGATAAAAACCATTTTACAAATGCGTTATCAAATTCAATATAACCTGAAGCTTTATCAAAATCTCTTTGATTAACTTCTACAGCTACAGCTTTTCCAAATAAGTAAATCATAAGATCAAAAAGATGAATTCCAATATTCATTACAATGCCACCCGATTTAGTTTCATCACCTTTCCATGAATAATGATACCAATTACCACGTGGAGTAATGTATTTTAATTCAACTTCATACTTTTTTTTAGTTCCAATTTTTTCTTTTAGAAAAATTATTTGAGGATGATATCTAAGTTGCATAATTGTAAAAACATTTTTCTTTGTATTTTCTTCCAACTTCTCTAATAAATCCAAATTATGAGGAAATAAAACAATTGGTTTTTCACAAATTGCATTTATGTTATTGTGCAATGCAAGTCGAATTTGTGTGTCGTGTAAATAGTTTGGTGAACAGATTGTTAAATAGTCTATATCATTCCTTTTAGAAATGAATCTTTCAAATCGTTCGTAACTATTAAAATAAAAAGCATGTGGAAAATAATTATCTAATATCCCAACTGAATCATTTGGATCGTAAGCAGCAACAAGTTTATTGTTGGTTTCTTTAATAGCTTTTAAGTGTCGTGGTGCAATATATCCACCAACACCAGTAATAAGAAAGTTTTTAGAAGTTTGTTCGTTATCCATTTATTCTACTTTTGCAAGTTTACCAATTTTACTAATTATTTTATCATCTTTTTTAATTACTAATTTATAAAGATAAACTCCGTTCGCAATTTTATTCCCTTCAGCATCTTTACCATCCCAAGTTATTGAATTGAAATCATATTTCAACAAATTATTGGCCATATTTATTTCTTTAATTTTTCTGCCAGCAATTGTATATATAATTATTTTTAGTTCGTCCGGCAATGAAGTTAATTTGAATGTAAAATCAGTTTTGTCTTTCATTGGGTTTGGATAATTATACACATCAATCAATTCAAAAGAATTTTTCACTATAAATTTTTTCACTACTCCAGTTGAATCAATTAAATCATTAGTTGCATTTCTACCTACGACTTTTAATGTGTATTCGCCTTCATTGAGGTTGGGTTTATAATTCACAATAACTTTTGGATTAGTATTTGAGAAGTTGACATTTATTGAATTAGTTTTATATGGAATTCTAATGTTATTTAGATAAATATCAATTTTTGATGTATCAGTTATTGGGATTAAAGATTCGTCATTTAATTTAATTTCAATATTTGGATTTGAAGAAACATAATCACCATCATAGATATTATTTCCATCAATGGTTAAAAAGATTTTTGCTGGTTTATTATTTTTCTTTACAAATATTGGAAGAGAATAAAAGTTGTTATCTTTATACAATTCATCAATTTTATTTTCACTATCAATTTTAATATTCAAATCATATTTCCCATTTGATTTATTTGTTGAAAAATCAGTTGAAAATTCCTTGTATTTATTAAAAGGAATGGAATCAACAACTTGTTCATAAATTACTTGAGATTCATTTTTTGAAACAGCTTCAACTTTTACTTTGAAATTTTTAGCTGTTGTTTCTCCTACATTGTAAACTCTGAATACAAGTTTTGTTTTTTCTCCAAGCTCGAGTGAATCTTTTGTTACTGAGACAGTCTGGTAATTAATAGCAAGTTCAGGTAATTCAACGTAACCGATCGAAAATGATTTGATTGATGGTGAGTTTAATAATGAATCCGAATAAAGCTCAGCTTTAAGTTTTATGTAAGGATATTCTTTTGCATCAATTTTAGAAATATCAATTATGTTATTTTCACTTGTCTGAAGATCATAAATTTTATCACTCTTATCTTTTCCTATTATGTTAACTTTTATTTTTGAATCTTTAATCAAGTTTTTGTTTATTTCAATTTGTTTCCATGAATTTACAGGTCCAACAAAGCTTGTTTCAATAGTACCTACTTTTTGTTTGAGAACAAAAGTTGTATCAACATAAATAAGTCCATCATAAGGACCTTTAATAATTTCAATCACATCTTTTGGATTTGCACCTTTTTTCCCAATTAGCGCCCAAGATCCTCTGAATTTAAGTTGATCTATTTTTGTGCTTCCTAAAGTTTTAATTGCATTTTTTAATTCAGCAGTGATGTTGTTAGCTGCATCATCACTAACACCCATAGCAACAATTTTTCCATTTGGAATTGAATTTATATAATCAGCAAGTTTTTTAACATTTGTAGGATTATTAAATAGATTATACCATTCAGAAAATTCGACATTAAATGTCAAAGGATCAAAAACAACTATTCCCATTCCTGCGAAATAAGAATTGGTTAATAAGTTAATTCCATTTTTTGCAATGACACATGTAGCACCAGCAGACCAACCAGCAGATGTAACTGAAATATTAACATCATTATTTTTAATTTTTATTCCATCATTCATTAAATGTGTATTGCTATAAAATAAGTTTGATAACGAAGTCGTATCATCATAAATGATATAATCTTTCTTAAACTTTTTAAATGATTTAGGAAATGAATAATTGTTATTATTTAAATCTAATTTATAACGAAACCAAAATCTTCCCGAAGTTAAATCTGATATATTAATAAATGTCCTTAATGTATCTAACATTACGCTTTTTTCAGTTGGATTAGAAAAAGTAGAGTCTTTTGATATTTGATACTTAAGAAATAATTTTTTTTCGTTTGAAAATGTTGGATTTAAAATCATAAGTGAATCTTTAACTGAATTTTCATTTTGAGTTATTAATAGATCTCTAATTTCAGTTGAATAAACTTTTATTTGATAAGTTAATTGGTTATCATCTTCATAAATTTCATCAATTTCATTACTGGAATCTAAAAATATTTTAATGTTATGATCACCGGGCTTGTTTTTGATTTTGATTGAATAATTTAAACTATCTAAATACTTTGGTAATAAAATTCTTTTACGAAGAATATTTTCAGTTTTATTCATGTATGAATGTTCGAAAGAAATATTCATACTATCAATTTTTGCTTGACCTAAATTTTTAATATTTAATTTTATAGATATAGAATCTTTGTCAGATGTAGGATTAATTATATTTAATTTAATATCATTTTTAGTAATAACTAAATTCGGTTTCTGTGGAATTGGAATTTTAATTATTGGATCACCAATTAATGTATTAGTTAAAGAAAATATTTTGGTTGAAGTATTACTACCAGAATTGCTAAACATTGAAGCTTTAGCTTTTAAAATTGCATCACCAACTTCGTAATTATTTGTTTTTAATAAATTCTCATAAAAATATTTTGGTACAATATAAGCTGTTGAAGTAAAGCCCAATGAAGAATTGCCAATGTAACCAATTGCTTGTCCATTTTTATTTAAAACAAATCTTTCACCAAAACAAACTATTTCTGGTTCTGCAAATTTATTTGTTGAACAACCAAAATCTGTGATTAATGGATTTTTATTATAAACATTTGATAACTGATCAATTTCACTAATGCTATTATCCCAAGTTGAAGTTCCACTGTGCCCTAAATATGAAATAAATAATCCTCCATTTCTAATTTTAGTAGAAACTTCATCAGCAGAGTAAGGACCAAAATCAGTTTGTGGATTTGTTGTTTTATAAAAGTGTGTATAATTACCAGCTATTGGTATCGGTTCAATATAATTTTTTATGATATAATCATTTATACTTTTAAGAGTATTTATTTGATTAATATCATTTGAAGGACCGCCAGAAAAAAACAAAAACCGTTTATTAAATTCATCATATTTAGAATTATAAATATTAATGACTTTTGATAAATAAAAATCTAATTCAGAGCTGTTGTTGATAGGTAATCGTCCAAATTTTAACTGTGGAATTGTAATTAGATTATCCCAAACAGCAAACCAATTGTCACTTACTGGATAACCAAAAGATGGAATATAATTTCTTCCTCCTTTTACTCCTGTTGCTTTAAAGAAGTAATCTTTGTAATCATAATTAGCATCACCAATTAAAATTGTGTATAAAGGTTTTGGAATATTTCTTTTTTGAAAAGTAGTAAATAAAAATAAACGAATTGAATTTGGATCAGGATAACCAAAAGAATATTCATCAAAAATATCTTCTACATTAAATACTTCGGTTTTAACTTTATAAAATTTAGATATTTGACTTACATATTCATTTACACTTTTGATAAAATTATTATGTGTTATTGCAATGTAATCTACTTGATCAGTTTTATTTCTATAATTTTTGAAATTCTTATATGAAATAAATTTTGGTGTATTAAAATTATTTTTTGATATCACTATATATTTATCATTGGCTTTAATAGTATCAGCAAATATTAAATTATTATTGAGTAAAGTATAATTACTAATTAGCTTAAATCGATCGTATAATTTTAGAATTATATATTCTTGATTATTTGCATTATTAATTTTAATTGTTTTAACAGCATTATTTACAGCATTATTTACATCATTATAAATTTCAAAAATGAGATTATCATTTTCCAATTTCAGTTTTCGTGGATATTCATATTCATACCAATCTACTGCAATAGTGTTTATTGATGTTCCATTATTATAATTTTTAACTGAAATTACATTATTAGTCTGTTTTAATAAGTTTGAATTCAATTTACCTTTTAACAACGCTTGATCATATCTATTTATGGAAATTGAATCTAGTAAGTAATTATTCACTCTTAATGTTAAATTATGTGCATTATTAATTTGATTAGAACCACCGCTTGAACCTTTGAAGTAAAAGTAGGCATCTTTATTTGGCATCAAATCAGTTGTATTAAAATTATAATTTCGGATTGTGCCTGAATATAACCATTGAGATTGATGAAAATACCACGTTTTGTTACCCAAATAATTAGGCATTTGATTTTGTAGTTCATCATTATTGGCAAAGAAAAGAACTTGATTATCTTCAACATGATTAAATGATTTGTAATAATTAATTGTATCATTCGAGCTTAAAACACTTTTTGAAATTGGTATTCTTAAGCCATTAGTTTTACCCCAAGTTAAAAAATAATATGTTGTGTCAGTAAACCTATCAAGATATTCACGATATTCTTCATTCTTAGAATTTGTTAATCTGTAATCTTTTTTGGAATAATTTTTCTTTCCATAAAATATTAAGTAATCTGAATCAGAAAAATTATTTTCATCTTTTCCAAAGAAATAAATTGGAACTTCCTTACCTGATTCAAAAAGCTGAAATGTTTTAGGTATGATTAATGAAGTATTAACACCAAAATTTTCTAAATCCTTTTTTTCAATTTTATAAATTCCATCTGCATACGTCCCAATTTTAACATAATGTAAATTGTAATCAATCCAATTGCCGGTTGAATCATTCAGAAATATGTTTTGAAAATTTTTTGGAGAAACAATACCAGTATTTTCAATTATTGAAGAAGTAAGTGGATCAATATTTTGGTTTTTATTTTCATTATTATCAAAATGTTCATCAAACTGAAATTTTAATTTTATATTTTTTCTTTCAATTATAGTTGCATCGTTCGAATTAAAATAGTGAGTATTAATTTTAATAATTGCACAATAATTATCACGATACCAACCGTAACCAATAATTTCATAAATCTTATCAATAGTGTTAGAACTAAAATTATTTTCAACGTTGTATTCCTTTTCTATCAATGTTGTATCATTAATTTTTTCCAAGGAAGGATTTAATGAAGGTATAGATTTTTCATTTACAATTTCGTCGTAAGATATTACTGAAATTTTTGGTTTTATGTTTTGTGGAATCGAGATCAATAATAATTTGGAAGGTAATTTTATTTGTCCTTCTTTTGCTGGATTTTTAAATTCATGATAATCTATAATTTTATATTGTCCAACATTTTTAATATTAAAATCATATTTATCATTCCCAATTGATACAATAAAACCATTTTCAATTTTTTCAATTTTATTTTGTGCAATAATATTTGATAAAATACCGAGGGTAATAAAAAATAAAATTATAAATTTATTTCTCATGATTATAAGCTGTCTTTAGATTGATAAACTTATATTTAATTACTCTAAAAATAAATAATGGAATACCGAATAAATATCTTTTCCATAAACGATTGGGATCATTTAATAATCTTACTAACCATTCAAGACCTAATTTTCGCATTAATTTTATTCCACGTTTTTTAGTACCAGCAAAGACTTTAATTCCATCACCAACTGCAATTATAATTTTTGTATTAATACTACCTTTATTTTCAATAATCCATTCTTCTTGTTTAGGCGAACCTAATCCAACAACAAGAATATCCGGATTTGAATTATTTATTTCAATAATCAAATTATCATTATTGTATCTAAATCCATTACAACTTCCAGCTATCTTTAATTCAGGATGCCTTTTTTGAATTTTACTTAATGACTCTTCAGTATCTCCAAAAAAAAAGATTGACCATTTTTCTTTTAATGATTTGTTAATAAGCTCAATATAAAAGTCAGAACCTGTAATTCTCTTTGTAAAACCATTTTTACCATATAAAAATTTTGAAGCTAAAAATACGCCAATACCATCAGGATGAATTAAACTGAACTTATTTAATACTTCACCAAATTTATAATCCTTTAATGCTAAGTTAATTGTTTGGATATTGGCATATGAAATATTTTTTTGCTCTTCATCAAACGACGAATCCATTAAAAAGCGCAATATATCAGAGTAATCAACTTTATTAATTTGAATATTAAAAAATTTTAGTTTACTAATTTTCATTGAGAATTTTGAAATATAAATTGTTATAGTGCGGAATGATACCATTAACTGTGTAATTATTTAAAACTTTGCTATAAAGATTTTCTGCTAATTGATTAGCATAATTTTTATCACGATAAATTTTCAGAATTTTATTTTGCAAGTCAATTGAATTAGCAGACTCAAAAAGCAACCCATCTTTTTCATTTTCAATCAACTCAGAGATACCATCAACATTACTACCAATTAATGATTTTTTCATCAATCCAGCTTCAAGCATTACAAGAGGAAATGGATCTTTTCTAGATGGCAATACAAATAAATCAAGTAGTTGGAAGTAATTAAAAATATCTTTTCGTGAGTTAATTACTCTACTCTTTAATTTATTTTGAGTAATGAATTCATTGATTATGTATTCATCTTTTCCATTTCCAATTAATAATAAAAATAAGTCTTTATGTAATTTACTTATGTTAAGAAAAGCTTCTAGTAAAACATCAATTCCCTTTTCTTCAAAGTTCAACCGGCCAAAATAACCTATAACAAATTTATTAGATGGAATATCAAGAAAGTTCAATAATTCTGTTTTTGTTTTAGTAAGTGCAAATTCTTTAGGATCAACCATATTGTAAATAACATTTATTCGTTTTTCATCTACATTAAATTCATTAATTAAGTGAGTTTTAATTGATTTACTGCAGGCAATTAAAATATCTGCTTTATAACTAAATAATTTGTAATTATAAACTTTGCTTTGAACTGAAGTAATAGTTTTTATTTTTAAAATATGTGAAATAAAAAACGCAAGTAAATCAAAATATCGATGATGAGAATGAATGATATTGATTCGGTTTTGTTTGCAATATGTAAAAAGTTTTATAAGATGTTTGATAAATCCTAATATTGAATTCTTATGATCTTTTAGAACAACTGGTTTAATGTTTATAGAATCAAATCTAGAAAAACCATCACCACCAAAACAAGCGACATAAAGATTGAATAGAGATGATGTATTTTTTGCAATTAAGTAAATAGTTTTTGACACTCCGCAAGAAATATTAAGATAATTTTGCAGGTGAAGAATATTTGCTTTTTTCTCACTCACCTATCAACCCCAAAACTTTATCAAATTCATTTTGTATATCATTCCTACTCAACAATCTTTGGATCTGATACTCAAGTCTAAGTCTTATTCGTTTATCCTTTAAGTAGTCAAGAAATTTTTCAGGTAAATACGAAAGAAGAAATGTAATTAAAAGTTTTATGTTCCATTGATTTAAACCAGCTTCAATCCAATATTTTCTTGCTAAATTTTTATCACCATAGAAAAACTCACGCCAGCCTTTTATCATTAATTGCTCTTTCGAAGAGGTTATACCAAAATGCTCACTTAATTTATCAAAATATGGTTTTTGAATTTTATAAATAAGGTTTTTCTTTTTCATTGTTTCTGTTGTGCTCATAGAATTATTTCTTAAACGTTGATAATAGAAAAATTCAGGTAGAATAATTATTTCGATATCATTCAATATCCTTAACAATAATTCATAATCTCCAAAAGCAATTAAATTTGAATTATGAGCACCTCTGTTCAATATGAATTTTCTGTTATACATTACAGAAGGGCCTAAATGACCATGCAATGCTATTTTTTTATTGATTAATTGTAAATTGTTTTTAGTTGATAGTTCATATAAAATTTTATTTTTTTTAAAGAATGCTGTATTGGTGTAGATTAAATTATTCCCCTTTTTTATTAATTGAAATTGCTGTAATATTTTTTGGGGATGAATAATATCATCTGCATCACAAAAGGAAACCCAATCATATTTTGCCCTATTTAGCCCTATATTTATTGCAGAACTATAACCAATATGTTCTATCTTAAAATAATTTATTCTCTTATCATCAAATCTTTTAACAATATGCTCAGTATTATCTGTAGAGCCATCATCGATAATCAGTAATTCAAAATCTTTATAAGTTTGATTTAAGACGCTTTTTATTGCTTGTGAAATATATTCGCCGCAGTTGTAAGTTGTCATTATAACGGTAACACTCATTTTAAAATCTCTCTATAAAATGAGATTGTTTCATTAATCATTTTATCTATACTAAAATTTTTACGAGCATCATCATAAATTCTTTCAATTAAATCGTTGAAATCTTTATAATTTTCAATTGCATATTCCATTTTATTCGATAGATCATTTGGATCATTTACCTTAAAAATTAGACAGTTAATTTTATCTTTTAAAATTGAATCGTGACCTAAAAAATTTGAGCTTAAAATTAGATTCTTATTTAGAGCTGCTTCAATAATCGTCATTGGAAAACCCTCCGATTTACTTCTGCTAGCTATTACGAAAATATTCGTTGATAACAATAGATAATTTAACTCTTTTAATTCTCCAATAAAATTTATACTTACATTTAATTTAGCTGCAAGTTTTTTTAATTCTAATTCATAATCACCTTTACCTCCGATTAAAAATTCAGCTTTATCTAAGGTCTCCTTTTTTAATCTCCTAATCGCTTGGATAAAAACGTCAAAACCTTTTTCTGGAATTAGCCTGCCGGCAGAGATTATCTTTAATTTTTTATTAATTGTCTTCATTGAATTCGTCGGGACAGAAATTCCATTCCTTATAAGTTTTATATTCCCTGTTTGTTTGTTCTTCTGTTTTCTCAGATAATCATAAACATGTTCATTTACAGTAATAAAGTATTTTGACGGATAATGATTCAGTTTTCCAATTGGCTCAATAATTCCGTGAACTGTTTGTAGAGTTCTTACTTTAATAAAATAGCTTACTAACCTTGCGATGTTATCTGCATAATGGGTATGCGAATGAATAATATGATATTTATTTTTTACCAACAATTTAGACAAAAATAAAAATGCTTTAATAAAATTTATTACTGATCTATTTTCATGTTTAAATACAGGACTAACAATTACTTCTTTACACAAACTCTTGTAATCATCAATTGCATCGCCGCCACCACATAGAATTGTAAAATCAACATCTTCTCTCTTCTTTGCTTCGGATAGAAAATAAAGCAAGTGTTTTGAAACACCACAAGTAGTAAGAAGTTCATTAGTAAAGATTAATATTTTAATTCTATTATTCACTAATCATCCCATAAAATTTTTCCAAATAGACCTTAGAGATTTTCTCCCATCGAAATTGGTGAAAAATTGAAGCAGCATTTTGTGAAAGTTTATATCTAAGTTGAGGATCATTTTTTAATTTTAATAAATGTTTTTGCAACGATTCATCATCACCATAAGAATATACAAAACCATTTTCGCTTTGAACAATATATCCTGATATTCCAGTTTCCTTAGTTAAAATTGGAATAACACCAGCGACCATTGCTTCCAAAGAAGTAATTGAAAATGTATCAAAATAACTTGAGGATATAAAAATATCTTGGTCCAATAAAAATCTTGCAAATTCATCAGTTGTCATTTTTGTATAATATTTTATTTGGTCATAAGTAATCAAGTTTTCTCCAATAATACTAAAAATGAAATCGTTTTTGATTGGCTGAATAGCTTTCAAAATAAAATCTATTCCCTTTTCTGCCCTTGTGGAATCAGCTACTAGCACAACATTTAATTTTGATTTCTCTGTGTATTTTCTTTCAATAAAAACTTGATTAAATATTTTATCTACTCCATTAGCAATTAGTATTATTTTTTTATTTAGGATATTATAATATTTTCTTGCAATATAAATTGAGTGCTCAGAAAGGAAAAATAATTTATTTGAAAATTTCATTATACCCCATTCAATAATCTTGTCCTTCATTTTCAAATAGAGACTAATATTTCTACGGAATTTAGAATTCTCAAAAGCTACGATACCATTAATTGTGTAACTTATTTTATAATTCAATATAAATTTCAATAAGAAAAAAATAAATGTAAATCTTTCAAACGAAAGGATATGTATAATTCTCGGTTTAAACTTAATTGTTAATAAAAGTATCCTAAAAATTCCCAATCTAAATATCCTGTTATAATCATATTCAATAATTATTTCTTTACCAAAAAGTTTTTGCCAAATGGAATATCTCGAACCATCAAAAAAATATTCAATAAAGACTGAGTCTGTTTTATTATTAAGACAAGTATAAATTCTTTTTGCAACTTTTTCAGGTCCAGATAATATCTCATTAAAGTTATACCTACCTGCAAAAATGATTTTAATTTTTTCTGATTTCAAGTTCATATTAATGACCGATTATTTCCTTTTTAATCTTTATAACACTTTTTAGCATAAAGATTATTGTAAACATTTCAGCAATTATAATAGCAATTGTAGAACCTATAGCTTGTAAATAGTTTGCAAGAAGTAAAGCCATGCTTGTATGGACAATAAAAGCAAAAAACATAATTAATGCATATTTTTTAGAATAATTTAATGGGAGAAGAATCTGAACTCCGAGGAAATTACTTATCGAGTATAAAAACGGAATTACCGAAAGTGTCTTTAGAATGATAAATGAATTTGTATATCCATTCCCTAATACAATTCTAATAAGTATATCTGTGTTTAAATAGATTAATAAGAATATTAATAAACCAAAAGATAGAGCAAAGATGAATGATTTCTTAGTGAATTTATAAAATTGTTCAAGAGATATTTTTGCTAGATTTGAAACATGTGGAAATGTAGCTGTGAACACAGGGCCAAGCAATGATTGAAATGCAAGTCTTATTTTATCTGCAACAGCAAAATATCCAACAATAGATTTATCAACGAATAAACCAAGTATAAAAACATTGGAATTTGATATAGCACTAATACTTAAAGATGACATAAAAATATTTTTACTTTTTCTTAGCTGCTCAAAAATGTTTTCAGGGTTTGTTAAGAATAAACGTATTTTAAACTTTTTTATCACAGTAACCAGTCCAATGAATCCATACACAACTTGACTTGCTGAATAAATAAATGTAAGTAAAATATAATCAGAAGCACATTTTATGAACAGAAAAATAAGAATCACAGTTATTAGTTTAATAATAAAGTTAATAATGAGAATAAAATTCATCTTCTCCGTTCCCTGAAAGTACCACAAAGGGAATAACACCGTTCCTAACAAACCAGCAAAACTTATAAGGAATAAATCACTATCTGCTTTCAATATATCGAATGAAAGTAAACAGCTAAAAAAAATAATTGATGAAATCAAATAAAGAACAAATTTAGAAGTTATTACACTCGAAAATATTTCCGATACTTTTTGCTTATCATTTCTATTTATTGATATTTCTTGTGTGGCTGATAAGTTAAATCCATAATCTGTAAGGATTGTAAAATAGCCAGTGAATGCAGTAGCAAAATTTATTAGTCCGTATTTTTCTGGTCCAAGTATTCGAACTAAATATGGTAAAGTGAAAAATGGAATTAAATAATTCAAAATTTGAATTGCAGAAAGTGAAATAATATTTTCTATTAAAATATTTTTGTGATTACTCATCAGAATTATTCAAATTCATTTTTTAATATAAAAAATTTTAATTCAATAATTTTATAACTAAATTGAAATTAAAAATTGAGGGTGTTTCGAAACTAATATGCAATATAAATATTCAGTTATTATTCCAACGTTAAATGAAGAAAAATTATTACCAAATTTACTTCAACAATTTGATGATAATCTTAGAAGTAAATATTCTATTGAGTTAATCGTAGCCGATAGCGGAAGTAAAGATAGAACAATTGAAATTGCACAAAAATATTGTAATAAAGTAATTACTAGAAATGGTAACGATATCAAAAATATTTCATTCGGAAGATATATTGGAGCTAAATATTCATCTGCAAATATTTTAATTTTTCTTAATGCAGATATATTTTTCGATAACATCAATTTATTTTTTGATTTTATTGATAATAATTTTCTTCAAAGTAATTATGTTGCTTGCACTTGCAAAATCAATGTATTCCCTGATCATGAAAAGTTAAGTGATATTTTTTTTTCAACATTTATAAATATTTACGTAAGAATATTAAATTTCGTTGGTATAGGTATGATGCGAGGAGAATGTCAAGTAATAAAAAAAGATGTTTATAATGAAGTCGGTGGATATAACTATAATTTATATGCTGGTGAGGACTTTGAATTATCAACTCGAATAAGAAAAAAAGGAAAAATTTTATTCGCAAATAATTTGATTATTTATGAATCACCACGCCGCTATCATACATGGGGTTATTTAAAAATTATTTTAAGTTGGTTTTTAAATAGCATCTCATCATGGTTTTTAAAAAAATCATTTAATAAAAAATGGGAAGAAATTAGATAACATGATATTCCATTTCCTTTTACAAAAAGTTCATTTAAAAAAATCATTATACATTATACATTTTACACTTTACATTTTACTAAGCACTTCACAAGCTCAAACTTATTTATTACCAAGTGAAAATATTTTCAAACCAATTACATCAAATTATTTTGAACCAAGAATTGGCTTAGCTTATTATCCAAAAACTGGATATTTCAAAGTTGATGCTGGAAAATCTTATGATTTAATTTTGTTCAAATTCAATAAAAGTAATTTTTCATTTGGCACTGAATTTTTTATGCATGCTCTTGGATTAAACATTAAAGAAAAAAGATTACCAATAGACGTTGCAGATGGCTACTTTGGAATTAATTTTAGTTTTAGTGATTCTTCATCGTCAAATAGACTTAGATTAAGAATTTTACATAATAGTGCGCATTTTGTTGATGGTCATAGTGAAAGAAATTTAACTTACCAGCCAAAAGAAAATTATGTAAATGATTTTTTTGATATTACTTTTCAAAAACATATTACAAAAAATCTCAATTTGTTTACGATTGTAAATTATCCAATTATAATTCATCCAAAAGAATTACATAAAGTTAATTTGTCTTTTGGATTTGAGATCCTTCATAAATTCATTGATTCATTTTGGAATAATGAAAATAATTTTTTTATTACCTATAACATTAAACTAACACCATTACCAAAATATATAGGCACAAACCACTTAATGACTGGGATTAGATTTGGTAATGGGTCTTCACCAAAAGTTAAAATTTATTTTTCTTTTTATAATGGAGAGAATTTGTTTAAGCAATATTATGGTTTGAAGGTTTCAGAATACTCTTTTGGGTTTTATATCGAATAATTTTTTGTAGTAAAACTTATTTTGAAAGCTCTTTAAGCAAAATTAAAACTAACTTTACTCTGTTTTCTAAATCATCTTTCGATGAATTGTTTTCAATTACAAAATCAACTTTGTCTTTTTTTTCTTCATCAGGAATTTGAAACATCATTCTTTTTCTTACTTCACCTTCAGATAATTTACTTCTTTCACTTGTTCTGGCAATCCTCAAATTTTCATTTGAGTAAACTAAAATTATATAGTCAAAAAGATTTTCTAATTCTGATTCAAACAGTAATGGTATTTCGACAAAAACTAAATTGTTACTTTTAAAAAGTGACTCAGTAATTTCATTAATTTTTTCAACAACTATTGGATGGACTATTGCATTAATTTTATCAACATTATCTTCATTATTAAAAACTTTTTCGGCTAAATATTTTGTATTTAATTTCTCATTGATATAAGATTCTTCACCAAATTCCTTTTTAATTAATCTTATAACATCAACATCAGACTGCATTATTCCCTTTGCAATTTCGTCAGAAAATAAAACAGGAAAACCTTCACGTTCAATAAAATTTGAGACTAAAGATTTTCCTGCTCCAATACCGCCAGTTATGGCAACTTTTAATTTTTTCATTTAATTAAAATTTATTTAGCATAAGCAATTTTTCTTAATTCACGAATAACTGTAACTTTAATTTGTCCCGGATACTCCATTTCTTCCTGAATTTTATTAGCAATATCATTAGCTAAAGTATCAGCGAAAACATCATCCACTTTATCAGGTTCAACAATAACACGAACTTCTCTTCCCGCTTGAATTGCATAAGTTTTAGCAACACCTTCAAAAGTTTTAGCAATGTTTTCAAGATTTTCTAAACGTTTGACATAACTTTCGAGCGGTTCTCTTCTTGCACCTGGTCTTGCACCACTTATCGCATCTGCAGCTTGAACCAAAGCAGCAATCGGATGCTCCATTTCAATATCTTCGTGATGTGAACCCACTGCATTAACAACAATTGGATGTTCGTTATATTTTTTTGTTAAATCATAACCTAAAAGTGCATGAGGACCTTCAACATTTTTATCAATAGTTTTACCAATATCATGCATTAAACCAGCACGGCGAGCAAGATTTGTATCAAATCCTAATTCAGCTGCCATAATTCCAGTTAAATATGCAACTTCAATACTATGTTGAAGTAAATTTTGTCCATAGCTTGAACGGTATTTCATTTTTCCAATATGCTTAATTAATTCAATATGCACGCCATGAAGACCAAGTTGAATAATTGTATTTTCACCTTCTTTAAGAATTTCTTCATCAAGTTCTTGTTGAACTTTAGCAACTACTTCTTCAATTCTTGCTGGATGAATTCTACCATCTGCAATTAATCTTTCAAGTGAAATTCTTGCAACTTCTCTCCTAAATTGATCAAAGGCAGAAAGAATAACAGCTTCGGGTGTATCATCGACTATAACATCAACTCCAGTAACAGCTTCAAAAGCACGAATATTTCTTCCTTCACGGCCAATTATTCTGCCTTTCATTTCATCATTTTGTATTTGTACAACAGAAACAGTTGATTCAACAGAATGATCAACTGCAGTTCTTTGAATAGCTTGCACAATAATTCTTTGAGCTTCTTTTTTAGCATCAACTTTAGCCTGATCTCTAACTTCTTTAATCATTTGAGCAGCATCAGTTTTTGCTTTGTTAATCATATTTTCCATTAACATTTTTTTAGCATCTTCAGAAGTTAAACCTGCAATTTTTTCCAAGCGATTGTTTTGTTCAAGAATAAGTTGATTTAGCTCAGACTGTTTGTTTTCGATTTCGAGTTTTTGTTGTGATAAGGTTTTTTCAAGAGTTTTTAATTCTTTTTCTTTTTGAGTAACAACTTCATAACGTTTATCAAGATTTTCTTCACGAGCTTCAAGTTGTTTTTCATGGTTTTGAAGTTTTTGTTTTTTGATATTTACATCATTATCAAATTCTTGTTTCTTTTTTAACCATTCATCTTTAACTTCTAGAAGTTTTTCTTTTTTGATGTGCTTTGCTTCTTTTTCAGCTTCTTCCAAAATTGATTTAGCTTTTTCTTTAGCTGCTGTAATACTATTTTCCCCAACTTTTGAGTTAAGAAACCAGCCTAAAACAAACGCTAATACAATAAGAACAACTGAAATTGCTATAAAAATAATCATATTCATTTCCATATATTAAACCTCCATAAAAGAAAATTAATTCGCACAGACTGGATTATTATCACTAAAGAACTATAAGTCACCTACAATGTGGGAAATTGCCCGACGCTTTTTAACGTCCACTGTCCCGAGAAAACTCGAGATCCCCGACAAGTCGAGGATGAGGCCTGTAATACACGTCGCGAGTCAATAACCCTTAGGTTATATAATTTGTTAGTTCTTTTGTATAATTTACCAGCTGTGCGATAAATTATGTCTGGTTGGAAGTTAATTTAGACTCGTTTAATAGAAGCTTAATTTTTTTTACTTTGTCAGTAGCTTGTATGCTAAATTCACGAAATCTATTTTTCTCAACAAATAAATCGTATGCAATATTCAAAGCCGCAATTATTGCTATTGTATCTTTAGGCTGATCTGGTAATTCTTCTCTTGTTTCTTCCATTATTGAATCAACATATTCTGCAAGTTCAACAGCAATTTCTTGATTATCAACAAGTAGTGAATATTCTTTATCAAAAATTTTTACTTTAAGCTTCTTTTTTTCGTTCATTTTTCCAACCATTAAACCAATGATTTTAAGAACGTAAATGATAGTTTATTTTAGCTATCAGTTCTGTTATTTTTTTTTTTATAGCTTCTTTATCTTCAAAATTAAATGACTCGTTAAATAACTCTTCATTTCCAACAAAAGTTCTACTTAATTTTGATTCAATTTCAGCTAATTTTTTTTTGAGTTCGTTGTTTTCTCTTTCGAGAAGTGTAATTCTGTTGCTGAGTCCTTGATTTTTCTCTTCTAATTCATCAGCTTTTTGGACAAAAATATAAATTTGCTTTTCAAGCGAATTTAATTCATCCAAAAAAATATCGTATTTAGAAGTTTCAGCCAATCAAGCTCCTCTTAATTGTGCATCAAATTTTGTTTCAATTACTTTAATTAGATTTCTAAAATCTTTTTCTACCTCTTCTTCGGTTAAAGTTCTTGTTTTATCATAGTACTCTAACTGAAATGCAAGGCTTTTTTTCCCTTTACCTAAACTTTCACTTTGGAAAATATCAAATAAGTTAACATTATGCAATAGTTTAGAGCCAAATTGTTTAATTAATTTTATAACTAAATCAGCTTCTATTTTTTCATCTAATACAAAAGCAAAATCTCTATAAACTTTTGGGAATTTTAATAATTCCTCAAAACCTTTATGTGATGATTGAATTCTTTTAATCTTATCTAAATTAATCTCAACAGCAAAAACACTTTGGTTTATATCAAATTGTGTAAGAAAGTTATTTTTAATTTTACCGATTATTCCAATTTCTTCTTGCTCGTGAATAATTTTAACTGAATATTCATAAGATCCATCGTTTGTGTTTACAGAAAAATTGAATTCAGAATTTGGCAATAACTTTGACAAAAAAGTTTTCACAAATCCTGACATGTCATAAAAATCATACTCCCTTTCTTTTTCATACCAAACTGTACGTGATTGTTTACCTGTAATGGCTGCAATAAGAAATTCTGTTTCATCGAAATCGTTAAATGAATTAATTTTTTCATTTTTTAGATTGAATATTTTTCCAATTTCAAAAAACATCAAATCTCTTTCGTTTACTTTTAAATTATTTGAAATCGATTGTAAAATTCCTGGTATTAATGATGGTCTTATATGAGACATTTCACTGCTTTGTGGATTCATTACAGAAATTGGTTTTCCAAATTGTTTTGCAATTTGCTCGGGCAGCATTGAATTGGTAATTATTTCATAAAATCCTAAAGCATTTAATGTGTTTCTTACTTTGTCAACAAAAAATGAATTATCAACCTTTTCTTCTAAAGTTATAGAAATTTTATTTACTTCAGGAATATTGTTATATCCATAAATACGAGCTATTTCTTCAATTATATCAATTTCTCTTTCTACATCGTTTCTATAAGAAGGAATTTTTAATTCAAGCATTTCATTATCTTTTGATAAAATTTCAAATCCAAGATTAGATAAAATATTTTCAACTAATTTTTTATCAATTTCATAACCAAGAATTTTTGTTATTCTATTAAATCTAACAAATGTTTTCTTTTCGGAAATTTTGTTTGGGTAAGCATCAATTTCACTTGCTGCAATTTCACCACCTGCTGTTTCTTGAATTAATTGTGCGGCTCTTCTTGCTGCCCAAATAGTAATATTAATATCAGTACCTCTTTCAAATCTATAAGAGGCATCGGTTGAAAGTGCTAATCTTTTTGCAGTTTTTCTAATTGATGATGGATTAAAATATGCACTTTCAATTAAAATATTTTTGGTTTCGTTAGTTACTTCAGAATTTTCACCGCCCATTACACCAGCAATTGCCACTGGTCTTTCTGCATCGCAAATCATTAAGTCTATTGATTTTAAAATTCTTTCTTTTGAATCTAGAGTAATAAATTTTTCATTTTCATTAGCAGTTTTAACAACGATTTTCTTTTGAGAAAGTTTATCTAAATCAAAAGCGTGAAGTGGTTGACCAATTTCATATAAAATAAAATTAGTTACATCAACGACATTGTTAATCGGTCTCAATCCTATACTTTTAATTTTATTCTTTAACCATTCAGGTGATTCTTTAATAGTTACATTGGTTACCACTTTTCCAACATATCTAGGACATAATTTAGCATCTTGAATTTCAACTTGAGCAAGTTCTTCTGATTTTATTTTAGATTCATTTAATTTTATTTCAGGTAATTTTAAGGGACGATTAAAAATTGCAGATAAATCTCTTGCAATCCCAATATGACTTAAAGCATCAGAACGATTTGGAGTAATATTAATTTCCATAATAACATCATTCAAATTCATTGCATCGGAAAAATTTATTCCTTCTTTAAGTGAAGGATCTAAAACCATAATTCCATCATGATTATCGCTAATTCCTAATTCTTTTTCTGAACAAATCATTCCTTCAGAAACTTCGCCACGTATTTTTGCTTTTTCAATTTTGAAATTTCCATTTGGAATTACAGCTCCAACTTTAGCGAAAGGAACTTTTTGACCAGTTGCAACATTAGGTGCGCCACAAACAACATTATAATCTTTTTCGCCATCGGAAACTTTACACAAAGAAAGTTTATTTGCATTCGGATGTTTTTTACTTTCTTTAACAAATCCGATTACAATATTTTCATAATTTTTCCTTTGGTCAATTACTTCTTCAACTTCTAATCCTGCGAAAGTAATTTTTTCAATAATTTCATTTACAGATATTCCTGTTAAATCAATATAATCTTTAAGCCAGTTAAGAGAAATTTTCACTTCAACACCTTAATTTTTTTTAATTAAAATTGTGTTAAAAATCTTTTATCGTTATCGAATAAAATTCTTATATCGTCAATGCCATATTTTCTCATTGCAGTTCTTTCTATGCCCATTCCAAAGGCATAACCAACAAATTTTTCTGGATCTATTCCAACATTAGAGAGAACATTTGGATCGACCATACCACAACCAAGAATTTCCATCCATCTACCTTCTTTACCTTTTGGTTCCCACCAAATATCCATTTCAGCACTTGGTTCAGTAAATGGGAAAAAACTTGGGCGAAATCTGTATTGCACATCCTGACCAAAAAATTGCTTTACAAAAGCAACTAAAGTTCCTTTTAATTCAGCAAAAGTTACATCAGTATCAACATATAAACCTTCTACTTGATGGAAAAGACAAAAACTTTTTGCACTGACTGCTTCGTTTCTGAAAACTTTTCCGGGCATAATTGCTCTAAGGGGTGGTTTCTTAGATTGCATTAATCTAATTTGAACAGGAGATGTATGAGTCCTCAACAAAAATTTTTCTGTGATGAAAAATGTATCCTGCATATCGCGGGCTGGATGATCATCAGGAAAATTCAAAGCTTCAAAATTATTGTAATCACTTTCTAATTCTGGTCCTTCGTAAACTGAAAAGCCTAATCCTTTGAATATGTTTTTAATTTCATCTAAAGTTTGTGTAATAATATGCTTGCTTCCAATTTCTTTAACTCTGCCAGGAAGAGTCAAATCAATAAAATTTTCTGAAGATTTTTTTTCATTTTCAAGTTTTGATTTTAATTCCTCATAAATAGAAAAAGTATATTTTTTTAATTCATTAATAGCCCTGCCTATAATTGGTTTATCTTCTTTCGGAACATCTTTAAGAGAATCAATAATTTGAGTAACAATGCCTTTGCGGCTTAAATATTTAATTCTAAAATCTTCGAGAGAAGATAAATCAACTACATTTTTAATATCTTCATCAAAATTTTTTTTGGTTGTATTAATTTTATCTAACATAACTTTATCCGACAATTTAAAAAAATTCCCTTCTAAAATTTTAAAATAATTTCAGAAGGGAAATAAATTAGTTAGTAACAAATTTAACTACTTCAGCGAAAGCCTGAGGATTATCAACAGCTAAACTAGCAAGTAACTTACGATTGATTGAGACACCTTTTTTATTTAATGCATCAATCAATCTTGAATAAGTTGTACCATTAGCTCTTGCAGCAGCATTAATACGAACAATCCACAAACTTCTGTATTGACGTTTTTTAAGTTTGCGATCTCTGTAAGCATGAACTAATCCTTTTTCAACGTGGGTTTTAGCAATAGTCCATACATTGCCACGGGCACCCCAGTAGCCCTTCGCCATTTTGAGTATTTTTTTACGTCTTGCTTTAGAAGCGACGTGATTTACTGAACGAGGCATTTTGTTTTTCTCCTATTGTTGTAACATTCTTGCAACTTTTTTTTCATCGGCTTTAGCTACAATCACACCTTTTCTTAAGTTTCTTTTTCTTGCACGTGATTTTGTAGTAAGAATGTGTGATTTATAAGCCTTATTTCTTTTGAATTTTCCAGAGCCAAGCTTTCTAAATGATTTAGCTGCTCCACGGTTACTTTTCATTTTTGGCATTGTTCACCCTATCTATTTTTTCTTTTTACCTTTTATTGGTGCTAAAATTGTATGCATAGCACGACCTTCAAATTTTGGTTCTTGTTCAACTTTAGCAACTTCACTTAATCTTTCAATAAACTTTTTTAAGAGATTTTCACCCAATTCTGTAAATGCTAATTCTCTTCCTTTAAAAATAACGGAGACTTTAACTTTATCACCTTGCTCTATAAAATTTACTGCATGACGAGCTTTGAAATCAAAATCATGTGTATCTGTATTTGGATGTAATCTTATTTCCTTTAAAACACTTAAAACCTGATTCTTCTTTTGTAATTTTTCTTTTTTTTGAATTTCGTATGTGAATTTTCCAAAATCAATTATTTTACAAACTGGTGGATTTGCTTGCGGTGCAATTTCGACTAAATCGAGACCAGCTTCTTCAGCTTTTTTTAATGCTTCTTTTATAGAAACTATTCCAATTTGTTCTCCGTTTGTGCCAATCAATCTGACTTGTTCCGCTTTTATATCTTGATTAACACGATTATTAATTTGAGTGATAAATTACCTCTCTAATTAGTTGTTAATTTTGTTATTTATTTCATCTTTAATTTTAATTATAAAATCTTGCAAATTGATAGAACCTTGATCTCCTGCTTTATGTCTTCTAACAGAAACTGAATTAGATTCTTTTTCTTTTTCACCAACAATCAACATGTAAGGAACTTTCTTTGTTTCCCAATCACGAATTTTGTAACCAATCTTTTCGTTTCTTTCATCAAGTTCAACAATAATATCATTCTCTTTTAATTTATCAGCAACCTGTTTTGCATAATCTAAAAATACTTGAGAAACTGGTACAACTGCAACTTGAACTGGTGCTAACCAAGTAGGAAAAGCTCCACCATAATGTTCAATTAAAACACCAAAGAATCTTTCGAGTGAACCCAATAATGCACGATGAACCATAAATGGACGATGCTCTTTTCCATCTTCACCAATATAATACATATCAAATCTTTCTGGCAAATTAAAATCAAATTGAATTGTGCTCATTTGCCATTCACGATTTAAAGCATCTTTAATTTTAATATCAATCTTAGGACCATAAAAAGCACCGCCACCTTCATCAATTTCATATTTAATGCCTTCTCTATCGCAAGCTTTTTTCAATGACTCGGTAGCCTTTTCCCAAAGTGCATCATCACCAACAGCTTTTTCAGGTTTTGTTGCAATATAATATTTTAATTGTTCAAAGCCGAAAGATTTCCACATGTAATTTGAAAATCTAATTACTTCAATAATTTCATCTTCAATTTGTTCTTGAGTACAGAAAATATGAGCATCATCTTGTGTAAATCCACGCACTCTTAATAATCCATGAAGCACACCACTTTTTTCATAACGGTAAACAGTTCCAAGTTCTGCCCATCGCAAAGGTAAGTCTCTGTAAGATCTTAGTTGTGATTTATAAATTAAAATGTGGAAAGGACAATTCATTGGTTTGATAAAATATTCTTGCTCATCAATGGTCATTGGTGAATACATATTATCTTTATAATTAGATAGATGTCCACTAGTTTCCCACAACCAGCTTTTGCCCATATGAGGTGAATATAAAATATCATAACCATTTTTAAGATGAGCAGCTCGCCAGAAAGTTTCAATGGTATTTCTAATTCTTGCACCTTTTGGATGCCAATAAATTAATCCTGCACCTGCTTCTTCATGAATGCTAAAAAGATCTAATTGTTTTCCAAGTTTACGATGGTCTCTTTTCTTTGCTTCTTCTAAAAATGCAAGATGATCTTCAAGCATTTTCTTTTTTGGAAAAGTTATGCCATAAATTCTTTGCATTCTTTTATTTTTTTCATCGCCACGCCAATAAGAACCTGAAGCAGAAAGAAGTTTTACAAATTTAATTTTGCCAGTATCTGGAATGTGAGGACCTGTACACAAATCTGTAAAATCGCCTTCATTGTAAATACTAATTACTTCAGAATTTTCATCAAGTTCACTTATTATTTCTTGCTTGTATTCATCCCCTTTTTCAGTAAAAAATTTCATTGCTTCAGCTTTGCTTAATTCTTTTCTCAAAAAAGGATTTTTTTGTGAAGCAATTTCAAGCATTTTATTTTCTATAGTTAATAAATCTTCTTCAGTTAAATTTTTATTTATATCAATATCATAATAAAAACCAGAATCTATTGCTGGACCGACACCAAACTTAGCTTCTGGAAAAATAGATTGAATTGCGTGAGCCATTAAATGTGAAGATGAATGCCAGTAGGTTTCTCTTCCTTCAGGTGAATCAAAAGTAAAGATTTGTAATTCAGCATCTTCATTAATTGGTGAATTAAGATCTTTTAACTTTCCATTAATTTTAGCAACAAGAGCTTCATCAGCTAATCTATTTGAAATAGATTTTGCAATTTCTAAAGGAGTAACTCCTTTATCAAATTCTTTTACTGATCCATCAGGAAATTTAATTTTTATCTTTTCCATAGTACCTTAAATAAAAAAAAACGGAGACGACTCCGATATTTGTGGGTTCTATAGGATTCGAACCTATGACCTTCTGCACGTCAAGCAGACACTCTAGCCAACTGAGCTAAGAACCCTAATAGAAAAATTATTCATATTACTTGTTAAATAATTAGTACCGAGAGCCGGACTCGAACCGGCACGGGTGTTAACACCCACAGGATTTTAAGTCCTGTGCGTCTACCAATTCCGCCATCCCGGCTTGTAAAGAACAATAACAAATTTCGGATGCAAATATAAAGTATTTTTTTTATTTGTTGCAATAAATTAATCTTTTAATTTTTATTTTATACTATGAATTAAATGCAAAATTATCTTTAAAAATTTTTTAGCATTAAATTTTCTTTATTAATAACTTGCAATTAAAATTGTATACTAAAAATTTCAAATAAACAAGGAGTATAAATGCAGGAAGAAAAAAAGAGAGAACAATGGGGCAGCCGCATGGGATTAATTCTTGCAGTAGCCGGAAATGCAATTGGATTAGGAAACTTTTTAAGATTCCCAGTTCAAGCAGCATCAAACGGTGGCGGTGCTTTTATGATTCCATATTTTATTTTCTTTTTATTAGTTGGAATTCCTTTAATGTGGATGGAATGGGGCATTGGAAGATATGGTGGAAAATTTGGTCATGGTAGTTCTCCTGGTATGTTTGATGTTTTATGGAATAATAAAATTTCCAAATATTTTGGCGCTTTGGGTTTATTTGTTTCAACCGTTATTATGATTTATTACACTTATATTGAATCATGGACTTTGGGTTATAGTTTTTTATCAATAGCAAAAAGTTATTTTGGTCTTCAGAATTTTGATATGATGAAGTCATTTTTATATAGCTATCAAGGAAGAGAAACATCACAATTTTTTGACGGTTATATAACTGCATACATTTTCTTTTTAATTACATTTATTCTAAACTTTTGGGTTCTGTATAAAGGGATTTCAAAAGGAATAGAAAAATTAGCAAAAATAGCAATGCCGCTTTTATTTCTTTTTGCGATAATTATAGCTATTAGAGTAATAACTCTTGGAACTCCAGATCCAACACATCCAGAAAATTCAATTGCAAATGGATTTGGATTTATATGGAATCCGGATTTTTCAAAACTTGACGATCCAAAAGTATGGCTTGCAGCTGCAGGGCAAATTTTCTTTACACTCTCTTTAGGAATGGGTACTATTCACGCTTATGCAAGTTATTTAAAACCAAAAGATGATATTGCATTATCTGGTTTAGCAACAGCATCTACAAATGAATTTGCTGAAGTTATTCTTGGTGGTTCAATTGCTATTCCTTTAAGTGTTGCATTTTTTGGAATTGCAACAACAACAGCAATGGCAAAAGGTGGTTCATTTGATTTAGGTTTTGCTTCAATGCCGCTTGTTTTTGAAAAAATTCCTTTCGGTGAATTTTTTGGTTTTCTATGGTTTTTACTATTGTTTTTTGCTGGTATCACTTCATCAGTTGCTATGGGGCAACAAGTAATGGCATTTCTTGAAGATGAATTTGGATTCAGTAGAAAAAAATCCACAATTGTTTTCGGTTCTTTTGTTTTCCTTTCAATTCATTTTGTTATTTTCTTTTTGAAGTACGGTTATTTAGATGAAATGGATTATTGGGCTGGAACATTTGGATTAGTTGTTTTTGCTTTAATTGAGTCAATAATTTTTATGTGGATTTTCGGTGCTGAAAAAGCATGGGATGAAATTAACTCTGGTGCAGAAATTAAAATTCCAAGAATTTTCTTTTATATAATGAAATATATTACACCAACTTTATTATTAATTGTAATGGTGTGGTGGTTAATTAATGATGCTATTCCAATTTTATTATTGAAAAACATTCCTGAATCTAATATACCTTATGTAATAGCTGCAAGAGTTTTTATGGTTGGAATGTTAGGATTACTTTTCTATTTAATACATAAATCTTGGAAAAGAAAAGAATCGAGAGTTTAGTTTTACAAATTTTGGGAAAAAGTCGCCCTTTGAACAAAGGGCGACGAATTTAATTTCATCCAAAGAAAGTACTTGCAACATCCATTAATTTTAGATCAATAGTTTTTAACTGTCCAACAGCTTCTTCTAATTTAACAGCCACAATTTCATTTCCTTTCAAAGCGGCCATATAACCCCATTTACCCTGTTCAACTAATTCAGCCGCAAAAACACCGAAACGCGTTCCAAGAACACGATCAAAAGCAGTAGGAGTACCACCTCGTTGAATATGACCTAAAGTTGTAGAACGGGTTTCATAACCAGTTCTTTTTTCTATTTCTTCAGCCAAAACATTTCCAATTCCACCAAGTTTAACATGACCAAAAGCATCAGTTTTCATACTGCTTAATATGAACGAACCATCTTGATCACTATTATCATCTGTCATTAATTTGGCACCTTCACTTGCAACAACAATACTAAAGCTTTTACCACCTTCGTGGCGTTTTTTTATAATATCACATACTTCATCAATATGGAAAGGTTTTTCTGGTACTAAAATAATATCAGCTCCCCCAGCAATTCCTGCATAAGCTGCAATCCAACCAGCATGTCTTCCCATTACTTCCACAACAATAACTCTATTATGCGATTCAGCAGTAGTGTGAAGGCGATCTATTGCTTCTGTTGCAATATTAACTGCAGTATCAAAACCAAAAGTAAAATCAGTTGCATTAAGATCGTTATCTATTGTTTTTGGAACACCTACGACTTTAACACCAGATTTTGCTAATTTAGCTGCAACACCTAATGTATCTTCGCCACCAATAGCAACTAATGCATCAATACCATTTTCAGACATATTTTTAATTACGCGTGCTTCACCATCTTTTTCTTTATATACATTTGTCCTTGAAGTTGCAAGAATAGTTCCACCGCGATGTAGTATACCTGAAACTGAATTACGATCTAAAGGTTCGTAAAGATTATCTAATAACCCTCTCCACCCTTCTCTAATACCAATTAATTCGTGACCAAATAATAAAGACTTACGAACTACCGCACGAATAACAGCATTTAATCCGGGGGCATCCCCTCCACCAGTTAATACACCTATTTTCATTCACTTACTCCTATTGTTTAGTTTGGTAATTAAATCAATTTCAAATTTGCAAACTTTGTTAAAAGTTGTTTCACTCCATAATTTTCAAATGCAATGGTAACTTTTTGCATATCACCGGAACCATTAATTTGTTGGATTTTACCCATACCAAAAACTTGATGAACTACCCTACTACCAACACGTAAAGATCTTCTTTCCTGATCAAAATCTTCATAATCAGGTTGATAAAATTCATCATTTGATTCAAAATTTTTTCTTTTTCTACCAGCTTTTTTACCGGACAAAAATTCATTTTCTTCAATCGTGTTAGGATCAATTTCATCAATAAATCGAGAACGGCTTTGATATGCAACTTCACCAAATCTATATCTTGAACGAGCGTAAGTAAGATATACTTTTTCTTTTGCTCTTGTTAATGCTACATAAAATAATCTTCTTTCTTCTTCGAGGCGAGAATCTTGATCAAATTTTTGACTTAATGGAAAAATATCTTCTTCTAAACCAGTAATAAAAACAATCGGGAATTCTAATCCTTTTGCACTATGAACTGTCATTAATGTTACCGAATTTACTTTTTCATCATACTGATCAACTCCAGCTATTAATGAAACTTCTGCTAGGAAATCTTCGAGAGTTGCTTTTGGATTTGTTTTACTAAAATCTTGAACAGCAGATATTAGTTCCTGAATGTTGTCATAACGAGCAAGTGAATCAGCAGTGTTTTCTTCTTTATACATTCTTAGAATACCTAATTCATCAAGCAAAGCACTTGTTAATTCACCAACAGAAAGTTTATCTTTTAATCCAATATATTTATCCAATAAAAGTCTAAAGTGTTTAACATTTTTTTGTATTCTTTCTTTTACTTCAATTACTTCAAAAACTCTCATCATAGTTTGGTAAAGAGAAAGATTTAATTTACGAGCAAATGCAATCATTCTAGTAATTGAAGTATTTCCAATTCCACGTTGTGGAAAATTCATTATTCTTAATAGACTTTCCTCATCATTTGGATTGGAAAGTACACGAAGATAAGCTAAAACATCTTTTACTTCTTTTCTTCTATAGAATTCAACACCACCAACAATTTTATATGGAATTTTTTCACGTCGGAAAGCATCTTCTAAAGCACGTGATTGTGAGTTAATTCTATAAAAAATTGCAATATCATTTAATGAAAGTTTACGCGTTGTAATTTCTTTTTTAATTCTTCGAGCTATTTGAAGTGCTTCATCTTTTTCATCACTTGCTCTAATTAATGAAATTAATTCACCATCATTATTTTCTGTCCAAAGTGTTTTAGGAATTTGTTCAGTGTTATTTTTTATTATTGAGTCAGCAGCTGCAAGTATTGTTTTGGTTGATCGATAATTTTGTTCCAGTCTAAAAATTTTAGCTCCTTTAAAATCTTTTTTAAAGTTGAGCATATTTTTAATTTCAGCACCTCGCCAACTGTAAATACTTTGTGCATCATCTCCTACGACACAAACTTTATCTTTAGCTGGACTTAACAATTTTATCAATTCATATTGAGCAATATTTGTATCTTGATATTCATCAACCAAAATGTATTTAAATATTTTTTTATAATAGTTTAATACTTTTGAGTTTGTGTTAAATAATTCGATAGGTTTTAGTAGTAAATCATCAAAATCCATTGAATTGTTTTCAAATAGTCTTTTATTATATTCTTTATAAATTTCTACAAACTTTCTATCCGATGCGGTTGAATATGAAGTTTTTTCATAATCTTCAGGAGAAATCATTTGATTCTTTAAGAAGCTGATTTTATGCTGCACTCCGTTTGCGGTTATAGATTCTAAGTTTATGTTAAGGTTAGAAATAATATTTCCAACCAGAGAAACTGAATCTTCCCTATCGTAAATTGAATAATTGGATTTGTAACCAAGCTTTTCAGCTTCAATTCTTAAAATTCTTGAAAAAATAGAATGGAAAGTCCCCATCCACAGTTCTTCAGCTTTTTTACCAATTAAGCTTTTAATTCTTTCTTTCATTTCTTTTGCAGCTTTATTGGTAAAGGTTAAAGCAAGAATTGAAGAAGGTTCCATCCCCTTTTCAATTAAATATGCAATTTTGTGAGTTAATACTCTTGTTTTGCCAGAACCAGCTCCAGCAACAATCATATGTGGTCCAGCATTATACTCTACTGCTTCAATTTGCTCTTTATTAAGGCTATTTAGGATTTTCATAGACAGGTCGTTTTTTTGAGGTGCAAATATACGAATTTTTTTCAGGGTTTTACAAAATTATTTTCTTCAAAAATTCTTTCACCCTTTTTAAGAATTGAAATTTGAATGAACAAAAATTAAAAATTGATAAAGATTATGTGGAATATACGCTTAAGAGTAAGATTATGATTATGAGTAAGATCAAGATTATGAGTAAGATCAAGATTATGAGTAAGAGTAAGAGTAAGATCAAGATTAAGAGTAAGAATAATTGTTAGAAAGGATTTTTGAGATTATTTTAATTCGTATATACGACAATTTAAATCAGTAGCTTTCCATTTTTCATAATCATTTTGCCATCAAAATAGACAGTTGGCTTTTTGACAATACCATCAAGGTGGATTGGAACATCAACATTGCCACCCATTGATTTATTATCGCCAAGAGCAATATGAATCGTTCCCATTACTTTTTCATCTTCTAAAATTACACCGCTCAATTTAGCTTTATCATTTGTTCCGATTCCAAACTCAGCAATATTTCTTGCAAGTTTACCATATTTATTTAATGTAGATTCTAATTTTTTAGCTTGAATTCCACCACTAATTTTAGTTGCGAATCCATTTTCAACTTCAATTGTGATTGGTTTTTTATCAATTACACCAACACCAGACATTGAACCATCAACAACAAAAACGCCATTTGATTTCCCTTCTAATGGAGCAATGTAAGCTTCGCCTGTTGGTAAATTTCCACTTTCTCCTTTTTTGTGAAAGAGTCCTTTACTTGGTAAGGCTTTTCTACCTGTAATGTCTAAAGTAATATCGGTTCCATTTGGAGCTGTTACTTTAACGATATTTACATCGTTCAAAATTTGCTGAAGCTTAATTGTAAGAGCAGCAATTTTGTTATAATCTGCATTAAGTCCACGAATCATTATCTCTTCTGTAATTCCTGGGAAAGTTGCAATTCTTACCCCGAGTGCGGAAGCGTTTCTTCTTGCATTTGTGTGAGTTAAAGATTTCTCAGTAGGACATAAAACAACATCAAAAAGTTTCATCATTTCAGCAATTTGTGTAGGTGGTTCCTGACCATGCATTTCACGAGATTTGAATTCTAGATAAACAGATTCATGCCCTAATTTTTTAGCATTAACAAAAAGAGAATATCCAATTTTATTTTTGAATTCATCTGTTACAATTAAAATTGATTCACCTTTTTTTGAACCCATACAATCTTTAATTGCAATAATACAAGCACGATCTAACTTTGTTAATTTCATTATTCACCTCAAAATGGAAAACCAACATTTATTTGAAGAGTGTAACTCCAGCCGGCATTTTTAATTGAATTATTATTTGCATCACCAATAAAAATATTGCTTTGATTTTTTAATTTTTCAATATTCAAGAAATTATAACCAGCTGTTCCTTCAATACTAAAATAACCTTGAACCAAATGTAATATTAAACCACTTCCAACAAAATAAGTTATTTTCATCTTTTCAGGTTCAAACTTATCTGCACTAATGAAATTATTATTTTCATAGTATTCAATATTGAGTTCAGGTGTATAGTATGAAACATGCCCTTCTAAAATTTTAAAGTCTAAAAATTTAAAGATTGGAGTACCAAAATCTATTCCTATTCCCCAATTATTTAAGTTTAGTTGAAAGTTTTTATTCGTCTGATAAACTTCATTTAATTTAGTTAATGAATTTCTACTTATGATTTCTTCTTTAATAAACTGATAATAACCTTTGGCAGAAATAAAAAATCCTTCCCATTTTGCACGAAACAAATTAGCTCCAATTCTATATCCAGTTCCTTTATTAAATTTTAGATTTTCAGTTTCAGACAATTTTTCCTTTGATAAATAATCATTTATGCCTTTGACATCATATCTATATTCCGAAACTCCAGCATAAACTCCAGAAAGTCCCAGACAACCAAAACCAAATGTTTGAGCGAAGGAATAAGAATTAAAAACAATAATTATTATCAATAATATTTTTTTCATTTTATTTTATATTTTATGAATTAGTATCTATTACGTTTGAAATACCTTTTTCTAAACCATGCCCGTTTTCACTGATTTCACTTTTTCTTAAAAGATAAGCGAACAACAATCCAAAAAATCCTAA
Source organism: Stygiobacter electus (assembly GCA_029210465.1). Classification (GTDB taxonomy): domain Bacteria; phylum Bacteroidota; class Ignavibacteria; order Ignavibacteriales; family Melioribacteraceae; genus Stygiobacter; species Stygiobacter electus. The sequence goes on from JARGDL010000004.1 coordinate 200,043, forward strand.
TGAAGAAAATATCCACATGCCTAAAACATAACCACCACTAAAATCGTTAGCCCAGCCGATTATAAAATTGAAAGAAGCCAAACCAATATTTTGTATCATTGTCATTAATCCGTAAGCAGTCCCAAGTTTTGATTCATCAACGATGATTGCAACACTTGGCCACATTACAGCTGGAATTAATGAAAATGCTAAGCCCATCATAGCCATCGGAATGTATAAATTAATTTTTGTATAAGCCATTAATAAGTAAACTGGGATCAAGAAAGCTGAACCAATCATCATTAACAATGAACGCTTTCCAATGTAATCTGCAAGCAAGCCAAAAAGTGGTGTTAAAACCATTGCAGATAAAGTTAACATACTGGAAAGAAATCCACCCATTTCTCTTGATGTTCCATGTGTTTCCATAAAAAATTTAACAGCAAAAGTTTGAAATGGGAAAATTCCCGAATAAAATGTTACACACAATAAAACAACAAACCAATATGATTTAGAAAAATCAAATATTTGACTGAATCGAAATTCATCTTGTTTTGGAACTGGACGTAATGAATATTTTTTTTCTGCATAAGAATCCATTCCCCAATAAATTGTTGCCATAGCAATCGAAATAACACCAGCACCAAGAGCAATTAATAATGGATACTTATAAGTTGAATAAAAATGTGAAGCCCATGTAGGTGAATTCAAAGCAGCAAATGAACCTAAACGTGCAAGTGTTAAATTTAATCCAAATGCAAAAGATAATTGCTTTCCTTTAAACCAACGACCTATAACAGTTGTAATAGCAACAATCATAGACTCTGCACCAAGACCAAAAATTAATCTACCAACTGCCATCATTGTTAGATCATTGAATGATGCTGTTATAGCTGCACCAATTAAACAAAGCGTTGTAAATAAAAAAGTGGAAATTCTTGTTCCAATTTTATCAATTATAACTCCACCAATTAAAACCATAAAAACATTTGGTACACTATAAATGCCTTGCAATAATCCAATATTTGCATCAGTGAATTTTAATTGTTTACTCAATAAATCTGCAAGTGGACTTATGGAATCATAAATGTAGTAATTTCCAAACATTGCAAGAGAAACAACCAACAAAATTATCCATCTAAAAATGAAAGGTGGATTCGGTTTAACAATATTTTCTTCGCTCATTATTAATTACAATATTTATTTTAAGAAAGTCACCCTTCGACAAGCCTGACTGCCGTTAGGCAGGCTCAGGGTGACTAAAATTATTTATTGTTTAACAGGTACGTTTCTCAAAGCTTCTGTTAAATTATTCCAAAATGTTTGAACGGTACTAATTTGAACTTTTTCATCAGGTGAATGTGCACCAAAGATTGTTGGGCCGAATGAAATAATATCTAAATGTGGAAATCTTTCTAAAATAATTCCACACTCTAATCCAGCATGAATTGCTTTTACTTCCGGTTCTTTACCAAGTTTTTCATGGAATACTTTTTTCATCACACCAAGAATTGGTGAATTGATGTTTGGTTTCCAGCCTGGGTAACCATCACCCTGTGTAACTTCAGCTTTTGCTAATTTGAATAATGCCGCAATTGAATTTCCTAAATCTTTCTTTTCACTTTCAACTGAACTACGATGGCTTAAAACTACTTCAACATACTTTGCTTTAGTAGTTACAACAGCAAGATTTGTAGAAGTTTCAACCAATCCTTCAATATCAGCACTCATTTTAATAACACCATTAGGAACTGCATAAAGAGAATCTATCAAATTATTTGCTGTTGTTTTATCCATTACTTTTGATTTTGATTTTGAATTTTCAGCAGAAACAATTAAAGTTGGTTCAACAGTAGACAATTCAGCTCTTACAATTTCATTGTAATGTTCAACATAACCTTTCACATCATCGAATGATTTTTTTGGTACTCGAATAGTTGCAAAACATTCGCGTGGAATAGCATTGTGTTTACTACCACCATTTATATTTACTAAACGAATTCCATAATTATAATTTAATTCATGAAGTAAGCGAACCATTAATTTAATTGCATTACCTTTTCCAAGATGAATATCTAAACCACTATGTCCACCTTTTAATCCAGTTACTTTTAATTCAACTGCAACAGTATTTGCAGGGATATCATTTAATTTGAAATTAAATTTAACCGTTGAATTTTGCCCGCCTGCACAACCAATATATAAAGCTCCATCTTCTTCAGAATCAAGATTCATCATTATTTCACCATTAATAAAACCAGGCTCTAAAGCTTGAGCTCCATTTAATCCAGTTTCTTCATCAAGTGTAAACAAAGCTTCAATTGGTCCATGTTGAATTGAGTTATCTTCAAGAACAGCAAGAGCAGCAGCTACACCAATTCCATTGTCACTTCCTAAAGTTGTACCTTTTGCTTTAACCCAATCACCATCAACATAAGGTTGAATTGGATCTTTATCAAAATCATGTTTAACATCAGCATTTTTTTCAGCAACCATATCAAGATGTCCTTGAAGTACAACTGGCGTAACATTTTCAAAACCTGGAGTAGCAGGTTTACTGACAACAACATTACCAAATTTATCAACCTTGTATTTCAAATTATTTTTCTTAGCAACGCTAATAACATAATCAGCTAGTAATTTTTCTTTTCTACTTGGATGAGGACGTTTACAAATTTCTTCAAAATGCTTCCAGAGTAATTCTGGTTTTAGATTTAATAATTCACCCATTTTAATCTCCTTCCAACTCTTTAAATGTTATAAATTTTTGTTCATACAGTTGAGAAAAGAATTTTGGTAATCTTTCTTCAACTGGTTGAATTTTATCATTGAACTTATCAACAAGTTCCTTGGCTATAACAGAAATATTTTTTTTATTATCAATTGAAAGCCAAACCGAAGACCCAATTTCATCTAATTTTATTTTTATGAATTTTGATTTGAGTTTTGGTTCTAAAATTAATTTCATCAGTTTATTATAAACTTTTGGCATTAATAAAGAAACAAAACCATTTTCTTCAACTTCATGATCAACTAATTTAATTGGCGTTAAGTCAAATGAATTAGTGTTCTTTAAAATTTTTCTTCTTTCAAAAAAATTCATTTTAATCCAATAATTTATGTCAGTCTTCGATTAACTCAGACTGACATATTTAATAAATTATTACATAGAAATTGCTGGCGGTGCTTCATCATCAGGTTTACCAGCATTTTTCACTGGAACAGAAATTAAGTACCAACCAATGAATACAAAAACTAAAAGACTAATTAAGAAAGATGGATTTTCAAAGATTGAGAATAATGAAACTTCGAAAAATGCAAGACCAGCAAAAACAAGTCCCACTAAAGCTTCCCCTGCGATTAAACCAGCGGCAACTAAAACTCCGGTATTTTCAACACGAGCTTTTTGAGCATCATTAAAACCTTTTTTAGCAGAAACACGCTCAACTATTCCTTTTATCATACCACCGATAAAAATTGCAAAAGTTGTTTCAAGTGGTAAATACATACCAACAGAAACAAGCATAGGACTTTTAACTTGCATAAGAATAAAACCAAGTCCCATAACCATACCAACAATAATTAAAGGCCAAGCCATTTCCCCTTTAACAATTCCTTGAGAAAGTAAAGCCATTAAGCCAGCTTGTGGTGCAGCTAATTTTGGAGAGCCAAATCCACCTTCGTATGCTGGAGAAGCTAATTTACCAGCATTAACATCACCTTGATGTAAAATTACTAATGGTAAAAACATTACAAATGCTGTAACAGTAATTCCAATGATATCACCCAACTGCATTCTCCAAGGAGTACCACCAAGAATGTGTCCGACTTTTAAGTCTTGTAACATTTCACCAGCAACAGCGGCAGAAACGCAAACCACCGCTGCGACACCTAAAACAGCAGCCACACCTTGTTTTCCGCTCATTCCTAACGCCACCATTAATAATGCGGCTACAATTAAAGTAGAAAGTGTTAAACCAGAAATTGGATTATTAGAAGAACCAATAATTCCAACTAAATAACCTGAGACAGCGGCAAAGAAAAATCCCGCGATAATCATTACAACTGTTGCAACAAAAGCTGCTAAAAAGTTTTGAGTGAAGAAATTATAAATCAATAAAGTAAGAATTGCGGCTACAGCTATTCCAATCATAATCCATTTGAAACTTAAATCCTGATCAATACGAACCGTTGTACTTTCTACACTTGCAGCTTTTTTAACATCACCAACAGAACGTTTAATTCCAGTAGCTAAACTTTTCCTCATTTTAAATAAAGTAAAACCAGCACCCATTAACATTCCCCCAATAGCAATTGGACGAACGATAAATTTCCAAATTATTTGAGCCCAAATAATCCATTCATGTTCAGTTGGAACTTTACCAGGATTTGCATCTTGAAATTGTGAAACTAATGATGGTGATAAAAAATAAAGTATTATTGGAACAAACAATCCCCACGCTAAAAGTCCACCGCTAAAATTTAACGAAGCTAATTTAGGACCAATAATATAGCCAACTCCAATATAAGCTGGTGAAACTCCTGGTGAACTTAATAAAACACCACCTTCAGCATTTACAGATCCAGCACCTCGTAGATTAATGACTGATTTAGAAAATGTAATAAATTTTTCCCAAGTAGTTGCAAAGAACTTTAATTGCCCTAAAATTTGAATAAAAGCACCAACGCCCATTGCAGTAAATAAAAATTTTGCACCGCTTCCACCACTACGACCAGCTTTATGTATTTCAGCTGCTGCAATAGATTCTGGGAATGGTAGTTCAGCATCTTCAACCATTACTCTTCGTAATAAAGCAACGAACATAATTCCCAACAAACCACCAGCAAACATAATTGCTGAAGCAGTTAAATAATTTTCGACTGTATCAAATTTTTCCCAAATGCCGGCCATATAAAAAGCTGGTAAAGTAAAAATTGCGCCAGCAGCTATTGATTCACCAATGGAACCAACAGTACGAGCAAAGTTTTCTTCAAGAATAGAACCTTTCATTGATTTCAGTAAAGCCATTCCAATAACAGCTGCTGGATACGTTGCCGCTATTGTCATTCCTGCTTTCAAACCTAAATATGCATTTGCCGCACCCAACACAACAGACATTACTAATCCAATTATTAATGCTCTTATTGTAAATTCTGCCATGTTAGTTTCGGAGGATACAAATGGAACATGCTTTTTCAGTTCTGCCATATTTTTCTCCTATTTGATTTGAATTTTTGGAAGCTATAAAGTGCTTCAATAATTTGAAAGCTAATATAAAGATCAATGATTAACTGAGCAAAGGTTTTTAATGTAAAATGTATAATGAATAATTGAGAATTGAAAATTGCTAATTGAGAATTGATAATTGAAAATTGCTAATTGAAAATTAGGAATTTTAATTTCTGTGGTAATCTGTGTTATCTGTGGTTTGATTTTTTAATTCATAAAAATTTTTAGATTAACATGAATTACAAAATTAAATACAAGAATCTATTTGAAATTAAAACTTAAGTTTTCTCATACCGATATGGCATAATGCAAAATCAAATTTAACTGGATCTATTGAATCATACTTTTTTAAGTTGTTGGTTATTTCTTCTGCCATTTTCCAACTTACATTTTTCTTATTTGTTAATTTAAGTTGCCTTGCAATTTTTGCTATGTGTGTATCAACCGGAATAATTAATTGTGACGTTGAAATATTTTTCCATAAACCAAAATCAATTCCATCTTTTCTTACCATCCATCGTAAAAATAAATTCATCCTTTTGCATGCGCTTCCCTTTTCAGGATCAGGGAACATGAATTTTATTCCAACGCTAATTTTATAATTTTGTGTGAAAATATTAAACATTTGATTTGAAAAAGCTGAAATGCTCTCTTTAATTGAATTCTTGTTTGTAAAAAAGAACTCAAGCGAATTATGTTCTGAGTAAATTAAATTGAGGACTGAGAATAAATTTTCAATATCAATGCTTTTATAAAAACGATGTTGAATATCTTCAAAGTAATTTTTACTTAAAGAATAATTAATTACAAAGTCGAAAGGTGATGAGCCAATTTTTAAGTGAATTTTCTGAAGTACATTCATTATCTGTTTGATACTTCCAAAAGCAAACAATGATGAAATTAATGCACTTATTTCAATATCTCTTTTATTAGAATATTTATGCGGAAACTCAATTGGGTCTGGTGATATTTTAGTTTTATCAAATTCTTTATAATGATATTCTAATTTATTTTTTATTTCAAAATTAATTTTGGATTTCAATTTATACAGTAACTAAATCTTAGTTGAAATTAAATTTCTCATTTCTTCAATTGCTTTTTCTAAGCCAACAAAAACAGCGCGAGCAATTACAGCATGACCAATACTTACTTCATCAATTTCTTGAATAGCAATAAACTCTTTTATGTTTAAGTAATCTAATCCATGACCAGCATTAACACCAAGTCCTAATTTTTTAGCATGTTTAGCAGCAATTCTAATTTTTTCTAATTCATCGTAAATATCTTCTTCTAATATTGCATTTGCAAAATGACCTGTATGCAGTTCAACAAAATCAGCATTAATTTCTGCAGAAGCATCAATTTGATTTATATCTGGCTCAATAAATAAAGAAACGGGAATATCATTTTCATGTAAACGAAAAATTGCATTTTTAATTTGTTTAATGTTATCAATTACATTTAATCCGCCTTCAGTGGTAAGTTCTTGTCTTTTTTCTGGGACAATTGTTGCAAGATCGGGCTGAACATCACATGCTATATTAATTATTTCATCAACTGCTGCCATTTCAAGATCAAGTTTTGTTTTAACTAATTCACGAAGTAAACGCACGTCGCGTTCATTAATGTGTCTTCTATCTTCACGTAAATGTACAACAATCCCATCAACTCCATATTGTTCCGCCATTAATGCAAAAGCTACTGGATCTGGTTGTGATTCCCCACGTGCATTTCTTAATGTTGCTATATGATCTACATTTAAACAGAATCTCATTTATATGTCTCCTTCTTTTCAAATTTGTTTTAATAAAAATAAATTTATTTCCTTAAGGTTTCAATTGTACCAATTGACGCTTGAATTAGAGTAATTAATTCTTCTCTTTTATCTTTTGGAAATGAAAAATCAAATTGAATTATATCATCTTCTTTATTAAGAAATATTACTTTAAGAGAAATAAGATTTTCTTTTTCGAAATTAATTTTATTGAAATGAATTTTATCTTTTGTGAAAGATACATAACTCAAATTATTGTTTTTATATTTTGATGTAAGTAAACTTTTGTAATAATTTATCTGTGTTGATTTTGTGATTGCTGTATCCGTACTTTGAACTTTACCCACACTTAAAATTGCTTTGGCATTTTTATCAAAAAACAAATAAATCGGTTGGTAAAAAAAATTTCCAGAAGAATTTGATTCCATTTTTTTTGATAATAATGCTGGCTGTAATTCCCATTCTTTTGGAGGATTAAATTTGATGCCCAAATCATAATCAATTGTTTCAATTCCAATTTTAGTTGAATCTGTAATAAAATTAATTTCTTTGCTTTTATCTTTATTAACACACGAATAAAAAATAAAGACAAAAAAGATTATAATTAGAAATTGAAAGATATTTTTGGAATTAACTTTCATAATTCTCATTGAAAATGCAACCAAATATAATTATCTTTGAATAGAAACAAATAGAAAGAATGAAAAATTTTGTAAACTTTCCAAAAATAACTGGTAGAAAAAATTTAAAGAACTACCTTTCATCTCGCTTTGAACAAGTCTTCTAAGCTATACCCATCTTTATCCTTTTAATCAACTATTCACTTAACATTAATAAATTTTAAGAGGTTTATTATGATGGGAAATTTAACATATATAAATTCAAAAAATATTACAGCAGAAAATGTTCACGAAACATTAAAATCAAAAATGCTCGTTGATGGTTTTGATTTGGTATTAGATTTAAAAAATAGTCATGGGATGTATTTAGTAGATGAAAAAACTGGTGATGAATATTTAGATTTTTTTTCATTCTTTGCTTCAAATCCTTTGGGAATGAATCATCCTAAAATGAATACACCAGAATTCAAAGAAGAACTTTCTATTGCCGCTTTGAATAAACCTTCTAATTCTGATATTTACACAATTGAAATGGCAAAGTTTGTAGATACATTTATTAAAGTAGCTGTACCAGATTTCATGCAACATTTATTTTTTGTTGAAGGTGGTGCGTTAGCTGTTGAAAATGGTTTAAAAGTTGCATTCGATTGGAAAGTGAGAAAAAATTTCATAAAGGGTTACAAAGAAGAAAAAGGAAATAAAGTTTTACATTTCAAAGAAGCTTTTCATGGAAGAACTGGTTATACAATGTCTTTAACAAATACAGATCCAGTTAAGATTGCTTATTATCCCAAATTCAATTGGCCAAGAATTACAAATCCAAAAATTAAATTCCCTCTTCAAGAAAATTTGAGTGAAATAATTCAACTTGAAAACAAAGCAATAAATGAAATCTATGAATCAATAAAAGAAAACAAAGATGATATTGCCGTTTTGATTATTGAACCAATACAAGCCGAAGGCGGAGATAATTTTTTCAGAAAAGAATTTCATGAAAAACTTCGTGAAATTACTTTAGAAAATGAAATCTTAATGATGTATGATGAAGTTCAAACTGGAGTTGGATTAACTGGTAAAATGTGGGCTTACGAGCATTACACTCAACCTGATATAATTTCATTTGGTAAAAAAGTTCAGGTTTGTGGAATAATGGTTAACGATAGAATTGATGATATTTCTGAAAATGTTTTTAAGAAATCAAGCAGAATTAATTCAACCTGGGGCGGAAATTTAACTGATATGGTTCGATCAAGAAAATATTTTGAAATTATTGATGAAGATAATTTAGTTGAAAATGCAAAAATTATGGGTGATTATCTCTTGCAAAATATTTACGAAGTGCAAAATGAATTTTCAAATTTGGTATCAAATGCACGTGGACTTGGATTAATGTGTTCTTTTGATATGCCCAATGCTGATATTCGAAAGAAATTTTTAACAGAACTTTATAAAAACAAATTAATAATGCTTGGTTGCGGCACATCTACAATTCGTTTCAGAACACCATTAATAGTTTCAAAAGAAGAGATTGATAAAGGATTTTCAATAATTAAAAATGTTCTAACAAAAATGTAAAGTAATGTAAAATGTATAGTGTATAATGTAAAATTGAATTAATTTTAAATGTAATTCTACATTTTACATTATACATTATTAAAAGGGTTTTAAAGTGGCAAAACTTTACATTGTTGCAACACCAATCGGAAATCTTGAAGATATAACTTTCCGAGCAATCAAAACTTTAAAAGAAGTTGACTTTATAATTTGTGAAGATACACGTGTAACAAAATTTCTATTAAATCATTTCGGAATAGAAAAACCTTTTATTGTAGCAAACGCATTTAATGAAACTAAAACTATAGAAAGAATAATTGATAAAATTAATTCAGGTGAAAATGCAGCACTTGTTTCTGATGCAGGCACCCCAGCTATTTCTGATCCTGGAACAAGATTAGTTAATGCCGCAGTAAAAAATTCAATCGAAGTTATTGGAATTCCGGGTGCAAATGCCGCAATCCTCGCTCTCAGCATTTCAGGATTACCTACTGATTCATTTGTATTTGAAGGATTTTTACCACAAAAAAAAGGAAGACAAAAAAAATTACTTCATCTTTCCGAAGAAGAAAGAACTATAGTGCTTTATGAATCAACATACAGAATTGAAAAATTAATTTTAGAATTAAATCAATACATACCTGAAAGACAAATTGTAATTGCAAGAGAACTAACCAAAAAGTTTGAAGAAGTTTGGCGTGGAAAACCAAGTGATATTTTATCATCGTTAAAAGATAAAATCCTTAAAGGTGAATTTGTTGTTATAATTGCACCAAAAGATTTTATAATGTAGATACATAATATTTCAATACATTGTAGATACGTTGCATGCCAAAATCATGGTAGAGACGTTGCATGCAACGTTACTACGGATTATTATTATTTCAATATTTATACAGAATAAACGATTATATCATGTCAAAATTCAAAAACACATTTCGAATTGAATCAACAAGACTAATAAATTGGGATTATTCTACTCCTTGGTGGTACTTAGTAACAATCAACACCAAGAATCATATTGAGTTTTTTGGTAAAGTTGTAAATGATAAAATGTATTTAAATGAATTAGGAAAAATTGTTGATAAATTTTGGGAAGAAATACCAAATCATTTCAAGAATGTAGGATTAGATTATTATGTGATAATGCCAAATCACATTCACGGAATAATTATAATTAATCCAATTGTAGAGACGGGATATATCCCGTCTCAGGATAAACAATCTGAGACGCCATATATGGCGTCTCTACCATTGGGTGATATCGTTGGTAAATTCAAAGCTGCTGTTACACGTTGGGCATATAAAAATGGATACAGTAATTTCAAATGGCAATCTCGGTTTTATGATAGAATAATCCGTAATGAAAATGAATTGTTTAACATAAGAAGGTATATCGAGCAAAATCCATTAAAATGGGAATTAGAAAAGGATAAACCGGAAAATATTTTTGATTTGTAAAATTATTTATTATTTGTAGAGACTGGATATATCCCGTCTCTACGTTAAATTATTCTTTATCGTATTTTATTAATGAAACTACATCGTAATTTTTTAACTTATCTTTACCATTTAAAAAACATAATTCAATGATAAAACCAATCTGCACTACTTCCCCGCCAAGTTCTTCAATCAATTTTACTGCAGCTTCCATTGTACCGCCGGTTGCAAGTAAATCATCATGCAATAAAACTTTATCACCTTTTTCAATTGCATCTTTATGAATTTCAATTTTATCAGTTCCATATTCTAATTCATAAGTTGCAGAAATTTTTTCAGCTGGTAATTTATTAGGTTTTCTAATTGGTACAAATCCAGCATTTAATTTACTGGCTAAAATTCCGCCTAAAATAAACCCACGCGATTCAATACCAGCAACTTTTGTAATTCCTTTCCCTTTTGCAAAATCATAAAGTAAGTTTACAGCATAATTCAAACCATCAGAATTTTTTAACAGTGTTGTAATATCTTTAAATATTATCCCCTTTTTTGGAAAATCAGGAACATCACGAATTAGTTTTTCTAAATTCATTTTATTTCCTCATTGATAAGTTCTGTATCCATTTTTTTTAGTTTTTCTAAATAATTAAAAAGAATATCTTCAACCGGCTTGTATTCTAATTGTTGATAAAGTTTTATTCTAACTTCTTTTGAAGCAGGTAAACCTTTTAAGTAACCAGCATAATATTTTCTGAAAGTTATAATTGCACTGCGTTCATCTTTTATTTCAAGAGAATATTTTAAATGTCTTAAAATTATATTAATTCTTTCATCAGGTAAAACTTCATTGAAAGTTTGATTATTCAACAAAAGTTTTGCTTCACGAAAAATCCAAGGATGTTCAATTGCACCGCGAGCAATCATAACAGCATCAGCATTTGTTTCATTAAAAGCTTTTACTACATCTTCAGCTGTGAATACATTTCCATTAAGAGCTACTGGAATTTTTACAACATCTTTTACTTTTGGAATCCAACTCCAATCGGCTTCACCAGAATGCCCTTGAGATTTTGTTCTGCAATGAACTGTTAATGCAGAAGCACCAGCATCTTCAATTCTTTTAGCAACTTCTAATATATTAATTGACTTTTCATCCCAACCTAATCTTGTTTTTACAGTTACAGGAAGTGAAACATTTTTAACAATACTTTCAACCATAGTCTGCATATAACAAGGATCTTTTAATAAACCAGCACCTGCGCCACGACCAGCAATTTTTTTTACCCAGCAACCTGCATTAATATCAATCATATCTGGATTTTTTTCTTCAGCAATTTTTGCAGCTTCAATCATTGGTTCTAAATTTCCACCATAGATCTGAATTCCAACTGGTCTTTCAAATTCTGTAATCTCTAATTTCTTTTCTGTATTTTTATTTGAACGTATTAAACCATCTGAATTTACAAACTCAGTATAAACTACATCAGCACCAAACTCTTTGCAAATTCTTCTAAATGCAATATCAGTTACATCTTCCATTGGTGCAAGTAAAAGAGGTTTTGTTAATTCTATTTTCCCAACTCTGAACATAGATTCTTTCTAATCTTTGATTAAGTAAATTGCCAAAAATATTGTTATGAAAGTAAAAAAAGCTCCAGTTAAAAATGGAAATTGATAACCGAAATAATCAAAAGAAAATCCACCCCAAAGTGGCCCAAATACTCTTGCCAATGCAGAAATAGATTGATTGACACCTAAAATTGAACCTTGTAAATTATGTTCAGCTCTTTTTGAAATCATTGTTGGAATTATTGGTTGTAAAATTCCAGTACCAACTGCAAGTATAGAAATTACAATTGACAATCCTAAAAAATTTCCACCATATGGAATCAATGAAAGTCCAATTACCATAAAAATTAAACCGGCAATTACAATTTTTTTATCAGAAAATTTTTGAGAAATTCTTTTCATTAATCCAGCTTGAACAATTGCCCCAATTAAACCCGTTATTCCAAAAAGAATTCCATTTTGTTGATCGGTAAAGTGATAAATTTTAAAAGTTAATAAAGCAAGAGTTCCATAAATATTTGCAACTGAAAAAATTATAATAAAAAATAAAATTATTAATATACCAATTGAAGGAGTTGAAATTACTTTTTTTGTAAAGCTGAAATCGAAAATCTTGAAATTAAACTTAGTATTGTTTTTTCTTTCAGTTAAAGATTCTGGTAATTTAGTTAAAGCGAACAAAAAAGCCGACGATGAAAAAGCTGCTGCGCCAAAACCAACAGTTGAATAACCATATTTTGAAAGTATAGCACCAATTAAAGGACCAAAAACAAATCCCAAACCAAAAGCAGCACCAATTAAACCCATTCCCTTTGCACGTTCTTCTTTTGTAGTAATATCAGCAATATAAGCTTGTGCAACACCAATATTGCTACCACCAATTCCTGCAATTAATCTTGAAATCAAAAGTAGAGTAAATGAATTTGTAACTGCAAAAATTAAATATGAACAAACGGTTAATAATTGTGTCGATAAAATTACAGGCCTTCTGCCAATTCTATCTGAAAGTCTTCCTAAAATTGGATTAAAAATAAATTGCATAAATGAAAAAATTGCAACGACAATTCCAATTTCAAAATCAGATGCACCAACTTGCTTACTTGCAAAGGTTGGCAAAATTGGAATTAAAATTCCAAAGCCCATTAAATCTATAAATATTGTTAAGAAGATGATAGTTAAAGAAGTATTTTTTTTCATATTTCGTGAAATTGTTTTTGTAAAAATAGTTAAAATTTAATTGCAGTTTAATTTGTATAATTAATTAAAAATTTTGTGTCGTAAAAAGCTTGCTTAACTTTACCAATTTCATCTTTTGTAAGAAAACTCGGGAAAATTAATGTGTCAGCTTTTAAAATCTTAAATTGAACTTTATTGTTTAAAGTTCCTTTATAAACCCAAGTTGGAATAAAAGCAAAATCTTTTACTTTAATTTTATTTGAATCATCTTTAAAAAAAGTAAAATTAAGAATAATACCAGTATCTGAATATCTCCATCTCTGATTTGATAAAAAATTTCCAAGTGAATATGCAACTAATTTTTCATCATCATAAACTACATCCTGAATTACATGAGGATGACTTGCAATAATAACATTTGCACCAAATGAAAAAACTTTATCTACTAATTCTTTCTGAAATGAATTTGGTTTTCGTTGATACTCTTCACCAAAGTGTAAATAAACTATAACTGCAACACTCGATTTTTTAGCTTTTAAAATATCTTTTTTGATATTATTAGTATCAATTATGTTAATTAAATAATATTTTGACTTGGGAAGTATATTTCCATTTAACCCGTATGTATAAGCAAGAAGAGAAACTTTAAGATTATTTTTTTCTAAAATTAAGATTGAGTCATTTTCAGTTTTTTTTGTACCGACATATTTAAAACCAATTTTTTCAAGATTGTTTTGTGTATTAATTAAACCTTTTATTCCTCTATCCAATGAATGATTATTGCAAGTTATTAAAACATCAAAACCAGAATTTTTTAATGCTTGTAAAAATTCAATTGGAGAATTAAAATTTGGATAACCTGAAAAACCAAATTCTTTTCCTGCAATAACAGTTTCTAAGTTGCCAATTGTAAAATCAGATTGTGATAATTCATCTTTTACATTTTCAAAAATTGGATTGAAATCGAAGCTATCATTTTCAATTCTTGCACTTTCAAAAATGGGTGAATGGCACATTAAATCACCAACAAATGAAAATGAAATTTCCTTTGAAATTTTTTTTTCAACTTTGTTTGAAATGAAATTCCGGGAAAAATAAAAAAATGATATTAATGAGATAAAAAAGACAAATGAAATTCTTTTCATATTATAAAAAAAAGGTCGAGTAAAAACTCGACCTATTACCAACATGTGGTTAACGAATTAATTTTCGTTTTTTGCTCCTTTGCGAGAAGCTTTAACAGCTTGAATATCGTTTCTTAATTCTTGAGCTTTTTTCTTCAAATCACTCAATCCTTTTCTTAAACGAGTTCCAGCTGCAGATTGACCTTTTGTGTAGAATTTTTCTACATCAGGTTCAAGACTTTTAATGAAATCAATTAATGCTTGATATTTTTCGTGCATTTTACCTCCTATTTTTAGTTAATGGATTATTTTAAGTTTTCTAGAATTATTTCAGCTATATCTTTTACTTGAACTTCATCAGATTTATCTAAAGTTTTTACACCATCATTAAGCATTGTCATACAAAAAGGACAAGCCGAAGCAATTGTATCAGCATTTGTTTTTAATGCCTCTTCTGTTCTGTTAACGTTAATTCTGGTCCCTTCAGTTTCTTCTAAAAACATTCTTCCGCCGCCAGCGCCACAGCAAAAACCTTTATCACGAGAACGAGTCATTTCTAATAACTCATAATTATCAATTGCAAGAAGTGTGTTTCTTGGCTCGTCAAAAATATCATTATATCTACCAAGATAACAAGAATCATGATAAGTAATCTTTCTTTTTTCTGAATTATTTTTTAACTCTAACTTACCTTCATTTATTAATTTATTTAATAATTCAGAATGGTGGATAACTTCGAAATTACCACCAAACTGTGGATATTCATTTTTCAAAGAATTAAAACAATGCGGACAAGCAGTTACAATTTTTTTAACACCATAATTATTTAAAGTTTCTACGTTGGCTTGCATTAACATTTGAGCTAAATATTCATTACCTAATCTTCTTGCTGTATCACCATTGCATTGTTCTTCTACTCCAAGTATTCTAAAATCTACATTTGCTTTTTGCATTAAAGTTGCAAAAGCTTTTGAAACCTTTTGATAACGAGCATCAAAAGAACCAGCACAACCAACCCAAAAAAGATATTCACAATTTGGATCTTCTGCCATAGTTTTTATATTCAATCCTTCAGCCCAATTTGCACGATCTTGTGCATTGAAAGCCCATGGTGTTCCATTTGTTTCTAAATTTTTAAATACTGCATTTAATTCATTTGGAAATTGTGATTCACTCAAAACTAAGTTTCTTCTCATATCTACAATTGAATCAACATGTTCAATTGTAACAGGACATTCATAAACACATGCCATGCAAGTAGTACAAGCCCATAGTTCTTCATCTGAAATATAATTATGAACTAAAGTTTTTTGCATTATCTCATTGGATTCATCTACTTTTGATAAAATTAATGGCGCTTTTTCTTCTGTCCTTTGTCTTATACTTCTAATAATTTCTCTTGGTGATAGTTTTTTACCTGTAGTATTTGCAGGACAACTTGCCGTACATCTTCCACATTCAGTGCAAGCGTAACCATCAAACATTTGTTTCCATGTCAAATGTTCTACATCCAAAACCCCATATTGAGAAATGTTTTCATCTTCAAGATTTAATTTCTTTAAAGAATTTTTTTCTTTCCCAATTTTTTTGAAATAAACATTTGGTAAAGAAGTTACTACATGGAAATGTTTGGAGTAAGGTAAAAAATTTAGGAATGTCAAAATTGTTAGAATATGTGTCCACCAAAAAAATTCATAAAACTTGTTTGCTGAATTTCCATTTACATAAAAAACATTTGCCAAGAAATTAGATATTGGTCGGGCTTCAAATTCACTTAGGACAAAATTGTTTTTGATAATATGTGCTGCATTTTGTCCAAACATTGAAAAAACGATAATCAAAATCATTGTCAAAATAAATGCGGCATCAAATTCATGCCCTTTGACATTTAATCGTTTAACTTTTTGAATGAATCTTCTATAAAATGCCCATAAAACTGCAATAATTACAAATATTCCAAAAATCTCCTGTACAAATGAAATTATTAAATAAAAATTTCCTAAAATTTCTAAAGAAAAATTCGAATAAAAACCTTGAATTATTGATTCTAATACAGCCAATAGAAAAATCAGAAAACCCCAAAAAATTGATACGTGAATAAATCCAGCAATCGGTTCTCTTAAAATTTTTGATTGGAATAAACCAATCTTCACAACATTTTTTATTCTTTCCCAAGGTTGATCAAATCTATTATCTGGTAACCCAATTCTAACATAGTTAATTTTGATTAAAAGATTTTTTACAAAAAAGCCAACAGCAAATAAAAAGATTGGAATGAAAAAATAGTTTTTTAGTTCCATTTACTCACCTCAAGATTATTTAAGAAAAATCTATTTGTTTGCTCCAATAAAAGATCAAATTTAGGATTTGAACTCGTAAATGGATGAGTAATATCAAATGTGTGACCAGTACCTATAATTTTGAGAAATTTTGTTTTGGATTTATCAGCCCATTGATAAAGCTGCTCAGCTTCCTGAATTGGAACTGCTAAATCCTGATCACCATGTACAATAAAAAAAGGAATGTTTAAATTTTTAACTGCTTTTTCAATATTCAATTTTTCAGAAGAATTTTTTTCAATATCATCCAAAAGATCAACTCCTAAACGCATAATTTGTTTTGTCCTCATATTCATAACCTCAAAATAACCTTTTTTTCGCCATTCTTCTTTTTGTCTTTTTGAATATCTATCTAATTTTGAAATTGAAGCCCAAACAGCTATTGCAGAAATATCACTTCTTTTTGATACTGTTAAAATTGAAATTGCACCACCACGACTATGCCCACAAATGAAAACTTTACAATCTTTCTTTAAATTTTCAAAAAAACCATTTCTAATTGAATCAATAATTTCATTGAGTTCTTCTATTTCAAGTGAAAATGTATTTTTTTCAAATTTTTCAAATTCAGTAAATTCGATTGGATTTTCACCAATTCCATTATGAGAAAAATTAAATGTAATAGCATAAAAACCATTTGAAGCAAAATATTTGCCAATAAATGGATAGAATCCCCAATCTTTAAAACCTTTAAAGCCATGGACAAAAATTATAGCTCTATCAAATTGTAAATCATAAGAGCTAAAAGTTGTGATTTGCAATTTTTCGTTTTTTGTAGTTTTAAGAAAATAATTTTTTTCCATACAATATCAAATATGAGCTTTTAAGAAAGGAAAGTCAAGATTTTTAATTAAAAATGAATTTTTATTTTTAAACTAAACATATAATTAATTCCATACGATTATAAAACAAAAAATAAAAATATTTATGACAATTGAAGAAAAGGCAAAATGGTTTGATAGGGCTTTAAGATTTGCCCTTGATGGTAAAATCCAACTAATTATGAAGTCATATAAAGATGGGGTGGCAAAATGGGCAATAATTGATACCGAAAAAAATTTAGTATTAAATTCAAACCTAGAATGGGAACCAGAACCAACACTAGCAAAAGACCGTGATGAAGCATTTCTAATTAGAACACGTTTTGATTTTGAAACTGCAGTTTCACAATATCAGCAATATAAAATGTACGCTCAATAATTATTCAATTCATTCCAAATATTCTTTTTGTTATTTTAATGAAGGAATTTATAAAATACTTTCATGAATAAAATTTTAGTTATACCATCAATTGATATACAAGATCAAAAATTAGTTAGAGTTGTTCAAGGAATACCTGAGCTTGGATGCATAGAATATAAAAGTGATCCTATTGAAATGGCAATGATATGGCGCGCCGAAAATGCAAAATGCCTTCATTTAGTAGATTTTAATGCTGCCCATGACCATACAAAGGTAAATTTTGAAATTATCAGAAAAATTTGTGAAGCAGTAATTATTCCAGTTGAACTTGGAGGTGGTATAAGAAATTATGAAGATGCATGCGAAGCTTTTGAACTTGGTGTTGCTCGTGTTGTTATTGGCTCAATGGCTTTTGAAAATCCAAGAGAATTCATAAAAATTTTAGATGAATTTACACCAAATAAAGTTGTTTCTGCTATTGATGTTATTGACGGAGAAGTTGTTACTCGAGGAAGACAAATAAGAACTCATTTACGTGCAATTCAGTTTGCAAAATTCCTTAAATCATGTGGAGTTAAAAGAATTGTTGTTACAGATGTTACAAGAAACGGAATGATGAATGGTCCAAACATTGAACTTTCTAAACAAATTGCTGAAATTACTGAAACAAAAATAACTCATAGCGGTGGAATTGGCGGATATAATGATTTGATTAAACTTCAACTTGAAGCAAGTGATTATGTTGATTCAGTAATTATTGGTCGTGCATTATATGAAAATAAATTTCCCTGCCAAAAAATTTGGCGTGTTGCAGAATCAGGAATTTTTTCATAAAAATTAAGGAGGTCGTTATGATTAAAAATATTTTAGTCCCAATTGACTTTTCTGATTACTCAAAAAACGCATTAAAATATGCAGTAGAATTCGCAAAAACTTTTACAGCAAAATTATATTTAATTTATGTTGTTGAACCAATGATTTATCCTGCTGATTTTTCAATGGGACAAATTGCAATTCCTTCCACAGATATTGATATTCAAAGCAGAGCTGAAGAGGAATTCAAAAAATTAACAAATGAAATTGATAAATCATTACAAGTAGAAACAATTATCAAAACAGGTAAACCATTCGTTGAAATTAATGAAACAGCTCTTGAAAAAGATATTGATTTAATTATCATTGCTACACATGGACATACCGGAGTTGAACATTTACTCTTTGGTTCAACTGCTGAAAAAGTTGTTCGAAAAGCACCTTGCCCTGTTCTAACTTTACGTGAACCTATAAAAGGTTTTGTTTACAAAAATGAATAATAAAATTTCAAAATTGTTTGATGATAAAACATCAGGAAGTTTTGAAATTCTATATGAATTACATAATCATTTAAAAGAACAAATATCCTTTTTGAAAATTTTTCCAAATTTTGTTGAAAATGTTGCTGATAAATTTCCAAGCTTTGAAAATATTCAAAAGTATCTAAGCGAATTAAAATTAAGTATAAAGAAAAATAATATTGATAAATTTTTTAAAAAGTATGATAAATATTTTCAGAATATTAATGACACTTTATTCCTTCACTCACAAAATGAATTAAAAAAGTTTGACACATTCCTTACAATTTCAAATAGCAAAACACTCTTTGAGTTATTTATTAGATTAAAAATTACTAACCCTAAACTAAAAGTTATAATTTGTGAATCAAGACCCAAATTTGAAGGAAGAATTTTTGCACAAAAATTATCTAAGAATAAAATTAATGTCGAAATTATTACTGAATCAATGATTTACTTCAAAACGAAAGAAATTGATGCTGGCATAATTGGTGCTGATTCTATTTTAAAAAATGGGAATGTAGTTAATAAAGTCGGGTCAGCATTGATTGCTTTAAGTTGTAAAAATTTTAACAAACCTTTTTTTGTAGTTGCAGATAAATCAAAATTCAAAAAAACTAACAGATTCATACAAAAAGAAATGCCTCCAGATGAAATTTGGAGGCATAACAACACAAAGATTAAAAACTTTTACTTCGAAGAAATACCCAAAAATCTAATAACTAAAATTATTTCTGATTAGTACCTTCTAATTGCTTTGCAGATTCTTTAGCGATATGTCCAACATCAGTGTTTGGATACTTTTGAGCTAAATTTTTCCAAATTAGAATTGCCTGTCTTTTATCTCCTTTTGCATTCAACACAGCTCCAAGATTATAATTAGCAATCAAATTATTTTTATCAACTTGTAAAGCTTTATTTGTGTACTCTAATGCTTTATCCAGATCACCTTTATTAAAATGAACATACGTTAATTGCAAAAGAACATCAATTCTTTTAGGATCGAACTTTAAAATCTTTGAATAATATTCAATTGCTTCATCAGGTTTATGAGCTAATGTCAACATGTCTGCATATTCTCTTAATTTTAATGTATCATTTGGATTTTTATTTACTTCTTCTTTTAATTTATTCATTCTTTCAATAGCTTCTTTCATTACATTTGAAGCTGAAGGTGCATCCCCATTACCTTGAGATTTTAAATTTTTATGAACATCATCTTCCGGCATTTGGCCATTCATTTGCTGGTTATCAATTAGATTAGACTTTTTTGTTGAATTAGAAAAAAGAACAATTGAAATAATAAACACAACAAAAATTGTTAAATAAATATAAATAGGTTTAAGCTTCATTGAATCTCCTGTTATAAATAATCATAACAAAATTAATCTTTTTATATAAATAAATAAAAACTTATATCAATAATTGGATTTTAATTTTAATTAGGAGTTTTTAGTAATAACCGAAAATGTAATGAAAGCAAGTAGAAAATAATCTTTTCAAAAATCAAAAAAACTTGAAACTATTTATTATTAATAATTGTTCGATATATAAAAATCTATAGAAATGAAGAAAATCCTATGTTTTCAAGGTTTTTCTTATTATATTTGCATGTGTAATAAAAAATTACAATACTGCGATTTTAATTCTCAATGCAATGAGAAATTAAACATCGGCAGTTTTTTTTATGTCAAAATTAAAAATATTAAAAAAATCATCGATTATAAGATCTGATTTAATAACAATTTAGGAGTTATTAAGAATTGAAAATCACAAAACAATTTACGAATCGTGAGAGCAAATCACTCGATCAATATTTGCAAGAGATTGGTAAAGTAGATTTACTTACTCCCCAGCAAGAAATTGAGTTAGCAATTAGAATAAAAAAAGGGGATAAACAAGCATTAGATACTTTAACCAAAGCAAATCTTCGTTTTGTTGTTTCAGTTGCTAAGCAATATCAAAATCAAGGTTTACCATTAGGTGACTTGATTAATGAAGGAAATCTCGGGTTAATAAAAGCTGGTTTAAGATTTGATGAGACACGTGGATTTAAATTTATTTCTTATGCAGTTTGGTGGATCCGTCAGTCAATTATGCAAGCAATAGCTGAACAATCAAGAATGGTACGTTTACCATTAAACCGCGTTGGTGCATTAAATAAAATGGGTAAAGCATTAAGCCAACTTGAACAAGAATATGAAAGAAAACCAAGTCCAGAAGAAATTGCTGAACAGCTTGATATGGATGTTAACGATGTAACTTATGCGATGCAAATTGCTGGTCGCCATATTTCAATGGATGCACCTTTTGCTCATAGTGATGATAATAACAATAGTTTGCTTGACGTAATGCCAAATGAAGATCAGCCTGCTCCCGATCATTATTTAATGAAAGAATCTCTTAAAACTGAAATCGAACGCTCTTTATCGACTTTAACTGATAGAGAAGCTGAAGTTATAAGATTATATTTTGGAATTGGAAAAGAACATTCATTAACACTTGAAGAAATTGGCGAAAAACTCAATTTAACCCGTGAACGAGTTAGACAAATTAAAGAAAAAGCTCTAATAAGATTGAGACAGTCAAATAGAAGTAAAAATCTTAAAGCCTATCTTGGTTAATTTATTATATTTTAATGAATTGCACCCCGCTATTTGCGGGGTTTTTTATTTTAAATTCTTGATAATCAATTATAATCAATTTCCAATTAATTGATTATATTTTTAACAAACGTGAAGTTATACAAATTTTCAATAAAGGCTAAATTATTCATTATTTTGCTCCCCAAATTTTGTTCATTATTTCAAATTATTATGAATTCCTTGATGAAAGTATGAACTTAAAAATCGAATATACCATTTTGGAAAACTGGATTTGATAATATTTCAAAAGATTAATGATTATAATTGGAATGAATTAGAAATTGAGGCGCCGGTCGGATTCGAACCGACGAATAGAAGTTTTGCAGACTTCCGCCTTAGGCCACTTGGCTACAGCGCCAAAATTAATTTTAAGAGAAAAAAAATCCCGATGTAATCGGGATGTTGAGCGGGAAACGGGACTCGAACCCGCGACATCAACCTTGGCAAGGTTGCGCTCTACCAACTGAGCTATTCCCGCATTAAATATCAATATTAAATGAACAAATTTGCGAGCCAAATATAATATTCATCTTATTTCTAAGCAAATATTTTTAAAAATTTATACTCTGGAACCATGTATAAATCCACGATATGGTCTTGAAGACTGAATTGTTATAAATGCCCTTTTATCTATGGCTTCAACAGTTTTCATTAAATCTTGTAAAAATTTTCTCTTAATAATTGCAATCAAAATTGATAATTCACCTGACTTTCCTTCTGCAGGTAAAATGGTTACTCCAAATTTTTTCTCTCTTAAAATTTTTGCTATTACCTCTGATTTATGTGGAGAAATTATATTTACTTGAACATAACCTAATGCTACTTTTTCCTCAAGTGAAATTCCAAGAATATTCCCCAACGAAAATCCTAATGCATAACCTATCAAGTTATATATATTATCTAAATGCTGAACGATGTATCGCATTGCAAAAATCCATATTAGTACTTCAAAAAAACCTGCAACAGCCGCTTGATACTTTCTTCCTTGAACGACAGTTATTGTTCTAAATGTACCAATCGTTACATCACAAATTCTCATGAATGCAATTAATATTGCACCACCAACAGTTTCTATCATAATTAAAAATTTTTTATTGACATTTGATTATAATTGCAACGCAAATTTAATTTTATATTTAATTAAAAGTAAATAATATGTACGAATTTGAAAGAGAAGAATTAGTAGCCACACTTAGAAAAAGAGGAATCAAAAATGAACGAGTATTATCTGCTTTCTTAAAAGTTCAAAGACATTTATTCGTACCAGATGTAATGATTCCAAACGCTTATTTGGACGTTGCTTTACCAATTGGACAAGGACAAACAATTTCTCAGCCTTATACTGTTGCTTTAATGACTGAAATTTTAGACCCGAAACCAAATGATAAAATTTTAGAAATTGGAACTGGTTCAGGATTCCAAGCTGCAATTCTTTATGAACTGGGTGCAAAAGTTTTTACAATCGAAAGGAATTATGAACTTTACAATCAAGTCTTAAAACTTTTTGATAAGTTGAATTATAAAATTGCAACTCGTTGCAGTGATGGAACAATTGGTTGGTCAGATTTTGCACCTTATGATGGCATCATTGTTACTGCCGGTAGTCCAACAATACCTGAAAATTTGAAAAAACAATTAAAAATTGGTGGTAAGCTAATTATTCCCGTTGGTGATAAATCAACTCAAGTAATGAAAATTATAAAAAAAATAAGCGAAGATAAATTTAAAATAGAAGAACTTTCCCATTTTGCATTTGTACCATTAATTGGCCGTGAAGGATGGAAAGAATAGTTATTGTTATCGTTGGACCAACTTGTTCTGGTAAAAGTGATGTAGCATTTAATCTCGCATTCAAATTAAATACTGAAATTATTTCAGCTGACAGCAGACAAATTTATAAACAACTAAACATTGGAACAGCAAAACCATCATCCGATAAATTGCAAAAAATTAAACATCACTTTATTAACGAGTTAAACATAGATGAAAAGTTCGATGCGAGTAAATTTGAAGTTAAAGGATTAAAAATTATTGATGAAATGTTTAATAAAAACAAAGTTCCAATCGTTGCAGGTGGAACAGGCTTGTATATCAAGGCATTGATTGATGGCATCACATCTTTTATTCCAAATGATATAAATTTTAGAGACGATCTATTAAAAAGAAGAAGAGAATTTGGGAACGAATATCTTTATAATGAACTTAAAAATATTGATCCAATTTCAGCAGACAAAATGCTTCCGCAAAATTGGAAAAGGGTTATCCGTGCTTTGGAAGTTTTTCACCTGACTGGTAAATCAATTATAAAAATTCAGAAAGAAGTTAATAGAGAATCTAAAATAAAATTTATTCAATTTGGGTTAAAATGGAATCGAGAATTACTTTATCAAAGAATTAATGAAAGAGTTGAAAAAATGATTAACTTAGGTTTAGTAAATGAAGTCAAAGAAATACTAAGTCAAGGTTATGATAAAAATTTGTACTCATTAAACACTGTTGGTTATAAGGAGATCATTGACTATCTTGAAAATAAGCATTCACTTGAAAAAGCAATTGATTTAATCAAAAGAAATACAAGGCGTTACGCAAAAAAACAATTTACTTGGTTTAATAAAGATAAACGAATTTTTTGGTTTGATATAAAAAGTGAAGAAGAACTACTTGATAATACAAATAAAATAATTGCAAATTGCCAATTGAAAATTGCTAATTGAGAATTAAAGAAAAAAAGAATATGAAAAAAATTAAATTAATATTAATGTTTACATTATTAACAATTATATTTCTTTCCTGCGATGATACAGTTACAAATCAGGAAATTGATAAGGTAATTATTCCCTCTTCTAATGTTAAATTCTCTGAACATATTTACCCTGTTTTTAGAGTAAAATGTAATACAGCTTCTTGCCATAATTCAAGAGATAGAGCTGGAAATTTAAGCTTGGATACATATTCAGAAGCTGTGAGTGATCCACTAATTATATTTCCAGGCTTACCTGAAAATAGTAAGTTAGTTTGGGCAATTGAAGGAAGAGTAATTTCACCAATGCCTCCGATTGGTTATCCGCCATTAACCAAAAATCAAATTGATGGAATAAAAACATGGATTAAAGAAGGTGCTAAAAATAACTAGCAACTCAGGTGTTTATCTTTTGGAAATTTTTGCATCTACTAGTTTTAAAATATCAAACAAAAATTTTAAAAATATAATTTTCCCAAAAGGTTATTATTATTATAGTGGCAGTGCACAAAAAAATTTATTACAAAGAATAAAAAGGCATTTACGAAAAGGAAAAAATATTTATTGGCATATCGATTACTTAACATCAATTCCCACTAACACAATTTCATCAATCTTCATTTTAGAGAATGGCAAGAAAAATTATGAATGCAATTTTGTTTTAGTTCTTTTAAAAGATTTTAATCTAAAAATTGCCGCTAATAATTTTGGTAATGGAGATTGTAACTCATGTGAAAGTCATCTACTTTACTCAAAGAAAAAAATTAATCATAGCCATTTCATTTCACGATACCAATCAATTGTTCGTTTAATTCCCTCTTCCAAAGAAATATTTTGACGAAAACCAAAATCATTTTTTGCTTTAGATACATCGCATGTCCAATTTTTCTGCACAAAATCTCTTGCTTTTTCTAAATTAAAAGTAGCAGCTTTTGAACTGAACGAAGAAAAAAATTCAGCAATAGCAGCAACAGAATAAACTAATAAATGAGGTAACCTAACTGTCAAAGCTTTTTTACCAAATGCTTTTGCAATTGCATTCCCAACAATAGGCCAAGTATAAATTTCTTCTGAAGCAAGAAAATAAATTTGATCTTTTGCCTTTTCTGAAATTGCTGATAAATAAATTCCATCAACTAAATCTTTAACATGAATTAAATTTAATTTCTTTTCATCAAAACCAATCAATGTTAATAATCCGGCTTTATATGTTTTAAAAACCAAATAGATTTCAGTATCACGTTCACCAAAAACAGCCGTTGGACGAACAATTGTATAAGCAATTTTTCCTCTATAGGACTTAACTAAATTTTCCTGAGCAAATTTACTTCTACCATAAGTTGTAATTGGATGTTCTTTTGTTTCTTCATTGCAAGGTATTCCATTTAATGATGGTCCACACGCAGTTTGACTGCTTGCAACAACAAATCTTTTTAAGTTAGGATTTACTTCTTCAAGTATTTCAAGAAGAACCTTTGTTGTTTCAACATTTCCTTTAAAATATTCTTCTTCAGTTTTAGCTTTTACAACTCCAGCAATATGAAATAAATAATCAGCATCTTTCAAAACAATTTTTAGTTGTTCCCTATCAAATAAACCGCAATTAATAATCTCAACATTTTTCCCATCCAGCCATCTTGTTGAACTCGTTGATCTTAAAACACATTTTACCTTATGTCCTTCTTCTAAAAGTTTATCTACTAAATGACTTCCAACAAAACCAGAAGCACCTGTAACAACAGAAATTATTTTCTTTTCCATATAATTATATTTATCCTAAATTTGTTTATATTAATTAATAAAATTTTAACAAAATTATAACACTAAAATAAGAAATCAATTAAGAAAAAATCTGGAGGTATTTTGGATTTATTCAATAAATGCTACGAATTTACACGTGCAGACGAAGTAAAAGCAATGGGTGTATATCCATATTTTCGTCCAATTGAAGAAAATGAAGGACCAGTAGTTCAAATTGAAGGAAGAAAAATTGTAATGGCTGGTTCAAATAATTATTTAGGATTAACAGCTCATCCAAAAGTTAAAGAAGCTGCACTTGAAGCGGTTCGTAAATATGGAACTGGTTGCTCAGGTTCACGTTATTTAACAGGCACACTTGATTTACATATCGAATTAGAAGAAAGACTTGCAAAATTTTTTGGTTCTGAAGCAGTTCTTCTTTACAGCACTGGTTATCAAACTGCACAAGGAATCATTCCAACTTTAGTTCAAGGTAAAAGTGAATATGTTGTTTCCGATCGCGATAATCACGCTTGTATTGTTGCCGGACAAATTATGGCTAAAGGCTTAACAGCAAATCTTGAACGTTACAAACACAATGACATGGAAGATCTTGAAAGAGTTTTATCAAAACTTCCTATTGATGCACCGAAGTTAATTGTTAGTGATGGTGTTTTTAGTACTGGTGGAGAAATTGTTGAATTACCAAAATTAGTAGAACTTGCTAAAAAGTATAATGCACGAACTTTAATTGATGATGCTCATGCTGTTGGAGTTATTGGAAAAGGAGGTCGAGGTACAGCAAGTGAATTTAATTTAGAAAAAGATGTTGATTTAACAATGGGAACATTTAGCAAAACTTTTGCATCGCTTGGCGGATTTGTTGCTGGTCCTGAAAGAGTTATTAATTATTTAAAACATTTTTCATCTGCTTTAATTTTTAGTGCGTCACCTACTCCAGCCGCAGTTGCTGCTGCATTAGCCGCATTAAATATTTTAGAAGAAGAACCTTGGCGTGTTGAGAAATTAATTTCAAACGCTAATAAAGTTAGAACAGAATTAAAAGCTGCTGGTTTTAATGTTTTAGAAGGAAGAACAGCTATCGTTCCAGTTATTGTTGGTAGCGATCCTTTAGCATTTCAAATGTGGCGTAAACTTTATGATAATGGAGTTTTTGTAAATGTATTTATTTCTCCAGGCGTACCACAAGGTCGTCAAATGATGAGAACAAGTTATATGTCAACTCACGAAGATGAGCATTTGGATTACATTATCAATACTTTCAAAAAAGTTGGCAAAGAATTAGGATTAATTTAATTCCTTTTACATTTATATCAGAGGTTGATATTTTTTGGAATATCAACCTTTTTTATTAATTGGAGAATTTTATGAGCGACATTAAAATTAAAACTATTAATACAAAAAGCGAGATAAAAAAATTTATAAAATTTGCTTGGGAAATTTATAAAGATAATCCTTATTGGGTTCCACCTTTAATTTTTGACAAGATGAGAATTCTTGATCGTGAAAAACATCCTTTCTATAAACATGCTTCTGCTGAATTTTTCGTTGCAGAAAAGGATGGCAAAATGGTTGGAAGAATTGCTGCAATTAAAAATGAACTTCATAACCAAGTTCATAACGATAAAGTTGGTTTCTTTGGTTTCTTTGAATGTATTAATGATCAACAAGTTGCAAATGCACTTTTTGATGCTGCTAAAAATTGGCTAAAAGAAAAAGGTTGCGATACTATGCGTGGACCAGCAAATCCTTCTTCGAATGATGAATATGGAATGTTAATCGAAGGTTTTGATGACGAACCAAGAATTCTAATGACTTACAATCCAAAATATTATTTGGATTTAAGTGATAATTATGGATTCAAAAAAGCAAAAGATCTTTATGCCTACTCTTTAGAAAATCAAAAAGTTGTGAGCTCGGAAAAATTAAGAAGAGTTGCAGAAATTGCTCGTCAACGTTCTAAGTTAAAAATTACGCAACTTAATATGAAAGAATTTAAAAAAGAACTTGACAAAGTTAAATATGTTTATAATAAAGCTTGGGCACCTAATTGGGGCTTTGTACCAATGACTGATGAAGAAATTGATGCTATGGCAAAAGATTTAAAACCTTTAGTTGAACCTTCACTTGTTTTGTTTGGTGAAATTGATAATGAATTAGTTGGTTTTGCTCTTGTTATGTTGGACTATAATCAAATCTTTAAATCTTTCAATGGTAGATTATTACCTTTCAATTTTATTAAACTTTTTACTCAAAGAAAAAAAATTACATGGTCAAGAGTATTAACATTGGGAATTATTCCTGAATACCAAAAACGTGGATTGGATGCTGTTTTTTACTGGGAAATTGTTAATCGTGCCGCTAAAGTTGGCATCTTAAAAGGTGAAGCAAGTTGGATTCTTGAAGATAACGCAATGATGAATCGTGGAGCACAAGTAATGAATGGTGAAGTTTATAAAAAATATAGAATTTATGATATAAAAATTTAATTTTCCTTTTTTTTACTTTTTAATGGCAGTTCATTATTCAGTGAATTGCCTCTTTTTTTGCACATCTAATTAATTTTATGTTTTATTTTAAAATCCTCCAATGCTTGTAAGAATACAGGTAAATCATTTATTCTCTGTAAATATGTTAAATCCCCAAGGCTAATTCTATATTCTTGATTTTGTGTTTTTATCAATATATTAAATTTCGAGATCTTAATAGAAACTAATTCACTTGCTTTTAAATTAACCACTTTACTAAAATAATTTTTCTTAAATGCAATCTCATCATCTTTTAGTTCAATAAATGTTTGATAATCAATTTTAGAAGACAAGACAAAAACATATAAAACATTAATAAAACCTAAAGTTAATTGGACCAATGCAAGTATATAAAACCTTTTATAATCTAAATTGAAAACACCTTGAATAATGAACATAATACCCATTAATAAAAAGAATATTTTTTGTGTTCTTGAAATATTTGCAAATGATAGAATTAATATTTTACTCATTTAATATAACTTTCTGTTTGTAAAATTTAAGCCAAGTTTTTTTATTTGGGAAAATTTACTTTTAGAAAATATAACTTATCAACTTTTTTTACCTTAAAAAATAGTTTAAAGCTTTATTACAAACTTTTAAATTTTATAGAACAAACTTTATAGTTTTAAAACCTAACTATTTTAATATCATAAGCCGCTCAAAAAAAATTAGTATTGAGCGGCTTGTTAAGTTTATTAGATTAAAACAATATTGAAAAACCAAATAACATAGAGTGTATATTCAAAATTATTTTATTATTATAAATATAATTATTCCATCGTTCCTCAGATTTATCATTATAACGCTGATAACGATATTCTGCCCTTATTCCCACATTGTCATTTAGATAATATTTCAATCCTATGCCTGCATTAAAACAGCCAACATCAAATTCATCAGACATTCTAATAAAAGCATTAGACGTAGTAATAAATGGATAACTATTACCTATACCATATCCAGCTAAAATAAATGGATATATTCTTGTTTTAGTAACATAATAGTTATAAACAAGGTTCGAACTTATTAGAAATGATGGCTTATCTTTTTCAACAATAGAAGTATAAAGTTCTGGCTCAATTTCTATACCTTCGAAAAAAATATAACCCGCTTTGATTGAAGTATTTAAATAAAGTCTTCCTTCATTTTCATCAGTATAGCTATTTGATTTGTAAACAAAAGAGAACGAGCCAAATGTTCCGCTTGCTGATATTTCAAATCTACCATCTTCAATTTGTGAAAATGATAGACTTGTAAAAAATGATAGGACCAACAAAAAAATGGATTTTTTCATACAATACCTCATAAGGTTTAGTTAATAGATCATTTAGTTATAGCAAAAAAAAGAAAAACAATTTTTGCTATTGTAGATATTGACTATAAACCTCCTTATGATATTTGATTCTAAAGATTACTTGTTTTGTAAAAAATCAGCACTTCTTAAACGGGATACCGAACAATATCGATTAGATACCAAATTCGAAATCGATGTTAGTCTTATATAGCTGATTAGAAATTTTCACTATTGTTCCTCTAAAGTAATTGACAAACCAAGTTTCAAAAATTTCACATCAGAAATGACCTTTAAAGTAAATTCAAGTTGAATATCTTTTCGTTCGGCAACAATCAATCCTTTCACTTTTTGCCCATCTTTACATAGTTCTTCTTTAGTCCAACCCATATATCGTAAAAAAAGTAATATATATATTATAAACACAAAAATTAAAATTGGTTTTGTAATATATTATTCAATACTTTTTTGAAATGTTATTCTTATTTCATTACGATTAAAATCAAGTGATTGTAAGCTTATTTCATTCGTTCAAAATTCCCTCAATAAATTTAGAACTTAAGATCCCTCTGTGGAAAAATTATTTAACTTAATTGAATCTAATTGTAACTTAAATTTTAAAATTCTTTTTGTCAATATAATTTTTAAAAATCAAAATTTTATTTTAGTAAACTTTCAAAGCTTCATCATATTTTGAAGTATGTGGTGCATCTATTTTTTTAAGTGTTTCGAAAATGGATTTATCAGCATAACCTTTTAAGTATTCTGAAATTTCGCCAGCTTTTGCATCAAAAAAAACTTTTAATAATACACTTCTCCAATCAATCTGATTTTTAGCTTTTTCTAAATTTTTTATCAACTTAATCATGTTATTTAAACCAACATTTTTATCTTTAGAATTTATTAAATCAATCCCATTGTAATGATAATCAAAATAGTCAATTCTGAATTGCTGATATTTTGCATTTAATAAATTTTCAACTAATGCTCTTCTGTTAAATGGTGAACTATCTAACAACCAGCCTTTAGCAAATTTACTGCTACCGCCACGAACAGCTATATCAAATGCTTTTTGAAAGTAATCTGTTCCGCCAAGTTTATCAAAAGAATCTGCATCAAAACCAATGATAAGATAAGCATAATAATCAAGTAAACTTGTTAATGGATCAAAATCGGTTTGATTAAAATACATTGCTTGCCCTTTTTCATATTTAAAACTCCAACTGTTATCCATAATACTTAACATAAGTGAATTCAACTCTGAATTTTCAATTGGTCTTTGACTTGATACAACAAGCTGAGCATTGTATGTAACTTCATCTGCTGCACTTATAAAAAAAACAGTGAAGTTGCATTTTATTCTTTCACCCTGCCATGGTTGACTTGTAAATTTATTATTGTTGAGATAATCTTGAATTTGATTTTTAAAATTATCTAATCTATCGCGCGAAGCTGTTGGAAGTTGTTCGGTATTAATTGTAACTGTTGCATCAAGTTCTTGTGCAATTATATTTGATGCTATAAAAATTAAGCCGATTAAAAAAAATATTTTCTTCATAATATTACTCCAAAAAATATCTTAAATTTAAGATATAGATTTGTAAGACATAAAATAATTTATAAATCTGGAATCCTTATGAACTCACATTTAAAATTAACGATTATTTTACTTTTAATTGCAATAGATGGTTTCGCTCAAGTTAGCCCAGGCGCCAAACAAATTGCTTTAGCACACTCCGATGTTTCTTTCTCAAATGATGCATTTTCACTTTTTAACAATTCTGCATTAATTGCTAGCAGCAAAAATAGAGAATTTGGATTTTTTTATTCACCTTCTCCTTTTGAAGAAAAAGCTATGAGCAATGCTTTTGCTTCTTATATTGAACCAACATCCATTGGAAATTTCAGTGCTGGTTTTTCAATTTATGGATTTGAATTATACAAAGAAACTCAATTTGCATTGGGCTATGGAAAAAATATCAATAACAATTTTTCTTTTGGCGGAACTTTAATATATAAAAATGTAAATATTAAAAATTATGGCAGTAAAGGAAATGTTTTTCTCAATCTTGGTGGAATAGCAAAATTAAATGAACAACTTGGATTTGGTTTTTATATTGAAAATGCAACACATTCGACCATTTCAAAAGATGATAACCAAGTTCCAACTGTTTTTTGGGGTGGATTACATTATCGCCCCATTAACGATTTTGTTTTTTCTTCAGCATTAAGAAAAGAGATTGGTTATAATGTTTCATTAAGGTTTGGTGCTGAATACACTTTGATGAATTTTTTAAAATTAAGAATTGGGGTTCAAAATGAACCAAGTATTTTTCATGGTGGATTTGGTGTAATATATAATTTTATTCAATTTGATTATGCCTTTAGTTCACATAACGATTTAGGTTTGACACATCAATTTGGGATACTTATTAGGTTGCAAAAATGAGAAAATATTTTTTCTTTTTATTTTTTTTATCAATAACAATCTTTGCTCAAGTTGATACGCTTACAAATCGAAATGATATTGAAAATTTATTTGAGGATTCCTCAGTAGGACAAGATGAATCATACAACTATGATATTTTGGAATACTTAGCACAAAATCCTATTCTTCTCAATACTGCTTCTATAAATGATTTAGCAAAAATTCCTTTCATAACTCTTACGCAAGCAAAAGCAATTATTAGACATAGAAATATGTTAGGTGGGATTTATGATGTTGATCAATTAAAATTCATAGAAGGAGTTAGTTTTGGAACAATCGAAAAGATCTTACCTTTTATAAAACTTGGCGATGAACAACTTTTAACGTTCACAGATATTTTCGAAAATAAAAACAAACAAATTCGTTTAAATCTTAGAACAAGAGGAATATACGATCTACAAAAAGAAGAAGCATATCAAACAAACAAATTTCCAAATTCCCGTTGGAAAACTTACAACAGATTTATTGCAGAGCATTCAAACAAATTCAGAATTAGTGCTTTGATAGAAAAAGATCCAGGTGAAAAAAGAATTAATGATTTTACAACATTTCATTTACAAATTAGAAATTTTGATTTTATAAAAAACATAATTTTTGGTGATTACACATTTGAATTCGGACAAGGACTAACAATGTGGAGCCGCTATGCCTTTTCAAAAGGAAGTGAAGCAGTTGAAGTATTGCCAAGAAATTCCCGCGGATTAATACCATATCTTAGCACAGATGAAAATCAATTTTTGCGTGGCATTGCTTTCGTATCAAGTTATGAAAAATTTACTTTGTCTGCTTTTTTTTCATCTAAATATTTAGATGCTTCTGTTGATTCTACTTCTAATTTAATAACTGCTTTAAGAATTGATGGCTTGCATCGAACCGAAAATGAAATCAGTAAAAAGAATAATGTGAATGAAAAACTATTTGGTGCATCGATTGAATTTGATATCACAGAATATGGCAATGTAGGTCTACTTTTTTATAAATCTTTTTACAGCAATGGATTTAAAAATAATTCCTTACTTGATCCAACAGGTAATCAATTCAGTTATTTTTCTGCAAGCTATAATTTTGGTTATGACAAAATTAATTTAAATGGTGAAACAGCTTTTGGCAAAAATGGTTTCGCAACTTTAAATTCATTGGAGTTAATTGTTGATAAAAATCTTTCATTGGTTTTTTCATATCGAAACTACAACAAAGAATATTGGAATAATCATTCAAATGGTTTTGGTGAAAGAGATTTTCCTCAAAATGAAGTTGGTTTTTATTCTGGCATCAGATTAAAAACAATTTATGGAACTTTTAATTTTTATTATGATCAATTCAGTTTTCCTTATGTCTCAGATAAATATCCATTCGCATCAAACGGGAATGATTTTTTAATTTATTATTCAACAAAACCTTTTAAATATTTTGAATTACGTTTACGTTATAAAAATGAGAAGAAAGAAATTGCAACCGCTATTAATGATGTTTACACTTTAACTGGTAAAAGAACTCAAAACATTCGTGGTGAGTTTATTTTTTCACCTACTACCTATTTGCAATTACGTTCACGTTTAGAATTTGTTACTGTTACTCCACAATTATCACAAACAAAAGATGAAGGTTATTTGATTTTTCAGGATCTAAAATTTCAGCCACTTAAAAATTTATCATTTTCTACAAGAATAATATTTTTCAAAACTGATTCATTCGATTCAAGAGTTTATGAGTTTGAAAATGATTTAATCGGTGTAATGACAAACCCCGTTTTATATGGCGATGGAATGCGTTGGTATTTTTTAACACGTTATCAAACAAATTTTGGATTAAGTTTTTCTTTAAAATATTCAGAACTTTACAAACCAAATGAAAAATTTTTAGGAAGCGGTGATTCTAAAATCATTGGCAATATTGATAACCGATTAAGTTTACAATTAGATTATCAATTTTAAATTTATTTATTATAAATAGTTCTTATAAATTTCGAATAACAAATTTTGATTATTTATGGCTCCAAACATTTCACTCATTGATGGAAGTAAATTAATTGTTGAATCATTAGCACAATCTGGGGTTGAAGCATTTATAAGTTATCCGATTACTCCAGCAAATTGGATTAATCAATACTCATCGAAAAGATTTCCAATTATGACTTTTGCACCAGATGAAATAACAGTTGCACAATGGATTTCTGGTTTATCAGTAGCTGGTAAATTACCTGCAACCGCAACTTCATTTCCTGGATTAGCCTTAATGGTTGAATCTATCAACATGGCTTTTATGATGGAATTGCCTTTGATAATTGTTATTGCTCAACGTTTAGGACCAAGCACTGGCTCAGCTACAGTTGGTGCACAGGGAGATTTAATGCTTGTGAATGGTTTAATTTCTGGCGGATACAACATTCCTGTTTTTTCCATTTCGAATATTTATGATTGCTGGGAAGTTACTTCAAAAGCGGTTTATACCGCAGTTAAACTAAGAACTCCAGTAATTCTACTTACATCGAAAGAAATGATTATGACTTCTCATAGTATTGATTTAAATAAGTTACCAAAAATCGAAAAGGTTGAATTTGATTATTATGAAAGTGATGAAAAATATATACCATATCAAACTAATAAAGATTATGTTCCTTTTTATTTACCATTAACAAACAACAAACATCAAGTTAGAATAAATTCATCTACTCATGATGAAACAGGAACGATAAAAAAAGCAACTGTATCTGCTCTTGGGAATACAATTCGTTTGCATAATAAAATTCAAAGAAGAATAAATGAATATTTAATGTATGAATACAAAAAAGAAACAAGCGATTTGTTGATTGTGAGTTATGATATTTCAGCTGAATCAACTCGAGAAGCTATTTTACAATTAAACCAAAAAGGAATAAAAGTTTCATTTCTTTTTCCGAAAACAATTATCCCCTTTTCAAAAGAATTAATTGAAATTATAAATAGCTACAAAAAAGTTTTAATTGTAGAAGAGAATTTAAGTGGTTTACTTACTAAAATAATTTATGGAATTAACCAACCAGAAAATGTTTTTAAGGTAAATAAAATTGGTTCAATGATTACTCCATCAGAAATTATAAAGGAAGTTGAAAGATGTTTTCAAGTTTATTAATCGATAAAAATTCACCATATTGCCCCGGGTGTGGACATTTGAATGTTACTCTTAATCTTGCAAAAGCAATTGAATCATTAAATATTGATCCTTTGGATGTAATTGTTGTAAGTGATATAGGCTGTTGTGGTTTAATTGATCCATCTTTAGCTTCACACACAATTCATGGATTACACGGTAGAGCTTGTGCATTAGCAAGTGGAATTTCTTTAGCAATTGAAAATCCAAA
This sequence comes from Stygiobacter electus, assembly GCA_029210465.1. Classification (GTDB taxonomy): domain Bacteria; phylum Bacteroidota; class Ignavibacteria; order Ignavibacteriales; family Melioribacteraceae; genus Stygiobacter; species Stygiobacter electus. Next base: position 236,157 of record JARGDL010000004.1, read on the forward strand.
TAAAAAAATTATTGCTGTTCAAGGTGATGGTGGTGCTACAATCGGAATCGCACATTTACTCGAAGCCGCACGAAGAAATTTTAATGTGACTTTAATTGTAAATAATAATCAAATATATGGAATGACTGGTGGTCAATTGAGTGGTTTATCCTCTGAAAATTTTCAACATGAACATGCAAATATTAATGAATCCATTTCTCCATTCAATTTAATAGAACTTGCAAAAAGTGCTGGAGCATCTTATACTTGTCAATTAGTTGGCAAAGGTGATTTTTCCGAATACTTAAAAAAAGCAATAACCATCAATGGTTTTTCAATCATTGAAATTTTAGAAGTATGTCCTTCTTATGGTTATCAAAAATATTCAGAGATTGAAAACTTAGGATTCGGTACTACTGAATTTACAAACGAACGAAAACCCTTTAAGCTGAACAAAGCTGAAATAAAATCACTAATTAATTTTAATGAATCAAAAATATTTTTTGAAAGCAAATTAGATAAACCATTAAAAATTATTTTAGCTGGTTCTGCTGGAGAAGGAATTCAATCTGCAGGAGAATTATTTGCTCGTGCGGCAATTAAATGTAAACTAAATGTAACTAAAAAAGGAGATTACCCGATTACAGTCGGAACAGGTTTTTCTGTTTCTGAATTAATTATTTCCCCAAATGAAATTCATTATACAGGAATTGAAAAAGCTGACATGTTAATTGCAATATCCCAAGTTGGATTTGATTACACAAAATCCAAAATTGATGATAGCACAATAGTTTTAGCTGATAGTTCAATTCAAAATATTAACTCATCAAATAAAATTATTTTTGACTTTGGTAAAATATTCGGTAGAAAAAATTCTGCCGTTGCCAGCTTGGGTACTTTAATTAATCTAAAAAATTTCTTCCCGTTTGAAGCTTTTGAAGACTCATTGCTTGAAAGTAAACACCGAGATAAATTTTTACCTTTAATTGAAAAAATAAAAACATTTACTTCTGAAATAAATCATATCGCTTGATTATATTTGCACTCAATTTTTAACATTATATTTGAGTCAAATGAGAACAATCGTAGCTTTACCAGGTGATGGAATTGGAAAAATAGTTTTACCAGAAGCAATTAGATTATTAAATGCTGCTGGATTCAAAGCCAATTATGTTTATGCTGATATTGGTTGGGATTTTTGGTGCAATGAAGGAAATCCACTTCCACAAAGAACAATAGATTTAATTAAAGAACATAAAATAGCTTTGTTCGGTGCAATAACAAGCAAACCAAATTCAGAAGCTCAAAAAGAATTATCACCGCAACTTCAAAATAAAGGATTGGTTTACTTCTCGCCTATTGTGGCATTAAGACAAATTTTTAATCTTGATGTTTGCATTCGTCCTTGTATTTCATTCAAAGGTAATCCGTTAAATTTTATCCGAAAAAATATTAATGGCTCTTATGATGAACCACAAATTAACACTGTAATTTTCAGACAAAATACAGAAGGACTTTATGCTGGTGTTGAATGGACAAATCCACCAAAACAAGTTCGTGATGCTTTTGAAACTCATCCAAGAATGAAATATTTCAAAGATGTTCCAAGTGAAGAATTAGCAATCTCAACACGAATTGTTACAAAGAAAGCATCTGAAAAAATTATACGTGCTGCTTTTGAATATGCTCGTAAATTCAATTATAAAAATGTTACTCTTTGTGAAAAACCAAATGTCTTAAGAGAAACTTCAGGAATGATGTTAAAAATCGCAAAAGAAATTTCAAAAGATTACCCTGAAATTTCTCTTTGGGATACAAACATTGATGCACAAATGATGTGGCTTACAAAAAATCCAGAAGACTATGGAGTAATTGTTGCAGAAAACATGTTTGGAGATATTATTAGCGATGGATTCGCTGGTTTAATCGGAGGATTAGGTTTTGCTTGCAGTGCAAATCTTGGTGATAAAGTTGCTATATTTGAACCTACTCACGGTTCTGCACCTAAATATGCAGAGTTGAATCCATCAATTGTAAATCCAATTGCAATGTTTTTAAGTTCAGTAATGATGCTTGAACACATTGGTGAATTTCATATTGCTAATAAAATTAGGAATGCAATTGCTAAAGTTGTTGAAGAAGGAAAAGTTAGATCTTATGATATGCTTAAATTAAAAGGCGGAAAAGATGTTTTTGAAAAAGGTGCTTGTTCAACTGAAGAGATGACTAATGCAGTTATTAATAATTTATAATGTATAATGCATAATGTAAAATGTATAATTATATTTTAGAAAAATGAGCCAAACTTTAATAGAAAAGATAGTTCAGAAATATTCAATTGGATTAAGTCAAAAAGTTAAATCCGGTGATTTTGTTACAATTCAACCTGAATATGTAATGACTCATGATAACACTGGTGCTGTTATTCCAAAATTTAAATCCATTGGTGCTAAAAAACTTTTCAATCCAAAACAAGTTGTTATAACACTTGATCATGATATCCAAAATAAATCTGAAAAAAATTTAGACAAGTATAAAAAGATTGAACAATTCTCAATTGAATTTGGCGCTGATTTTTATCCTGCTGGTCGTGGAATTGGACATCAAATAATGGTTGAAGAAGGTTATGCATTTCCAGGAAAATTTGTTGTTGCTTCTGATAGCCATTCAAATATGTACGGTGGAATTGGTTGTTTAGGAACTCCAATCGTTAGAACAGATGCGGCTTCAATTTGGTCAACAGGAAAAACTTGGTGGCAAATTCCTCCTATTGCTAAAGTTACTTTAAATGGTAAATTAAGAAATGGTGTTTATGGTAAAGATGTTATCATTGCATTGTGTGGTTATTTTAACAATGATGAAGTTTTAAATCATGCAATTGAATTTACCGGAGAAGGTGTATCTTCACTTTCTATTGATGAAAGATTAACAATTTCAAATATGACAACTGAATGGGGCGCACTTGTTGGTTTATTTCCAATTGATGATTTAACAATTGATTGGTTATTTAAAAGAGAGAAATTAGTAAACATAAATTCTGAACATCCCAGAATAAATAAAAAAACAATCAATGAACTTGTGTTACAACTCGATGAATTAAAACCTGATAGTGATGCATTTTACCACAAAGAAATTATAATTGATTTAGATAAAATCCAGCCTTTTGTTTCTGGTCCAAATTCTGTAAAAATATTTCAACCTGTAAAAAAATTAAAAGAAGATAAAATAAAAATTGATAAAGCATATTTAGTATCATGTGTTAATTCAAGAGTAGAAGATTTAACTGAAGCAGCAAAAATTCTGAAAGACAAAAAAATTGCTCAACATGTTAAATTTTATATTGCTGCTGCTTCAAGTGAAGTTCAAAAAGTTTGTGAAGAAAATGGTGTATGGCATACTTTATTAAATGCAGGGGCAATTCCTTTACCGCCAGGTTGTGGTCCTTGTATTGGTTTAGGAACTGGTTTACTTGAAGATGGTGAAGTCGGCATTTCAGCTACAAATAGAAATTTCAAAGGAAGGATGGGCTCGCCAAATGCAAAAGCTTATTTAGCTTCACCAGCTGTTGTAGCAAAATCTGCTCTATCTGGTTATATAGATTTTGATTGGGATGATAATTCAAATGGAAATTTAGGAGAAGTTAATGTCAATCAACAAATTCCTCCTAAAACTAAAACAAAATTAATTCATGATTTCTCTAAAATAATTTCTGGTGAAATTGTTTTTTGTTATCAAGATAATATTAATACTGATGGAATTTATCCAGGCAAATACACTTACAATGATGAAATTAAACCTGAAGAACAAGCAAAAGTTGTGATGGAAAATTACGATGTTAATTTTTCAACAATTGCAAAAAATGGAGATATTCTTGTAACTGGTTTTAATTTTGGAACTGGAAGTTCTCGTGAACAGGCGGCAACTGCATTTAAATATAAAGGAATAAAATTAATTATTGCTGGTTCATTTAATGAAACATACAAAAGAAATGCAATTAACAACGGACTTATTATAATTGAATGTGAAAAACTTGCTCAGGATTTTAAGAAAAGATTTAACGACAATATTTTAACATTAAGAACAAACATTAAATGTGAAATTGACTTTGAAAACTCATTAATTAAAATAGAAGATAAATTTTATAACTTTCCACCACTTGGTAAACCAATCCAAGAAATTATTGTTAATGATGGACTAGAAAATTGGATTAAAAAAAATATTTATTAATAATTCCCTTTTTTAATTTTACACATTCCTCCACCAAACGAAACAACATACAAATCTTCATTTTGATCCAAGGAAATTCCAATAACCTGACTTGCAGTCAACGGTGAATTGCTTGTATTAAAATATTTAAGTGAAAATGAATTCACGAAATATCCGAAGCCATTTTTTGTACCGACATATTTTTGATTTTTTGAATCAATATAAACAGTCTCAACTTGATCAGCAGGAACTCCAAGCAGTGAAACTTGTGTCCAATTTACTCCATCATAAGTTGTTAATCCTCCAAGTTCACCAGCAATTAAATTTTGAACATGAGCAACCCAAACTATTCCATTATTATCAACTTTAACATATCTAATTCCATTTCCTAAGTTTCGTTGTAATTTCATATTGGACATGTTAAAATTTTTCCATGTTGAGCCATCATAAAATCCAACACCATTTGCTGAAGTTCCAATCCAAACATTGTTTGATTTATCAATAGAAATTGAAGTAACAAAATTTGCTGGTATATTTGAGTTGGATGTATTCAATACCTTCCATGTATTCCCATCATATTTTACTAATCCATTTGATGTGCCAATCCATGTGTTTCCAATTTTATCATGAGCAATTGAGGTAACATAACTTGACGGAAGATTTGAAGTATAATCAATCCAATTATTACCAGATTTTTTCATCAATCCACCTGTGGTTGCAATCCATAAATTGTTTTGTTCATCAATCGAAAGATAATTTATAAAATCAAAAATAAGTGGTGAATTTTCTTTTTTGAACACAGACCATTTTTTACCATTAAAATAACATAAACCTTGATCACGTGTTCCAATCCATTTTACATTATTTTTATCAACCACAATTGAAGATAAATGATTTGCACTAATTGGTGAATTTGCTAAAGTATAACTCACCCACTTTGATGTATCTTCCAATGCAATTGAAACATAAATTGTTTTACCACCTTCTACATTAACTTTCACAGAATCACTTCTATGTTCTGGCAAATTGTATTTTACTTTATGTTCACCTGGAAACACCATTGAAATTGTAGCAGGTGTAACTAAATCCATTTTCTTATTATCTAAAATTATTGCAGCTCCATTTTTATTTGAACCGCAGTAAATTTTTCCAAAGTGTCCGGGATTTTTATAATAATCAATCAAAATTTTTGATATTGAATTTTCATAAATGGAAATATTAAAAGTTGTATCTCTAAACAATTTTTGCTTTAGGGTAATTTTGTAATTCCCAAAAGATAGAAATTTTATGGTGTCTCCGGTTTTATATCCACTATTTTTTCCATCAACATAAATTGAAGCTGGTCCTGGTAAACTTTCAATTAATAAATTTCCATTTGAAAATTCTTCTTTTATTTCTGATTCAACAAAAACTTTTTTCTCACAAGAAATGAATAGAATGGTCATTACAAAATAAATTAAGATTCTTTTTTTCATTTTACATCCGATAATCCAGGTGTGTAGCCAAATGAATTAATGTATTGATGTGTAAATCTTAAAACCCAATAAGTTCTCATGTAAACACCAAAAACACCATATCCACCATTGATATTAGAATAATCTGTTTCATCAAGTTTAATAGAATAAATATCACGACTACGTGCAGTAGCAAAATAATATTTTCTCAACTCTGTATCTAAAGATAGAACTTCTAAAATGCAGCTTAATATTTCATAGCGTGATTTATTCGGATCATCTTTTGATATTAATTCCATTGCTTTGTTAATTGTATTCATATCAACAGAATATGCTTGATCTGTAACTGGTTTAGGATAATTTGGAATCCATTCATTTCCATATTGAATATAATTTAATGGAACTGTCATTAAGTTTCGTGTCTTTAGACCATTTTCATGTTTGAAATAATAAATCGCTAATCGAACTATCAATACAGGATTTCTTTCATTAGTAAACCAAGATACTTTAATATACTTTTTATTATCAGTTGGAGGAATTATTTTATCTGATAATGAATCTGTAATATTTATTACATCTGGGACATTTGCAACAGAAGTCAATTTTTTGCCATTTGGAAGAATAGCTTCAATTTCCACTTTCGAATTTGGAGTTGGCATCAAATCATTTGTTTTGAATACAGTGTAAGGAGTTTTATATTTATCACCAACTTGTCTTTCAATTGTTGTATCACGAAATAATGATACTTTGTCATTACCATTCCAAATTCTTATTAATGCATTTTTAACATTCACATCTTCAGTGTTTGAATATGGATCAAAATTTTCAACCTGATAATCTCTTGTTAATGTAACCGTTTGAAAAGTTGTATCACCACGAATAATACAATTTAAAATATATCTATCCTTCAATTCACCATAAGGATTAAAATTTTCTTCACATGAAATCAGTGCAATAAAAATTATAAATAATGTTAAAAACTTTTTCATAATTCAATTCTCACAGTTGCAGTTGGTAAAAATGGAAGCATATTTACACGTTCACCTGTTTCTCTTTTAAAGTAAAAAATATTTTTTCTGTTATAAACATTAATAATGCTAAAATCTAATTTCATATTAAACCAATCAAAATTAATTTTCTTTGACAGACTAAAATCTAAGCGATGATAATCAGGCAAACGACCTAAATTTTGTGTTCCAATAATTGTAAATGGTCTTCTGGGATCAAACTGAAACCAAGGTGCAAAAAAATTATCAAAGTAATATTTATCATAGTAACCAATAATTTGTGTAAAGGGCAACCCACTGTTGTAAATCCAAGCCAATGAAGTTGTCCAGCCTTTTCCAAAATCAATTTCTAAACCTAAGTTTAATGAATGGCGAATATCATAACGTGGATAATAGAGTTTACCATCAATTTCTTTATATGCAAATGCATTTGTGTAAGAAGCTGTAAAATTTATTGGATCTGGATTAATTCTTGTAAAAATTTCCAAACCGTATGATTCACCTTTACCTGCGATAAAATCATTTTCTTCTGGTAAAATTTTTTTATCATTGATTAATGGTAAGTTATCAACTTTTTTGTAATATCCTTCAACATTAAAATTAAATGTTTCAAAAAAATTTGTTTCCAATCCAAGTATAAAATGTTTTGAAACTGCAGGCTTTAAATAATCTGGAGAAATTATCCATGGTTCAAAAATATTTATTACTTCATTTTCATCACTTATTGTAGTTAATTCCTGTTGATAAATTCCTACTGCGCCTTTAATTGCAATAGTTGATAAAATTCTTAATGTTAAACTTGCACGTGGCTCTAAAATAGTTCTGTTTTCATTTTTTGAGAGCGAAGCTAGATTAATTCTTGTTCCTAAATCTAATCCAATAAAATCAAATTGCATTAATCTATATTTAAGATATAAACTAATATTTGCCCCAGAAGAACCTAAATCAGTTGGAATTGATCTATCATTTTCAATGAATAAATTTGTTTTAATTTGCTTGATATGAAACCCGACACCAATTTCATCTTTGTTATCAAACATATAAGTAAAATTCATTTGTATTCCCAAATCTTCAACACTATTCTGTGTTTTTCTTGAATTACTTATTTTAGGATCTACTTCACCGTTGAATCTGCTTGCTGAAAGTCCTAATTCATAAAACAATGGACTGTCACCAACTTGGAACCATTTAAAACCAAAAACATTATTATTCCATTTATAATCTTCAATTCTTGGATCAGCATGTTTAATATTATCACCACTAAAAAAACCATTAATTGAAAACTTAGCACCTTGTAAAAAATCGTTATCGCTGTAATTTGCTTTAAAAGAGAAATCGTAAAAATCAATTGGAATAGTTTGCTCGTTTAAAAATTTTTTAATCACTTCACTTGAATAACTTTTTCGTGAAGTTAATATAAAAGAGCCATTTGGAATCGGACCTTCTAAAAGAATTTTACCAGTTAAGAAACTTGCAGTAGCTTTTCCACTTAAACGATTTTTATTTCCATCTTTGGTTATAATACTCATTACAGAAGAAAGTCTTCCACCATATTCGGCAGAAAAACCACCTTTGAAAAACTCAATATTGTTTATCATGTCAGGATCTACTACACTGAATAAACCTAAAGCATGGAATGGATTGTAAATTGTAACACCATCAATCAAAACTAAATTTTGATTACTTGCACCACCACGAACATAATATTTTGCTGATACATCCCCCGTAGATTGAACTCCAGCTAAATATTTAATTGAACGGAATACATCTGTTTCAACACCTTTCGGCATTAATTCAATTTCACGTGCTGTTATTCTCTGAACACTTATATTAGTTTCATTTTTTTCTTTATAACGTTCACCAATTTGTGTGATTGTATTTAATTGAATCCCTTCGGATTGCAAAGAAATATTGTACTGTACAACTTTTTCTTTTGAAACACGAATTAATATTGTTTTGGATTTGTATCCAACATAAGAAACAATTAATTGAAAAGTTTTATTTGCAGGAATAGAAGGGATTAAAAAATAACCTCGTGCATCAGTATTTGCCCCTTTATTTAATTCTTTGATATAAGCATTGGCGTAAACAAGTGCTTCTGATGTAAGAGAATCCGTAACAAAACCTCTTAATGTTCCTGTTTCTTGTGCGTGAGTTAAAAGTGAAATAAAAAATAAAATAAAAAAAAGTTGGAGAGCCTTATTCATACAAAAAAATTGTCCTCAGTAATTTAATTTTCTAAAGCTCTCCAAAATTAAGTGCAAAAAGTTTTACATCAAAAAAATTTATTCTTCTAAAGTTGAAATATTACCCGGATCTTGGCCAAGTGCTCTTGCTTTTAAAACTCTTCTCATTATTTTACCACTTCTTGTTTTAGGTAAAGAATCAACAATTTCAATACTTTCTGGTTTTGCAATTGGTCCAACTTCATGACTAACATGCTGCCTTAATTCTTCAATTAATTGAGTTGATTTAGTAAAGCCATTTTTCAAAATCACGAAGGTATAAATTGCATTACCTTTAATTTCGTGTGGTAATCCAATAGCAGCAGCTTCTGCAACTGCAGGATGACTTACTAAAGCACTTTCAATTTCTGCTGTACCTAAACGATAACCAGAAACTTTAATTACATCATCAACTCTTCCAATTATCCAGTAATAACCATCTTCATCACGACGAACGCTGTCACCTGTTAAATACATTCCAGGATATTTTGACCAGTACTGATTAATATATCTTTCATCATCATTCCAAACAGTTCTAATCATTGAAGGCCAAGGTGTTTTAATAACTAAAAATCCTTCTTCATTTGCTTTGACAGAATTGCCATTTTCATCAACAACATCCATTTGTATTCCAGGGAATGGTCTTGTTCCACTTCCAGGTTTTAATGGAACGCAAGGCATTGGAGTAATCATAAACATTCCTGTTTCTGTTTGCCACCATGTATCCATAATTGGGCATTTCTCTTTACCAACAACTTTGTAATACCATTTCCATGCTTCAGGATTTATTGGTTCGCCAACAGAACCCAATAATCTTAATGACGATAAATCATGACGATTCACCCAAGCTTCACCAAATCTCATTAAACCACGAATTGCAGTTGGTGCAGTGTAAAGAATATTAATACCATATTTTTCAATCATTGCCCACCAACGATTTGGATAAGGAAAATTTGGTGCCCCTTCATAAAGAAAAGATGTTGCACCATTTAACAATGGACCATAAACAATATAACTATGCCCTGTAATCCAACCCGGATCAGCAGCACACCAATATCTATCTTCTTCATGAATATCAAATACATATTTTAATGATGCATAAGTTCCAACCATATATCCACCATGAGTATGAAGAATAGCTTTTGGTTTACCTGTTGTGCCGCTTGTATATAAAATAAAAAGTGGATCTTCAGCATCCATTTTTTCTAAAGAACATTCCCGAGATGCAACTGGTAAATTCATCAATTCATGCAACCACATATCACGGCCAAATTCCATATTTACTTCCTGACCTGTTCTTTTAACAACTAATACATGTTCAACCGTACCACATCTTTGTAATGCTTCATCTGCTATTTGTTTTAATGGAACTATTTTCCCTCTTTGATAAGCGCCATCAGCCACAATTAAAACTTTTGAATTACTATCTTCAATTCTTTCCGCAAGAGATTCAACAGAAAATCCACCATAAACAACAGAATGTATTGCACCAATTCTTGCACAAGCTAACATTGCTATTACAATTTCTGGAACACGACCCATGTATATTGTAACTCTATCACCTTTTTGTACACCAAGACTTTTAAGAATATTTGCAAACTTGCAAGTCTCACGATGTAGTGCAAAGTATGAATACGTTTTTGTATCACCATTTTCCCCTTCCCAAATTAAAGCGAGTTTATTCCTACGATGAGTTTTTGTATGTACATCAAGACAATTGTATGATATGTTAGTTATGCCACCAGTAAACCATTTAAAGAAAGGTTTATTTGAATCATCTAAAACTTTATCCCATTTTTTAAACCAATGAAGTTCATTCGCTAAATCTTCCCAAAATTTTTCATAATTGTTTGTTGCAAATTCGTTTAATTGTTCCCAATCTTTTATATGTGCTTTTGATATTACTTCTTCTGAAGGATAATACACTTCTCCATTTAATTTATTTGAGTTCATAATCTATTCCTTTTTTAATTAGATAAATTTCAATTTTAACTTAATGTATGAAAAAATAAAAATCAATAATTGACATCAAATCCATTTAAGATATATATTTGAATATGAAAAATAATGAGAAGAAATATTTAGCTTCATTTGTTTTGGCAACGTATATAATAACTTTATTAGTTGCCTCATTTCATTATCATGAATTAAATATTAATTATAATAAGTTTCATTATTTTGAAAAAGCTAAGATTAATCATAGCCAACATTTTATTGCTCAAAATTTATGTGCTACCCAAATATTTCTGACTAATGATTTTAATCTTACACATGACAACATTAATTTTGAGAAGAAGTTCTACAATGAAATAAAATTTGTTGTTTATTTAAATCCTCGTTTACTAAATACATTTTTACACAATATAAGTTTAAGAGCTCCTCCAACATCATAACAATTCTTTTAGTTGTCATATTTTCTTTAATAATATTATTTATTTAAAATTCTTATAGGAGAATTGTTATGAAAACAAAAGTTTTAGTTTTATTCATATTTCTTTTTTCAATTAATTTATTTTCTCAAACTAATTTTTCTGGTAAAGTAATAGATGAAAAAGACAACACACCACTTTATGGAGTAAATGTTTTAATAAAAGAACTTAAAATTGGAACAACCACAAATGAAGATGGGATTTTTAAATTTAAAAATTTAAAGAATGCTAATTATACCTTTGTATTTTCATACATTGGACATAGAACTCAATCAATAAAAATTTCCATTCCTTATAATGATGAATTAATCGTAAAGATGATTGATGGTAATGTTGATTTAGAAGAAATTGTCGTAACAGGAAATCCACTTTCCTTAGATAAAAAAGATTTTGCACAAAGTTCCATTGTAATATCAAATCAGAATTTATTAATAAAAAGAAATTCAACTATCGCAGATATATTAAATTTTCAGCCCGGTATTTCTGTTCGTTCTAATGGCACTGCACCTTCAAGACCTGTAATTCGCGGATTTAGTAATAATAGAATTTTAATACTTGAAAATGGTTTGAGAATGGGTGATTTGTCAAATACATCCGATGACCATGGAGTAACATCAGATGGCGGTAATGCAGAAAAAATAGAAGTTTTACGTGGTCCTGCTTCTTTATTATATGGAAGCAATGCAATTGGTGGTGTTGTGAATATTATCTCAGAAGATATTCCTACTTATGTACCGGACCATTTTGAAGGAACTGTAAATTTAAATTCTTCAACAAATAACAAAGAATACTTTGGAAATGCTGATTTACATTATGGAATAAAAGATTTGGCGTTCCATGCTAATTATTTTAATCGTACCAACAAAAATTATTTTGATGGCAATAATGAAGAAGTTTTAAATACAGATCAAAAATCAAATGGTTATCAATTTGGATTTTCTTATAAGCCAAATTTTGGTTTAGGTGGTTTAAGTTTTTCAAATTTTAATACAAATTATGGATTACCTTTCAACAAAAATGAAAAGGGAAATGAAGGACCAATCTTACTTGAAATGAAAAAGAATGACGTTCGCGTTCTTTTAGAGAGTAATAACTTAAATTCATTCATCTCTTCATTTAACTTTAAAGCTGGATATCAAGAATATAATCATAAAGAAATAATGAGAAATACAAGAGAAGTTGGAACTGAATTTGGATTAAAAAGTTTTAGCAGTGATTTTTCATTTAAGCATAATCCAATTTTTAATTCATTAAATGGAATTTTTGGATTATGGATTATGAATCAAGATTATACTGTTACTGGCGAAGAAGCTTTAACCCCAAATGCAAATTATAAAAATCTTGCAGCGTATTTTTATGAACAGACTAAATTACACAAATTCAATTTACAACTTGGTGTTCGATATGAAATTAATAAATTAAAAATTCCTGAATCAGTATTATCAGAAAATACTTTTTCATCATTTGATAAAAATTATAATTCATTAAGTGGTTCATTTGGTATATCATATAGTTTAAATGATTTTATAACAATCTATTCAAATTTTGCAAATGCATTCAGATCTCCAACTGTCGAAGAACTTGCATCATATTCAATTCACGAGGCTACCGGTTCATTTGATATTGGTGAAAGAAATTTATCGACGGAAAAAAACTACGGATTCGATTTTGGTTTAAGAGTTATTAAACCATATCATTTTGTTGACTTAAGTTTTTATTACAATAACATAAATGATTACATATATCGCGATCCAACGAACATGTATTACAATTCAAATGATACAATTAATAAATTTAATTATGATAAAATTGGATTACCCGTTTTTAAGTACAGACAAACAAATGCAATTTTATTTGGAGCAGAATTAAAGGCTCAATATGATTTTAATAATTCATTAACAACAATTGTTGTAATGGATTATGTAAGAGGATACCAAAAAAGCCCTTTTGAAAATTTACCACAAATGCCACCATTTAGAATATCATTTGAGACTAGATACACAACGGATCTTTACTGGTTTGGTTTAAATTGGAAAATAGTGAATAAGCAATCTCAAGTTGCTAATTTTGAAGAATCAACTGCTGGTTTTGGATTAGTTGATTTATATGCAGGGATAAAATTTATAACCAATAAGCTTGTTCATATAATTGATTTAAAAATAAACAACACATTTAATCAATTATATCGAGATCATTTATCAGCAATTAAAAATTTTGCATTTATGCCCGGAAGAAAAATTAGTTTGAATTACAAATTTTTGTTTTAAGGAAGTCTTGTTTATATTTGTGCCGCAATTTCAACGATTGTTTTTTGAAATAATGTAAACGAAATATTTTTAGTAATTCAAATTCTTATGGAGAGATGGGTGAGTGGCTGAAACCAACGGTTTGCTAAACCGTCGTAGGGGTTATACTCTACCGCGAGTTCGAATCTCGCTCTCTCCGCCAATTTTTATTATGTATTACGTTTACGTTTTATATAGCCTTTCTCTTAACAAACGTTATGTAGGTTCTACTTCTGATCTTACAAATAGAATCTCTGAACATAACTCTGGTAAATCTAAATTCACTAAAGGTGGTATCCCTTGATCTCTGGTTTATTCTGAATCTTTTCCTACTCTTTCTCTTGCTCGTAAACGTGAAT
>JARGDL010000040.1 GCA_029210465.1 Stygiobacter electus
GACAAGCTCAGGATGACATATTCTTGTCATGGTGATCAGGATGACATTTGTTGTCATGGTGATCCCGACCTGCTCCGACTTTGTCGGGATTGTCGAACCATGACAAAATTAGATTTATCTTCATCCTTTGACAATCTTAAGATGATAGAATCATGTCATGCTGAGCAAAGTCGAAGCATGATATTTCTACATAATTATTATTTCGGTCATCCTTCGGCAAGCTCAGGATGACATATTCTTGTCATGGTGATCAGGATGACATTTGTTGTCATGGTGATCCCGACTTTGTCAGTATTGTTGAAAGATGGAAAATCCTGAGTATTTCAAACTTCGACAGTCCTGACTACCGGCAGACAGGCCTGACTGTCGGCAGTCAGGTTCAGTTCGAAAATCTCATTTGATTGCACCCAATTTTTCAGAAGTCTCTATTTATTATCAACAATATTACAAATATGCGTATATTTGTAAAAAATAATTTACAAAAATGAAAAAAAGATTTTTATATAATCAATTATTAAAGCAATTAAATCATAAAAATGCCATCGTTATCACTGGGATGAGGCAAGTAGGCAAAACAACATTAATGAAGCAATTATATGAAAATGTTGATGCACCAAAATTGTGGTTTGATTTAGATAATCCTTTAGATCAATTATATTTTGAGAATAATAATTATGACTCAATATATAATTTATTAAAAAAGCAGGTTAAAATTTCAAATAAAAGATTATTTATTTTTATAGATGAAATTCAAAATTTACCTGAAATAACTAAAATCATGAAGTATTTAATTGATAAGTATTATGTAAAATTTATTGTTTCAGGTTCATCAAATTATTATTTAAAGAATCTTTTCCCTGAATCATTAAGTGGAAGAAAATTTCTATTTGTTTTACCTACAATGAGTTTTAAAGAATATTTGTTCTTCAAGTATGATGATATTGAAATAAATGAAGAATTAGATTTAGAAAAAATTTTTATTAACAAAAATGAAAATTATATTTTCTTTAAAAAATATGAAATTGATTATAAAGAGTATTTAGAATATGGAGGTTTTCCTGAAGTTGTTTTGACAAAGGATTTTGAAACTAAGAAACTAGTATTAAAGAATATTTTTGGATCTTTTTTTGAAAAGGATATAAAATTATTATCAGATTTGAAAGATGTTAGGGATTTGAGAGATTTAATATTACTTTTAGCTCCACGTGCGGGGAATATGTTAGATATAACAAAACTTTCTTCTGAATTAGGATTAAATAGAGTTAAGTTATACAGTTACCTTGAATTTTTACAAGGAGTTTTTCTAATTAGTTTAGTTTCTAAATTTAGTTCAAGCATTGATAGGTCGGTTGCTGGCGGGAAAAAAATTTATTTTAATGATAATGGTTTGCTTAATATTATTGGTAAATTAAATGAAGGTCAAATTTTTGAGAATCAGGTTTTCAATCAATTAAGTAGGTATGGAGATTTATCTTTTTATAATAAACGAAATAGTGCGGAAATTGATTTTATATTAAATAAAGAAATTGCAATTGAGGTTAAATTAAGGGCAACTGAAATTGATTTAAGGAAGTTAAAAAATAATTGTGAAAAAATTGGTTTGAAAAAATATTTTTTAGTTAGTTTGAATGAATCTAAAAATGTAGATGTTCTATATCCAGTTTTATTATAGTAATTATTGAAAATGGTGGGTTGTTCTTTTGTAGGTTAGTGAAATCAGTGATCCATTAATTTAAAATAGAACACGGATAACACTGACAACACAGATTTGCACGGATAAATTTACCACTGAAAGCACTGAGGTTCACTGAGAAAAATATAAGTTCACTTTAAAATTAAATTGGTTTTAATCAAATTCTTGATGAGGCTGAAGAATTACACGGTAGACAGGCGTAGAATGTAGAATTTAGAATGTAGAAGGTAGAATGAAGAATGTAGAAGGTAGAATGGAGAATAGTGAGAGATTAAAAGGTTAATTGGGTTGAGGATTGGGCTAGAGCATAGTGCTTAGAGCAGAGAGCTTAGAGTTTAGGTAGAAGGCAGAATCTATCTTTCGGTAGACAGGCGTTGAATGTAGAATGTAGAATGTAGAATCTACCTGTCGGTAGACAGGTTTAGAATGTAGAATGGATTATGGATTGAAGTTTACGCTGTCTTCATCGTTATACAGGCAGGTTTAGTGAACTTGGCGTGAAACATTTTTCTCGCAAAGACGCAGAGGACGCAAAGTAAAAAAACAAGGAATTATAAGAGAATCTCTCGCAAAGACGCAATCCCGGCAGATCGGGACGCAAAGGATTAATTTATTCTTAGCGAACTTGGCGGCTTGGCGTGAAATTTTTCTCTCGCAAAGACGCAGAGGACGCAAAGTAAAAAAACAAGGAATTATAAGAGAATTTCTCGCAAAGAACGCAATCCCGACAGGTCGGGATACAATGGATTTATTTAATCTTAGCGAACTTGGCGGCTTGGCGTGAAATTTTTCTCTCGCAAAGAACGCAATCCCGACAGGTCGGGACGCAAAGAAAAAAATAAACCAAAGATTTCAATAATGTATAATGTAGAAGGTAGAATGTAGAATGGAGAATAGTGAGAGATTAAAGATAAAAAGATTAAGAGATTAAAAGGTTAATGGGGTTGAGGATTGGTTTGAGGTTTAGAGCAGAGAGCATTGTGCAGAGAGTTTAGGAATAATGGATAATGTAGAATGTAGAATGTAGAAGGTAGAATGTAAGGATTGATTAATTATTTTCTTAGTGAGGATTTAGTGCTCTATGTGAACTTAGTGGTAAAAAAATCAACCAAAGA
>JARGDL010000041.1 GCA_029210465.1 Stygiobacter electus
CTACCTGGCGGGCCTGCCCGACTCGTAAGCCTTCATATATGTCGGGCTTGCCCGACTCGTAAGCCTTCATATGTGGCAGGCTTTCTCAACCCAATATCCATTAGTGAAAATTAGTGTTAATTCGTGGCTGAAAAATTTTTCTTGACTAAATTGAAAAAAAAATTTAAGTTGTAAACAGAAACAAAAGGAAATATTACTTGCATAGAGGGCAGAAAAATATTTCATACAATTCAGTAAATCTTCTTAAAGAAAAACAAAATCCTGAATTACTTGATTTAGTAACAACCGAACTAAGAATTAAAATTTCATTAGACACAAAAACAAACGGGTTGATATTATGCAAACCCTATTTTTAAATATTGAGAATATGAACAGTAAATAAGTAAACTGGAATGATATCCTGCAGCACCGTGCGGGATATTGTTCTCAAATAAATATATCGTTGCAGGATAAGTAATAGTTATATTTCATTAAAAAGAGGTGCACATGAGACGTTCAATCATAGTTTCAATGTTATGGTTATTATTTTTATCAACAATGTTACATGCACAAACACTGCCTGATTCATCTCAATTAACTTCATTAAATAAATTTTGGCAAGAGCACCCTGATTGGTATGTATGCTGGGATAAAGTAACTGGTACTCCCGCTTCTATGTACGGCACTAAAACAAAGAGTTTCGGGAAAACTCCTGAATCCGCAATTCAAAATTTTCTAATGTATGTTAACAAATTATTCGAAAGGAAAAACAACTCAAAAGCTGATCAAGTTAAATCTAATTTACAGAAACCAAATCTTTCATTTATCTCTCAAAGAAACTCTATTAATGGTAATTACTATGATTATCAACAAGAGTACAAAAATATACCCATAAATGGCACTCAATGCACGTTTGGCGTAACAGAGAATGGTGAAATATTCTATTTCAGCGGTACATTTTATTCTGAACAAATTGACATTAACATAACTCCAAATGTTTCATTTGAATCTGCAATTACTACAGCAGCTTCTAATATTGGTAAAATTGGATTTGTTCAAAAGAATAAGAAACTTTGCATATTACCCAATGATGGTAAATTTGAACTTGTTTGGGACTTCTATTTGGTCAATAACCAAAATGGTGAGAGTTGGAAATATATAGTCTCTGCATCAAGCGGGAAAATAATTTCAAAGAATGATACAAAAATAAAATCTGCTAATGATTATAATTTAACAAATGGATTTTCATTTCAAAATCCCAAAACTGAATTATTGCTAAACTACCAAACTCCTCAAGGATTTATTTTCAACACATACCCACAATCATCAAGCTTAGATTTTGAAACTTCCCAAGTTGAGTTACCTTTATTAAATTCAA
The DNA here is from genome assembly GCA_029210465.1 of Stygiobacter electus. GTDB lineage: Bacteria > Bacteroidota > Ignavibacteria > Ignavibacteriales > Melioribacteraceae > Stygiobacter > Stygiobacter electus. Next base: position 1,358 of record JARGDL010000041.1, read on the forward strand.
GCGGTTACTTACAAGGAACATACGCAAATGTTTATAAAATGTCCGGCATTCGTGCTACTTACATAGGTGGTGATCCTAATAATTTTGTACACTCACCTTACACACAAGACTTTGACGAAGTTAATGTTTATTACCATATAACAAAATTACGACAGAATTTCATAAACAGCTTCTATACTCCTGGTTTTAATCAAATTAATGTTTCAATCGGCTGGGATAAATCTCAAAGAGATGCAGCTTATGATCCTGGAGCTGATGTTATTTATTTTTACAATGGAGTACCAACTGATCCAAATTTTTCGAGAGAAGCAAATGTTATTTATCATGAATATATACATAAAATTCAATTTGATAGAAATTGTTATTATGATAATGGATCAAGTACTAATGAATACAAAGGCGTTTTAGAGGGATTATCCGACTACTTTGCGTATTCATACTCCGGAGTACCCAATATTCTAACCTATGCTCTTCCAAGCCAGGCAAGGAGTATCAATAATCATAGTACTTATAGCTCCACACTTGGTATATATCCTTTTGGCCAATTATTTTCACATATACTTTCACATCTACAAAATATTTCCGGTTTTCAAAGTGTTTTGTTTGCTCAAATGAATAGTTTTAATAGCTATAATTCGGCATTTCTTAGTTTTCGTGATAGGCTTATAAATGGATTTCAAGAACCTTCTACAAAGAATACAATTCAAAATACTTTTGCAGATCATGGAGTTGGCGACTATGCAGATAATCCCCCTTCACCACCAACAAACATAAGCATTTCCGGAAGTTACGGAAGCAATCCGACAATCCAATGGACACCACCGAATGATCCTGACATAAACCATTATAAAATTTATAGAAAAAAATATAATGAAGGTAGTTTTACACTTGTTGGATTAACCTCTGGGTTAAGCTTTACAGATTATTATGTAACGGTTCAGTATGATTTTCTTGAAGACGACATTTTTTATTACGTTAAAACGGTTGATAATAATGGAAATCTTTCTTCCGAATCTGACTATGTAAATGTATTAGATATCTGGGCTAGTCTAAAAATTGAGAACGTTGGTGAAAAAGAAAATTTAAGTGTTGCATCCGAAGAGGTAAATTCAACCGCATTGAGCATTTCAAATTATCCCAATCCATTTAATCCAGTTACAACAATATCATTTTCAGTACCGGAAGAAAGTAATATATTAATAAGAGTACACAATGTGCTTGGTCAAGAACTTGATAGAATTTATGATGGGAAAGTATTACCTGGTAACCACAAAACTATTTGGGACGGGTCAAAATATTCAAGCGGATTATATTATGTTACAAACAAATGAAGCAATAAAAACTTTAAAGGTAATACTGGCAAAATAATAATCTAATTATGTTTGGTGAGAAAAACAGT
>JARGDL010000042.1 GCA_029210465.1 Stygiobacter electus
TCGGGGACTGTTTATAACAGATTGATTCTTTTAGTAACTATATATTTTAATAAACACTTTTTCTTAGCTACTTGACTTTTCACATAACGGGTGGAGCGACGCGTTAGGCATGGAATATTCTCCACGCGATGATTGCCAGCAAACTGACAACGCAACCCCAGGCAAACAAATCTCCGATTCGTGCATAGATGGTGTGCACCCCTGCCGAGGCGGGCACTTGCGCCACCATCACGTTGTCCTGCGTCGTGAAATCGTCCATGGCCGCGAGCCGACGTCCATAGGGATCAACCGCGCCAGACCCTCCCCAGCGCGTGATACGGAACATGGCCACACCGTTTTCGACAGCGCGGAATTCCGCCATCAGCTGATGCAGTTTCGTTATGGCTTTCCAATCGCTAGCCGGAACCAACATGATGTCCGCCTCTGAATGTCCCACTTGCCGGATGACCTGTGGAAAGTCAAGGTCGAAGCAGATTGGGGAAGTGAGACGTCCATAGGGTGTGTTGGCAATGGGAATCGGTCCCTTGCCGCGGACGTTAACGCTCGCCTCGAAACCTGGGACGGCGGTGCTCTTGATATACGAAAATGCCGTTTCGCCTGCAGGGTTCAACAGCACCGCTTTATTCTCTACTGGACGAGAAACCCCCGGTTCCAAAACCCCCATCCCTATCAACAGAAAAATATCGTTGTCACGAGCAAAGCGCCGGGCGTGCTCAAGAAAGTCCGCCTCGTCTTCCTTCAAGACCATCAGGTTGGCCTCGGGCCAGACGATGATCCTGGCATCGGCCTGAACTTCGCGCCGGCTGCGCTCGAAGAACGAATCCTGCAAACGGTGGAACTTCCCGCGAATCTGTTCGCGTTCTATCGCAGTGAAATCCGGCGCAATCACCCGCACGAACTCACTCGGTTCGATTATCCCCTTTGGCCAACCGATACCGGCAATGCGCACGGTTGATACCTCTGGCGAAAAAGCCAGTCGCAAGCCGCCTGCCAGCATCACCAGACTCCATACCGCGGCATACAGCAAAACACCATTCTGAATTGCGCCCCATTCGAACTGCCGTTCCCACGACCAATTGACGACTGCCGCAAACCATGCGACCAAAAAGCCGATACCCCAGATACCGGTCACCGACGCCAACTGCATGAGAGGCAGGTTGCCATGCTGAGTATAACCCAACGCGCCCCAGGTGCCATAGGGGTTAAGGCAGGCGGCAAAAAACTCCAACGCGATCCACGCAGCTGGAAATATGAGTGTTGACGAGAAACCGGATAGCTGAGGTGCCAAGAGACGGTCCAACAAGAACGGCAGGGTCATCGTGGTGGACATAGCCGCCACCACACCGAAAAATGCCGCGCCCTGCAGCGGAATCACATCGCGATTGCTGACCGACAAGGCAACAAACAACGAGAACCACAACCATAGAAATCCATTGATCGGCTGTGCATCCCGCGTGAAATGCAGAAGGAATACGGGCGCCAGCCAGGCCGCCAGCGGCACGAGCCATTTACCGAAGCCGAAAATTTGAAGTACACTGCCAAGGAAAAGCAAGGCAAACGATGATTTAGTAGCCATTCTTGTTATCCTTTCAATTCAATCCGGGCCCACCGGAATGGATGTAACTGGTTTCTGTGACTAACGCTCGGCATGAGGGGCACGGAGCGAGCAACAACACAGCTTGCGGAGTGTCCAATCGATGCCATGGTTAGAGTCCCTTGTCGCCATGCCTATTCTGGTGAGCAACGAATGCGCTTACTAAGCTCACAATCTGCAGCACAATGAAGGACAGACTGAAGAACTGAAGCATGTACACGGTTCCAATGTTGCTGTCTCCCCAGGCTAATGGAGCGAATAGTAAAATGAAGCTCGTCACTGCTGAGACGACAATGATTGGAACGGAGCTTAGTATAATAAGCAGTCGGCTTCGCATCCAAAGCCCATACGAAACGAGGCAGAACAACATTCCGAATCCAAGAAACAAGAACGCGCTCTGACTGTCCGACATATTCTTTGATTGGAGCAGCCCGAATACCGACAGACTGATTATGATTACTCCGATTGCGGCATTTGCTGTAAGCTGAATTCTTCGTCTCATTGAGTTCGTTACTCCACGCACCTAACTATTACTTATCCTGCACCGAAATATTTATTTGAGAACGATATCCCGCACGGTGTTGCAGGATATCATTCCGGTAATTTAATTTTTGTTTCATAAACGCAATATTTAAAAATAGGGTTTGCATAATATCAACCCGTTTGTTTTTGTGTCTAATAAAATTTTAATTCTTAGTTCGGTTGTTACCAAATCAAGTAGTTTTGGTTTTTGATTTTCCGTTTGAGGAGTTCCGGCAGTTGATGAAATATTTTTCTGCCCTCTTTGCAAGAAATATTTCCTTTTGTTTCTATTTACAACTTAAATTTTTTTTTCAAATTAGTCAAGAAAAATTTTTAGACACGAATTAACACTAATTTTCACTAATGGATATTGGGTTGAGCAAGCCCGCCACATATGAAGGCTTACGAGTCGGGCAAGCCCGACAGGTAGACCTGTCTATCG
>JARGDL010000043.1 GCA_029210465.1 Stygiobacter electus
TGATGTGACATTTGAAACATATGTCTACCGAATGATGCCTATAGGCGGCTCAAGCTTGTATTGGTACCCTGCCTCTCCAGATGAAGCAAATATACAGGTAACAGTATTAGGTAAACAGCCTCTTACTGCAACAATGTCGGGCCCTACATATCTAAGCAACGGTCAAAGCGGAACATGGACAGTAACGGCTTCAGGCGGGATACCACCATATTCTTATAGCTGGTCTTACTTTGTTTATTGTGATGAAATTCTTGGTGCTGCGACAAATGACGGGAAAGAAATTATTATTACTCCCGATAACGTTCCATGTGGTTACTGGTTTAGTATGGGCAGTACAACTAATACTGCAAGTAGAACTTCAGACGGGAGAGCTTTTCAAGTTAAATGTGTTGTTACTGATGCAGGTAACTCTACTTACACTGTTACAAAAAATGTTGATGGAAGTAGTTCAATTTTGGCAAAACAAAATATTTCTGATTCTTCTAAAGTTGAAATGCTAGAAAAAGAAAACTATACGGAATCGTTAGATAATTATCCTAATCCGTTTAATCCAACAACAAAGATTAGTTTTTCAATTCCTAATAGTAGTCATGTTACTTTGAAGATTTATGATATACTTGGTAGAGAAATTGCAGTGCTGGCTAACCAGGTATTTTCAGCTGGGAGATATACATTTGAATTCAATGCAAGTAATCTTCCGAGTGGAACTTATATTTATCATTTAAGAACAGATAACAAGACTATAACAAAGAAGATGCTGATCATCAAATAATTCGATGTTCTATGAAGGCAGAATATATTTATTGTTCTGCCTTTCGTTAAAAAGACGTAAGTATAACCCGCTTTTCCAAGCCGACCGCTTTAAACTATGCAGCATTTGTGTGGTTATAAAGTAACGTTGTAAAAGTTGGTTGCTCTTTAAATGTAGTAAGCAAAATGAAATTATAAATAATTATCGGCGTTCGTTTTTCAAAGCTGCATTGCTGTTATAGGCGGCGGCTTAAAAACCACGTCGTTATACTTACATAAGGTGTAGTATGGCGGTAAAAAGAAAAACAATATTTTATGATGAGCAATACCATTTTACTTCTGGTTTTACTTAGTTTTAATTAGTTTTAATTATTTGTGAAATAAGAAAAATTATGGAGTAAAAATGAAATTAATAATAATTCTAAAAATAATTCTATTCCCATTTTTGGTAATCATTGCTCAACAGAATAATAATAAAACCTTAAATGAGGTTATATTAAAAACTGATTCATTAATAATTGATACAACAAGAACAAATTTAAATAATAACACACATGCAATTTATATTTATACTGGTGTAAAACTTTCCGAATCTCGAAAATATCCCGGTACTAAAGAAGGTATAGCTTTAGGAGCTGGATTCAGAATTCCAATAAGTAAAGTATTATTTCTAAAAAGTGGTTATGCTTTTTGGAGTGCAAAAAGTAAGAACGATCAAAAAACAGAAAGTATAAATCTTACTGGAGGTAATTTGTTAATTGGATTACTATGGTGTTTTAATCGTAGCTCTTTTAGTATAGCTTCCGGGCCAGAAATATCTAATTCGATGGGATATACTACCGTTGGATTTAGGTTAGAATCCAATTTTTCTTATACAATTTATAATCAGTTAAATACTTACATCGGTCTTTCATATCAAGATGCTGCAACCCTAGACCCAGGTGGGTCCGGCGTAGGTTTTAATCCATTAATTTTATCACTAGGAATAGAAATAATTCTATAAGGAAAAATATTATGAAAAAGATAATATTGATTATGGCTCTTTTACTTTATTTCAATGTAATTAGTGCATACGAAAGAAACACACATCAATATGTAGTAAGACAAGCATATGAATTAGTAAAAAGTTTTTATGGTGCTGATATACCCATACTTAAGCAACATTTAGGTAGCAATGAAATCGGTACCGGCATATTTGAGCCAGGAAACTTACTTGTAATCGGAGCAGCAAGAGAAGATATTGAAGATATAATTTACGGTTACGAAGGAATATTTTAACAATATGTTACGGCTACACATTTTTGGGACCCGGATAGAGGAGATGGTTCACATTTTTGTACACAGCCGGATAATACGTGTTTTGAAAATGCTTATCAAAAGGCATTGAAATTGATTTACGGTGGTCCAATAATATGGAGTTACACTGAGTCAAAGCCAAACCCGTATTATTTGAGTTGTGGCGCGCCTGGGGTAATTGTCGGTCTTAAGTTTAGATTTAATGATATAATTGATTTCTATAAAACTGGTTATGTCCAAATATTAGCGGTTAGAAATGTAGCTGGGTATTATGATTATTGCAGTTCACCTTATACAACATACTTTTCACAAGAACTTAGAGAGAAAATTACTTGGGAAATACTAGGAAGAGTGTGTCATCTTTTAGCTGATGTTAGTGTCCCAGCTCACTCTCATAATGATCAACATGATCCATATTTTGGTGGTGGTTATGATACATATGAACAATATATGGAAAACAATAAT
>JARGDL010000044.1 GCA_029210465.1 Stygiobacter electus
AATTGGATTTTGTTCAACTACTTGAAATGATGATGTAGGTGAATTGTATTGACTTCCATTTACTGTTATTACTCCACCATTGCCTACTCCTATAAAGTTATTTTGGAAGGTTATGTTACAAATTCTTTTCAAGTCAGCTACTAAAGTTGCTCCATTATCGTTGCTTGCAACTGTATATGAATAATTACGTGATGTTGCCCCAGATATATGAGTATTATTTATTTGCCAATAACTATTGTTTGTCCCGCTAGCATTCCATATTCTATCATAGCCTGCACCGTCATTTTGATCAATAGCTCCCACCGAAATGTTCTCACCTACAAGTTTTAAAACATGAGAACCGCTTGGTACTGTTGAACCATCAACATTTATTATTCCACCATTAAAATTGTTTGCTATATTTATTTTATATTTAACAAAAAATGTATGTGTGGCTTGAGCAGTAAGTTGAAAGTTTTCATATCCTAAAAACAACTCATATAGTTTTAATGTCCATGTATGAATACCAGATGATAGCATCATTGTAATCGGAATATTATCTCCAACATCAGTGTTGTGCCAATTACTTTTGTATGTCTTACCCTCAGCAGTTAATTCAACATATGAAGCCACTGAATAATCTGGAGGATATTTAGTTTCTTGGCAGCTCCAATATATATAAACAGTTTTCAGAGGATCTGTACCTGGACAAACAAATACTTGCCCTTCATTGGGTTCAAAACCAACATATTGTGCATTTAAATTAATTGAAAATTTTGCAACTACAATTAAAAATAATATGAACTTTTTCATAAGTACTCCCAAAATTAATTTTTAGTTTTTAATTATTTATTTATTTTTGCGGTGCAAATAAAAAACACCGATACAATACAGTGGATTAGGTGAGTAGCCTAAAATTTTTATTTGCATTTTAGAGAGGGTGCCGCAATCACCCTCTCATTTTTAATTACTCTTTCCTCCTACTTTAGTTGTCCGTGTATTACATAATTTTTGCCTGTGGTATGGTCATAGGCGATGAAGAAAACATCATTTTCAAAAATGGTGCCCAATCCTACATAAAGATTAGTTTTATACAACAATGAATAATCTGTACCGTTATAGTGACTTATTCCGTTTACATCTCTAATAAAAAAATCGTTTCTGCTTCTTCCGCACCATAATCTTCCTCCTATGGAGGTATTAGTGTTATCTTTCCATAGTGAAAGTCTTTTGTTGGAATATTTGTAAACCTTTGAACCTGCAGAGACAAATATTTCATCCCCAAGTCTTGTAACAAATGTATCGCCAGTACTATTAAGTGGTAAATCAATTAAATTTTTTCCGTCCCAGCAATAAGCTTTTGGAACAAATCCAGATGGGTCATATATCATTCCGCTAATTATTAATGCACTACTTTTAGGATCGATTTTCATAAATACAAAACTAACTTTTGTATCGGGTATATTTATAAAATCCCATTTGTACCCGTTGAAATGCATTATTACTGCTTTGTAATTGTTAGTATTATAAACATCGGAAAATCCAACACCATAAATATTATTGGGTGAAGTACCATCAAAATCTTCGATTACAATATTATCAAAATTATTTACTTTATATTTTCCATATAATTCCCATTGACCATAATATCTCCAAATTGTGCTGTTTGTATTTCCAAGCCATACATCATTTTTTGAAATACCGAATAATGCTGATGGATTTATCCTTCTTGGAATTGAATCACAGCTCCACTTAATTCCATTGTAATGCCAAATACTTGTAGCTGACCAACTACTTGATCCAACAGCCCAAACATCGGTTGCTTCAGCTCCCCATATCCTGAGCATATACAATGATTCTTTTCCGGGATTAATAGTATCCACCGTCCATGTATAATCTCTTCTACCGGGTTGTGGTTCAGGTTCAGTTGAATGATTGCAGGAATTTATTATTGTTACTATTGAAAGGATTACTGTTAATTTTACGAAGGATTTCATCACCCCCCCTGTGTTTTAATTATTGTGGTTTATTTCTACTTATAAAATAACGTTTTTTTTTTTTTATTGTCAATATTTTTTTTTCAACAGCAGTTATTTTTTTAATGATTTTTCTTCCATAATTTTATCAACCAATAAGCCACAGGAGAACACTAAGTTTTACATTATACACCTAAACTAATTATGCATTATTAATTCTAAATTTTATTTGTGTTAATCTGTGGTAAAAAAGTTAACCACAGATAACACAGATTTGCTTCCTCTCTGCAAAGTATATTTTAATTTATAATTTACCTGTCGGCAGAAAGGTGTAAAA
>JARGDL010000045.1 GCA_029210465.1 Stygiobacter electus
TGATTATCTCAATTTTTCCAATAAATAGTTTAACAACTTATCAATTGAAATGCGTATTTGTTCCATTGAATCACGCTCACGCGCTGTTACTGTTTGATCTTGCAAGGTTTGAGTATCAACAGTTATACAGAAAGGAGTTCCGACTTCATCCATTCTTCTGTAACGGCGACCTATAGCACCTTTATCATCATAAAATATTCTCAAGAAAGGACGAAGATCTGCTTCAATTTTACGAGCAATTTCTGGCATCCCATCTTTATTAACCAAAGGAAGAATTGCTGCTTTTATTGGTGCAAGTTTAGGATGGAAACGAAGAACACTTCTCATTTCCCCTTTAACTTCTTCCTCATAATAAGCATCAATTAAAAAAGCCATGAATGAACGACTTGCGCCGGCAGATGTTTCAATTATGTAAGGAATAAATTTTTCTTTTGTTTCATCATCAAAATATTGTTGTGATTTTCCTGAATATTCCTGATGACGGCTCAAATCAAAATCTGTTCTGTTGTGGATACCTTCAATTTCTCCCCAGCCAAATGGAAATTCATATTCAATATCAGTTGCGTTTTTTGCATAGTGAGCAAGTTTATCTTTTGGATGATCATGAAAACGTAATTTTGTTGGCGTCATTCCTAATGACTTGAACCATTCAATTCTTCTTTCTTTCCATTCTTCATAATGTTTTGTGTCTGTACCTGGTTTACAGAAATATTGCATTTCCATTTGTTCAAATTCTCTTGTTCTAAAAAGAAAATTTTTTGTGTTTATTTCATTTCGAAATGCCTTGCCAATTTGAGCAATACCAAAAGGTAATTTTTGTCTGCTTGAATTTTGAACATTTAAGAAATTTACAAAAATACCTTGTGCAGTTTCTGGACGAAGATAAATTACATTTGCAGCATCGTCAACAGGTCCTAAAAATGTTTTGAACATTAAATTAAATTTACGTGGTTGAGTGAATGTGTTTTTATTTCCACATTGAGGACAACTAACAAATTCCAATAGTTTTGAAGCATTATTTTGATCATCCAAAATTTTTTCAAATTTTTCTGATATAGAACCTTCTAAAGATAAAATATTAGGATCAAATTCTTTTAATGCTTTCTCTTTATTTTTATCTGAAATTAATTCAGAAAGAGTATCAACACGAAAACGAGCTTTGCATTGTTTGCAATCTATCATTGGATCAGTAAAATTTTCGACGTGACCACTTGCTTCCCAAACACGTGGATGCATTAAAATGGCGGCATCAAGTCCTTCAATATCTTCACGATATGTCATTGCTTTCCACCATTCTTCTTTTATGTTTTTAAGAAGTTCAACTCCTAATGGACCATAATCCCAACATCCATTTAGTCCGCCATAAATTTCTGATGATTGAAATACAAATCCCCTGCGTTTAGCAAGAGAAACTATTTTTTCTACCGTTTCATTTTGTTGCTTTGCGATGATACACCTCTTTATTTTTTTACTTAAAATTAGGTGCAAATATAATAAATGAAAAATGAAGTATGAAGATCAGCCAAATTCTTGTGAAGTATTTTTTATTGCATTCTTAATGAAATTCACTAAAAGTATTCCTTCCAGGTCTTTATGATAAATTTACTTAAAAGCATAAATGCAGATAAAAATATAAAATCATATTACTTTTAATCATTCTTCTTTTGTTTACTTGAGACATCTTTTATGTTAAAAAG
>JARGDL010000046.1 GCA_029210465.1 Stygiobacter electus
ATTAACTTTCGGCAGTTCTCCTGTGCCAAAGGTAATGCCAATAGGTTCTATCCTAAATGATTGCTTATGGTTCTTCTCAAGATATCCTGAGATAAATGAATGATTAAATATGTTGTACTCAAAGGCTTTTTTTAATGCTTCAGTAAAATCATCCCTGATGTATAATGTAGATAAGGATAGAATATGCTGAAGCTCTTTAGCCGCGTGCATTCTTTTCTGAGCTTTAAGTTTTTCAAAAAACAGCTCTTCTTCCGGAAAGAGTTCTAAAAACTTCTGCTTCAGTGTTTCGAGCCCCTCCTGAAGGGCTCTGCTGCTTCCATAGTGTTCCTGAACAATATTAACACTGCCCTTTGTAAGTGACAGTCTGTGAGAAGCTATTAGCTTGTTTGACTGTGAGTATACTTGCAGGTAATAACCCTTTGATATTTTTATCCACACAAGTTTACCGGCAAACATCCAGGGTACTGAGTATCTTGAAGCACCATAAGCGATAAGACAATCATATGATACTTTTCTGGTTTCTTCTTTTATTCCTACATACCTGTTCTCAGGCAATGGCAATAAGGTTAGCCTTTCTTTCTCAAACAATTCAACCGGAGCTGTCTTTGTTGTTGAATGTATCCTTTTATTAATCTCCTGTTGAAAGACTTTTAGTTTATTGTGCAAATCCTGAAAATCCTCAAATGAACTGCCGGCAATGAAATGAGCTTCAATAAAAGAAAATGGTTTTTCAACCTTTCCTTTGCTCCAAGGATGACCGGGCAGTGAACGAGTGGGAGTAAATCCATAATGTCCACAGAAGTTTAGGTATCGGGGGTTCCATTGAAAGTTATTTTTTGAGGCATTTATAACAAAGGATTTAGCATTATCAGTCTGTAATCTTAAACAGGGTCCATCTGATTCTATTATGCTCTGTTCCAGAGCTTCTAATATTGCTGCCTGGTTCTGACTTAATGATACTTCAAGAATTTGGTAACGGCTGAAAGAATTTATATATGAATAAACATAGATGTTGGTAACCTTACCCCCAATAAATACTGTATATGGGCTCCAGTCAAACTGTGACTGCTCTCCGGGAGCTGTTTCATACGGTGTGAAGTGTTTTTCTTTGGTGAGCTTTATATTCTGTAGAAAGTCATAGAAGGCAGTATTACTTCCCTGATAACCTTTTGATCTGACTTCATTGAGTATTCTTGAACCCCTGAACTTCTTTATATTTGCCATCTCAAAGATAATTTCTTTGAATGGTTCTAGTGCTGATTGTCTTTTTCCCTTATACTCCGGGGCTAATGTTCTTTCCAGAGCAGCTTTAACAGTATTATGGCTTATACCTAACTGTCGTGCTATTTGCCGGTTACTTATTGAGGCATCTTTGGCCTTCAGGTTTTTGATTGTTACCCAATCTTCCATTCTGATCACCTTTTTTTTCCTCCTTATCGATTATAATTTAATCTATAAGGTAAACTTAATTTTTAATGTTTTTAGGTGGTCAATTTTCGACGGAATATTTGGTCAGTTTTAAGCTGGAAAAAACA
>JARGDL010000047.1 GCA_029210465.1 Stygiobacter electus
GTCGTAAGGATATTAGAAAATATTATGAGCGATGGATTAAATCCGGTAAAGATCAATCTGCCCTTCTTCCCCATAAAAGAGGTCCAAAACCTGGTAAGTATAAACTTCTTACCAAAAAAGAAGAACGAATAATAATTGAAATTCGTCGAAGACTTGGTGCTAACGAATTTGAAATATTCCATTTATTAAAGAACAAGTTTGATCTTCATCCTTCTCCTGACTTCTGCCAATTAGTATGACAAAGATTTATCTAACAAGTCAATAATATTTTTTGATTTACTGGTTATTTCCGATTGAAGAGAAATAGTTGTACTTGTAACTTTATTAAATAATTTTGCATCTGTAACATTCCAAATACCATCAATTATCTGCCTTATCGGTAATTTAGTTTTTATCTCTAAAAATTTTGAGAACATTAAAGCTGTAAAACAAATAAGTATGTGTGCCCTTACTGCCTGGTTTTTGTAATGAAACACCGGACGACTTGCTAAATCACTTTTTGCAATCCGAAAAGCTTGTTCTACGTGCCATAAATCGTGATACCGGGTAATGATATCTTTATTCGATAAAATTGTTGAGTCGATGTTTGTATAGTATCCCCTCATTCTAAGTAATAATTTTGCTTTCTCGATAAGAACCTCGTTAATAACATATTGCTTCTCTTTGTTTTTATGTTTTATAAATTTTGTTCTTTTGGCTGCAAGCTTACCTTCTACCAGAAGTTTTGCTTTCAGTATTTGTTTTTCCATTTCATATTTATCCTTGGCGTATCTTTTTTTACTGAACTCAATGATAAGCTCTCCGCGCTCTGTTCTTAACTTCGATGTAGCTTCAATTAATCTCATAATTGCAAAATCAAATAGAAAACGGTTTTAAGTCTAATCCTCACTGAAGAGCTGTTCTTTCAAGTATTTTGTAAGCAAAATGATGAGTCAAGTCTTTAAATTGATAATTTTTTATTGTCCCTTCTTCTTTTAATTCTTCCGGAAACAACTCGGTTTGAAATGATTTTTCTTCTATCCAGGATTTAGCTTTCCTGATTAGTAATTCTACTTCTTGATTACTACTGCCACTTCCAATATGTTTTACCACTACAACTTTTCGATTTTTGAAATAAACTATTTGTACAGAAGTAGAGCCGGAAGCTGTTTTAGTTTTTCTTATGGAAAGCAATTTTTCTTACCAAATTTTTCCCTTTAGTATGAAATTACAAAATTTATTCTCTTTTTATTCTGTTTTAAGGGATTTTTACTCACCTTCATAAAAGTGGCAGAAGTCAGGAGATCGTTTATAACAGGTTGATTTATTTTTTTGAAAGAACATCATTAAATAATAAAAAAGGTTTTTATTCAAATGGATGATTAAAACAAAAAATATCCTGAAAAGAAAGGATGTCAGTTTATTCTTCTATTGACATTTAACATAAC
>JARGDL010000048.1 GCA_029210465.1 Stygiobacter electus
GGTAAAAAGTCAAACTTAGTTGAAAATTAGAGACTCCATATTTATCAAGCTACATTTTGTTGATTCAGTCTTAACTCGGATTTTAATGCGACTCTGAGTAAATTTAATTTATCAAAACGGTTTACTCTTCTCATTTTCTTTTCGATTTCTAAAAGAGCTACAGCAACCCATCTTGATTTCATCTCTGAGTTTGTCCATCGTTTTACTTTTCTGATATATTTTGTTAGCTGTGAGTTTAAGTTCTCAATCAGATTAGTTGTGGTAAATGACGCTCCGAGTGTTTCAATTAAACCAAGGCGGTGCATTGTAAGTGTTTCTTCTAGCCCTTCTTCAAGTGAGTTTGAAGCTGTTCGGTTAATCTTTCTTAACTCATCTCTGATTTCAAATAGTCTTCCCTTTGCTGTATCATAATCGGGTTCGCTATATGCTCTTTGTAATTTGCCTCTATAAACTTCTTTCTCTTCCTGGCGCAAATAACTGACTACATTTTCTCTTTTATGCCATTGGCACCGTTGTATGAGTGTCAAATTCCCAAACGTTTCTTCTACTGCTTTACGTAATCCTTTTGAACCATCGATTATTGTTAGTAATCCTTCTTCAAAGTGAAAGTTTCGTTCAATTAGATTTTTCAATAACCCTTTTACTGCTTGACTGTTTTCTGTCGTCGTCTGAATGAAACCCAACGGCACTTTTACACCCGTCATTGTTACTCCAAGTGCTATTACTATGTTATCGTGACTTAAATACTTGCCATCAATAATCAACGCTGCAAAATCATATATCCCAAGATCCCTTTTCTCAAACTCTTCCAGTAATTTTTTACTCTCTTCGATAAATGTTCGACTTATCGTTGACTGGCTCATTCCAAAACTTTCAAATATACTTTTCGTTACCTCTTCATAATCTCTCTGGCTTAGTCCCTTGATTATTTTTTTCATTATAACTTCGCTTGGCATCGGTATTTCATGAAGATTTTTATATGTCTCTGATTCTTCTGTTCTCATCTCTTCTTTATCGTAATACCGAGGTACATCTACTGGCACTTTCTCCTCTCCGATCCTTATACTTCCCGGATTGCTACCCCACCGATTATATCGCTTCCCTCGTTCATATTTCTCTCCAGCTTTGTCAACTGATTCTTTTTCCATCATCTGATTGTAGTGCAACTTTGCCATCTCTACGAAATTTTCAAATAATCCCAACTGCAATTCTGTTGGTTGACTTAAATACCATTCAAGATTTTCTTTGCTGATTTTGCTATTTTTCATCTTAGAGACTCCTTTTAATTGTTTTTTGTTTTTTTTGACACTACAAAATTATTAATTATTTGGAGTCTCTTCTTTTTTTCATAACTCAATTTCAACTAGGTTTGAATATACACC
>JARGDL010000049.1 GCA_029210465.1 Stygiobacter electus
CGGTCAGATGTTATGTTTGAAAAGTCTCAACGATTGATTTGTTTTGGAACTAACATCATAGGAGACTTGTCATGAACAATCTATCATTTAAGAACAACACTTTCTTTATTGGTATTGATACTCACCTTAAGAGTTGGAAAGTTTCTATTCGCAACTCTGGTGTAGAATTAAAAACATTTTCTATGAACCCATCTCCAATTGAATTATTCAGCTATCTTACTAAGCATTATCCCGATGGCTCATTCAATATTGTTTATGAAGCTGGATTCTCTGGCTTTTGGCCTCAAAGAAAATTCAAAGAACTTGGTATTAATTGCATGGTTGTTAATCCAGCCGATATTCCTTCTTCCAATAAAGAGAAAGTTGTTAAAACTGATCCAACTGATTCCCGTAAACTCGCCCGTGAACTTGAAAACAATTCTCTTAGACCTATCTACATCCCGGATGTTTATGCAGAACAACTTCGTTCTCTTATGCGCGTTCGTTTTAAGCTTGTGCAAACACAAACAAGAATCAAGAATAGAATTAAAATGCTTTTATATAATTATGGCATTGTTATTCCTAAAGAACATCTCAATAATTCTCGTTGGTCCGGTTATTTTATTAACTGGCTTCACTCCGTTAAACTTTCATGTAATGCAGGACAGCTTACTCTCAACAATCATCTACTACAACTTCAACAATGCAGAGATAATCTTAAAATGGTTCTTCATCAGCTTAGAGAAGAAGCTAAAAACAAATCCATCGAACCAATCATTAATTCTCTCGTTTCTGTTCCTGGCATTGCTTTCATTACTGCCATGAGTCTTTATACAGAAATTATTGACATCCAACGATTTAAGAGTTTTGATCACCTTGCTTCTTTTGTTGGACTCGTTCCTTCACTTTATTCTTCCGGCAATACAGAATACTCACGAGGAATATCTTTCCGACATAATAAATTTTTACGCCCACTTATTATAGAAGCTGCATGGACTGCAATCAGAAAAGATCCGGCTATTACTCTTGTTTACGCTCAATTAATTAAACAGATGTCAAAACAAAAAGCTATTATTAAAATTGCCAAAAAACTTTTATCAAGAATAAGACACGTTTGGATTCAACAAGAAGAATATCAATTTGCTCTTGTTGCTTAGATATCAATAAACAAAGAACATTACTAATTGAATTACTATTTTTTGTGGCGAGGACTGTTTTTTCCACCCTGCTCACACGGGCTCACGTAGTCCCAAACAGATTACTATATTAATAGTAACTGCAGATGAGTTCTCGGTCAGTTTACAGCCTCGCCTTTTAACATTTTCTGAACGACATTTTGCAGCCCCGCATCTT
>JARGDL010000005.1 GCA_029210465.1 Stygiobacter electus
TTGCTTACTGCTAGAGAAGTGTTTTATAATTTCTTGCGCCGTGTAGAATTCTATGAATGATAATTGTTCTTTCTTCAACAGTATAAAACACGATGTAACTTTGAACAATTATATATCTATATCCAAGATTTCTAATATCCTCATCTCTTGGTATTCTGCCAAGTTTAGGATTCTCAGATAGAAGTTCAATTTTCTTTTCAATTTTGTCAGCGATAGAATTTGCAGCATTAGGATTATCGTCTGCAATAAAGGATATGATTTCGTGGAAGTCTTCTTCGGCAATTCTGAGAAGACGAATTTGATATTTATCTGTTGGCATTAATCGAATTCCGAATATCATTCATAACTTGTTTCAGTGTTCGTCCTTTGTCACCGTCGGCTTTCTGATTCTGTGCGATAGATAGTTTGCTCAGTAAGTCAAGTTTTAATTGTAGCTTAGAATAATGAGCCATTGACATAACAACTAAATCGCCCTCACCATTCTTTGTTATGAATATTGGCTCGTTAGAATTGTTGGCAAGTTCTGATATTTCGTTTGACTTGTTTCTCAAATCAGATATTGGCTTAATAATTGGCATCTTTGTTCCTTTTTTTAATTATGTCAAAATTATATCATTATTCTGATAGATTCAATAGAAATATTAAATACAATCAAAGCAGAAGATTTTAAATTTTTACTTTTACTTTGTTATACTCGTTTCAAGCGAGGCTACGTTTTCAATTTCTGCATAAAGTTTATCACCGGCAATAACGCGGCTGACTCCTTCCGGTGTTCCGGTAAAAATTAAATCACCTTTCTCAAGTTTTAATCTTGTTGAAATGAATTTTACAATTTCAACAGGTGAAAAAATCATATTATCAAGCGATGAGTTTTGTTTTGTTTCATCATTAACCCTTAAAAGAATTTTTTCATTCCCTTTAAGTTGATAATCTTTTTTCATAATAATTTCCGATAGAACTGTTGCTGTATCAAAACATTTTGCAAAAGTCCACGGATCCCCTTTTTTCTTGAATTCAAATTGAAGATCGCGTAAAGTCATATCAAGTCCAACTGTATAACCATGAATTGCTTTTTCTGCTTCTTCATCGTTTGCATTTTTAACATCTTCACCAATGTATAGAACTAATTCAACTTCATGCTGAAGATTATTTGAATAATTTGGATGAACAACTTTTTCACCAGAATAAATAACAGTTGAAGCTGGCTTTAAGAATACAATTGGAAATTCATCTGGAATATCGTTTCCCATTTCTTTTGCATGTGCGGCATAATTTCTTCCGACACAAACTATTTTGCCAATTTGTACTTCTTCATTATGATTTTTGAATTTTAAAAATTTCATTGATACCTCAAGTTTTTTGTTCTTTCTTTTTTGCCGCTGGAAATAAAATGTTATTTAATATTAATCTGTAACCGGGTGAATTTTTGAATAAATTTAAATCTGTTGGAGGATCACCAACAGCATGCTGATAATCTTCCGGATCGTGTCCGCCATAAAAAGTAAAAGTTCCTCTTCCAAAATTTCCATGAATGTATTTTACTTGATCAGTTCCAGCTCGTTCACCCAAAATATAAACAGATGGTTTAATAAATTTTTTATGAAACATAGTTGTTTGTCCCATAAATCCCGGAATAACATTAACATGGTTTTGGGTTAACATTGTTGGAACGGGATCATATTTTGCAGAGAAATCAAAAAGAGTGAAATAATCATTTTGTTGTGGACCAACTTCAAAAGGTTGAACATCAATATCGCTGTATTCATAAACTAATGGATTCATTTCCAGTTTAAAATTTTCGAAAGCGAGAGTTTGGTTAAAATCTAATTTGTTTTGTGCATCAGGATCGGGGGGATCGCCATCATACATTCTATCTACTATATCTGTGTTTTGAGCAGCTAATGCAATATCGTAAGAATCTGTTGCTGAACACATTGCAAAAAGGAATCCACCATTGGCAACATATTGTTTGATTGCAAGAACAACAGCCTTTTCCATTTGACTTACTTTTTTGAATCCTAATTTTTTCGCTTCATTTTCGTAAACAGATTGTTGCTCAACATACCATTGTGATTCGCTAAAAGAAGCATAAAATTTTCCATATTGACCAGTAAAATCTTCATGATGCAAATGAAGCCAATCATATTTAGATAAATCGCCGCGTAAAATTTCTTCGACCCAAATTTTATCATATTTAACTTCGGCGTAATCTAAAGCTAAAGTTACAGCATCATCCCAAGGTTTAAAGTTGGGTGGGACATAAACAGCAATGTTTGGTGCTTTTTCTAAACGAACAACATCCATATTATTTTCTTCACTTTGAACAGTTGCATAAATTGAAGCCGCCTCTTCATTTGAAATTGTTTGAAATGCAACACCTTTCATTCTACATTTTAATGCAAGTTCATTACTGTAATCAATTAAAAAAGAACCACCACGATAATTTAAAAGCCAATCTGCAGTTGCACCATTTTTTAATGCATTGAAAGTAATTCCATAAGCTTTCAGATGATCTGTCTGCTGCAAATCCATGTAAATTAAAATTTTGGATTGTGCAAAACTTATCGTGGAAAATAAAATCAACAACCAGAGACTTCTGAAAAATTGGTTGAAATCAAATGAGATTGTCAAACTGAGCCTGTCGAAGTTTGAAATAATCAGGATTTTCCATCTTTCGACAATCCCGACAAAGTCGGGATCAAGATGACATCTTATTAATTTTTCAGAAGTCTCTAACCAATTAAAAAGTTTATTCATTATTTGAAAATTTATTTGTGCAAAAATAAAAAAAGCTCGAACTCAATAAGAATTCGAGCTTTGAATAAATGTAAAAATCATTATGCAATTTTTCTATCGCTTTCGATGTAAAGAGGTTTTTCATTTTTTGAAACAACATCTTTAGTAATTAAACATTTATCAATGTTTTCTTTTGTTGGAAGTTCATACATTATATCGAGCAAAATACCTTCGACAATTGAACGCAAAGCACGTGCACCAGTTTTTCTTTCCAATGCTTTTTTAACTATTTCATCAAGTGCTTTATCATCAAATTCAAGTTCAACACCTTCAAGTGAGAAAAGTTTTTTATATTGTTTTACTAAAGCATTTTTAGGTTCAGTCAAAATATTTTTCATTGCTTTTGCATTAAGTGATGAAAGTGGAGCTATGATTGGCAATCGTCCAACAAGTTCTGGAATTAAACCATATTTTACTAAATCTTCAGGCTGAACTTTTTGTATTAAATTATCTCTTTCAACTTCGGTAGATGATTTTACATTTGTATCAAACCCAATTGGATTTCTGTTAATACGACTTGCAATTATATTTTCAATTCCATCAAAAGCACCGCCGCAAATGAACAAAATATTTTTTGTGTTAACATTAATTAAACTTTGTTCAGGATGTTTTCTTCCGCCGCGAGGTGGAACGCCTGCAATTGTTCCTTCGAGAATTTTTAAAAGTGCTTGTTGAACACCTTCGCCTGAAACATCGCGGGTAATTGAAACGCTTTCACTTTTGCGTGCTATTTTGTCAATTTCATCAATGTAAACAATTCCTTTTTGGGCTTTATCTAAATTGTAATCTGCCGCTTGAAGTAATCGAACCAAAACTGTTTCAACATCATCACCGACATAACCAGCTTCGGTTAAAGTTGTTGCATCTGCAATTGCAAAAGGAACATCTAAAATTCTTGCTAAAGTTTGAGCTAATAATGTTTTTCCAACTCCAGTTGGTCCAATTAAAAGAATGTTACTCTTTTCAATTTCAACATCATCAACTTCAAAAAGTGAGTTTGTTGCATTTATTCTTTTGTAATGATTATAAACAGCAACAGCAAGAATTTTTTTTGCAAGGTCTTGATCTATTACATAATCATCAAGATTTGCTTTTAGCATATCTGGAGTTAAAGTTGGAGTTGTGAGCTCTTTTTTAGGGTATTGAGAAATATTGTTTTTTAAAATCTCAACACTTGTTTTTATACAAATGTCACAAATGTAAACGTCTGGGCCTGCAACCATTGATGAAACTTCACTTCCATCTCTACCGCAGAATGAACATTTAACGCTTCGAGGTTCTCTAGTTTCTTTCATTTTTTCCTGTATTAATTAGAAATTGCATTTAATTCTTCTCTTACACGGTCAAAATAGAGTGAGTTTGGATAAAATTCAAGTAGTTGAGCATAAGTTTTTTTAGCTTTTACAAAATTTTTTTCACCATACTTTTGAGTTTGAGCAAGCAAAAACATCGATTTTTCGCTAAAAAGAGGATTTTCCTGATTTTTTGATAGATTTTCAAGTAATTCCTCTGCTTCAAAAAATTTATTAAAAAAAACTAAAATTTCAGCAAGTTTATATTTTGCAAACTGGTTTATTAAAAACAAGTTATCGTTTTCACTTAAAGTTTTGAATTCAATGATTGCTTTTTCTTCTTTTCTTTGTTGAAGTAGTAATTCTGCGAAAGCATATTTAGCAAGATTAACAGAATCTTTTTTAGTTGAATTTATTATGAATAAATTTTCCAATGCATCGTTTGCAAAGTCATCTTCTAAATTTTTTGAGGTTCTTTGAAAATAACTTACTGCTTCAGAAAATTTTCCCAGCCAAAAATTTATTTTTCCCAACAAGAAATTAGCTTCAGAAATATTTTGTGGTTCACTTTTCGAATTTTGAAAAACTTTGAATAGTAAAGTTTCGGCGGTATCCAATTTGTTTTGTTGAATATAAATTTTTGCACGGTTGATTAAAGATAAAACAGAATAATTTGTGTATGGAAACTGAAGTTCAATTAAATGGTAAACACTGTCAGCTTTTTCAAAATCG
Source organism: Stygiobacter electus (assembly GCA_029210465.1). Classification (GTDB taxonomy): domain Bacteria; phylum Bacteroidota; class Ignavibacteria; order Ignavibacteriales; family Melioribacteraceae; genus Stygiobacter; species Stygiobacter electus. The sequence continues at coordinate 4,821 of JARGDL010000005.1, forward strand.
AGTAATCGGTTTTTATAAATTTCTGCTATTCTAAAATATGCTTCGGCTGAGTTAGAATTATTTTTAAATTCATCAATAAATTTTTGATATGAAATAATTAATTGTTTGTATTCCTGTTCAAATTTTATTTGTTGCAAAGTAATTGGTTTCCAAAGCTCATCTTTTGAAAAACTCTTTTCGTTTAATATTTCTTCTTTTGTTTTAGAGAAACCAATTCTTGCAGATGCCTCATAATTCGAGTTTGGATATTTGTTTAAGATTGCTTCAAATGATTTTAATGCTGTATTGTAATTTTTACTTTTAAAACTTTCCAGTGCAAAAAAATAATATTGTGAACCATTACCATTAAAATCATTTTCCATCTTGTCAACAACTTCAAAAGCTTTTTCGTAATTGCCAATTTGTTGATAAATGCTTGCAAGTAAATCAAGTATTTCAATTTTTGATTTTGATTTTAAGAATTTATTTATCGCATTGATAGTTTGTTCAGCGGCTTGAGGTCGTGAAATGTATGTTGCAATTCTTGATTTAATCATTTGAATAAATTCTGGGTTTGTTATTAGCAATTCACAAAATTCATTTGCGGCGTTTTCAAAATTCATATTAAGAGCATAAATGTTCGCAAGATCTAAAGAAAAAGTATATTGATCGCTTGCAATTTTTTTACCCTGATTTAAAAATTCAATTGCTTTTTCATAAGCACGATTTTCAAGTGCATAATTTGCAATAATGCGATAAACAACATAAGATTTTGGATTTGTAGCAATTCCATTTTCCCAAACTTCGTATGCTTTTTTTATATCATCTTTCATGAAATAAACAGTACCGAGTAAACCATAGTTAGAAACATCAGCGGGTTGTGTTTTAATTTTTTCTTCGATAAATGAAATTGCCTCATCATATTTTTTTTGTGAGATTAATGATTTATTCAATGCTTCGAAGTAAATGTTGTTGAATGGTTGGATTTGGTAAAGCTCGCGGTAAATATTTTCTGCTTTATCAAATTGTCCAGCAAATTCGTACGATTGTGCAAGTCTGAATTTATTATCTAAATTTTGTAGCTGTGAAAAAATAAGTGAATTTGAGAAAAATATAACTAAACCAAGTTGTTTTATTAATGCAATGAAATTTATTGATTTATTTTTTTTGTGATGGTTATTGAAGGATTTAGTTTGTACTATATCGTCATCCTTCGACAATCCTAATAAAGTCTGTATCAGAATAACAATCCACCAAATGTCATGGTGATCCCGACTTTGTCGGGATTGTCGAACCATGACTTGAAAATTCGAAAGAATTGAACGACGATTGAAAAAGTTCAATACGACATTCAAAAATCTCAACAAAGTAGCAAACATGTTGTTTCTCGAGAGATTTGCATTAGCAGAAAATTTATTTTTATATCTAAATTTATAATTCATGATTGTTTGAGAAACTTTTCATCAAATATGTTTCCAATGTTCAAAATTTTATTTGGGTCAAAAACCAATTTTAATTTTGCCATTTCTTTGATAACGCCTTCATCATACATCATTAACAAATAATCTCGTTTGCTTTTTCCAATTCCATGTTCAGCAGAAACAGTTCCATTGTATTTAACCGCTTGTTTGCAAATCTCACCATATAATTTCTTGCAAAGTTCAAATTCATCTTTGTTTTTTGGTATCATGTTTAAATGTGGATGATTATTCCCGAGATGGCCATAAACAACATACTCAATTGAATTTTCTTCAACTAAATTTTTCATCCATTTGTAAAACTCAAAAAAATATTCATCGGGAACAGCAACATCAGTTCCAATTTTTCTTAAATTTCTTTGTGCAACAATTTCATTTACCTTCCATGCAATTGAGTGACGAAACTCTTTGAATTTTTCTTGTTCTATTTTATCAAAAGCAAGCCAAGTTGTTTCAAGATCAGAATTATGTTTTGAAATTAAACTCATCCATTCTTCAACTAATTCATCCTCGTTGTTGTTAATTTCTTGTTCAAACCAAACAGCACAAGTATTTTCAGGAACGGATGAAAAATCTTTTCTCAAATAGTTTAATGTATGATGATCAAAAAATTCTAAACCACGCGCATCAATAATTGAATTTATATCGAAAGAAAGTTTTTTAGCTTCATCAACAAAATTGAACGCATCATTTTCATTTTCAAAAAATGAAATTGCCGATAAAACATTTTTGTTGTAATCAAGAAGTTTTAATTTTATTTCGGTTATAATTCCAAGTGTTCCTTCAGAACCGATAAAAAGATCAATCAAATCCATGTTTTCTTTGCAAAAGTAACCAGCAGCATTTTTTGTTTTAGGCATAACAAATTTTGGAATGCTAAAAGATAAAATATTCCTTTCGCTTGTAATTAACGTTGCTTCATAATTAAAAGCTTTTTCTCTTCCTCTTTCAAGAGTTAAAGTATCACCTGTTGGTAAAACAATTTTTAAACCAAGAACAAAATTTCTTGTCGGACCATATTTAAAAGTTCTTGCCCCAGAAGAATTTGTAGCAACAGTAGCACCAATAAAACAATTTCTTTCTGTTGGATCGGGCGGGTAAAATAAATTATGTTCTTCAACGAAAGTTTGTAAATCTTTTAAAATTACAGCAGGCTGAACGATTAAATATTTTTCTTCAATGTTTAATTCTAAAATTTTATTAAGTCTTTCAGTTGAAATTATTATTCCGTTTAAAGGTACTCTTGCACCTGTTAAACCAGTTCCATTTCCAGAAATTGTAACATTAGTTTTTGTTTCGTTACATTTTTTAAGAAGATCAATTATTTCAGATTCATTTTCCGGAATGTAAAGAGCTTCTGCATCACCTTTGAAATTTGATGCATCGGAAAGATAATCTTCAAACTCATCTTTATTTGTTTTGATTATCATTCTTCAATTTTAATATTATGGCGTTTCATAATTTCTTTCCATGTTTCATAATCAAGCTGTTCGGATTCCTCAATCAACATAATTGGAATGTCGTTTTCAATTCTGTAACGACGGCGAGTTTTGCTATCCACAGAGACAAGAAAATTTCCATCGAGAACTAAATCAGCTTTAGTTTCGGGGCAACAAAGTATATCAAGCAATTCTTTTGAAATCATTTTTTCCCTTTTCAAATTTTGTTTTATACTACTAAACTAAAAAAGAATAATGAATTTATTTATTTTAACAATAAGAAAATTATTTATTAACAAAAAATAGTGGTATAAAATGAATTCAAAAATTTATTGGACGAAGACAGATGAAGCACCAGCATTAGCAAGTTATTTTTTACTTCCAGTTCTAAAATCATTTACAAAAGGAACTGGAATTGAATTTGTAGAAAAAGATATTTCGCTAGCTGGTAGAATTTTAGCAAACTTTCCTGAATATTTAACCGATGAACAAAAAGTCCCAGATCATTTAGCTGAACTCGGTGAATTAACACAAGATCCCAATGTAAATATTATTAAACTTCCGAATATTAGTGCATCTGTTCCACAATTAAAAGCAGCAATAAAGGAACTTCAGGAAAAAGGTTACAAAGTTCCCGATTATCCCGAAGAACCAAAAAATGAGGAAGAAAAAAAATTAAAAGAACGATATGCAAAAATTCTTGGCTCTGCTGTTAATCCAGTTTTAAGAGAAGGAAATTCAGATCGCCGTGCTGCAGCGTCAGTTAAAAAATTTGCACAAAAATTTCCTCATAAAATGATGAAGCCCTGGCCAAAAGAAGGTTCAAAAACGCGTGTTGCTCACATGAACCAAAAAGATTTCTATGGCACGGAAAAATCTGTTACCCTTGATAAAAACGATATTATTAAAATTGAATTTGTTGATGCAAAAGGAAATGCAAAAGTTCTTAAAGAAAATCTAAAATTGTTAAATGGCGAAGTGATTGATTCTGCAGTAATGAATGTTAAAGAATTGAGAAAATTTTATGTAGAACAAATTGAAGAAGCAAAGAAAGATAATATTTTACTTTCGCTTCACTTAAAAGCTACAATGATGAAAGTTTCTGATCCAGTAATGTTTGGACATGCTGTTTATGTATATTTTAAAGAAGCTTTGGATAAACACGCCGAAACATTAAAAGAAGTTGGTGCAAATGTAAACAACGGTTTGATGGATGTTCTCGAAAAAATTAAAAAACTCCCTGATGAAAAGAGAATTGAAATTGAAAACGATATAAATAAAGTTTATGAAACACGCCCCGAACTTGCAATGGTTGATTCAAAAATTGGAAAAACAAATCTTCATGTTCCAAACGATGTAATTGTTGATGCTTCGATGCCGGTTGTAATTCGTGATGGTGGAAAAATGTGGAACAGAAAAAATGAACTTCAGGATTGTATTGCAATGATTCCAGATAGAAGTTATGCAACAATGTACCAAGCCATGATTGATGATATAAAAATTAATGGACAATTTGACCCGGCAACTATGGGAGCTGTTTCAAATGTTGGATTAATGGCACAAAAGGCAGAAGAATATGGTTCACACGATAAAACATTTATTATGAATGATAATGGAAAAGTTCGTGTTGTTAACTCCGAAGGAAAAGTATTAATGGAACAACAAGTTGAAAATGGTGACATATTCAGAATGTGCCAGGCAAAAGATGAAGCAATAAAAGATTGGGTTAAACTTGCTGTAAATAGAGCAAAGGCATCATCAACACCAGCAATTTTTTGGCTTGATGAAAACCGAGCACACGATAGAGAAATTATTTCAAAAGTAAAAAAATATTTACCAGAACATGATACAACTGGATTAGAAATAAAAATTTTAAATCCGGTAAAAGCAATGAAATACACAATCGAAAGAAGCCGCAAAGGACTCGATACAATTTCTGTAACTGGAAACGTACTTCGTGATTATTTAACAGATTTATTTCCTATTTTGGAATTAGGCACAAGTGCAAGAATGCTTTCAATCATTCCGCTATTAAAAGGAGGCGGATTATTCGAAACTGGAGCTGGCGGTTCTGCTCCAAAACATGCTGAGCAATTATTAAAAGAAAATCATTTACGTTGGGATTCGCTCGGTGAATATTGCGCTTTAGTACCATCTTTAGAAATGGTTTATGATAAAACAAAAAATAAAAAAGCAAAAGTGTTAGCAGTAACATTAGACAAAGCAATTGGAAGTTATCTTGAAAATGGAAAAATGCCATCACGAAAAGCTGGTGAACTTGATAATCGTGGAAGCTCATTTTATTTAACTATGTATTGGTCAAAAGCATTAGCAGAACAAAATGAAGATATTGAACTAAAAACTCGCTTTGAAAAAATTTATAATTCATTAAAAGAAAATGAAGAAAAAATATTAAATGAATTAAACTCAGTTCAAGGAAAACCAGCAGATATCGGCGGATATTATATGCCAATTGATAAAAAAGCTTATTCAGTAATGAGGCCAAGCGAAACATTTAATAAAATAATTGACGAGATGTAAAAAGCAAAAATGAAAATTTAATTCAAGCTCGTTGAACTGAATAATATGGTTTGACGAGCTTGATAGCAAAAGCTTTAACGAATAAAAACAACAGTAACTTAAGTTGATAATTTATAATCTACCTGTCGGTAGACAGGTGTAAAATGTATAGTATAGTGGTTAAGCCTGACTTTCAGGCAGACAAGCTTGCACATCCCGAAAAATTATAAAATCGATCTGTGAAAATCAGTGTTATCTGTGGTTAGTTTTTTTTACCACAGATTAACACAAATATAATTTAGCAAGTATAAAGTAAGCTTTAAGACTAATCATGAAATTTATCTTTATCCATTAGTGAAAATTAGTGTTAATTCGTGTCTGAAAATTTTCTTGACTAAATTGAAAAATAAATTTAAGTTGTAAACAGAAACAAAAGGAAATATTACTTGCTTAGAGGGCAGAAAAATATTTCACGCAATCCAGTAAAACTTCAAAAAGAAAATTACAAACTGAAACTACTTGATTTATTATGTATAAATCTTAATAAATATAAAAATATTCTTTTAGCTTTCAGTCGGCACATTCCTGAAATCACTATTAAAATAGAATTATATTATTTTTTAATAAGGTGTTGACTATGCAAAATTTTACAATAAAATTATTTGAAAAACACAGAAAACAAAGTTCTTGATAGAATATAGTACGTAGCCTGCCATGTGTACTATACAGTATTTTGGCAGTATAATTAATAGTTAGGCAAATGAAATGAATCGTTATCTATTTATAGTTTGTGTATTTTTTTTATTTAATGATATCCACCTTGCTCAGTTTAATAAAGATGGCATGTATCTGGACATTAATTTCATGTTTGCAAGTGAGCATAAAAGTGAAAATATAATACATTCATTAGATCCGCTTTCAAGAACGTTGACAAAATATGACTATGAAAAATTGGTGATGGCATTCAGCTTAGGTTTTTCTGGAAAAATTAATTTGACCAGAACTATTTGTATTAATTATAGACCCGGCATAAGCTTTAGTGATGAATACTATACATTTCTAGATTTTGGCACATCATTAAGAATTCGCATTGTAAACAAAGTATTCACAAGTGCCGGCATTTTAGCAAAACTTTGTATAACTCCAAAAGTGGGAAATTTTAGCAATGCTACACCACGAGGAGAATCTTTTGAATATTTTATTAATGTAGGATATGAAATTGATGATAGATTAACTTTATTACTAAGTCTAAATGATACGATCAATAATGAATATGGTAGTTCGTATTCAAGGTGGGGAATTATGAATGATACTTATATTAAAAAGAATGTTAATTGGATATTAAAGATAGGTTTAGAATATAATTTGTAATTTGTCTAACCCGCAAATCAAAGCGACTGCTTTAAACGTTGCGGCATTTGTGTTGTTATAAAGTTGCGTTGTAAAAATTAGTTGCTCTTAAATGTAGTGAACAAAATAAAATTATAAATAATTATTGGCGTTGGCTTTTCAGTACTACATTGTAATTCTGGGCATTGCTTTACATCGTTATTACAAACTAAAATGAAACAGTTTTAATTAAGATTAGTACCCAGCTTTTGTGTTTTTATAAACTGCTTTTCGAATTTTTTCATCTGATGGATTTTCTATATTGCTTAATTTTTTTAACTCTTCAGCGGTTTCAAAGATTGTTTTATTAATACTTTCTATTACTTCTTGATTTACAGCTTTGCTTTCGCTAACTATTTCTTTAAAGAAATTCATCTTTAATAAGAAATTATTTACTATATGATGTACACCGCGCATCGTAGTTTCATATAGTTTGTATTTTTCTTTTTCCCTTTTGATTAGATCTCTTTTTGCTTTTTGAATCATAAAAAAGAGCATTAACGAAGTAACCAAAACAAAAAACCAGCCTTTAAAGGTTTGAATTAATGTAGCTGTTGCGGAGGAAAAGTTAAATTGCTGAACTATTCTATCTGAGAAGTATATCCATAAAGATGAAATGAAGAAGTATGTTAATGTTATTTTATATTGTGGTCTTACCATAACAATTTTAATTATAATAAATTTAAAATAGGGTTTCAACCTTATATGCTAAGAATTTTTATAAACCACCCTTTACAATTAAACACAAGTTTATATTTTTTAGTTTATTTATTGTTTACAACAACGGAAGAAAGAAGTTTTAATTTTATTTTGTTTTTGTTCGGTAGATTGAATTTACTTTATCAATTGAAGAAACACTTATCTTCAAATCTTTTAATAAACCATTATGAAGTCCGTAAATCCAGCCATGAACGGTTAAATCTTTCCCGATTCTCCAAGCATTTTGAACAATTGTTGTATTACAAACATTTGCAACTTGTTCATGTACATTAAGCTCACAAAGTCTATTTAGTTTTTCTTCATCAGATTTTAAGTAAGCAAATTCTTTCTGATTGAATCTATACACATCTTTTATATGACGAAGCCAATTATCAATTAAACCATGTTCATTTTTTTCGAGTGCGGCTTTTATTCCACCGCAATTATAATGACCACATACAATAATATGTTTTACATTCAAAACATCAACGGCAAATTGAATTACAGATAATGCATTCAAATCTGTGTGAACAATTACATTTGCAATGTTTCGATGAACAAAAATTTCACCTGGTAATAAACCTACAATTTCATTTGCAGGAACACGGCTATCGGAACAGCCAATCCATAAATACTCTGGTGATTGTTGCTTTGATAATTTTTTGAAGAAGGTCGGGTCATTTTCTTTAATCTTTTTTGACCATTCTTTGTTGTTTTCTAATAAACGATTAATATCGCTCAATTAATTCCCTTTCAAATTTTTTTTTCCAATAGAGCCGTTTATGCTTTTTGTTTTTCTTGCTTTATGAGACATCTGAAAAATAGATTTCTTATTGACTGTCATTCTCGTGAAAGCGGGAATCTAATTAGTTTTTACTGGATTCCTGTTTCCACAGGAATGACTTTTTGAATTTTTCAGAAGTCTCTTTTAGATTTCTTCAAATACTTTAAAACCTCCATCTTGAATCAAATGCAACAGTAATTCTTTTTGCGGAATTTGGATTTAATACATTTTGAAAATCTGGTGTGCCAATATTAAACTCTAACAATCCCAAATCAAAACCCAAACCTAATGCCCAACCAAATTTATCGAAACCTCCAATTGAAAAACCCGTTCGTAATCCAATAGCTTTTGTTGGTGAATAATCTAATCCTGCAACTAATCGTGGAGTTTTATAATTGCCTGGTTGTTCATTAAAACCCTGATGCAGTTCTAAAACGGCAAGCATTCTTCCAGCAGAACGAACATTACTTGATCTGTTTGTCCAAGCAATTGCAATGTGAAGAGCTGTAGCCATATCAGTTTTTAATGAACTAATATATTTACCATTGTCTTTTCCGGTCAGTCTTGAAGTTAATGTATCAATTTGTTCCTTATTTGTAATATCATCAAGATAGATTGGCGCATTTGAAGAAAATTGAGCAACATCATTTTTCCATTCGATTGAACCAATATCTGTTATTGATAATGCAACTGAAATTGATTCATTAATTTTTGCAGCTATACCAAAATCAAATCCAACGCCGCTACCAGAAGGCTCAGGAAAAGCTGTGAATGAAAAATCTTTTTTTGGTTTGTTATCAAAATTATATTTAACATTAAAATCTTTTGAGAATGCTGAATAAGCAAGAAAATCTCCTTTACCAGTAATTACATTTGCATCACCTGTTTTTAATTCAGTATTTACTTTTTCAACACCTATATAAAAATAACCGCTTACAAGGTTTACAGAAGCACCTATTGAAATTCCTTTTAACAAATCAAATTCACGTGAATATGTAAATGAAGTTTTTCTTAACCACCATGCTTTGAATTTTGTGTCGCTGAAATTGTAAACTTGATTTGGAAGATTTCCATCAAGTCCAAGATCAATTAAACTTTTTGGTAAAGTTAAGTTTGATGAAAATCTATCCGTAATTGAAAATCCGATAGCACCAAAATTTTTTGATGGTTGAATCTTAACACCAATTAATTGAAAGGAAATATCAGAATAAATTGAGCCGCCATCTTTAAAAATTTCTTTTAGATTTTTTTTATCTGTTTCAGTTAATTCTCTTCCATAAGTTTTACCATCATTACCAATTACTTTTGTGCCGAAGTAATAATTGTAATCATCAATCGAAATAAAGTTTGAACCGAGACTTAATGAAATATTTGGAGCTGGTATTGGTAAAATAAATTCTGTAACAGAAGCGGAATCTTGATAAACATTTGCCGGATTTTTTCCAATAGCCATTAAACCAAATGAAGAAGCAAATGATTTTCCCATACTCATTGAACGTGCATCCGAAGAGCCTTGCGAGCCGATTCCTTGTGCTGTCAATAATGATGTTGACATTAGTAAAGCAATTGAAAATAAAAATAATTTTTTCATTTCTTCCTCCTATTGCTTTACTTTATAATTTGTTGAGCCAAATGCGTTAATTATTACATCGTCTGTTGTCTTAAATTTTACTGGAGAATTTCCTGACCCATTTGTATTTATTTTAAGATTAACTTTCATATAAGCTGCATTTCTAATTTTATCAATTTCTGCTTTTTGTGTTTTAACTTTAATTGTCTGTTCATTTTTAGTTATTACATTACCATTTGCATCAGTTGTCGCACCATTAATCGTCAAAATTGTATCTTGATCTGCATATTTAGGTGGAAAATAAGTTAGAAATTTATTTTGTGCGTCATACATCTTTCCTGTAAATGAAATTGAAACGGGCAAACCATTTGTAATTTTAATTCCTGCTTCAAGTGAATTAATATCTTTTAATTTATCACGGTCATCATTTGAAAGATCAACTTTAACAGAATCTTTCAAGACTGCATTTTGAATTCCTAATTCCATTGGTAATTCGATAATAGATCTTCCAGTAACAATATCCGTGCTTTTTATATTTACAATTTTATAATTTGGATTTACAATACCGCCAGAATAAATTATTAACGAATCAGGAAATTGGGTAAACTTTTTAAAAAACAAACTCAAACTATCTGCATTAATAGAAAGGATTGAATCTGTTGGAGAGATTATTTGATTACTTAATGTCTTGCTGTTTAATCCAAGTATTGCTTTTTGACCCAAACTATTTTTTCCTTCAATTCTACCATCAAGTTTGAATTCGAATTGTGCAGTTGTTTTTAATCTTATTTGGACAAATGGATTTTTGAAATTTATCTGTTGGAACTGAAGTTTTGTTTTCAAATCTTTTAAGTCAAATGAAATAGAACTTCTTTCGGTAGTAACTGTTTTAGGTTGAAGCTGCCCGTTAAATTCTTTTAGTTTTAATTCACCAATATTAATTATACCATTTATTCCATCAGTGCTTTTTATTGTTCTCAAATCATTCGATGATAAAATCACAAAATTAATTTTATACGAAACTTGGTTTGTTGGTGAACCATTTAAGCTTACAAGTGAATGGTCTTTTAAAGAATAATTATTAAAAATATTTATAGTTTGTTTTTTTCCTATAAATCTTGTTTCAGTAAAAGTTTGACCGGAAGGGGTTTTTAAATTATTAATTGTAATTGTCATCGTAGCATCAAGATCAAGATTATTAATAATCGTTAAGTTCATTAAACCGCTTTCAATTTTTATTAAATTGAATTTTGTTGGCTGAGCAGTATTTTCTTCAAATGAAAATGAATTATCAATTATAATTGGATCTTGATTAGGAATTTTAGCTTGAGCCTCGGAAACATTTAATTCCTTAATCTTAGCTTTAACAGTAAAAGAATTTTCTGGTAATGTTATTTTGTTACCGTTACTTCCATTCGTAGATACGACACATTCAAATACAAATTGATTTTTTACAATTAATCCTTTTGTTATTTGAATTGAAGAAATTTTTCCTGTTGATTTTGGAGCGATAACAAGACTGTTGTTATAACTAAAAACAACTTCACCAGTGCCAATATTTTTCAAAGCGATATTGCTTATTGTTAAATTAACAGGCGATGGAAACTGATTTGTAATTTCTAAATCAATCAAACCATTTTCAATTTTTGCTGTTGCAAATGATTGAGAAACATCTGTATTTGAAGAAACAGGAACATTTGAAACCGCTGGAATAACTGCTTGACTATTTGGATTAACATTTCCACCTAACCAACTATATCCAATATCTGCACGAACTGAATCTTGCTTCAAAGAAATAATGCCAATTGTTTCAGACGCACTTTCAGAAATTCCATCAACTTTTAGTTTGTCATCAATTCTTATGTTATCTAGATTATTAGTTTTTGTATAATAGATAATTCCTTTGTTGATGCCACTTTGATAAAAACTAAGTTCTTTGCTTTTTTCAAGAATGTCATTCAAGGTGTAACTTTTTTTAGTAATTGGTATATTTAACGATACATCCCAACTTGGTAACTGTGGTTCATTAACCTGACAAAATTGAAAAACAAACACAGAGAAAGAAAACAGGAGCAAAAGTTTAGGTCTTTTAATCATTTTTTCTCCTTAATAAAGAATTATTATATACTTAAAGAAAGTTAACAATTAATCTTTAAATAAGCATTAAAATTTAATAACGAAAGCTCTTAAAAATGTTTTTTGTCACATCGACTGAAATAAGAAACATGAAAAGATTTTTTACCATTTGTTTTTATGCCTTCTAATTATATTTAGAATTTCCATAAATTTTCATAATTATAATCGATGCAGATAAATTTAAGTTTAATTATATTTCAATAAACAATCCCCCAATTTAATTGATGAAGAAACCTTTTATAACTATTTCTATTTTAATTTTATTCGTGCATCTAAAATTAATTGCACAGACTACCAATCCATTAACATTTACAGAAGTGATGTTTTATCCAACAGAAAATAATGGAGAGTTTATAGAGATTTATAACACATCGACAACACAAACAATAAATCTCAATGGTTATAAAATTAAATATTACACATCAACAGCAGATAATCTTGTTGCTTTTATCGGTGGAATGGATTTAGCTCCAGGAAAATTTGCCGTCATCATAGAAAACGATTATGACTATAATAATGGAGCTTATAAAAATATAATTCCAGCTGATGCAATTGTTTTAAAGATTAGTGATGCATCATTTGGAACTTCTGGTATGGCAAATACAACAAGTCGTGATATTTCATTGTTAGATGCTTCAAATAATGTTGTTGATGCTTATACTTATTCTGCTGATAATAACGCTGGAATTTCTGATGAAAAATTTGTGCTTAATAAAACTAATGATGCTTCAAATTGGAGAAACTCAACAAAACTTAATGGCACACCGGGAAAAATTAATTCTGTAACACCAATTACTTATTTAAATGACTTATCAATTCAACTTTATACTTTAACACCATCCAATCCGGTTGAAAAAGATTCTGTTTTAATAAATTTCATTGTAAAAAATATTGGGGCTTTAGATGCAAGCAATTTTTCTGTTGATATTTTTGATGATATTAATGGCGACTCAATCAAACAGGCTAATGAAATTTTATACACCAAAGATTTTACTGATTTAGTTACCAATGATTCTCTTTTTGTTCAAGTAAAATTTTATGCTGCATCAATTGGGAATAAATCAATTATTGGTAAAGTAAATTTTTCCATTGATGAAAATATATCAAATAATACTTCTTATGTTAAGGTTAACATATCTGAAAAACCAGCCAGCTTTACAGATATTGTAATAAATGAAATAATGTATCTCCCGAACAACGATGAACCAGAATGGCTTGAATTATTTAACCGCTCAGATAGAAATATTAATCTTAAAAATTGGAAGATTACTGATTTAAGTTCAACAACTACTATTTCAGCTTCCGATTTTGTTTTGGCATCCGGTGAATATTTAGTAATAAGCAATGATTCAACTATTTCAAATCTTTATCCACAATCAATAAAACTAATTGTAAAACAATTGCCAACATTCAATAACAGCGGCGACCAAATTGTATTAAGAAATTCAATCAACACTACAATTGATTCTGTTAAATATTTACCCGATTGGGGTGGAAATGTTGGCGGTAAATCATTAGAAAGAGTTTCAACAGAAGTGAGTTCAAGCCTGGCTTCAAATTGGAAGACAAGTGAAAGCAAATACAAAGCAACACCTTCATTAATTAATTCTGTTACTCAAAAAAGTTATGATTTGAGAGTTAAATCAATTTCATCACAAGCAAAATATGTTGAAGCAGGCAAATCAATTCAGTTGAATGTAATAGTTGAAAATATTGGACTAAATAACACTGCAAACTATTCTGTAAAAATTTTCAAAGATAGAAATCTAAACAACTTTGAAGATGACGATGAAAAAATTGCTGAACAAAATGGTTCAAATTTATCACCATATCAATTAAAAGAGTTTACTTTTAATATTTCAGAATTTGTTGTTGGGTTAAATCAAATTATAGCAAGAATTGATTTTCCTAATGATGCTTTCACCGAAAATAATTCTCAACTTTTTAAGATAAATGGTGTTACAATAAATGAAGTTTTTGGTGATTTAATTGTAAATGAAATTATGTACGCACCAACTTCACAAGAACCTGAATGGATTGAAATTTTCAACAGAAGTCAAAAACAAATCAATCTTAAAGGTTATCAAATTGCAAACAGCAGTACAAAATCAAAAGTTGTTTTAAGTGATGTAATTATTAAACCTGAAGAATATTTTGTTATCGCAAAAGATAGTTCAATATTTTCAAAATATATTTTAAGTAAAAATATAATCATTACATCGTTCCCAACATTAAGCAACACTAAAGATCGTGTGATGATTTTAGATTCGCTCGATAGAACAATTGATTCTCTGTTTTATAAAAATACTTGGGGCGGAACAAATGGTAAATCACTCGAAAGACTTGATGCTAACTTTGCTTCGGTTGATTCTTCAAATTGGAAATCATCGTTAAATCAATTTGGTGCTACACCGGGTTTTATAAATTCCATCTCAAAAAAGAAATATGATTTAGCTGTTACAAATATAAAGTTTAATCCAGTTCAACCAATTGCTGGAGAAAATGTTAGAATAAGCGTTGATATTTCTAATGTTGGGAAAAATGATGCTGTGTTTAGTCTTATTTTAAATCGAATAAATAAAGACAGCTCTAAAACAAAAGTTGAAGAATCTAATTCACTTGCTCTCTTTAAAGATTCAAAAATGAGTTATCAATTTTCTTTCGTAATTAATTCAATTAATACAAAACAAACTTTTGAAGTTGTTGCAAACTTTTTAGCCGATGAAGATTTATCAAATAATAATTTTACATCATCAGTTTTGCCTGGATACTCAAAAGGAATTGTTTTACTTAATGAAATAATGTACAATCCTTTAAATGGCGAGCCGGAATGGATTGAACTTTTCAATAATTCAAGCAAGGAAGTTGATTTAGAAGAATGGTCAATAACAGATGTTTTAACTACACCTCAAAAACAAATTATAAAAGCAAAGGAAACAATCTTTCCGCCAAAATCATTTTTAGTAATTGCAAAAGATTCAACCATTAAAAATTTTCATCGTGAAATAAATTCAAAATTAATTATCACATCATTTGCAAATTTAAACAATGATGCCGATGGCGTTGTAATAAAAGATTCCCGTGGGACTACAATTGATTCAATACGATATGATTACAAAATGGGTGGTGAAAATGGAAAATCCCTCGAAAGGAAATTGTTATCAGTTGACACAAATGAAAAATCAAATTGGGGTTCTTCAAAAGATTTAGAATTAAGCACACCTGGAAGAATTAACAGTATTACTATTAAAAATTATGATTTAACAATTACAAAAATTTTGTCTTTGCCACTGTACCCAATATTAAATCAAGATGTTTCTATTGGTGCAAAAGTTTTAAATAATGGAATTCAAAACGCAAGCAATTTTAAAATAAAATATTTCAAGAAGGATAATGATCGTTTCATCCAGTTTGATGAATCTTCTGTTACAAATTTATTAGCAAATGATTCTTTAATTGTTTATTCGACTAACAAAATTAAAATTGATGATACAAAAACAATTCTTTGCAAAATAACTTTTTCTGTTGATGAAGATACACTTAATAATTCTTTCAGTGGAAATATTATTCCAGGTGCAAAACAAAATTCAATATTAATTACAGAAGTAATGTACGATCCATTAACTAAAGAACCCGAATGGATTGAATTTTATAATGCATCAAATGAAGTAATTAATTTAAAAGATTGGGCTATAAGCGATTTGCTTCCAATACCAACTAAAGGAATAATCACAACAAAAGATAGTTATCTGAATCCGGGTAGTTATGCAATTGCAACAACAGATACAAACACTTATGCTTTTGTTCCGCCAAAGAATTTTTATCAGGTTAAATTTGGTTCACTCGGTAACGCAGAAGATGGCGTAATAATTTATGATTTTAGAAATGCAGTTATTGATAGTTTTAAATACAAATCGAACTGGGGCGGAGGAAAAGGAATTTCTCTTGAAAGAATTTCTTTTACAAAATCAACAAATGATTCAACTAATTGGACAAATTCAATTTCTTATGTTGGGGCTTCACCCGGAATTACGAATACAACATCCTCATTAAAAAAATATGAAAGGGGTTCACTAATTATAAATGAAATTATGTATGAACCCTCAACTGGCAATCCTGAGTTTGTTGAGTTTTATAATAACTCAAATGATACAATTCAGGTTGGCGGAATGGATTTAAGAATTGGTGATAAAGACAAAATTAAATTATCATCTTCTTATTTTGTTATTCCTTCAAAACAATTTTTTGTACTTGCATCCGATTCTTCAATTTATTCTACCTATCCAGATTTGAAAAATTATTCGTATGTAAAAATTTCTAAAACTCTTTCTCTTTCAAATTCAGGATCAAAATTATTCGTAAAAGATTTAACAGGAACAACATTAGATTCACTGAATTATTTACCAACTTGGCACAACAGAAATTTTATTGATACAAAAAACAAATCACTTGAAAGAATAAATCCAATTTTAAATTCAGACGACAAAACAAACTGGAGCAGTTGCGTTGCAAGTGAAGGGGCAACTCCTGGAAAAGCAAATTCAATTTTCACGGAAAGTTTAGAACCAAAATCAAAAGTTTCAATTAATCCAAATCCATTTTCCCCTGATGGAGATGGCTTCGAAGATTTTACCATTATTAGTTTTAATTTACTATACAAAATTTCTCAAGTTAATATAAAAGTTTTTGATAACCAGGGAAGAATGGTTCGTTCTGTTTTATCTAATCGTCCTTCATCTGTAAATAATTCAATTATATTTGATGGTCTTGATGATAACGGTAAAGCATTAAGAATGGGAATTTATATTTTGCTAATTGAAGTTTTTGCAGAAGGTTCAAACAATGTTGAAACAATCAAAACACCAATTGTAATTGCAAGAAAATTATAACATAAACTTTTGAGTAAAATCAGAACATCATTAATTTTGCCAACAAAATTTTGAAAGGAAAATTGAAAAAACATTTTATAGAATTTTACGAATCGTGGAAAACCGCTTTAAGCAATAAAACTTTTAGAACAAAGTTTTTTATTTCAACTTTTCTTTTAGCTGTTTCTTTATACTTTCTTGCCCGCTTTTTAGATTACAACGAAGCGCGTCCCGGATTCTCTTTTGCAGATCCGCTTCTCATTCACTTTATGCCCGTTAATGTTACTTGGATTACATTCATCTTAATTTATGGAGCTTTAATTGTTGGTTTGCTTGCAATGTCTAAATATCCAAGACGAATATTAATTGTATTTCAATCTTATGCACTTGTTTCTTCATTACGATTAATTACTATTTACTTTTTACCATTAAATGCACCAATTCATATTATTCCACTCAAAGATCCATTTGTTGAATTTTTTACTGGTAGTGAAGATACTTTATTAAGAGATTTATTTTTTTCGGGTCATACTGCTACAATGTTTCTTCTTGCTTTAACTGCAAAACATAAATCGCTTAAATGGATTTTTGTTGTTACAACTATTTTTGTTGCGGCATGTGTTTTAATTCAACATGTTCATTATACTATTGATGTTTTAACAGCCCCTTTTTTTGCTTACACTTCTTACAGAATTTCTCGTCTTATCAACAAGAAAAAAAAATCTGCATAACTGGAGTTAATTTCGATTAGCGGCAGTCTAAAAAATTTTTAATGTTTTTATTTACAGCCTTCCCAAAACAAGGGTTTACTATCATCAACTCAATAAATTTTAAGATGTTACAAATACAGATTTTATTATTTTTAGTTATTAACTATCTGGAGTTTAAATGAAATTTTTATGGACTAACTTTTTATTAATAACTAGTTTTATCTTTGCACAAATCCAAACAGATATTATCAAGCCAATTGCATTAACTTCCGGCAAAACAGATTCAATTTTAATTTCAGATCTTTTCTATTCTAAAAACTACGATGTGAAATTTGACAAAAATGAAAAGGTAAAAATTCATTACAACAAAAAAAGTGGAATGATAAAATTCACACCAAACTTAGATGCATCTGGAATTTATTTAATAGATTTTAATTTAGGCAAAGAAAAATATTCTCTAATAACACGAACTAAAAAATTAAAAGAATTTATTTTCAAGTTTAAGCCGGGAAAAAACTATAAGACACTAACTCTATTTGGAAGTTTTAACGGTTGGGATCGTGGCAATCTTCCAATGAAAGATGAAAATGGCGATGGAATTTTTGAAGCAAAAGTTTTTCTCGAACCTGGTAGATATGAATACAAATTTTTTGGTGATGGTGAAGAAATTGTTGATCCAAATAATCCAAACAAAAAACCAAATGGCTTTGGTGACTTTAATTCTATTTTTAATGTTGAGGATGATAGCGATAAAAAAATTTTTTTACATGTTGATAAGTTTGAAAATATAAAAAAGCAAAATAAACAATATGAAAATGTATTTTCATTCATTTATGAAAATCAAAAAGATGGAAATCAAATTACAAAGCAAAACATAATTGCACTTGCTGATAATAAAAAAATTTCAACCGATAAATTTTTTATAAAAGAAAACAAAGTTGAATTACACTTAAATGATGTTGAACTAAAAAAAATTCACACAATTAGAATTGCCATACAAAAAAGTGGAAATGCAACAAACATTCAGTCTATCTTTTTGAAAAATGGAAAAATTGCCAACAACAATAACTTCCTTTGGAATGATGCAATAATTTATTCATTAATGATTGATAGATTTAACGATGGTGATAAATCTTTAAACAAACCAGTTATTCACGATTCCCTTTCACCAAAAGCAAATTATATGGGTGGCGATTTTCAAGGAATAATAAATAAACTTAACGATGGCTATTTTAATAAACTTGGTGTAAATACAATTTGGCTTTCACCTGTTTATGATAATCCCGATAAAGCTTATAAAGAATCACCCGCTCCACATCGTTGGTTTTCAGGTTATCATGGTTATTGGCCAATTAATTCATTTAACACAGAAGAAAAATTTGGCTCTCTTGAAAAACTAAAAGAACTTGTTTCAACAGCTCACAAAATTGGTATTAAAATTTTACTCGATGTAGTTGCAAATCATGTTCATGAAGAAAATCCAATTTTCAAAGAACACAAAGATTGGTTCGGAAGTTTGTATTTACCTGATGGAAGAAAAAATTTAAGATTGTGGGATGAACAGCGATTAACAACATGGTTTGAACCTTATTTGCCAAAGTTCAATTATGTCAATTCAAATGAAGCAATAAATTTTCAAGTTGATAATGCAATTTGGTGGCTAAAAGAAACTAACGCTGATGGTTTTCGTCAAGATGCAGTTAAACACATTACAAATGATTTTTGGAGAACATTAACCAAAAAATTAAAAAATGAAATTGAAATACCATTCAATAAAAAAGTTTATCAAATAGGAGAAACATTTGGAAGTTACGAATTAATTAATTCATACGTTAACAATGGACAATTAACAGCACAATTTAATTTTAATCTTTACGATGTTGCACTTCCAACTTTTTTAGATCGTAAAATGTCATTCAAATCTTTAGATGCAGAAATTAAAAAGTCATTTTTGATTTATGGTGAAAACAATCTTATGGGAAATATTATGGATAGCCATGATAAAAATCGTTTTATGGCTTTTGCTGATGGTGATTTAGACATATCGCAATGGAGTGCAATTGAAGAAGGTTGGAATAATCCACCGCAAGTTGATAATGAAATCAGCTACAAAAAAGCTAAACTTTATTATGCTTATATGAATGCAATTCCCGGAATACCAGTAATTTATTATGGGAGTGAATTTGGAATGACTGGTGCTTCTGACCCCGATAACAGAAGAATGATGAAGTTTGATAATGAACTTAGTGATTATGAAAAACAAATGTTAAATGATGTCGGAAAAATTATAAATCTAAGGAAAGAACACACAGCTTTACGTTATGGAGACTTTTTAACTATTAATGCAGATAAAAGAATTTTTGCCTTCGTTCGATCAGATTTTAATGAAAGAATTTTGGTGGTATTGAATAAAAGTTTAATTCCACAAACAATTAAAATTGATCTTCCGGAATTTTATAAAATAAAATCAGTAAAAAATTTGTTGTACAATGAAACTAATTTAGTAGAAGGAAATAAACTAAAAATCAAAGTGAATGAACTCAGCTATAATTTTTATATACTTGAATAAAAATAATTTAAGGCTGGATAAACTTTTTTATCCAGCCTTAAAGAATTAAAGATTAATTGTAAAACCAGCCACTCATAAGAGAATCAGTTATACTATTAGCTAAATCACTTCACAAGAATTAACTCCATTTGTCTAGGTGATAAAAATTCGCAACCATCTTTAGTTACAACAACCATTTCTTCAACAGTTGCAATTCCGTAATTATCAATTGTTAATCTTGGCTCGAGTGTGAATACATTTCTTTCTTCAATTTCTAAATATGGCAGATTATTATATCGTTCCCATTTAGGACCGAGTAAACAACCTCCATCGTGAGCAAAGCGACCAACTTGATGACCAAGTCCATGCGGATATTCTGCATAACCTTTTACTTGAATGTAATGACGAGCAACTTCATCAATTTCATATCCTTTTTTACCGGGCTTCAATTCATTTGCTGCTTTTGTAATTGATTCAACAATTACATTAAATCCTCGTTGAACTTCTGCCGGTGCTTCTGTTTCTCCAGGTTGACAAATGTACCAAGTCCTTTGTAAATCAGCCGCATATCCATTAATCTTAACACCAAAATCCATATTTACAACATGTCCATATTCAATTTTTCTTTCAGTTGGACTTGCATGAGCTCCTGCGGTATTTGGTCCTGAAAAAACTGCAGGACAGTGTTCTTTATCCCACGATAATTCTAATCCTTTTTTTGCAACTATATCCAAAACGAAATCAGCAACTTCTTTTTCTGTTTTTCCAGATTTCAAAAATTTTGTTACTTCATCAAAAATTAAAAGTGTTTCTTTAATTGCACTTTTAATGTGTGAAATTTCAGTGTCAGATTTTCTTCCTCGTAATGTTGCAACAATATCTTCTGATGAAATTAATGAATTAACATAAGGTGTATCTTTTAAATGATCTATCAATTCAAGATATAAACCATGCGGTAAACCATCTGCCAATGTTGAATTTCTTGAGTAATTAATTGCAATTGTTTTGGGTTTATAAATATCCAAAACTTTTATCAGCTCTTCTTTAATGTTCTTTAAATATGGATGAATATTTTTATATGTTCCAATCATTTTCATGTTTTCATGTTCAAGAGAACCAATAACAGCATGTGTGTTTCCGCTTTTTGTTATTATAAAAGCAGATTGCCATGTTGCACCAGTACCAACAATCATATCAAGCATTGGATCTTTCATATTTCCAGTTTCGCGAACGTAAGTCATCCACATATCAATATTTTTTTCATTAAGAATTTGAACAGCTTGTTCAATTTTTTCTAAAATCATTTCTTTCGCCATTTATCCTCCGGCTTTTTCTATTTTTTATGTTTAAATGTTGCTTTACGAAGTCTATCCATTATTGCTTTGCCTAAACCTTTTTCTTCCACAGGTTCAATTAAAATATAATCGAGATTTTCTTTTTCAAGTTCGTGAAGGTAAAGAAAAAGATTTGATGCAGCTTCTTTTAAATCACCACTTAAAGAAAGATATTTTTCGATTGTAAATTCAAACTCTGTTTTTTTGTTTTGAAAAAATATTGCACCGATTTTTTTATTAGGTACTAAAAATTTTTCATCAAAAAAATAAAGAGGTGTATTGGGTGAATAATGAAACGGTAATTGTCCCGGTGAGTTTGGATTTTTAGAATCATTTTGTTTTAGTTTTACTTCACCAATTACACTTTCAATTTCTTCTTTTGTAATTCCACCAAATCTAAGAATATAAAATTTGTTTTCATGATAATGAATTATTGTTGATTCAACACCGACTTCGCATTTCCCGCCATCAAGTATTAGATCAACTTTATCACCAAGATATTTATGAACATGCTTTGCAGTTGTTGGACTTAAATGACCAAACTTATTTGCGCTTGGTGCCGCTATTGGTGTTTCACTTTTTTCAATTAATTCTAATGCAACTTTATGATTCGGCATTCTAACAGCAACTGTTGGGTTGCCGCTTGTAACAATATCAGGAATTATCTTTTTCTTTTCTAAAACTAATGTTAATGGTCCAGGCCAAAATTTATCAACTAAAATTTTTATTCTTTCATCTTTATAAATTGTAAACTCGTTTAACCAATCTTTATTAGCTATGTGAATTATCAATGGGTTAAAAGCTGGCCTTTTTTTTACTTCAAAAATTTTGGCAACAGCAATTGGATTCAATGCATCGGCACCAAGACCATAAACGGTTTCTGTGGGAAAAGCTACTAATCCACCTACTTTAATAATTTCTGACGCTTTTGTTATTGTTTCTGTATTTGCTTTTACTAAATTCATATAACAAAAATACAATTGTTAATATTCAAACAGAATTTTTTTTCTAAATTGATAAATAAAAATGGATTTATTTATGAAAGAACTAAAAGAGTTAAAACTATTTTGCAAAGAATTATCTGTAATTAGTGGTAACATAATAAAAAATTATTGGCGGAAGGAAATTAATATCGAAACAAAAAAAGATGAATCACCAGTTACAATTGCCGACAAAAAAGCTGAAGAAACTATGCGGGAAATGATAATGAAAGAATTTCCTGATCATGGAATTTTAGGTGAAGAATTTGGTGAACATAATTCCGACGCCGAATATAAATGGATTCTTGACCCGATTGATGGAACAAAAAGTTTTATTTGTGGCACTGTTACTTTCGGTACTTTGATTGCTTTGACAAAAAATAACAAACCAATAATTGGAGTAATTAATCAACCGATTTTAAATGAATTTTTAATTGGAGATAATATTTCTTCTTTCTTGAATGATAATAAAGTTTCTGTCAGCAATTGTGATAAAATTGAATCTTCCGTTTTGCTCACAACAGATTATTTAAACATTGAAAAATATCAGAACAAAAAAGGTTTTGATGAATTAATGAAGAAGACAAAACTTTTCAGAATGTGGGGTGATTGTTATGGCTATTATTTAGTTGCAACAGGTTTTGCTGAAATTATGATTGATCCAATCATGAATCCATGGGACTCTTTAGCTTTAATACCAATTATCAATGGTGCTGGTGGAAAAATTACAGATTATCAAGGAAATGACCCGGTGATTGGAAACAGTATTGTTGCAACAAATGAAAAAATTCATAATGAAGTAATAAAAATTTTAAATCAAGCTGAATCTATTTGAATTTTTCTTCATCTCATATTGTTAGAAATTAAAAAATGGAGAAAAAATGAAAAATATAGTTGAAGGAACTGATTTTAATTTTCAACAAGAAGTTTTACAAAGTGAATTACCCGTTTTAGTTGATTTTTGGGCGCCATGGTGCGGACCTTGCAGAATGGTTGCTCCAGTAGTTGAAGAAATCGCAAATGAAATGGTTGGTAAATTAAAAGTAGTAAAAGTAAATACAGATGAAAATTATGGTGTTGCTTCTCAATATGGAATTATGAGCATACCAACATTAGGAATCTTTAAAAATGGAAAATTAGTTGATGCTGTTATTGGTGCGGTGCCAAAACATCATTTAGTAAGTAAAATCTCTCCTTATATCAACGTTGCAAATTAATTTATAAAAATTGTCAGGATAAAATTATCCTGACAATTTCTTTTCTTATAAAGTCGCTATAATCATTAAGTAAAACCAAGTTGAATTATCTGTTCCTTTTTTCTCTTTAAAAATTTCACCGGGTGAAAAGAAAGATAATCCACTTTCAATTGCTATTTCTTTTGAATAATTGTAGTTAAATAAAAAATCAACTTCATTACCAAATGATTTTGTAACACCACCTTTTTTCAGAATGTATTCTTTATCTGAATTAAAAAAATGTAAATAAAGACTTGCTTTTAAATCTGATTTTAAATTTAATCCAGCTTTAAAGTATAAATCATTTAATCCAAGATTATAAGTATCAATTGGTATATTTGTAAAGTAATCCATAAATCCATAGAATTTATGATTTGTACCATAAATAGTATTAAATACATTATATTCATTATCAGCAACATTATCCCCACTTAAATAATCAATGCCAATTCCAATAAAAGGTTTTAATGGTAAATTAAAATTATAACTAACATTTCCAGCCAGCAAATAAGCAGAAATATCATATTCTTTTGCGGATTTCATTTTTCCAAATTGGTAATAAATTTCTTCTTCATGTGTTAAATTTCCTAAGTTACCTTTAATATATGTTCCAGTTGTAAAACGATTTAGGTTTGTTGATGGTATCATTCTCTGCCAAATAATTATTGGTTGAATTTGGTAGTTTGAAAATAATTTCAAATCAAAAAAAGCACCAAACATATTTTGATCAGATGTATCTCCAACAAGATTTTTCTCAAATTCTTTAATTGCAAAAAAATCAATTTTAAATTTTTCATTATTTAATGATAGAAGGGCACCATCAAAACTTCTTGCAGTGTTTCCCCAATTTGAGTTTCCAATTAATCTATGATTATTATACACTAACTCAAATCTACCAACTTTAAAATCAATTGGTAACGAAAAAATTTTATCTAGTTTAATGTAAGCTTCGTGCAAATCAACATTTTTCATGTTAGCTATTGTACTAGTTTCTTCACCAAAAGCTCTTGTATCTTGAATTTCTACATATCCAGAAACATTATTTGAGGGAGTAAACATTGCCCCCAACCTTGTTCTTAATAATGTAAATGTTGTTGATTGATTACTAGAATTAAAATCTTTGTTATCAATTTCAAAACGTGGTCGAAATTGAGCACTAAATTTTACTGTTTGTTGAGCAAATGCCATTGAATTAATAATCAAAACAATAAATAGAATCTTTTTCATTTATAATTCTCCATTAATTAGTATTTTTTCAAAAATCCTTGTCTTTGTTCTGCTTTTTTATCCCATTCTAATGCAGTTGTTTTTAAAAATTCCTTTTTATCGGCAATTAATTCATCCATTTTTAATCCAATTAATTTTTGAGCTTTTTCTTTAGTGCTATAATCGGGTAAAGCAACAGGATATTTAACATTATGTTTAACTAATACTAAAGCTATTTCTTTTCTTGCTTGTTCTGCTTTTTGTATTGAATTGCCCAAAACTCTCAAAGCTTCAACAGGTGCATGAAAGCCAACACCATTTGCAGCCGCAACCCAGTCCCATCTCCATTGAGCTTGTCGTATTAATTTCAAAGCAGGTTTCATTTCTTCTTCTGTTGCTTTATTATCCCAAGCTATTTTAGCTTCAAGATGAGTGGCTGCTAATGTTTTTTCTGCTTCTCTTAAAAGTTCTTTTACTTTGTCTTGTCTTTCATAAACATTTTGAATTAATTTTTCTTTCTTTTCACGATGACAAACCATGCAACTATTTTCAATATTATTTAATGGGCTTTGAATATGATGATCCGTAAATTTTACTCCACCTTCAGTTTTATAAGGCATATGGCAATCGGCACATGAAACTCCTCGATCTGCATGAACCCCCATTGAATATAATTCAAAATCAGGATGTTGTGCTTTTAACATTGGCGCTTTACTTAAAGCATGTTCCCAATCTTTAAAATTAGATTCATCATAATATTCTTCCATTTTCTCAACGGTCATGCCTTTATCCCAAGGAAAAGTTAAATATTTACCATCTCCTTTGAAATAATATTCAACATGGCATTGTGCACAAACAAGAGATCTCATTTCATTGTGAGTTGCATCCTTTATATCTTTCCCTTGTCTTTTGAAAGCTTCCATCAAAGCTGGTCTTGTTATTCTTAAATTCATTGTTTTGGGATCATGACAATCCTGGCAACCAATTGGATTTACAATTTCATGACCAAGATCTTTCCACTTTGCTTTATAAAAATTTTCAACTCCCATTTTATTCATCATTCTTGGTACATCGGGTGATTTACAACTCCAACACGTTGCTGGTTGTGGACTAACTTTATTTCCACCTGTTCTTAAAGTATTTCTAATATCAACTATAGAATATGAATGACCACGCGGTGCTTTATAATCCTTTGAAAAAGCATAACCAGCCCACATTATAATTAATTCAGGTGAACTTTGAAGATAATCCCTTGTAGCAGAACCAGCGTATTTGCTTGCAAATGTTGTGTCTGCCATTTTCAAATAGCTTTCATACTCACGCGGATAATTTTCTCCCCAAACTTCATTTCTTGGTTCCCAGTCGTTAATTGGTTTTACCATTTGCAAAGTAAAAGATTCATTTCTTCTCTCAACAATTGAAGATGCAAATAATCCAAGTAGAAAAACTATGATTACGGTTGAAAAAAATAACACCCAGCTTAACCATGGTTTTTCTTTAATTAGTTCTTGAATTGGTCTCATTTTTTTTCCTTTCTTTATTTTTCATTTGTAAAATTTTCTAACCATTTTGGTATTTCAATTTGATTTTGTGGAACACGTGCATAGGGCGTAGATGATAAACTATGAACTCTGCCATGAGGTGTTTCACGATGACAATCCCAGCAATATTTTTCTGTTTGATCTTCTACACTTCGATTGTTAATTGCACGTAAACTTATTGGATGAATTAAATTGGAATGACATCTTTTACAATTTTCTTGCACTGCTTTTTTTCCAGCTTCTTTAATCTGGATTACTTGTGGTTCCCATCGCATTGTAAAATATGTTGCATGTCGTAATCCATCATTAGCTTTAAACCAATATTTTTTGATGAAATTATCTTGCGGTACATGACAATCATTACATGTTGCAACCCTTCCATGACTTCCCCTTTCCCATGTCGCATATTGTGGATTCATTACATGACAATTTACACAAGTTTTGGGGTCATCAGATAAGTATGACACAGCATTTGAAATATACAAAACATAAAAACCAAGTCCGAAGAAAATTCCTAAAACAACTATAACTGGAATTTTCCAATCGTCTGGTGGAATTAATTTCTTAAAAATGTTTTTCATTTTGCTTTTCTTTCCGATTCTTCATTTAATTTTTTTATGTCTTCGCTGCTCATTGGATGACCAATTGAATTTACATTTTTATTTAATTTAATGTAAACATCTTTTGGAACTTTATTTTGCCAATTACCGGTTATCATTCCCAATCCTGTAATTGCTAAAAAAATTATTACAACACCAAGAGCAACTAATTTTTTGTTTATTTTTTTTTCAGAGGCAATATATTTTAGTTCCAACGTATTTTCAACAGGACAAGCATCAATGCAATTCATACAACTTGTGCATTCATCAGAATTAACAGTAATTACTTTATCAACTTTAATAAATGAAGGACAAGCTTTAGCACATAAACCACAATCAATACAAGTAGAAGTATTCCTTTTTATTCTTGTTGGACTTAAAAAACCTAATAAACCAAGAAAAGCTCCATAAGGACAAAGATAACGACACCAAAAATTTCTATAAATTATCGAAAGTAAAAATAGAACTCCAATTACAATAAATGCTGTTTGAGAAATATTGGCAAAGAAATAATACATCTTAACATCTGACATAATATTATAATCTCCACCAAGAAAATATGCTAAGGCAATTTCACTCATAGAAAAAATTGAAAAGGTAAAGAATGCAAGCAATAAATATTTTAAAGAACGTAAAAAGTAATCTAAATACTTCCAGATTTTTATTCTTCTTTTAAAAATTTTCCTTGTAATTTTATCTCCAAAATCACCAACAAGTTCAGATAAAAATCCAATCGGACAAAGCCAACTGCAAAAAGATTTTCTAAAAACTAATGACATTCCTACAATTGCTATAAAAATAAAAAATCCTGCTGGGTGAACAGGATGAATTATTCCCGATTGTAAAAAATAATACAAACTCATTAATGAGCTAATAGGTAAAAATCCTTCAACTCCAGGAGGACGATAACCAGAACCAGCAGTACCATTTGTTTCAAGAAATTTTATGAATTGACTAAATTCGATTCCTATCCAAATACAAAGCAAAGCAAATAAAGTTTGCACTATAAATCGAATTAATTGAATTGATTTTTCTTTATTTCGAATAAATTTTTCTTTCTTTTCCATTTAGTTTTCTTTAAATATGTATTATCAGAAAAATATTTCTGATTAAAAATTAATAAAGTCTCACCTTTTGGTCAAGATTAACGTAAAAATATTTTTCCTGCGAATTTTTGCAAAAAATAATAACTATTCGTAAATTAAATCAGAAATAATTTTCTTATTATATTTATAAAGGATAAAAAAATGAGTGAGTTAATAAATAATAGCAGAATTAGGGTTGATGAATTAAAAAAACTAATTCTCGATTTGCACAAAGGAGAAAGTGTTGAATCGACAAAAGAAAAACTAAAAGAAAAAATGGCAAGTGTGCCTTATGGCGAAGTTGTTCAAGCTGAAGAGGAATTAATTGCAGAAGGTTTAGAGCGAGATGAAGTTTTGAAGTTTTGCGATTTACATTCCGAAGCCTTAAAAGGAAGTATCGATACTTCTCATTCAAAAAAAATTCCTGAAGGGCATCCGATTGACATTTTCATTAAAGAAAACAGAGAACTTGAAAAGGTTATTGATAAAATTAAACACATTGTTTTTGAAGCTACATTTCGAAAAGCAGATGAATTAGCTGATGATTTACTTTTAAAAATTAGAAGCGAATTTAATCTGCTAATGGATATTGAAAAACATTATTTGAGAAAAGAAAATCTATTGTTTCCCTTTCTTGAAAAATACAATATTACTGGTCCGCCGATGGTAATGTGGGGCAAGCACGATGAAACACGTTCTTTCTTAAAATCATGTTTTGCTCTTTTTGATGAGGCAAAAAATGTTGATATTCAAAGTTTCAACGACATGATCGAAATGTTGATTAATCCAACTTTGAAATCAATTGAAGAAATGATTTACAAAGAAGAACAAATTTTATTTCCAATGTGCATGGATACTTTAACAGAAATTGATTGGTATGAAATTTTAAATCAAAGTGAAGAAATTGGTTATTGTATTTATTATCCCGAGAAAAAATGGAAACCTGAATTTGCAAAAGGTGAAGAGCAAATTGTTGAATCAAGTGATAGAATAAAATTTGAAACTGGTTCGTTTACTCGAGAAGAATTAGAGTCAGTTTTAAATACTTTGCCAGTCGACATTACATTTGTTGACAAAAATGATAAAGTAAAATATTTCTCAAATGGAAAACAAAGAATTTTTGCTCGTCCAAAAGCAGTTTTAGGCAGACAAGTCCAATTTTGTCATCCACCTTCAAGTGTTCATATTGTAAATCAAATAGTCGATGATTTTAAAAGTGGAAGACAAGATTCTGCAAAATTCTGGATTAATTTTCATGGTAAATTTACACACATTGCTTATTACGCTGTAAGAAATGAAAAAGGAGAATATTTAGGAACTCTCGAAGTCTCTCAAGAACTTGACGAGTATAGAAATTTAACAGGTGAAAGGAGAATTTTACAATATGATAAATAAATTAGACATAACACCACAAACTTTGATTGGAGATTTACTTGAAAATTATCCTGAGCTTGAAAATAAATTAATTGAAATAGCTCCTGTGTTTTCAAAATTAAAAAATCCAATTTTAAGAAGAACTATTGCAAAAGTTACAACATTAAAACAAGCATCTGTGATTGGCAGTGTTTCTGTTGCAGAGTTGATAAACAAATTGCGAAAAGAAGTAAATCAAAATGAAATTAATATTGAATCGGAATCAAAAATGAATATAGAAAAACCAAGCTGGATAAAAAAAGAAAACATCAAATTTGAATATGATGCAACATTGGATTTAGAAAATGGTATTCATCCTGCAGGAAAAGTTACAAAAGAAATTCTTCAATTGAACGATGATGATATTTATCTTCTAATTACCCCATTTATACCAGCTCCATTAATAAAAATAGTTGAAGAAAATGGATTTACTGTTTTTACAGAAAAACAAAGCGATACTTCTATTTATAATTATATTAAGAAAAAATGAGTGGTCTATTAGAAAATAAAAAGTTTTATGATGAAGCTTCCTCTTTTTATGATGAAATGATTGAGTTTGAGAAAAATTTAGAAAAAAGAAAAACTTCATTAAAAAACATTATTATGAAAACTGGTTTCGTAGCCGATTTAGGCTGCGGAACCGGTTTAGATTCCATTGCTCTTGCATTAAATGGCAATACAGTTTTTGCCGTTGATGCATCATCAAAAATGATTGAAGCAGCAAAATTAAACGCTCAAAATTTTTCAGCTGATGTTACATTCTTAAAAAGCACAATACAAAACATTCCAGAACAATACAATTCTAAGTTTGATTTTGTGGTTTCTCTCGGAAATAGTTTGGCTAACATTGAAGGAAGCACAATTTATTCTACTATTCAAAGAATTTATGATTTAATATGTAATAATGGTTATGCTTTAATTCATATTTTAAATTATCATTTAATTTTAGAAAAGCAGGAAAGAATAGTTTCAATTAAACAAGATAAAAATTTTTGGTATGTTCGTTTTTATGATTTTATTAACGGGCAAATTAATTTTAACATCTTGAAGTTTGACAAAGAAAATCCTTTTAACAAACAATTATTAACCACACAAATTTATGGTTACAAATTTGATTTGCTTGCAAAAGTATTTGAATCCGTCGGATTCAAGGAAGTTAAATTTTGGTCAGATTTAGAAAAAAATAAATTCAACGTAACATCATCAAAAGATTTATTTATATACGCAAGGAAATTAGAGTAGTTTCAATTTATTTATAGTTTTGTCTTTTAAATCCTCAAGAGTTTCTTCGCTTAACATTCTATAAGCTTCATCTCTTAATTTACCCCATTTTTCATGAACGGGACAAGGGGTTTCGTGCGAACAACCAGGAAATCCCAAAACACAAGTTTTGAATACCTCAAGACCATCAATTGCTTCAACAATATCAATTAATTTAATTTCAATTGGCTCTTTAGCTAAATAGAAACCACCATTTTTACCTTTTCGAGACCCAACAATTCCACTCGCTGTTAACATTTGCAAAACTTTTGATACATATTCTTTAGGGACTTTTAATTCTTTTGATACCTCGAAAGCATTAAATAATCTTTTTTCTTTAGTTGATAAGAATAAAACTGCTTGTAAACCAAGTTCACAAGATTTTGAAAAAATTACTGTCATTTTTTTCTCAATTTTTTGTTTCGCAAAATTAATAAAAGATTATAGTAAAGATTAAAATTTTTTAATCTAATCTTAAGTTTATTTTAATGTAGAAAGAATAGATTTCGGTCGTCAATTAAATAATTAAATAACAAAAGGAGTTATAAAAAATGAAAAAGTTAGTTGCATTATTCGTAGTAGTAGTTTTTTCAGCTAGTTTATTTGCACAAGCTCAACCACAAAAGAAAAATGAGCCAGCAAAAGCTAAGACTGAAACTGTAAAACCTGCAGTTGAAAAGAAAGTTGCTGAAAAAAAAGCAGTAACTGAAAAAAAGGAAGCTGAAGTTAAAAAAGCAGAACCAACCGCTACAAAGAAAGCTGAAGCTACTGCAGCAAAAACTATGAAGAAACATGTAAAGAAAACTAAAAAAGCTGAAGAACCTAAATAATTTATAAATTATTTGGATTTTAGAAAGAGAGAGATTATTGCTCTCTCTTTTTTTATATATTTGATGTATGAGAATTTTAGTTGTCGAAGACGAACATAAAGTTGCTTCTTTTATCAAGAAGGGTTTAGAAGAAGAGTTCTATCAAGTTGATACTGCACCAAACGGAAAAGTTGCATTCGATTTAGTTTTAGATAATGAATATGATTTGATTATATCAGATGTTATGATGCCTGTTATGGATGGAAACCAATTTGTAAAAACTTTAAGAGAAAATAAAATATTAACACCTGTCTTACTTTTAACAGTAAAAGATAGCATCGTTGACAAAGTTAAAGGATTGGATAGTGGTGCTGATGATTATTTAACCAAACCTTTTTCATTTGAAGAATTAACTGCAAGAATTAGAGCATTACTTAGAAGAAAAGATTCGTCAAAAGAAAACATATTAAAAGTTGATAATTTAAAAATGGATTTAGTTTCACATAAAGTAACCAGAGACAATCAGGAAATAATTTTAACACCAAAAGAATATTCTATTTTAGAATACCTTTTAAGGAACAAAAACAAAGTTGTTTCGAGGACAAAATTACTTGAGCATGTTTACGATTTTCATTTTGATACCGGAACAAATGTGATTGATGTTTTTATCAATAAACTTAGATCAAAAATTGATACCCCAAATAATAAACAACTTTTGTATACTGTTCGTGGAGCTGGATATTTAATAAAAGATGATTGAGAAATTAAATGTTAAAAAAAGTAAAATCCTTTCTCTTTTCCTCTCGCTTCAAAATTGCAATGTGGTATTCTCTGATATTTTTATTTTTAGAAATTCTTTTTGGTATTTCAGTTTATCTATATTTATTTCACAAATCAAAAGTTAATTTAGATACCAATCTTAAAGCACAAGCTACCGCAATTCTAAGAATAATTGAAAAAAAACAATTGGATTTAGAATCATTTGTCCCAAACGAGACCTATAAAAGTGAAGATGAATTGATTTGGGATATTCTTTACGATGCGATTGTTTTTAACCGAAGAAATACTTTCATACAAATATCTAATCCAAATAAAATTATATTCAAAACTGCTAATCTTAAAAACAATATAATTTCATTAAACAAAAATCGTGACGGTATTTTTGATTATTATGATCCAAATCTTTCAGAACATACAATTAGAACTTGTATATTAAAGGGAAAACAAATTACTGTAACTGTTGCTTATCCAATCGAACAAATTGTTTTTATGTTAAATGGTCTAACAGAAATTTATGCCTGGATGGCTCCCATCTTTTTTTTAGTATCTATTTTAGGAGGAATATTAATTTCTATAAAATCATTAAATAGAATTAATGATATTATTATGAAAACCGAAGAAATAACAGCTTACAACCTTGATGAGATTATTTTAGGCGGTGAATACTCGGATGAATTTGGAAGATTAGTCAATAAAATGAATGAAATGATCTCTCGAATCAAAAGGTCGGTTGAATACATGAACCAATTTTCTTTGGCCGCTGCACATGAATTAAAAACTCCACTTACAATTTTACAAGGAGAAATTGAAGTATCGTTAAAATCAAAGAAAACAATTAATGAATATATAGAAATATTAAAAAGCAACTATGAGGAAACCTTAAGATTAATAAGAATTGTTGATAATCTTTTTTTTATTTCAAAAACTGAAAATTCAATTATAAATTATGAATTTCAAGAAATTGATTTACATTCTTTACTGGATTCGGTCGTTAAAAAAATAAAAATTCTTGGAGAAGATAAAGAAATGTCTATCGAGCTTGTAGGAACAACTGATGTAAAAATATACGCCGATCCCGGTTTATTAAAACAAGCATTATCTAATTTAATTGACAATGCATTTAAGTATGGAGATGAAAAAAGTATTGTTCAAGTATTTACAGAAGTAAAAGATGATAAAGTTTATATTAATGTTTTAAATCATGGTATTGGTATTCAAGAAAAAGACATTGACAAAATTTTTGATAAATTTTATAGAGTTGATTCATCAAGGACAAGAAAAACCGGTGGCGTTGGCTTAGGTCTTTCGGTGGTCAAATCAATAGTTGATATTCACAAAGGGAAATTAGAAGTTAAATCAATACCACATAAAGAAACAATTTTTACTATTATTCTTAAGAAAATTTAAAAATTGCTTCCGCTAATGTATTTGTTCAACCATCATTTGTTTATTTTATCAGAATTCTATTAACAATCAACATATAATTCTGAAATAACTTTTAGAGCATTTTAATTTTTTAGTCTAATTTTGTTACGAGCTGGTCAGGAATATCAATTTTTAATTCATGCACTTTAACTTTAACAACTCCTTTGTGTAAAATTCCCAAAGCTTTTGCTGTTGCCTTAGATAAATCGAGGTCCCTTCCATCTACATAAGGTCCACGATCATTAATTCTAATAACAACGGACTTATTATTTTTAAGATTAGTAATCTTTAAAATCGTTCCAAAAGGAAGTGATTTATGAGCTGCTGTTAGTGCTGCTTGATCAAATTTTTCACCATTTGCTGTTGATTTACCATGAAATCTTGGTCCATACCAAGATGCTGTCATTATGCCTAAATCATTAACTTCTACATCGTTCATAGTTGTGGATGCTTCAACACTTTCTACAACTTTAGGTGCACCATCATTATTGCTCGCTGATGTATCGCTCAAATTTATAAATCCAATTACAGCAACTAACAAACCGAAAAGTGAAAATATTTTTATAAAACGCAAATTAACCTCTTAATTAGTTTAACATAAATGAGTAAAGGAAAATTAGGAGAACCGACTTACAGGTAGTACTATATTCTTAAAGTCTCGAATCGGAAATTATTCCGAAATTGATTTCTCTGCTCTTTTTGCGGTAGTAGAGCGTTAAAATCTTTGAATGTTAAAATTGAAAAGCTTTCCAATAGATTGGAAGCTACATGTTGGGTTTTTTCTTCAATTAAATTTGTTGTTAAAATTGGTTTTGAATCAATTAACGAAACTTCAGATTTAACTTTATTACTTTCAATACTTTTGGCCTCTGTTTTACTTTCTGAAAAGAGAAACAGCCCAACAATTAAAAGTAAAAAGAAATATGTTAATGTTATTGATTTCAAAATATCCTTAAAATTTTCAATGCAAATTTAACCATTTTTAACTATACAAGACAAAGTTTTAACGGGTTATCTAGGCATATAAAAACAAAAGTGTTGCTTTTAAGCTAAAAAAGAGGATTTTTAATTTCGGCTTTTTACAATAAAAATTATAAAATTAAAAATTTTTATAAAAAAATAAGCCATGATATAATTAACCCACGAAATAATCCGTGGGTTAACAGTACACAAAATAATATCGTTAAATAGTTTCAAGTTTTATTTAACAGTATGTCAACTTGAATTAAATTATTTTTTTAATAAATCTCTAATTTCAGTTAATAAAACAACTTCTTGACTTGGAGCTGGTGGGGCTGAGGGTTTTGCTTCTTCTTTCTTTTTGAATTTGTTTAAAGCTTTTACTAACATAAATATTGCAAAAGCAACAATAATAAAGTTTATTACTGTATTTAAAAACTTCCCATATAAAATTTCAACAGGTTTAGAATTAACAATCGGATTAGAAAGTTTGATTGAAAGATCACTAAAATCAATTCCACCAATCAACATTCCAATAGGCGGCATTAAAACATCATTTACTAACGATGTTACAATAGCTCCAAAAGCGGCACCGATTATAATACCCACAGCCATATCTACAACATTGCCCTTCATTGCGAAGGCTTTAAATTCATCAATAACCTTCATAAATCCACCTTGATTTGTAATTAAATAAATATGTTATGAAAGTAATTCTTCATCTCTATAGAGAAGAAGAATAGCGCTTTGAGGTACAATGACTAATTTATTTTGCTCTATTTCAACTTCAATTGCATCTTTTCTAAGAAAAACAGCATAATCACCCTCTTTAGCTTGAAGCGGAATATATTTAATTGGTTTCTTTTCTCTCCATGGTTCTTCATCTTCATTCGGCAAACCAATTGGATAACCGGGACCGACTTTAATTACATATCCGCCTTGAACTTTTTCTTTTTCATAAACTCCAGGTGGAAGATATAAACCACTGGTTGTTTTTGTTTGTCCACTTTCCGGCTTAATTAAAACTCTATCACCAACAATTATGATTTTATCTGTATTAATCATAAAACTTTATTTTTTATTTTTAAGATACAAAAAAAATTTAAAGGATGGACATGACGATTTGGAATGAAAAATTTTCTTCTGAAGTATATTTATATGGAAAAGAACCAAATCAATTTTTAAAAGATGAACTTGCAACTTTAGAAAGAGGGAAAATACTTTTTCTTGGAGAAGGTGAAGGAAGAAATGCAGTTTTTGCGGCTAAACTTGGCTGGCAAGTTGATGCTGTTGATTCTTCTGAAATTGGAAAACAAAAAGCTTTAAGTTTAGCTAAAGAAAACAATGTTACAATTAATTACATGATTGATGATATTTTTAATTATAATACAGAAAAAAAATATGATGCAGTTGCATTAATATTTCTTCATGTTCATGATGAACTAAAAGAGCAGCTTCATAATAAAGTTATTTCACTATTAAATAAAAATGGCGTTGTAATTTTAGAGGCATTTGAAAAAGAACAAATTAAAAATAATTCCGGCGGTCCTAAAAATGTTGATCTGCTTTATGATCTTCAAACTGTCGCAGAAGATTTTATTGAGTTAGATTTTGAAAAGATTTCCAAAGAAGAAGTTGAATTGAAAGAAGGCAAAGGGCATACCGGTAAAGCTGTAGTTGTTCGTTTTGTTGGAAGAAAAAGCTAAAATCATAAATGGAAATAATTGTATGAAAAATTTAATAAGCATTTTTTTGCTGATGTTTATATTCCTTTTTGCTTGCAGTAATGATAATAATAATTACGATGCAACCGGAACATTCGAAGCTGAAGAATACATCATTTCATCCGAAGCGAATGGTAAAATTTTAAAATTAAATTTTGATGAAGGTGATACACTTTATAAAAATCAGAACGTGGGATTAATTGATACAACACAATTGTTTTTGAAAAAAGAACAATTGTATGCAACGATTAACTCTTTAAAAAATAAATTGCCCGATGTTGAAACTCAATTATCAACCATCGAAGAACAAATTACAGCCGCTGAAAGAGAAAAGAAAAGAATAGAAGCTTTAGCCCAATCAAATTCGGTTTCAACAAAGCAATTAGATGACATTACATCTCAACTTGAAGTTTTGAAAAAACAATACAATGCAACAAAATCAAATTTAACTATATCTCAAAAAAGTATTTTGAGTGAAATAAATCCCATAAAAACACAAATTGAACAAACTAATGACCTGATAAAGAAAAGCATTATTGTTAATCCAATTGATGGAATTGTTCTTGTACGATATTCAAAACAAGATGAAATAACAGCACAAGGAAAAGCGCTTTACAAAATTGCGAATCTATCTGAAATGACTTTGCGTGCTTTTGTTTCCGGGAATCAGCTTTCAAATATTAAACTTGGCCAAAAAGTTAAAGTATATATTGATGAAGGTGAAAACCAAAAAGAATACGAGGGGAAAATTTATTGGATTTCTTCCAAAGCAGAGTTTACTCCTAAAACAATTCAAACAAAAGATGAAAGAGTAAATCTTGTTTACGCAATAAAAATAAAAGTTAAAAATGATGGCTTTTTGAAAATTGGTATGTATGGCGAAGTTAAATTCTAAATTGGCTTAAGATGAATGCAATTGAAATAATAAATATTTCTAAAACATATAAATCGAAAACCAAAACAATTACTGCTTTAAATAATATTTCACTTGAAATTAAAGAAGGTGAATTATTTGGATTAATTGGTCCCGATGGTGCAGGAAAATCTTCTTTGTTTAGAATACTTGCAACGGTTCTTTTACCTGATGTTGGTTCAGCAAAAATCTTAAATTATGATGTTATAAAAAACTTCAAGAATATCAGAAAATTAATTGGTTACATGCCGGGCAGATTTTCTCTTTATCAGGATTTAAGTGTAGAAGAAAACTTGAAATTCTTTGCTACAATTTTTGAAACAACAATCGAAGAAAATTATGATTTAATTTCAGACATTTATAAACAGATTGAGCCGTTTAAAAATCGAAGAGCTGGAAAATTAAGCGGCGGAATGAAACAAAAACTTGCTCTTAGTTGTGCTTTAATTCATAAACCTAAAATTCTTTTACTTGATGAACCAACAACAGGAGTTGATCCTGTTTCAAGAAAAGAGTTTTGGGAAATTCTTAAAAAATTAAAATCACAAGGAATTACAATTTTAGTTTCTACTCCTTACATGGATGAAGCAAATCTTTGCGATAGAATTGCATTAATTCAAAATGGAAAAATTTTAGATGTAGATTTACCGGAAAATATTGTAAATAAATTTGACAAAGATATTTTTTCTGTTGCTTCTGACAATATGTTTTTACTTTTAAATGATTTAAGAAATTATTCACACACGCTTTCTTGCTTTGCTTTTGGAGATTCTCATCATCTTGTAATTGAAAGAAACAAAGCAGATGAAAATTTATTAATACAATATTTATCACGTCATAAAAATCTTTCGGTCAAAAAAATTGAACCAACAATTGAAGATTGCTTTATGCAAATGCTTCAAAGTGAAAATTAAAAATGACAACACCTGCTGAAAAAGATATTGTAATTAAAGTTGAAAATCTTACAAAACGATTTGGTGATTTTACAGCCGTTAATCAAATTTCATTTGAAGTAAACAAAGGAGAAATATTTGGATTTCTTGGTGCAAATGGTGCCGGTAAAACAACCGCAATGAAAATGTTGATTGGAATTTTAAACCCGACAAGTGGAAAAGCAAACGTTGCTGGATTTGATATTTATAATCAACCCGAACAGATAAAAAGAAATATTGGCTATATGAGTCAAAAATTTTCTCTTTACGAAGATTTAACTATTGCTGAGAATATAAATTTTTTCGGCGGGATTTATGGTTTAAACGACGATGAAATAAAATTCAAAAGTGAAGAACTTTTAACAAAATTAAATTTTCATGCGATTAAAAATAATCTTGTGTCATCACTGCCGCTCGGTTGGAAACAAAAATTGGCTTTTAGTCTTGCAATTTTTCATTCACCAAAAATTGTTTTTTTAGACGAACCAACAAGCGGTGTCGATCCAATTACACGTCGTCAATTTTGGGATTTAATATATGAAGCTTCTCATAATGGAATTACTGTTTTTGTTACTACTCATTATATGGACGAAGCCGAATACTGCAATAGAATTTCTATAATGGTTGATGGTGAAATAAAAGCACTTGATTCACCAAAAGAATTGAAAAATAATTTTCAAATTGATTCCATAGATGATATTTTTTATTTGCTTGCAAGAAAAGCCAAAAGGATTGAATGAAACAATTAATTTCTTTCATACAAAAAGAATTCTATCACATTTTAAGAGATAAACGGTCACTTCTTATTTTATTAGGATTGCCGATAGTTCAGCTTTTGCTTTTTGGTTTTGCTATTACAACCGAAGTGCGTAATGCTAAAATCGTAATTTTTGATAATTCGAAAGATTTAGTTACACAACAAATTATTTCAAAAATTCAGCACAATAAATATTTTATACTCGATAAAACAATTAATCATCCAAATCAAATCGAGGATGCTTTCAAAGAAGGTAAAATAAGATTAGCAATAATTTTCCAAAATAATTTTCAAAATGATTTATTACATAACAACAAAGCTCAAATACAAATAATAGCAGATGCAACAGATCCAAATCAAGCAACAACTTTAATAAATTACATATCATCAATCATAAATGATTTTCAACAAGATCTTTACAACCAAAATAAAATACCATATACAATCAAAACAGAATTCAGAATGCTTTATAATCCACAATTGAAAGGTGCCTATTCCTCTGTTCCTGGTGTGATGGGAATGATCTTACTTCTAATTTCTGCAATGATGACATCAATTTCAATTGTACGCGAAAGAGAAACAGGAACGATGGAGGTTCTTCTTGTATCGCCAATGAAACCTTGGTTTGTTGTTTTAAGTAAAGTTATTCCTTATTTCGTAATATCAATTATAAACGTTATTACAATTTTATTGTTAAGTGTTTTTGTTTTAGGAATGCCAATTAAAGGAAGTATTTTGCTATTAGCATTTTCAACTTTGCTTTATATATTTTGTGCTTTGTCTCTTGGAGTTTTAATCTCTACAATTGCAGATACACAACAAGCCGCAATGATAATTTCAATAATTGGTTTAATGTTGCCGGTGGTTATGTTAAGCGGTTATGCTTTCCCAATTGCAAACATGCCCGAGTTACTTCAAATAATTTCAAATGTTGTTCCAGCAAAGTGGTATATAATAATTGTAAAATCAATCATGTTAAAAGGATTAGGATTCAGTGATGTTTTTGATGAGTTGATAATTTTAACTTTTATGACACTAGTTTTTTTGCTTATAAGCATTAAACGTTTTAAGGTACGTTTATGAGACAATTAAAATTTCTACTTATAAAAGAATTTCAACAAATTTTGAGAAATAAACTTTTGGTTAGATTAATAATTGCAGTACCAATTGTTCAACTTGTTATTTTACCTTTTGCTGCTAATTATGAAATTCAAAACATTAAATTAAGCGTAGTTGACAACGACCATTCTGAATATTCAAGAAAGTTGATAAATAAATTTACATCCACTAATTACTTTTTGCTTAATGGATATTTTTATTCTTACAAAGAAGCTATTCATCAGCTTGAAAAAGATAATGCTGAATTAATAATCGAAATACCAAAAAATTTTGAAAAAGATTTAATACGAGAAAATGAAACAAAAATCTTTATAACTGCAAATGCAATAAATGGTCAAACTGCAGGACTTTCTGTAAGTTATTCAAATTCAATTATTCGTGATTTTAATAACGACATTAGAATTGAATGGTTGCAACCGGCAAGAATTAATTCACTGCCAACAATTGAAGTTACTTCAAGCAATTGGTTCAATCCAAAAATGAATTATAAATATTTTATCGTTCCCGGATTAATGGTTTTGCTTGTTACTCTTGTTGGTTTTTTACTTACAACAATTAACATAGTAAAAGAAAAAGAAGATGGAACAATTGAACAATTAAATGTTTCGCCATTAAAAAAATATCAATTTATACTTGGTAAATTAATTCCATTTTGGATAATAGGTTTAGTAGTTTTAACAATCGCACAAATTGTAAGTTTTGTTTTGTATGGAATTTATCCCGTTGGAAGTTATTTAACGATTTATCTTTTTGCGGCAATTTATTTGGTTGCATTGCTTGGATTTGGACTCTTTGTTTCTACATTAGCTGAAACTCAACAGCAAGCAATGTTTATAGCATATTTTTTTATGATGATTTTTATTCTTCTCGGTGGACTATTTGCTCCAATTGAAAATATGCCTAACTGGGCTCAGTTTTTAACTCGTTTAAATCCTGTCAGTTATTTTATCGAAGCTATTAGAATGATAATCCTAAAAGGAAGCGGCATTAAAGAATTAGCTACACACTTTGGAATAATAATTTTGTTTGCAATAATATTTAATACTTTGGCAGTTTATAGTTATCATAAAACCAACTGATGAAATTCAGTTAAATAAAAATTAAATTAGTTTATAAATTTAGAAGGACAAGAATGAAAAAGAATTTTTTTATATCTGTATTACTATCTGTATTACTAATAATTGCAGCTTTAAACCTTTCAACTTTTTCGCAAGGCAAGAAGAAACAAACTCAAAAAACAGAAAAAGATCCTTATGAATTCACATTAGTTCATCAGATTAAAACTACTCCTGTAAAAAATCAAGCAAAGACCGGAACTTGCTGGTCCTTTGCAACAACATCATTTATTGAAACAGAATTAATTAGAATGAATAAAGGGACACACATTTTATCGCCAATGTATTTTGTGCGGATTGCTTATCCACAAAAAGCTGAAAATTATATTCGTTATTCAGGAACAAACAATTTTAGTATTGGTGGACAAGCACACGATGTTATGAATATTATTAAACAATATGGATTTGTCCCTGAAGAAGTTTACGCCGGAAAAAATATTGGCGAAGAAGAACACAACCATGGTGAAATGGACGAGGTATTAAAATCAATTGTAAATGCAGTTCAAAAAAATAAAGGTGGAAAAATAACTCCACGTTGGAAAGAAGTATTTGAATCTGCAATTGATATTTATCTTGGCAGGCTGCCAAAAGAATTCTCTTACTTAGGAAGAAAATTTACACCAATAAGTTTTCGTGATTCTTTAGGTTTTAATCCAGATGATTATGTTGAATTAACTTCATACACACATCATCCGTTTTATGAAAAGTTTGTATTAGAAGTCCCCGATAATTGGAATCGCGGCGAGTATTATAATATCCCGATTAATGATTTAATTCACTTAATTGACACAGCTTTAACAAAAGGATATTCTGTTTGTTGGGACGGTGATACTTCAGAAAAAAGCTTTAACAGGAAGAAAGGGATTGCTATAATTCCACAAGTAGAAGAATCAGAAAGTGATGATAAAGAAAAAGATGAAAGTGATGAACCAGTTGCTGAAAAATTTATTACTCAGGAAATGAGACAAGATGCTTTTGATAATCAAACAACAACGGATGATCATTTAATGCACATTGTTGGTTTAGCACGTGATAAACGTGGATATAAATTTTATTATGTAAAAAATTCTTGGGGAACAAAAGATAAAAAGTATGACGGCTATGTTTATATGAGTGAAATTTATGCTCGACTAAAAACTGTTGCAATTATGGTTCACAAAGATGCAATACCAGATCAATTAAAATTAAAACTTGGAATTAAGTAATGATAAACTCAACTTTCTTCTTTAATAATTTGTAATATAATTTTTTTCAAAGGAGGTAAATCTTTTTTAATAGTTTTCCATACCATTAAAATGTTAATTCCAAAATATTCGTGAATTAATTTATTTCTCATACAAGAAATTTCTTTCCAAGGAACATCAGAATATTTTTGCTTAATTGTATTGGGAATTTTTTTGCTTGCCTCACCTATTATTTCTAAACATCTTATAACCGCATATTGTGTTTTATCATCTTTTTCAAATTGTTTAAAATTTATTCCTTTAATAAATAATTTTGCTTTGTCTATTTCATCTAATATATCAGTTAAATAAACTTTAATATTTCTCATACTTTCACTAATTCATTAGTGATGTTTTCTTTAATAAGAGGTTTAAGAGTGTCTTTTAAAACCAAATCTACTTTTATTTTCAAATATTCACTTAGAAAATTTTCCAATTCAATATATTTTATTAAAGTTGGTGTTTTACCAAATTTAATTAAAACATCCAGATCGCTATTAGATCGGTTTTTCCCTTTTACATAAGAACCAAATATTTCAATTTCTTCAACTGAATATTTTTCCTTTATCAACGGATAAATTTTTTTAATCTTTAAAATGATATTTGATAAGTCCGTAGTCATTC
Source organism: Stygiobacter electus (assembly GCA_029210465.1). GTDB lineage: Bacteria > Bacteroidota > Ignavibacteria > Ignavibacteriales > Melioribacteraceae > Stygiobacter > Stygiobacter electus. The sequence goes on from JARGDL010000005.1 coordinate 47,975, forward strand.
AATAGTTTATTTTTATTCTTACTAAATATGGTTATTAAAAAACAAATTTTCAATAAAATTGAATTTTAATTTATCATCTAATGTTAAATGATTATATTATAGAAATCTTATTAAACATTTTATTTGTTAAAGGTGCTTCAATGAAAAAAATATTATCAGTTTTATTTTTAACAACAATTACAATATTTGCTCAAGTTGAATTGCCAAGACTTTCACCAAATGCAAGTGTAAATCAAAAAATTGGTTATACAAATATTACCGTTGAATATTGCAGACCCTCAGTTCACAATAGAAAAATTTGGGGAGATTTAGTTCCTTATAATAAAGTTTGGCGAACAGGTGCAAACGAAGCAACGACTATTCAATTTTCGACTGATGTAACAGTAGATGGTAATAAAATTCCTGCGGGTCGTTATTCTCTTTTTACAATTCCCGATGTAAAAGAGTGGACAATAATTTTTAATAAAGTTGATAAGCAATGGGGAGCTTTTAATTACAAAGAAGATCAGGATTTTATTCGCTTCAAAGTTACACCCAAAGAAAATGAATTTGTGGAAAGCTTAATTTTTTATTTCTCTGACATTACACAAAATTCAGTTTTATTAAACATCGCATGGGAAAAAATTAAAGTGTCTTTTAAAATTGAAATTGATGTATTAACACAAGCATATCAAAAAGTTAAAGAGGGTTTAGCGAATGCGAAAGCAGATGATTGGCAATCTTACGCTTCAAGTGCAAATTATTTTGCTGACAACAATGTTTATCTTGATGATGCTTTAATTTGGATTGATAAAGCAATTTCAATTGGTGATAATTATTATCCATTTTTCGTTAAGGCTAAAATCCTTTTCAAACAAAATAAATTTAAAGATGCATTAAACTATATTAACAAAACAAGAGAAGTGGGAAGAAAAGATAAAAATTATGAATTCTTTGTTGCTCAGGTTGATATGCTTGAAAAACTGATTAAAGAAAAAATGTGATTGGTTTTAGATAATGAAAAAATTTGATATACCTGTTCATTACAGAAGTTCTGTTATTTCTGAATTAAAAGCAAAACGTAAACTTGAAGATCCACGAAAACAAGATTTTTCACCGACTGAAGTAGAAATTGGAAATATAAAGTTTCTTATTGCACGTCATTTTGGTTTTTGTTACGGCGTTGAGAATGCTATTGAAATTGCATATAAAACTTTGAATGATAATCCCGATAGAAGAATTTTTCTTTTGAGTGAAATGATTCACAATCCTTTTGTAAATGAAGATCTTAACTCACATGGAATAAAATTTATAATGGATAATTATGGCAATCAATTTGTTGATTGGAATGAATTAACATCAAATGATATTGTCATAATTCCAGCATTTGGAACAACACTCGAAATTGAAAATATTCTCATCCAAAAAAAGATTGACACGAAAACTTATAACACAACTTGTCCATTTGTTGAAAAAGTTTGGAATCGTGCAGCACAAATTGGAAATGAAAATTATACAATCATAATTCATGGTAAAGCAAAGCACGAAGAAACTAAAGCAACTTTTTCTCATGCATCAAAAAATTCAAAGGCTGTTATTATTAAAGATATAAAAGAAGCAGAAGTTTTATCCAAAATAATTTTGAATGATGTTGATAAAAATTATTTCTATACTTTTTTTGAAAATAAATTCTCGCATGGTTTTGATATAAATAAAGATCTTGAAAAAATTGGCGTTGTAAATCAAACTACAATGCTTGCAAGCGAAACACAAGCAATTGCGGACTTGCTAAAACAAACAATGATTAAAAAATATGGTGAAGAAAATCTAAAGAACCATTTTGCCGATACACGTGATACACTTTGCTATGCAACTAACGATAATCAATCTTCTGCAATAGCTTTATCAAATGAAAATGCTGATTTTGCTTTTGTTGTTGGTGGTTATAATAGTTCTAACACTTCACACCTTGTTGAGCTTTTAGAAAAAAGCTTTCCAACTTATTTTATTTCGGATGCAAGTAAAATTAAATCGAGGGATGAGATACTTCACTTTGATATTCATAATCAAGCAGAAACAAAAAGTATAAATTATTTACCTAACAAAAATAATTTTACAATTGCAATAACAAGCGGTGCTTCTTGTCCCGATTCGATAGTTGATGAAGTTATTAATCGTATTGTTGAAATATTAAATTAAGCTAAATCTGTCAGCGAACTATATTCTGTATCAAACAATCTTCTGTACATTCTCATTGCATAGGAATCAGTCGAGCCACTGATATAATCACAAATCATTCTTGCTCTAATTCTTTTTGATTTTTCTTCTCTCACTAATTTATCATTAAAGTCTGGCAATATTTTAAAACGTCCAAGTTTTTTAACATAATTATTTTCAAACATTGTGAAAATATTTTCAATCATGCTATCACCTTTAAATTCAATTTGATGTAAAGCTGATGATCTAAAAACCAAATCAACGGAAATTTGTTTATAAATATTTACTTGTTCTATTATTTCTGTAGGAACAACTAATTGAAATTTATACCTGTTTGTTATTGAATCCATAAAAGTTTTTCTTTCTTTTAAAGAACAAGCAGAAATAAACTCACCGATCTTTGAACCAAATTTAGATTTATATTTATTACTTTTTATCCAATCAATTATTTCATCAACGATTGAGCTTTGAAAATCATTTAACTTCTTTTCTTTTTGCCATTGAGAAAGTTTTGCAATGTTTATAAAGCCGCCAGAAATGCTATCTACCAAATCATTAATTGCATAAGCTGTATCATCAGCCCAATCCATTATTTGACATTCAATACTTTGAAACGAATTTAATTTATCTGCATTCTTTAGAAATTTTTTATAGTTCAAGTTGTTAAAAACAAAGTCGATGTATTTTTTGCTTTCATCATAAACAAAATGATTTTCAGGATTTTTAAAATCACTAAAAGTTGCTTTATATTTTAATATGCCATCAATAAAAGCACGAGTTGGATTCATTCCACGATAATGATCTTCATCTCTGTAAAAAATATCTGCAACTAATCTTAAAGTTTGTCCGTTCCCTTCAAAGCCGCCATATTTTTTCATTAAACGATTTAATGTTCTTTCGCCAGCATGTCCAAAAGGCGGATGCCCCAAATCGTGTGCTAAACAAATTGATTCAACTAAATCGGGATCTATAAAAAAATTATCATCAAGAAAATCTTTTTTAGATAAAAGTAAATTGCAAATTGAACGGCCAATTTGAGCAACTTCAATTGAATGTGTTAATCGTGTTCTGTAAAAATCATATTCACCCGGCAAAAAAACCTGAGTTTTACCTTGCAATCTTCTGAATTCAGACGAGTGAATAATTCTATCTCTATCAATTTGAAAAGGGGAACGATAATCATTTGAGCGTTCACTCTTTTTTAGTCTTTGAAAATCAAACTCATTATAAAATGTGTTTTTCATTTTTCGCCTATATTCTTTCAGTAACAAAAGTAAATTAATAAATAAAATTGATAGAGGCAGTTTATATTTTTAATGCGTAGGTATCTCAAAGTAAATTGAATAATTTCTTAGTGATGCTTTTGGTGACTTTATAAGTCAATGTCATTAATAAAATATATCATATAACAATTATTAGATATTTCAACTGAGTTTTTTGATCGTTATAACCATATTAAAAATCTGCAACTTTTAAATCTTGTGGTAAGCTTTTGTTACTTAATTAAATAATTTTATTTCTTGTTTATTAAAACCTTCACTGCAATACAATCGTACAAAGATCTGTTTGCTTGATAAACTTCTGAACTTTTTTTAATTATACGCCAACCATTAATTTCAAAATATCCTTTGGCTGTAATTGATTCGATTATCTGATTTGTATTATCCAGAATATCAACCAACTCTTTATTCTGTGAAAGCACAATTGGTTTTTGATTCATTCCCGCTACAATCGTTACTGGCTCAATTATCACGTTTGAAAGTTGATCAATTTGCTGTTCGGGTTGGGCAGTCCTTGCTTCAAGCTGAATCATTCTAGCACGGGCATCAAAACCAACTATATCTTTTGAACTCGCAACCAGATCGAGAAGGTAATTACGGACAAAATTTAAATCTTTAGCTGTACGCAAAACATCTAGATTATTATTTTTTTGTAATGCTTTTGCAAGCAAAGAAATTTCTTTTAAGTAATGATTTCTCTGATTATCGGGCACTAAATACATAATTATAATGTGCACTGGAATTTTATCTGGCGCATCATAATCTATGCCTGTAGGACTCCAACCAACAGAACAAATTAAATCTTCATCATAAGAAACACGGGCATGCGGGCATGCAAAACTTTTACCCAAAGCTGTGTTTGTGTTTTTTTCTCTTGCCATTACAAGTCCAACTACATCAGTGCCATTCGGAACCGATGGGATTGCTTCGATGATATGTGCCAGAAATTGAAGTGAATCGAATTTATCGTTATCCGGTAATTCAATTAATCTTCCTTCCTGAAGAGCATCTAATAAACTATCCATAATTAACTATCTCCATATTTATTGAAGAACCAAACTTTTACAAGGTGAGTGATGATACCATAAGAAATTAAGAATCCTAAAATCCAGAGCCAATAAATAAACGGCAAAGCAACCAATCCAAAGGTTTGAGCAAATGGTGAGTAAGGAAGCCAGATGCCAATCAACATTATAGCTAATGTAGTTAACGTCATTGGAAGTGATGCTCTGCTGCCAAAAAATGGAACTCGGCGTGTACGAATGATATGTACAATTAATGTTTGTGTTAATAATGATTCAACAAACCATCCTGTCTGGAATAATCTTTCTAAAAAATCTTTTTCTACGGTACCAGTTGATGGATTAAGAAATTGATAAGCACCAAAGAAAAACCACATCAGCGCAAATGTTGCATAATCAAAAATAGAACTTAGCGGACCAATAAAAATCATAAATCTTTTTATATTATCTATTCTCCACTTAAGCGGCTTTACAATAATTTCTTTATCAACATTATCGGTCGGAATACCTGTCTGTGAAAAATCATACAATAAATTGTTTAGTAAAATTTGAATTGGTTTCATTGGTAAAAAAGGAAATAAATAACTTGCACCAAGAACACTGAACATATTTCCAAAGTTAGAACTTGCGCCCATACGTATGTATTTAACGATGTTAGCAAAGACTTTTCTTCCTTCAAGAATTCCATCTTCTAAAACAATTAAACTTTTTTCAAGTAAAACTATATCAGCAGCTTCCTTTGCAACATCAACGGCAGAATCAACTGAGATGCCCACATCTGAGGCACGCAGTGAAGGGGAATCATTTATTCCATCGCCCATATAACCAACAACGTGTCCAGCTTGACGAAGTGCTGTTATTACTTCTTCTTTTTGTATTGGTGATAGTTTAGCAAATACATCGTATTGCAAAACAGTTTTTGTAAATTCATCGGGCGATAACTGTTTTAATTCTTCGCCTGTTACTACACGTTCAATTTCTAATCCAACATCCTTACAAACTTTTTTTGTTACAAGTGAGTTATCGCCAGTTAAAATTTTAACCTGCACACCGGTTTTGCGAAGTCCGGAAATTGCCTCTGCAGCAGACTCTTTAGGCGGATCGAAAAATGCAATGTAACCGAGAAGAATTAATTCAGTTTCATCAGAAACATTGAATACTTCTTTGCTTGATGGAAACTCACGATAAGCAATTGCAAGTACACGGTAACCATTATTATTTAAATCTTCAACTTCTTCATAAAGATCATTGCGGATCATATCTATTAAAGGATAGATTTCATCATCAACTTGATAATGAGTACACACAGAATAAATTTCTTCTACAGCACCTTTGCTGATTAAAACGTGATCGCCCTCGTACTCAACTATAACTGACATTCTTCTCCTTTGAAAATCAAAAGGCAATTCATCCACAAGTCTGCATCTGCCTTCAACATTCAGTTCAATGTGTTCAAGTATAGAACGGTCAATCAGATTTCTTAAACCAGTTTGATAAAAACTATTTAGGTATGCGTATTGAAGTACATCCTGGCTTTCTCTTCCGGTTATATCAACATGTTTTTCAAGTACTACTTTATCCTGTGTAAGTGTTCCGGTTTTATCGGTGCAAAGAATATCGATTGCGCCAAAGTTCTGGATTGATGAAAGATGTTTAACAATAACTTTCTTCTTTGACATTGTTAGAGCACCTTTAGCGAGGTTAACAGTAACAATCATAGGAAGCATTTCGGGCGTTAATCCAACTGCGATTGATAATCCAAATAATAACGCTTCTACCCAATTACCTTTTGTTATTCCTACAATCATAAAGACAGCTAAAACCATAACCACCATAAATTTGATCATAAGCCAGGTAAAAGATTTTACACCTTTATCAAAACTTGTTTCAACTCTTTTTTCGGTAAGTTTTTCTGAGATAGATCCGAAATAAGTGTTTGTACCTGTATTAACAACTACTGCCCGCGCTGTTCCGCTTAATACATTTGTTCCCTGAAAACATGCATTTGAAAGTTCAAACACAAATCCATTTGTATTGATAATGCTTGGTTCAGCTTTTTTTTCGATGGGAAGAGATTCGCCTGTAAGCAATGATTGACTTACGAAAAAATCTTTTGCGGAAATTAATCTTAAATCAGCAGGAATTATTGAACCGGCTTGAAGCAAAATAATATCACCGGGCACAATATCAGACATAGGTAATTCAATTTCCTTTCCGTTGCGTAAAAGAACAACCTGTGATTGTACACGTTTACCAAGTGCTTCCACTGCATTCGAAGATCTTCTATCCAAAACGTATGATAAACCAACGCTAAGCAAAATCATTGCACTAACAATCGCAGTTGATTTTGCTTCACCAATTAATGCAGAAACAATTGCGATTAAGAGTAACTGAATAACTAAAGGACTTTTTAATCTGTTAAAAATATCAGCCCAAAAGCTGTATGTTTTTGCATGAGCCAGTTCATTATATCCAAATTCTTTTATTAACTCTTCTGCTTCATCATCAGTTAATCCATTTTGTCTTGTTTTAAGTTTTGATAATGCCTCGTTAATTTGAAGTCCGCAAATCTCGATAAGTCGGCGTTCATTTTCAGAAGCTTTATGTGGTGATTTTGCTTCCTTTGAAAATGCTGAAGATGAAATTTTGGAAAATATTGAGCGTGGCATCGGCTAGCTTCTCCAAAGAATTAATTATTTATTAATTATAAAGATGAATAACAAATTCCAATTAAGAGTAAATATTTTGACATTGGCGCCTCCGAAAAAGTTCTACCACGGAGAAAACCAATGGAATGAGATTGGCTAAATCCGAGGAAAGTTTTTTTGAATATTTGAATTATTTAAATCAGCGCCAGGTTCATCTGAATCGGGCATTTGGTTACCTCATTTTATTTTTTTTGAACATGCAAATATAACAAAACATTTTTCTGAAATTATAAAGACTCCTGAAAAATAGATCAAATATTAGTTGCTAAGGTTTGTCAACGTGCAACATGCAGTTAGCTTATTATTAATGTAGGATTAAACCCAGTAGCTTTCCAAAAAGAAAAAAATGCTTCTATTTGTCGGTGGTGTTCGTTTGATTTGCGTATTAATCAACAATTAATTTTTACCTATTACTGTATTTTGATAACGTTCCAATAGTTTTGGATCTTCAATTGATCCGTGATGATGAACTTGCCGCCACACTCCATTAACTCGTTTAAATATTCTACTTGTTCTTATTGCAAGTTGTATCTCTTCAGTCTTTGTTTTGAAAAATCCTCTTTCTCGACCAACTGCATAGAACATATTTTCAACTTCGTGAATTGTGTAATCATAATATTCAACATAAACATCAGCTGGTCCATTAAATATTTTCTCATAGACAGATTTAATTTCATTCCAACCTCGTTTAATACCTCCTAATGGATTATCCATTGCGACTTCAGTTGATTGATCCCAATTCTGCGACATTGTTACTAAGTCACGATTATTAAATGCATAGTAAAATTGAACTAATGCTTGATATGGTTGTGATAAATCTGTGTAGTTTTCTTTTCCTGTAATTGCTTTTTGTATTGGTTGCATAATCTTTCTCGTAATTGATTGATATTGTTGTATAACAGAGTTGTTTTTAAAACGCCACACAGAACAAGGAAGCCAAGCTAAAACCCGCCTACCGATAGGCACAACTGCTAAAAATTATTTATTGAATTATTTAAAACGAACACTAAGAACAAAATCTCTAATAAAAATAAAACGCTAAAATCACAAATTCGTCAAACCGAATAACCTGTCCCGACTTATCAGGAGCGGTCGGCGTTGAGGCGCTGGTAAGCCCATTTTTATAAATTATGTTTATGCTTATTTAAATTTTCCAGAAATATATTTATGGATTATACTTGCTACTAGTGTTTGATAAGGCATTCCTTCTTCTAATGATTTAGCCTTTAAGTTTGCTAAGTCTCTTTCAGTAAGACGAATATTAATTCTTTTGTTTTTAACAGCCGTATTTTTAGCATAGCGTTGATATTCTAACTTTTTCTTTTCCAAATCCTTTACTGATTTCCATTCACCTTTTTCGTATGATTTCAATAACTCTTTCTCTTCTTTGTCTAACTTCATTTTATTCTCCTTCTAAATATTTTTTTGTCGCTTTTCTGCTGGGATAATAGTTTTCAAAAATACTTTATTTGAATCTTCTACAAATGGAACTAAATAAACATACTCTTCATATTCAACCACGTATATATTCTGATTTGCATACTTTTCTTTATTAGGTTGTTCTATAATATCAAGTAGATGTCCTAATTCAATTTGACTAACTATTATTTCGAACGAAATATTTCTTTCACTTTTAAGCTTTTCATTTTTTTCTTCATTCCATTCAAAATACTTCATATAGATGTTCTTTATTTTAAACTTAACAAAAATGTATGCCTATTGTCAACCTTTCTTAAATTGGCTAACTATGCAATGCATCAACACTCTATCACTTACTATAAGCTAAAAGAACATATCGCTCAAACCAAACAACGTATTCGTTCGCAAATCGAACTCATTTTCCAAGAACTTTTGTGTATTGACGGAAGAAAGGAAAGGTTAAAGAGAACAAAATATACCGGGACTCTCAAACGGTTACTGATTGCAAAAAAAGCTGAGGGTGAAGTATGCCTATTAATACAAAATCCACTTTGCTTTTTTATGCTTTTTAATAACTATTTGAAAGAACATAATGTCAAAAATATTTTATAGTACTTTTTTTTCTTGCTTTGTTGCGAGTAGGCGTTGAAGACTTACTGAATTGTTTGAAATATTTTTCTGCCCTCTTTGCAAGAAGTATTTCCTTTTGTTTCTGTTTACAACTTAAATTTATTTTTCAATTTAATCAAGAAAATTTTCAGACACGAATTAACACTAATTTTCACTAATGGATAAAGATAAATTTCACGATTAATCTTAAGCTTACTTTATACTTGCTAAATTATATTTGTGTTAATCTGTGAAATCTGTGGTAAAAAAACTAACCACAGATAACACAGATTTGCACAGATCGATTTTATAATTTTTCGGGATGTGCAAGCATGCTGGCTAGGCAGGCTTGACCCCACATCGTTCATTATAAATTATACATTTTACATTATTAATTAACAACTTGTGTTCTAATGCTAAATCAAAATTTTCTTTTGCAACTTCAGTATTTATTTTAAATGAATTCTAAATTTTTAATTGAATGCTGTTAAGCACTATTTTTGTATTAACAGTTTATCTTACAATGAAAAATATTTTACTAGCTTTAGCAATTTTATCGGGCATATTTTTTCCTTACGGACACAATTATGTTTTTCTCATAAGATATTTCCTAATGTTGCTTTTGTTTTTTTCTTTTCTTGATATTAAGGTAAATAAAAACATTATAAACAAAATTCACTTTCACATTTTAAGTATTATAGTTTTTTCATCAATTATTTTTTTCTACGCAATAAAAAGTTTTAACTTATACATAGCACAAGCTGTGTTTATAACTTCAATAGCACCAACAGCAATTGCGGCACCAGTTATAATAAGTTTAAGAAAACGGAATATCGAATTTGTTATGTTTTCTTTATTGCTAAATAACATTGTAATTTCTTTGGTAATTCCATTTTTGTTTCCTTTAATTACAAATTCAAATAACAGCATAAAAATAAGTAATGTTTTATTTCCAATTCTTGTTACAATTTCAATCCCATTATTTGCTTCACAAATTATAAAGATTATTACACCTGCAATTTGGAAAAAGTTAGTCGAGTGGAAAGATTCATCATACTATATTTTAATAGCAAATATTTACATTGCTGTTTCAGATGCTTCAACATTTATTCGCAATGAAAATGGTGATAATATTTTAATTGTTTTAATAATTGCAATTAGTTCCGGCTTACTTTGTCTTTTCTATTTTAGTTTAGGTTGGTTTATTGGCGGAAAAAATTATCCAGCAGAAGCAAGTCAATCACTTGGACAAAAAAATAATGCTTTCACAATTTGGCTTGCTTTAACATATCTATCACCCATTGTAGCGCTTGGTCCTGTTTTTTATGTTTTATATCAAAACGTTTATATCTCCTGGGTTTTATACAAAAGCAATAAATAGGTTTATAAAATTCCAAAAGTTTTTAAATCATTAACTAGTTTATCATAATTAACAAATTGAGTTCCGCTCCAGCCACATTTTTTAGCACCTTCTACATATTCAAAAACATCATCAATAAAAAAATGTTCATTTGATGGTTTTTGAGTATAAGCTTCAACTGTTCTATAAATTTTTTCCTCTGGTTTAATTGCACCGATTTCATGCGAATAAAAAGTTTTATCAAAAAGATTTAAGAATTCAAAATGACCATATCCAAAATCTTTATGAAGAACATTTGTATTTGAAAGCAAAGCAATAAAATATTTTTCTTTTAGTATTGGAATTAAATCAATAACATTTTGATTAAGTGTAAAGACATTAGCAAATGTTTCAATAAAATCTTTTTTAGATATATTACCTTCGAGCCAGTTCAACATAATATCAACGAATTCATCTAAGGTTAGTTCTCCTTTTTCAAATTGTCGATGAATATAATAATTCGTTGCGTAGAGTTGTTTGAATTTATCTCCAAGTCCCAATTTAATTTTATTAAATTTCTGAATCACCTGATTATAATCAAAAGGGATTAAAACATTCCCCAAATCGAAAACAACAACAGAAAATTTTTGCATCGAATCTCCGAATTTTTTGAGCACAAATATAGTAAAGTCGATTTAGAAGAAGATTATGATGTAACTCAAAAAAAATTTTTCTTATATTTGTCTCAGTTAAAAAAATGTATAATAAATAAGTAAGTAGAAGATAATTGATGATTCTTGTCAGGCAATTGATTCGCAGAAAGCGAGTAGGAAAGTCCGAACACCACAGAGCAGGGTGCCGGGTAACGCCCGGGATTCCGACTATGTTGGAATACGGAAAGTGCCACAGAAAACATACCGCTCCGATTTAAATCGGAGTAAGGGTGAAAAGGCGAGGTAAGAGCTCACCGCTTCGATAGTAATATCGTTGGCAGGGCAAACCCCACCTGGTGCAAGGTCAAGTAGAAAGCATCCATTTATTGGACAAAGTTGCTCGCTTTGATTTCCTTCGGGAATTTGCTTTCGGGTAGACCGCTTGATGCCGATGGTAACATCGGTACTAGATAAATAATTGCCGCTCCGTTTTTACGGAGTACAGAATTCGGCTTATAGACAAGAATCTTAAATTTTTCTTCTGCTTCCAAAGGGAAATATGCAAAATAAACGTTGGAAGCTTAAAGAAGCACCAGATGAAAAATTAATTCTGGCTTTAGCTGATAGTTTAAACATTTCTAATGTTTTAGCTTCTCTTCTTATCAAAAGAGGTGTTACTAATTTCTTTGAAGCTAAAAATTTTTTCCGCCCATCTCTCTCTTCTTTACATGATCCTTTTTTAATGGATGGAATGCACAATGCCACTGATCGCGTCCTTCAAGCGTTAACTAATAATCAAAAAATTTGTGTCTATGGCGATTATGATGTTGACGGCACTTGTTCAGCCGCTTTGATGTATCTTTTCTTAAAGGATCTTGGTGCTGATGTTGAAACTTATATTCCAAATAGATTAACTGAAGGTTACGGGATTTCTATTCAAAGCATCGATCTTCTTAAAGAAAAAAATATTGAATTAATAATTTCTGTTGATTGCGGAATTACTGCTGTTGAAGAAATTGATCATGCTAATAATTTAGGAATTGATACAATTGTTTGCGATCACCATAAACCAAAAGATATTTTACCAAATGCTTATGCAATTTTAGATCCAATTAAACCAGGTTGTAATTATCCTTTCAAACATTTATCCGGTGCGGGCGTTGCATTTAAACTTGCTTCGGCTGTTGCTTCAAGAATTGGAAAAGATAATTTACCATTGAAATATTTAGATCTTGTTGCATTAGCTGGTGCAGCAGATATAGTTCCTTTAACAGATGAAAATAGAATTCTTGTTAGAGAAGGATTGCAATTAATTAACACAAATCCACGACCAGGAATATCAGCGCTAATTCGTTCTGCCCGAATGGAGCCGGGAAATTTATCTGCTGGTCAAGTTGTTTTTACAATTGCACCAAGAGTAAATGCCGTTGGCAGATTAGGCGATGCAAATCGTGCAGTTGAATTATTTACAACAGATGATCCTCAAAAAGCAATAGAACTTGCTCAAATTCTTGAAGAAGAAAATTTTGAAAGAAGAAAAATTGATGAAATGACTTTTTCGCATGCAACAAGTTTGCTTGAAGAAACTATTGATTTAGATAATGACCTTGCTATTATTCTTCATTACGAAGATTGGCATCCAGGGGTGATTGGAATTGTTGCTTCTCGAATGGTTGAAAAATATCATCGCCCAACAATTATGTTAACTACAATTGATGGTGTTGCAAAAGGTTCTGCTCGTAGTATTCCCGGTTTTAATATTTACGAAGCATTGCAAAATTGTGAAGAGTTTTTAGTTCAATTTGGTGGACACGAAGCCGCTGCCGGTTTAGCAATTGAAGTTGATAAGCTAAGTGACTTTAAGAAAAAATTTAATGAAGTATTGAAAACCAGCTTAAAAGAAGAACACATTTTACAAGAAATTTCTATTGATGCTAAAATTAATTTATCAGAAATTTCACCTAAGTTTATTAGAATTTTAGATCAATTTGCCCCATTCGGACCTGGAAATATGCGTCCAACTTTTTTAAGTGAAAACGTTTCATTAGTTCAAGCACCTCGTTTGGTTGGTTCAAATCATCTTGTTACTAGTTTTAAACAAAATGGTCATGAAAAAATTTTAGATGCAATTGGTTTTAATCTTGGTTATTTTGTATCTAAAATTAATAAAGATGAAAATCTCGTTGATATTGTTTATACAATTGAAACAATTACAAAAGATGGAAAAGTATTTCCGCAAATTAGAATTAGAGACTTACGCATAAAAGACAAAAATGGAAATTATATAGAGGTTTAATATGTCAGGTCACAACAAATGGTCAACCATCAAAAGAAAAAAAGCTGTACTTGATGCTAAGAAAGGGAAAATTTTTTCCCGTATTATTAAAGAAATTATGATTGCTGTTAGACAAGCTGGAGCTGATCCCGAAGCAAATGCAAGATTAAGATTAGCAATTGATAATGCAAAATCTGCAAACATGCCCGCCGAGAATATTGAACGCGCTATTAAAAAAGCTTCTGGAGAATTAGAAGGACAGCAATTATTCGAAGTAGTGTATGAAGGCTATGGTCCCGGTGGTGCGGCTATAATTGTTGAAGCGGCTACTGATAATAAAAACAGAACTCTTCAAGAAATTAGACATACATTTTCAAAATATGGTGGAACGCTTGGCGAAAGTAAATCTGTTTCCTGGATGTTTGAACACAAGGGTGTAATTACTATTAAACGTGATGGCAAAAGTGAAGATGAAATGATGGAAATAATTTTAGATGTTGGTGCTGATGATTTAATTACAGATGAAGACTTCTTTCAAGTTAAAACTTCTATTGAAGATTTTGAACATGTTCGCCGAGCATTAGCTGATAAAAAATTACCAATTGAAAATGCATCGCTTCAATGGATTGCAAAAACAAATCATGAATTAAAAAAAGAAGATGTTGAAAAATTTGAAAAGCTAATGGATGCAATTGAAGATTGCGACGACGTTCAAAATGTTTACACAAATGCTGAAATAAAAGAATAGAAATGAGAATAATTGGAATTGACCCCGGAACTTTATTTACCGGTTATGGAATAATTGATTTTAAGAACAATGAAATTAAGCATGTTGTTTCGGGCGTAATTAAAATTCAGGCGTTCAAAGAACAAGCAAAAAGATTAGAGGTGATTTACTCCGAAATCAATTCAATAATAAAAAAATACAAACCACAAGAGTTCGCTTTAGAAACAGCCTTTTACGGAAAAAATGTTCAGTCAACATTAAAAATTGGTTATGCACGCGGCGTTTCTATGCTTGTTGCAATTCACAATAAATTACCGATGAAGGAATATTCTCCAAGAGAAGTTAAAAAAGCTGTCGTTGGAAATGGCGCCGCATCAAAAGATCAGGTTCAGTTTATGATTAAAAAACTTCTTTGCTTAAATAATTCCAAAATAAAATTTGATGAAACAGATGCTTTAGCTGTTGCCGTTTGCCATGCGTTTAAAATTACTTCGCCAACTAAAAGAAGTAAAACATGGAAAGAATTTGTTGAAGATAATCCCGAAAAAATTTGGGGATAAAATTTTTCATTTAAATTAACTAGTATTATTTATTATTTTTGAATTATCACAATAAATAAATTGAGGGGTGTTTATGCCAAATCAAAAATATCTTTTCTTGTTTTTAATCATTTTTATTCCATCAATTTTCTTTTCACAAACAGATTCAACATTTAAAAAAAACCAATTAAAATTTTTACTTGTGAATAATCTTTCATTATCATATGTAAAATATACAAGTGAAAATAGCGGCTGGTTGTTTGGATTTGATGTTTCATTAAACGGTCAAAAAGAAAATTCAACCATTGAAACAACAAATATAAGTTCAAAAGAAAATGGAGATTTTGGAATCAACGATCAGTTTTTAACTTTAGACGTATTACATTTTGGTGAAAACGGTTTTACAAATAATACTAAATTTTATTATGGTGCTGGTCCTTCATTAAAATTTAGTAGAAATAAAAACTCTCAAAAAAACACTTTTTATAATCACGAAATAACAAATATTCAATACGGGTTCGGTTTAAAATTAATAAGTGGTTTGCGAGTTAATATTTATAAATCGCTCTCTTTGGTTTCAGAATACTCGTTAGTAGGATATTTCCTTTGGGAAAAGCAAACAAACGAGAATATTAATGGCAGCGACAAACAGACTATCACAAGCAATGGTTGGTATTACTCATTAAGTTCATTAAAGCTTGGTATCGTTTATAGTTTTTAATTATTAGAGTGTGATTTAATTTTTTTAATGTGGGGATGTTCAATTGAACATCCCTACTTTTTTGTAAAATTTTTCTCAAATATCTTCACTAAAAAGATGTTATATTTAAACAGCATCAAAAAATATTTTTACTTCAACTGACAAAAAATTATTCAAAAGCTATTTTCTATGGCTACTAAATTACATTCAAGTAAAATAATAGATATTTATTCCGCACTAACAGATACAGAACTTGAATTACCAGTTGTTAATTCCGGCATTAGTGCTGGTTTTCCTTCACCGGCATTGGATTTTGTTGATATCAGTATTGATTTAAATAAACATTTAATTAAACATCCATCTGCTACTTTTTACGGACGTGTAAAAGGACACTCATTAAAAAATGCCGGTATTGATGATGGCGATCTTTTAATTATTGACAGAAGTTTAGAACCGCAAAATGGAAAAATTGCTGTTTGTTATATTGATGGCGAATTCACAGCTAAAAGAATTAAAATAAAAAAAGATGAAATTTGGCTGATGCCGGAAAATGAAAATTACGCCCCAATTAAAGTCGGAAAGGATAACGACTTTTTAGTTTGGGGAATTGTAACTCATGTAATTAAATCTTTTTAAAATGTTTTCATTAATTGATTGCAATAATTTTTATGCTTCGTGCGAAAGAGTTTTTCGCCCCGATTTAAATGGAAAGCCTGTTGTTGTTTTGTCCAACAACGATGGCTGTGTAATTGCAAGAAGTAACGAAGCAAAAGCTCTTGGCATTCCAATGGGTGCACCAGCTTTTCAATATGAAGATGTTTTTGTAAAACATAATGTTCATGTTTTTTCTGCAAACTTTGCTCTTTATGGTGATATGAGTCATCGCGTGATGACTATTTTATCCGAATATTCTCCTGATATCGAAATTTACAGCATTGACGAAGCCTTCTTAAATCTTGATGGATTAGAACATCTCAACTTACTTGATTATGGAAATAAAATCAGAAAACATGTTTTTAAATGGACTGGAATTCCTATCAGTATTGGAATTGCACCAACAAAAGCTTTAGCCAAAGCTGCAAATAGAATTGCAAAAAAATTCTCCGATAAAACCAATGGCGTTTATGTACTTGATAATCAAGAAAAAATTACTAAAACACTTAAATGGCTTTCTGTTGAAGATGTTTGGGGAATTGGAAGAAGACATAGCAAAAGATTAAAGGCAATTGGTGTAAAAACAGCTTACGATTTTATTCAACTTGATGATAATTATGTCAAAAGAAAAATGACAATTGTTGGTCTTCGCTTAAAAAGAGATTTGCAAGGAATTCCAACAATTCAAATGGAAGATGTTCAACCCAAAAAGAATATTGCAACGACAAGAACATTTGAAACTAATTATAGTGAGTTTGAACAGATTAATGAACGTGTAATCACTTTTGCAGTTTCGTGTGGTGAAAAGTTAAGAAAACAAAATTCAGCTTGTAATTCATTAATGGTTTTTATTCATACAAATCAACATCGGGAAGATTTACCGCAATACAGCAGAAACATTGTAGTTAAACTTCCATTTCCAACTAATTCCGGAATTGAACTTGCAAAATTTGCTTCGCAAGCATTAAAACAAATTTTTAAGCCCGGTTACTTTTACAAAAAAGCCGGAGTTATAGTAATGGATTTTACACCGGCAGATATTCCTCAATATGATTTGTTTGAAAACAGCGATGAACGTCATAAACCATTAATGCAAGCAGTTGATAAAATTAACTCGAGATATGGTCAGCATAAAATTCGTCTTGCGTCGCAAGATCAAAAACGTGTTTGGAAAATGAAACAGGAAAAACTATCACCACGCTACACAACAAAATTATCTGATATTATAACAATCAATTTATAATTAATTTGCAATTCGCAACCTGCCTGCCGTGTAGACGGGTGTATAATATAAAATGTAAGAGTTGAGCTTACTCAACCCAATAAATCTATTAGTGAAAATTAGTGTAATTCGTGTCTGAAAAATTTTTCTCAAATATCTTCACTAAAAAGATGTTATATTTAAACAGCATCAAAAAATATGAGACTGTAAAAATATAATCTTCTTTTCCTTTCCACAGGTGCATTATTCTTCTGAGTAGTTTCTTTGCTATACGAATAATAGCTTCCTGCTTTTTCATTCTCTTTATTAATTGTCCATACTTCATCGTTAATGCAGGGTCTTTTCTCGATGCTATCCAAGCTGATTCTATCAATATATTTCTTAAATATGTGTTCTGTCTTTGTGTTATTCCCAGAACAACTTCTTTCCCTCCTGTTGAATATGTCGATGGAGCTAAACCTACATAACTGCTTAGGTGATCATATCCCAAAAATCTTCTTATATCCATTATTTCTGTATATAACGTTACTGCTGTTATAAATCCTATACCAGGTACTGTCATTAGTCGTGTTATTATCTTTTGTTTGTCTTCATCCTGATTTATCATTTTTCTTAACATTCTAACAACTTCTGTCATCTGTTCCCTTAAGGTTTTAAGTTGTCTTAAGTGTTGTTGAAGTGTTTGTTTGACTTCTTCCTGCTGAAAGTTCAAGCTTTCTATGTATTTGATAAACTTTCCGCTCCAGTATTTTACTTCTATGTTTTCCGGTAGTTGAACCCCTAAAAAATTCAATAATGATTTTATCCTGTTCTTTACTCTTGTCTGATCTTTTACCAGTTGTATCCTTAGTCTACTCAATGTCCTTGCTGCTTGCTGTTCCTCTGCTGGAATATATATTCCCTTGAGATTATTACTCGATAGCTCTCTGGCTAATTTTCTTGAGTCTATTCTATCGGTTTTACTTGTCTTTTCCTTATTACTTGTTGGTACATCTGCAGGATTAACTACTATATTTTCTATTCCCATTGATTTCAATTGCCTGTCTATCCAGTATCCACAATATCCAGCCTCATAGCAACTTTGATACTTCGCTTTCGGATAATTCTTCATTAAATATTTACTTAACTCCTTTGTACTTGGGTTCATACTGAATGTTTTGATTTGTTGTCCTCCTGTATTTATTGTTACTGACCACTGCTTCTTATGTACGTCTATTCCAACAAATACTGTTTGGTTTGTAAAATCAAGTTTGTTATTTTCCTTCTGCATAATGGCATCCTTTACTGTTTTATTTTTTAATTAGATGATTTATTAAATTATTTTTATCTAATTTACAGAAAGGATGCCTTTTTTTATTATTTAAACATATTATCTACATTGAATAAATTCCTAAACTATTCTACCTTAAACAAATCATCAGAAACATTTTTATTTACTTCATAAGAAGATAAAGTTAATTCAATTGAACCCATTGGTGTTCCTTGAATCATTTTATGTGCAACCATATAACCATTTAATTCTTTGTAATCATCGTAATCAATTGTTATAGATAAACTACCTTGTGGAGAGTCAACGGTTGAGTTTGTTCTAATTAAAAATCCAGTAGCTGCATCATAATATTGTGAATTTTTCTTTCCAGATGGATAAATTAAATTTATTTTGTAAGCATCTTTTTTATTAATGGGTTCCATACCGGCTAATTCTAATTTAATTCCTTGACTAGCATAATCTAAAAATGCATTCAAAGCAGCTTGAACTTTCATTTCTTCTAATTGAGAGCCGGATAATTCTTGTTCTTGTCCCATAGCAGAAACTTTTCCACGTGTTCCGTCAAAAACAGTTTTTTGTTGACCAACACCAAAATCAATTAATTGGAAAAGTTTATTTGGTGCTTTGCGTGTAATCGTAACAACTAAATTCATTCCTTGCATTGAACCGGTAAGTTTCATCGTTTCATCTTTCATTTGAGAAAGTTTGTCTTTGCCACCCATTACCTGAATATATTTGTCAATTACTTGTTCAGCGGTTAAACCTTCTGGAGCTTTTTTAACATTTGGATCATACTTTTCACCATAAATATCATAGTAATCAATTTTACCATTCATAGAAAATTTTGTTAAATTTTTTGCAACTTCTTCTGCTTTACCAACTATCAAAACATTTGCATTGTTTGGTTTGATATATTTTTTTGCAACCGATAAAACATCATCAGCAGTTACATCATTTAAATTTTTCAAATAGTTTTTATAAAAATCTTTTGGAAGTTTATATCGTTCGATGTTAATTGCAAAGTTTGCTATTGTTTGTGGATTTTCGAGAGAGCGAACAAAATTTCCAATCATGTAATTTTTATTTATTTGTAATTCCTCGTCACTGACTTTTTCATTTCTTATTCTTTTCATTTCATTAAAAATTTCTGTTAATGCACTGTCGGTAACAATATTGCGAACGGGTGCACTTGCCATCCATACACCTATAAATTTATCGGCTCTCAAATTTGATCCAGCACCGTATGTAAATCCTTTTGTTTCTCTTAAGTTTTTATTTATTCGCGAAGTGAATGAGCCACCAAGAATTGTATTCATTACAGAAGCTTTGATATAATCTTCGCTTGCTAAATTAAATTCAATTGGATAACTAACAGAAATAACGGATTGAACAGCATTTGCTCTATCAACAAGTGCAACTTTATTTATTAGTGGTGCTTTTGGATTTTGAAATTCAGTTTTTGGAACATCGCCAGCTTTCCAATTACCAAAATATTTTTCTACAAGTTTTTGTGCTTCCTTTTTGTTTATATCACCAACAATTGATAGATATGCAATGTTTGGTTTTAAGTATGTTTTATAATAGTTATTGCATAAATCTAAGTTAATAGATTTTACAGTTTCTTCTGTTGTGGGTTCACCATAAGGATGATCTTTTCCATAATTCAAAACATCACGTACTCTTTGCGAAATTGCATTTGGTTCATCTTTTTGTGCCGCAAGGTTTGATAAAGTTTTCTTAATTATTTTATCAAGTTCTTCTTGTTTGAAATCAGAATTAAGAACAATATCACTCATAATTTCTAATAGTTTTGGTGCTTGTTTTTTTAGTGCTGATGCAAAAATATTATTTGAAGATGTATTTAATGTTGCACCAAGAAAATCAATTTCTTCATCAAGTTTATCTTTGCTTCTTGTTTTGGTTCCGGTTCTTAAAAGTTCGCCGGTTGCTTCAACATAACCAGCATGTTTTCCTTCAACAATTGGATCTATATCAAAAAATAAATTGAATGAAACACGAGGCACTTTTTTATTTTCAACTACAAATACTTTCAAACCATTTTTTAGGGTAAATGATTCGTAATTACCAAGTTTAATTTCTGGTGCTGGTCCAGCTGCAGGTTTTTTGCTTCTATCTATTTGTGCAAAAGATGCTATCGTTATAAATAGAATTAAAACTAATGACAAAAATTTTTTCATTTTATTCTCCACTTATTTTCAAAACTTATTGTTTATCTGCTGGTTTCATTGACTTAGGAAGATAATAAAGCACAACTCTATTTTCTTTTGTTAAATATTTATTAGCAACGCGTTTTATATCTTCACGAGTTACTTTCATGTATCTATCAATTTCTGTGTTTATAAGATTAGCATCGCCAAAGTAAACAAAGTATTGAGCTAAATTTTCTGCTACACCAAGAACGCTGCTATTTTCAGTATAAAATTCTGTTTCTTTTTGATTGCGTAGTTTCTGAAATTCTTTTTCTGAAATTAAATCTTTCTTTACTTTATCTATTTCTGTTTGAATTGCGGCTTCAAGATCTTCTGCTTTAATTCCAATGTTTGCAATTCCATAAGTTAAAAACAAGCCGGGATCTTCTAAGAAATATGGAAAAGAACCTGTTACAACCGCTTTTTGCTGTTTATCAACTAATTCTTTGTAAAGACGTGAACTTTGTCCAGTTGATAAAACCTTTGCAAGCATTTCAAGTGCATAAGAATCTGGTGTTCCTTGTGCCGGAACTCTATAAGCATGTAAAACAAGTGGAAGTTGAACATTATCATAAACAATATCACGAACTTCGCCGCCTAAATCTGGTTCAACTTCTTTTGGTCTTTTTATTTCTTTTGTCCCTTTTGGAATTTCACTAAAATATTTTTGAATTAATTCTTTTGTTTTTGGAATATCAATATCACCGGCAATTGAAAGTGTAACATTTTGTGGGACATAATATGTTGAATGAAAATCAATGAATTCTTGTAATGTTGCTTTGTTTATATCTTCTGGATTTCCAATCGTTGTCCAGCGATAAGGATGAACTTTATATGCACGTTTGAAAGTTTCTTCAATTAAAGTTCCATAAGGGCGATTATCATAACTTTGTTTTCTTTCTTCTTTAACAACTTTGCGCTGTGTTTCAACGCCAATGCTGTCAATGTTTAAACTCATTAATCTGTCGCTTTCCATCCAAAGAGCAAGTTCTAATTGATTTGATGGGAAAATTTGATAATAAAAAGTTCTATCTGGATTTGTATTTGCATTATTTGTTCCACCAGCTCCTTGTGAAATTTTATCGAACTCGCCTCGAGGAATATTTTTAGAGCCTTCGAACATTAAATGCTCAAAGAAATGCGCAAAGCCTGTTCTTTGCGGGTCTTCATTTTTTGAACCGACATGATATAAAAGTGTAACAGCAACAATCGGCGTAGAATTATCTTTATGCAGAATAACATTCATACCATTGTCTAATTTGTATTGTTCAAATGTTATCTTTTTTATTTGTGCATTTACTGCTACAAACGAAAAAAGAATTAATAACGAAAGAATTTTGCTTTTCATTAATTACTCCTTGGTTTGATTTTTCATTTTTGAGGTTTTTTGCTTTTAAAATATTGTCAATTTTTTTATAATATGCGAATAGTTAGACGTTAAAACTAAAATAAAGTTTTTATTGAAAATCATTCTTTAAATAATTACCAATTTGCAATTATCAATTTGCAATTAGTAATTGGCAATTTGCAACCTATTTCTTTTATTTTTCAATTGAAAAAATTTGGTGATAAATGAAAAAGATTTTTGTTCTTTTACTTGTTTTCGTTTCATACAATGCTTTTGCTCAAGCAGATACAACAGCAATATCATCGTTGAAAAATTGGATTAATTCTTTCAACGAAAAAAATCTTGAAAAAACTTTAAGCTATGTCTCTGATGAATACATCGGCTATTTCCCCGAGCAGCAAGATCAGTTTTATGAAACTTTGAAAGAATTATACACTAAAATTTTTTCTAATGATAAATTAAATATCACTCTTAAATACTTTGTTAACGATTTTACTTCCGATAACAATTTAACCGTTGTTCGATTAATTATAACTACCGTAGCTAAACCTACTTTTGCTCAACAAGCTCAATCAATTAAAGAAAAAGGAATTCAGATTTGGAGAAAAGAAAACAATCAATGGAAACTTTTTAGATCAGTAACATTTCCAATAACAAAATAAGGGGAATAATATGAGAATGATTCTTTTTGGTTTCACAGTTTTTTTTATAACAATTGTTCAAGCACAGAATAACCAATCTCTTATAAAAGAAAATGCACCAAATGTTTATATAGACTGCGGTTATTGCGATTATAATTTTATCAAAGAACAAATACCAATTGTAAATTTTGTAAGAGATAGAAATGATGCTGACGTTCACATACTTTTCACTTCTCAAACTACAGCTTCAAGCGGGAAAGAATATATTCTTTATTTCATTGGACAAAATCTTTTTAAAAATTTAAATGATACAATTAAATATCAAACCTTTAATACAGATTCTGATGATATTTCGAGAAACAAAATGGTTAATAGTTTAAAGTTAGGATTAATAAATTATATAAAGAAAACCAGCCTTTCGGATTACTTAAGTATAAATTTCAACTTACCTAAAAAGAAAGAAAAAGTAACAGAAGACGAATGGAATTTTTGGTATTTTACAACGAGTGCAAATACAAATTTTAGCGGTGAAAAGAATTATAAAAATCTTTATTTAAACACATCGATTTCTGCAAGCAGAGTTACGGAAGATTTAAAATTAAGCTTTAAACTAAGTTCTAATTACAATGAAAATAGATATAATTATTTTGATGGAGTTACAGAAAAAAAATTTTTAAGTGTAAGAAGAAGTCAAGATTTTTACGCCTTCCTTGTAAAATCAATCGATGAACATTGGTCGTGGGGTGCATGGATTGGCGGTAATTCTTCAACTTATTCTAATATCGAGTTTAACTTTTATATTTCTCCAGGAATTGAGTTTAACATTTTCCCTTATTCTCAATCAAATGATAAACAATTAAGAATTGATTACAGAATTAGAAATTCATTTACAAATTACTCTGAAGAAACTATTTATTTTAAGAAAAAAGAAAATTTATGGAGTCATTCTCTCGAGGCAACACTTTCATTAATTAAACCTTGGGGAAGTATTAATATTAGTACAGAAGCTGGAAATTATTTACACAATTTAAATTTATTTGAATTAGATATTAATGGATATCTTTCTTTGCGTTTAGTTAAAGGGTTATCGCTTAATTTATTTGGTGGATATTCTAGAATAAATAATCAACTTTCTTTAAGAAGAGCCGGTGCATCACTTGAAGAAGTTTTAACCCAAAGAAGACAATTAGAAACTTCCTACAATTATTGGGGTGGAATTGGAATTTCATTTTCTTTCGGCTCTATTTATAATAATATAGTCAATCCAAGATTTGGAAACTCTGGTAGCGGTGGAATGACAATTATGTTTTATAATTAATTATCATTAAAATAATTAGTGGTTATTATTAGAATAAAAAACCAAACATCTAATTTTTACTTTAACTTAAAAATGAGATAAAAATTAATCTTTCTGTTTTTAATGTTTGGTATAAGATGTGTTTAATAATTAAATTATTAATTGGAGTGATGAATGAAGAATTCACTTGTAATTTTTTTCCTTTCAACAGTTTTTTTCACAACATGTAAGTCACAAACAACAGAACCCAAGAAAGAAGAAATTCCAACTCCAGAAGGTTATCAACTTGTATGGAATGACGAGTTTGATTACAATGGTTTACCAAATCCACAAAAATGGGGCTATGATGTTGGCGGCAATGGCTGGGGAAATAATGAACTTCAATATTATACCGATAAAAGATTAGATAATGCTAAAGTTGAAAATGGAAAATTAATTATCACTACAAAGATGGAAAATTATCAAGGAATGTCTTTTACATCAGCAAGACTTGTTACAAAAAATCGTGGCGATTGGACTTATGGCAGAATAGAAGTACGCGCAAAACTTCCTTACGGAAAAGGAACATGGCCAGCTATTTGGATGCTTCCAACTCAATGGAATTTGGGAAATGGCGGCTGGCCTGATAATGGTGAAATTGATATAATGGAACATGTTGGTTACGATCCCGGCTGGATTCACGCTTCAACGCATTGCAATAAATATGTTCACACTAAAGGAACTCAAAAGACAGCAAAAATTTATATCAACGATGCAATGTCTCAGTTTCATAATTATATTCTTGAATGGACAAAAGATGAAATTAAAATGTATGTTGATGATAAACATTATTTTACTTCTTACAACGAAGGAAAAGGTTGGGAATATTGGCCTTTCTTTAAAGACTTTCATTTAATCTTAAATATTGCTGTTGGTGGAAATTGGGGTGGCGTTCAAGGAATTGATACAAGTATTTTTCCACAAAAGATGGAAATTGAATACGTGCGTGTTTATAAAAAATTATAGATTATGGAATGAAAAAGTTTTGTTTGCTGTTTTTGTTGCTTTCAATTAACCTTTTTGCTCAAACAAATTTAACTTCATCTAATTTACCGATTATAATAATTGATACAAATGGACAAGCCATTCCTGATGAACCCAAAATTACAGCTTCAATGAAAATAATTGATAAAGGAAATGGTGAAAGAAATTATGTAACAGATCCTGCTAATGTTTATGATGGAAAAATCGGAATTGAAATTCGTGGTCATTCTACTCAAATGTTCCCTAAAAAACAATATGGAATTGAATTACGTGATAATTCAGGCAATGATATTAATGCGGCAATTTTAGGTTTTCCTGCAGAAAGTGATTTTGTTTTTAATGCAACATACACAGATAAATCTCTTTTAAGAAATGTTATTGCATATAAACTTGGAAATGATTTAGGCAGATACGCAACTCGCACAAAATTTTTTGAGTTAATTATTAACAATGATTACAAAGGAATTTATATTCTTCAAGAAAAAATTAAAAGAGATAAAAACAGAGTTAACATAAAAAAATGTGAAGCGGCAGATACAACAGGTGATGCTGTAACTGGTGGATATTTAATTAAGATTGATAGAATTGATCCAGGTGATAAATATTTTAATTCTGAATATCCATCAGTTTTTCCAAACACGCCTTCAAAACCATCGCCGATTAGTTACATTATTGAATATCCAAAAGCAGAAAATATTCAACCAGCACAATATAATTACATTAAAAATTTCATTAATGATTTTGAAACAACTTTAACAAAGTCAACTTTCAACGATCCATTTGATGGATATTATAATTTCATTGATATAGATGCATGGGTGGATTATTTTCTTGTGAGTGAATTTACAAAAACAACGGATGCTTATCGTTTAAGTGCTTACCTTTATAAAGATAGAAACAGTGTAAATGGAAAATTAATTTTTGGTCCTCTTTGGGATTATGATTTGTCTTTTGGACTTGCAGATTATGGTGACAGCTGGAAAGAAAATGGCTGGGTCGCACAAAATATTCCAAATGAAGGTATTTGGAATCCACCATTTTGGATAAGAAAAATTTTTAATGATCCTGTTTTTTTTAATAAACTTGCTCATCGCTGGCATAAATTAAAACAACAATCTATAAATCCATTTGATCCTGAAAATTTAGTAAAGTTTATTGATGCAAATAATCTTTTACTTGCAGAAGCAATAAACAGAAATTTTTCGCGCTGGCCTGAATTGTTTGATCCGAATATTTATATCTGGCCAAACAAAAATAGATTTACAAATTACAAAGATGAACTTCTGTATCTAAAAAGTTGGATTGTAAAAAGATTCAATTGGATGAATGCAAATCTTCCGGAAGATTATTCATACATAGAATGGAAACAACCAGGCAAACGTTGGTTGATTTATCAAATAGGAAATACTACAAAACTTCCACTTTCAATTTTTTATGGTGAAATTAAAAATGTAACTTCACTTCAGTTTATTAGCAAAGATCCCAATGTAAATTTTTCTGTTCTTGGTGATTCATTAATAATTTCAGCTTCAAAACTTGGTGAATTTTCTTTTAAGGGTGTTGTAAAAAAGAATAATGTTGTTGTTTCAATTTCACCAGAGTATAAAATAAATCTTGCAACAAACATTGAAGAAGAAAATAATTTACCTACGCAGTTTGAATTATATCAAAACTATCCAAATCCATTTTCCGCTAGTAGTGGGAAATCAAGCACGACTATAAAATACACAATACCGTCTGTCATCCTTCGACAGGCTCAGGATGACAATAGACAGTCCCGACAAAATCGGGATCAGGACGACAATGTCATGGTGAGCCTGCCTGACCGGCAGACAGGCTTGTCGAACCATGACGTCACCAATCGAAATGTTCAGGATGACAATGTCACTTCGAGTTTATCGAGAAGTGTGCTGCATGTAACACTCAAAGTCTATGATATATTGGGTCGAGAAGTAGCAACACTTGTAAACGAATATCAAAAACCGGGAATATATAGTACTGAGTTCAGAGCTCAGAGTTCTGAGTTATCAAGCGGAATTTATTTTTATAAACTTCAGGCAGGAGAATTCAGTCAGACGAAGAAATTATTGCTGATGAAATAACACCATTACTCCTTAATAAATGAAACTTTATGATGAGAAGAATTGTTAGATAAATAAACAGACGGTTTATGTTTTAATAATATAGAAGGGTAATAAAATGGATAACCAAATAAATTATTTTCGAAAGATAATTCCATTAGTTGTTCTTATTTTAGCAATTGGAATGACTGGTTGTTACAAAAATGATTATGGTACAGATAATTCCGGCACACCCATTCAAAACGAAGTATGGCTTCAAAATATTTCATTTAATCCTGCAACAATAAATGTTAGTGTAGGTGCAAAAGTCACTTGGACTAACAAAGATAATACAATTCATACGGTAACAAGTGGTACTCCTGGTTCACCTAATGGTATATTTGATTCCGGCGATATTGGCAAGGGAGGAACCTTCACCTATACATTTAATACAAAAGGAACATTTAACTATTACTGCAAACCTCATTCCAGCAGCATGAGGGGGACAGTGATTGTGCAATAAATAGAAAATAAAAATTTTAAGATAATTTCTTTAACAATGCATCAGTATTTTAAAATTATGATAGTGATTATATAAACGAAATGTTCTAACTGTAAAAATAAATTAATGACTCTAAGAAATTATGAACAGTGTCATGGCAATCCCAATGATTTCAGAGAAGTATTTTTGATTTTAAAATATCTAATGACTTTCAGGACATCCAATATTATCCTAATTATCCCAAGCCGGTTTCCGCCAGAAGTGGATCCGCCTTTGGCGAAAATCTAACAACGACGATAAAATATTCAATACCTATGGGTGTAGAGATGTCATATATGACGTCTCTACAGATTTATGATGTACTTGGAAAAGAAGTTACAACACTTGTAAACGAATATCAAAAACCGGGAATATATAGTACTGAGTTCAGAGCTCAGAGTTCTGAGTTATCAAGCGGAATTTATTTCTATAAACTTCAGGCAGGAGAATTCAGTCAGACGAAGAAATTATTGCTGATGAAATAATTTTTTTACTGGAACTGTCAAAAAAGATTTTTTAATAAATCACATGATGAAAATTATAAAGTACTTTTTCGACAGTTCCAAAATTATGATAAAAATTTTATTGCCAAGCTAATAATTATAATACAGCAAGCAATTTTCAAACTAAACTGATTATTTTATTACCGCACCAAGTCCTTTTATTTGATATGTCTTTTTAGTCTCTTTACTGCAACAAGAATCTTTTTCTTCATTATCATTATGTTTTTCTTCTTTCATTTCATTTTCAGTGCATTTATCATTTTTAACTTCTTCTAAAACGCCTTCAATTAATGCTGTTTTTCCTTTTGAATCTTTTGGAAAAACAATTTCTCCATCATTTACTTTTACTTTTATTTTTTCATCATCTTTATTTCCAGCAAGTTCAATCCAACATCCAGCTTCTTGGCAAACGTCAAGAATTTTTCCTTCTACTAAAACTTGCTTGCCTTCAAATTTTTCTGGTGAATTTAATATAGTAGAAATTGCTGTTTTATTCTTAAGAGATATTTCTTTCCCCAATTTATCATCTTTTGCGAAAGAAACAGTTGAAATTATTAAAAATGCTAATATTACGTTTTTCATTTTTTCTCCTTTAATTTTATGATAAGTAAAGATAATGATAAGAGTAGCTGTAAATCAAGATTAGTAATCTTATTATCTTGTTTTATTGAATTGTGATATTTTTCAAAAATTTTCTGATTAATTTGAAATAACATAAAAATTATTTTTGTACAAAGAAGAATTATTGAAATCCTCATTCTTTGTTTCTATGTTTTATCAAAAAAGACTTGTAATATCACTAAATGTAGTTTATAAAATGAAATAGAAATCCTTAGTAAATAAATGTTAATTTTATTATTATAAAACTAAAAAATTGATGTAATATAAAATGGGTTCACAACAAATTTTATTAATAGCACTTGGAATAATTTTAGTTGCCCTTACCATTTTTGCTGGTTATGGTATCGCTAAAGATTATCTCGAAAACACAAATCGTGAACAACTAATTTCTACAATTTACGATATAGGATTATTGGCTCAACAATATTCAAAAAAAGATGTTAAAGCTGGTGGCGGTGGAGGTACTTTTAACGGTTGGATAATTCCAGCACAACTTCGTTCAACTGAATCGGGGACTTTTAATGCTTTTGTATCTCAGGATAAAGTTAATCTTACTGCAGTTGGAAAAGAAATTGGAATGAACGGAATTACTAATGTTCGTGTAAATGCAATTGTTGATGTCAATGAAATAAAAATTATAGTAGTTAATTAATATGCCTCAAGAAAACACAACATATTTAAATTATTTAATTGAAATTTCTAAAAGCGGAAGGCAACGTGGTTTTCTTGACCTTTGCCAAATTACTTTGCCAAATGTTTATACAACTGTTTTCAGACTTATGAACAATATTGAAAGCACCAAAAGAGTAACAATTAAAACTTATTTGATTGCTTGGAAAGAAATAAAATCATTCGATGAAAAACAACCTTTGATTATTTGGCTTAAAAATATTGCAATAAATTTAGCGATGGAAGAATTATCAGTCCGACATTTTGTTACTCAAAAAGTTATTGAAGATGAAGATAAATTAAGCGATGTTGAAAAACTTGAAATTGCAATTCAAAATTTACCATTTGAAGAAAGAATAATTTTTGTTCTTCATGATTTAGAAGGATTTAATTTTCATGAAATAAAAAATTTAATCTCTGAATATTTGATTGACGAAATAAAAACAATTTTAGCAAACGCAAGAAAGTTATTGATTGAAAAGTTGAACTTATGAATTGCGAAGAAGTAAAAATATTTCTTAATGATTATATCGATGAAGAACTTGATGAAGTAACTCGTCATGAAGTTGAATATCATATTCGCAATTGTGATTCTTGTATAAAAGATTATAAAAAATTCATGCTCTTTTTTGAAAGACTGAAAGATCTTCCTATTGCAATTAATCCTCCAACGGATTTAATTGATAAAATTAAAGATGAATTATTAAAAGAAAGTGGTGTGAAAAGTCAAACTGATTTAAAGCTTTCAAGATTAGAAACAAAAAAAATTCTGAAAGAAAGAAAAAGACAAACCCAGTCATTAAGCAAAATAAATCCCGTTGTTAAAAAAAGTAAAGCAACGAAACAACTTGCTAAAAAAAGATTACATATTGATACTGCATCTTCAACAAAAAATTTTTTAAAATTTGTATTACCACTTTTGTTATTAGTAATAGGTTATATTATTTATGATCAATCAAGAATTAATCATCCTTGGCAAGTTATTGCTTTAGAAGGAACGATTAGAATTGATAATAAAGCAAATGAAACTAAATGGTTCAAAGGATCAACTTTAAAAACGGATGAAAATTCAAAAGCGAAAATTTTAGTGCCTTCTGTTGGTGTGGTTTATGTTGAAGCCAATTCAAATATTGAACTTGAAACTGCTAAAAAAGGAAATAATGAAATAAAGATTAACGACGGTAAATTAAAAGTTTTAAATACTGAATTAATTCCATCTTTAAAATTGCTAATAAATAATATTGAAATAATTGACAGATCAGGTGAGTTTGAAACTGCAGTTGATGTTTATAAAAATATTGAAGTAGATGTTAAAAGTGGATTCGTTGAAATAATTCATAATGATAAAAAATATTTAGTTGATAAAAATTATACATGCAAAATTCAAAGAGGAATGAAACCAGGCATACCAATTAGAAAAGATGCATCTGATTCATTGAAACTGGCAGTTGATTGGTTTGAGTTTAGAAATGGTGGTAATCAAGCTGTTGAAAAAATTATTAATTTTTCCCGACAAAGTGATATGTTAACTTTACTTGCACTTATTCCAAGAGTAAATCAACTTCAAAGACAAATTATATTTCAAATAATAAGCAATTATTTTCCACCACCGGAAACAATTACTCGTGCTGGAATAATTAGACTTGATGAAGAAATGCTTTATCGTTGGTGGGAAGAAATTGAATGGCAAATTTAATTATGATGATTAAGTATTAAAAAATCAGTTTAATCCGCTGAATCAGTAAGTTGCATCAGATACATAACATTTACATTTTATTTCTCATCATAAGTAAAGGTTGGCGCCGATAAATATCTAAAAATTTTCCACATTTTGTTTTTATCTTTTTTCAAAATTCGAATACTTCTTTCAGAATAAGTTGGTTCTAATTTATTTGTTAAAGGATCCGGTTGCATAAAAGATCCGCTTGAGATTACAATAGCATAACCATCTGCAATGGTTATTTCTTCAATTTTATTTTCCCATTTCCCTTTTGGATATTGACGGTAGTATTGAAGTAAATCCTCTTTTGCATTTTCATACCCGATAACATCCAATGAATCAGTTGCAATTACTTTATAATCATTATCAAAATATTCTGCAGCGGTTTCAATATCGCCAGCATTATATGCGGCGAAATAGTTTTCAATTAATTCTCTAACTGCGGCTTCATCAATTGATTTGACGTTTCTTTTTTCTGTTTCAGGAACTTCTTTTGTGCAAGAAAAAAGTATTAGAAAAACAAAAAAGTAAAGTATATAATTTTTCATTTGAATGAATCCCAAAATTTATTGCAATAATAAAACAAAAATATAAAATGATTGGCAATTTTATTAATTATCAAATTAATAAGATGTCATTATTAGTTTAATAAATTTAAACGTTGAGGATTTAAAAATTATTACAATATTAAATAAAAATTTTAATTCTTAAACATAAAATTTCTGGTATTAATTTTGGCTACTGAATACAAAACGGGAATAATATGAAATTCAAACTTTTTACGCTGTTATTTTTATTAATTTCAATTAAACTAATTTCTCAAACAGCGACTCTTCAAACTTCATTTAACTTTGTTGATATAAATGGAATTAAAGTACCCATGCAAAATGGAATGCCTTTACCATCATTTGAAAAACAAAATAGCAGAACAATTATTGATTTATCAGGTGAATGGAAAAAATTTAGATTTGTCTCTGATGATAATCTTACGCTTTCAAACCGAGATGCTAATGTAATTACGGCAATTGAAAATGAATCTGTTGGAAAGCATCTCCCAAATTATGATGATTCAAATTGGCAAAAGAAAAATTTACCAGCAGTTGAAAACGAAATGAATGCACCAAATGATAACTTTCCAGAATTTTATAACGATGGTGTTTGGTATCGTAAAACCTTTAATGTTGATGCTGGTTACTCAAACAAATTTGTTAAACTAATGTTCTATGCTGTTAACTATGTTTGTGATGTTTGGATAAATGGAAAATATGTTGGCTATCATGAAGGTGGTTATACACCATTCGCATTTGATGTTTCACAATTTTTAAATTATGGCTCAACAAATACAATTGCAATTCGTGTTGATAATATTGCCTGGGGATTAAGGAAAGATATAATTCCTTTTAATAATGTAGATTGGTTCAACTATGCTGGTATTATTCACGATATTTATCTTGAAGTTTCCGATAAAACATCTTTAACGAGAGCTAATATCATTCCTAAAGATATTAATGGAAATATCTCTACAACTTTAATTATTAATAATGCCGATATTGCTAAAAATGTATTTGTGAAAATCAATATTTACGAGGCTTCAATCAATAACAACAATATTAAATCTGAATACGCAAAAGATTTAATTGGAAAAGAAATTTTGTTCAATGGGACTTCAGAAAAATCAATTCAATTAAATGAAAAAAGTGTTTATACAATTCAGTTTAATAATCAAATCCCAAATCCAAAATTGTGGACGATGAAAAATCCAAATCTTTATGTAATGAAAGTAACAATTCAAAAAAGTCAAAGTGACCCGACAATAATTGATGAATACTATACACAATTTGGAATTAGAACCGTTACAACATCAAAAGGAAAATTTTTACTTAATAATAAAATTATGTTTTTACCTGGAGTTGCTCGGCATGAAGATCATCCAACTTTTGGAAGAAGTGTTCCGAAAGATGTTATTTATTCAGATTTGCAAGAAGTAAAAAATTTGAATGCACTTTATATAAGAACAGCTCACTATCCAAATCATCTTTATACTTATTTAATTGCAGATAGATTAGGATTTGGAATAATGGAAGAAATTCCTGCCTGGCAATGGGATAGTAAAGAAGTTTATGATATTCAAAATGCACGCAAACTTTACATTCAAATGTTTCGCGAAATGGTATTTAAAGATTTTAATCGTCCATCAATTTTTATGTGGAGTACATCAAACGAAAGTCATTGGAATGGAGTAGAACGATTAACTTTTAACAATAACATTAAATCAGATTACCGAACAAACTATGATGATGGAAGATTGCTAACACAATCAGCCGCAGCAGATAATCCAGGTTCATCTGACCAATCACAAAATTTATTAGATGTTGCTGGTTGGACAATTTACTTTGGTATATTTTATGGCAAAACTGGTCAATATACTGGTCCAACATATTCATTTGTTAATTCAGCTCAAACAAATTTTCCTGATAAACCAATTATCGATACAGAATTTGGTTATTGGTCATCTGAAAGTGGATCAACGACAAGTGAACAAGTAAAAGTCTTTAATGAAACATTTAACGCTTTTAAATTCTTTTTTCCATACGATGCTTTTGGAAATGAAAACGAAAATGGACACTTAATGGGAACAACATGGTGGTGCATTTATGATTGGTTCCAAAACAAACAAAAAAAGAATGGATGGCAAACAATGGGTTTATTTAGAATGGATAGAATAACAGAAAAACCTGTTGCCGGAACATTAAGGACTGCTTATTTACCGTATGCAAGTAAAGAAGGAATTCCAGTCAGTGTTGAAAAAAATGTTGATGCTATACCATCAGAATTTGTTTTATATCAGAACTACCCAAATCCATTCAATCCAACAACAATAATAAAATATTCGATACCAACGGGTGTAGAGACGTCATATATGACGTCTCTACGGATATATGATATCCTTGGAAAAGAAGTTGCAACTCTTGTAAATGAACGCCAACCAGCGGGAAATTATGAAGTAAAATTTGATGGAAGCAATTTATCAAGTGGAGTTTACTTCTATAAATTGCAAAGCGGTAGTTTTGTTCAAACAAAGAAATTCATTTTGATGAAATAGTATCCTATGACCAGAGGAAGGCAGAATCAATTTGGTTCTGCCTTCTGTTTTTAAGGATGTAAGTATAACAAGCCAATCAGGCTGACGCCGTTTTTCCAGAATGGCAATGTTTTGGTTTTATATTTAGTTGTAAAACTAAGTTGCTCTTTAAATTTGTTAATATTATAAAAACATTTTATAAATAATAAGTTGTTGAGACTTCTAAAAAATTCAAAAAATCATTCCTGTGGAAACAGAAATCCAGTAAATACTAATTAGATTTCCCCTTTCGCGAGAATGACAGTCAATAAGAAATCTACTTTTCAGAAGTCTCTTGTTGGTATTGTTTGGCATTCTTGATCCTGCCTTCGTTAAAACTTTGGCAGGCAAGCTGGGGCGCCTTTAATCGGCAACGTTGTTATACAAATTTATTGCAGTTATTCATTGAAAAATAAGGATCGGATATGTATCTTTATTGTAGAAACAATAAATAAGTTTAGTTATGCGTATCAAAATTCAAAAGTGGGGCAATAGTTTGGCTTTAAGAATTCTAAAAGCTTTTGCTTTTCAATCTAAAATTCGAGAAGATGAATATGTTAATCTAACTTTAGAAGAAAATAAAATTGTTATTGAACCAGTTGAAGAAAAAAAATATTCATTGAAAAAATTAGTTTCTGGAATAAACAAATCAAACCTTCATCGTGAGATTGACTTTGGCAACCAAGTTGGGAATGAACATTGGTAAAATTAAAAGTTCCTGATAGAGGAGATATAGTTTGGCTAAGTTTTTCTTCTAAAAGTTGTCATGAGCAATGGGGAGAAGTTTTTAATGATGACATTGTTGCTGCTGCGGTACTCGATAGATTACTGCATCATTGTTATCCATTTTTAATAAACGGAATGAGCTTTCGCTTGAAGAATATTACTAAATCTAATTAACTTACGGTGGTCAATTTTCACCGTAAAAACTGGTCAGTTTTTAAGCGGAATCAACAACTTTATAAATGGAATATAAATGAATATATATCTACTATTCCCACAAACATAAGGAGTAGTAATATGAAAAAGTCATGTTTTGCAGTTCTGTTTTTTATGTTCTTTGGCAACGTGAGTTGTCAATTTGTTAACTCTGTTAACTTAAATGCCGGACTTATTATGCCCACAACTGGTCAGACCGGAACTTTAATCGGCCTTGAAGTTACACACAAAATTAATAATACTTGGAGCCTTTATCTTTCATCTGGTATTTTAAACTGGAACCGAAATAAAGTCTTGTTAAGCTGGGACTATTCAGACTTGTCAAGTTATAACGAAGACAATCACCAAATGTATCCTATCTACATTGGGACAAGAATGGTTATTAGTACTATAAAGACATTTCAGATCTATGCGAATTTAGAATTAGGGTATAATTATTTGAAATACAATTCTTATCAAAATTTTATCATAACAGACGAATCAACTAAAAAAATTTTAGCATTCTATGTTAATCAAGCCTCAAGAAGAGAAACGAGTGAAAATTTAATAGGTGTAGGTTTTGGTTTAGGTTTTGTCCAAAATATTAGTAATAGTTTTTCTTTCTTAGTTGAATATAAACGAAACACTATTGGAAATAATTTAGATAATCTCCGAAATCATTTTATTCTGAAATCTGGATTGATATTTAATATGTAATGCCTAACTCACATTTCAAGCAGAACTCTGTAGTTGGTCGCAATATTTGTAGTTCTGTTTTTGTGTAAGTGAATAATATGAATAATAAGTTAAGTTATCTGCAGCGGACACTTTCAAGGTGTCCGCTTAAACAAAGCTTCGTTATAGTTTAATAATTAAACTTAAAAATTAAATTGATGATACGTTCCATATTGCAAAATTATTTACGTATTATTAAAAAGGAATTAATTGAATATCAAACCAACATTCAAATTCAGTAATAAAGCAATTAATCGTGCTAAAAGGAATAAACAGAGTCTTAGAATTATGGTTGAAAAATATTTCAATTTAATATCTGATAAAAAAGCGTAATTGAAATATCTCCAAATGTTTTTGTTATTGATTTTGTAATTTTGCCTCAAAGTTGAATAAATATTAGCATTAAATAAAAAAGAGTTTAATAATGAATTTAAAATTTTATCAGGTGGATGCATTTACGTCGAAAGTTTTTGGTGGAAATCCAGCTGCTATTGTCCCTCTTGAAAATTGGATTGGTGATGAATTGATGCAAAATATTGCAATGGAAAATAATTTATCTGAAACAGCATTTTTTGTAAAGGAAAATTCCCATTATCACATTCGTTGGTTTACTCCTGTTAACGAAGTTGATTTGTGTGGACATGCAACTTTAGCTTCTTCTTTTGTGATTTTTAATTTCATAGAAAAAAAATCTAATCAAATAAAATTTATTTCTAAAAGCGGTGAATTAATTGTAACAAAAGAAGATGATTTAATTTCGTTGAACTTTCCAAGTAATCCACCAAATAAAATTGTATCATCACAATTAATTGAAAATGCATTTCAACAAAAACCAATTGAAGTTTTGCAAGGTGGAAATTACATACTCATAATTTTTGATAATGAAAATTTCATTCGTAATTACGAACCAAACATTGAATTAATTAAAAAAATCGATCCACATGGAGTAATAATTTCATCAAAAGGTAACGAAGCAGATTTTGTAAGTCGTATGTTTGCACCAAATGAAGGCATTGATGAAGATCCTGTAACCGGTTCTTCACACACGGTTTTAATTCCTTATTGGACAGAAAAATTAGGTAAGAAAATTTTTCGTGCATTACAGGTTTCCAAACGCGGTGGTGAATTGTTTTGTGAAAATCTTGGTAATCGGGTAAAAATTTCGGGCAAGGCAGTGCTTTATGCCACAGGAGATTTGTTTTTGTAACTAATTTTTAACTATTCATTTCTTTTTAAATTAAAATTTAATCTCTTTTTTCTATATTTTAACCTGAAAAAATAAGCATTTCTCTTAAGGACAAAATCAAATATGAAATTTTTTCGTGGTGTGTTTTTAATTTTAATCTTGGCTTTTCTCTTTTCGTGCGATGCTCCTCATTTAAATCCTGCGGATCCGCAAAATCCCAACAACAAAATTGCTCAAGTTGATGGTTATGTTTTAACTTATGAACAACCGCGCGTTGCAATTTCAAACGTAAAAGTAGTTTGGAAAAATCAAAATATTTTAGCCTATACAGATTCAACTGGTTACTTCAAAATTCAAGATATTCAACGTGTTGATGGCAAATTAGTTTTTGAAAAAGATGGTTATTCAAAAGATTCTGTTATTGTTAAATGGAATAATCAAAACTCAAAAAGAATAGAAACAATTTTACTTTCTTATACTTTTGGTGATTTAGATGGATTCGTTTTTACAAAAGATCAGCCTCAACAGCCAATTTCAAAAGTAAAAGTGTTTTGGAAAAATTCAAATGTAATTGTTGAAACAAACTCAAATGGATATTTCAAAATTGAGAATGTTCCGATTCGAAGCGGAATGATTTATTTTGAAAAAGATGGTTACAATAACGATTCTCTTTTTGTTGAATGGGCAACTCAAAAATCGAAAAGAATTGATAATGTTTCTCTTCAACATAATGTTGGAAGTATTGATGGATTTGTTCAAACTTCCGATTTGCCAAATCAACCAATTAGTAATGTAAAAGTATTTTGGAAAAATCAAAATGCTTATGCTACAACAAACTCAAGTGGTTATTTCAAAATAGATAATGTTTCAATAAAAAGCGGAATGATTTATTTCGAAAAAGATGGTTTTAAAAAAGATTCACTTTATGTTAATTGGACTAATGAACGCAACAAAAGAATTTCAACTGTGTTTTTAGATTATACAATCGGCTCAATTACTGGAACAATTTATACAGTTGCTCTTCCACGCAAACCAATTTCTAAAACAAAAATTTATTGGAAGAATGATAACATTGTGAAAGAAACAGACGCCTCTGGAAATTTTGCTATTTATAATATTCCAACACAAAATGGATTTATTTACTTTGAAAAAAATGGTTATTCACCGGACTCTGTTTATATCAATTGGGGTGGAAAAAACTCTGTTCGTGTTGAAGGTTATTTAAATTCAAATCCACAATTGGATTCATTATCAATTTACACAATAGTTGAAAATCGTTATCCGGATATTCAACGTTATCGTTTGCAAATAAGTGCAAAAATTTCTGATGCAGAAATTAATGACATTCAACTTGTTTATGTTAATAATCCAAAACTCAACATAAACTCACAATTGATTTATAATAATGCAACAAGATTTTATGAAAGATTATTCGAGCTTTCTGATTTAAATATTTCTTCGATGGATGAAGCAATTGGAGAAAACTTTAATATTATTGTTCGAGATCAATCTTCAAAATTATTTAATGTTGGTTCATCAACAATTAAAAGAATTATTCGTCAAGAAGTTGTAATTGAAAGTCCTATTGATCGTGCAATTGCAACATCAAAACCAACATTGAAATGGAAAAGATACTTGCCCGGATTTAACTTTAGATATTTAATTCAGATTTATACCGATGAAGTTTCACCGATTTTAATGTGGCAAAAAGATTATGTGTCAAAAGATGATATTGAAATTTCACCAAATATAAATTTACCAGTCGGCGATTACTTTTGGGTTATTTGGATTATCGATGATTTTGGCGATAGATGCAGAACTAAGCCAGCAACATTTACGGTAAAATAATTTTATGAAAAACTTTTTTGTCGAAAATATTAATCACATAAAAAATTTATCGAAGAGTGAATTTGAATCTCTTTATGAATTTACTCAAATGCTGAATACTGCCAGCGGTGAAGAAAGTTTAATTGAAGAAGCAATGGATATTGTGATTAATGTTATTAATGCTGAACGTGGTTTATTTGTTAAATATGATGATAAAACTGACTCCTTTTCTATAATTACTGCCAGAAAAATTTCAAACGAAAGTATAACTGATCTAAATGAATTTTCCTCTGGTATTCTTCAAAAAGTATTGAAAGAAAAAAAACCTCTTCTTTATCATGATGTAATGAGTGATCCAAATTTATCGCAGTTTCAAAGTGTTCAAATTCATCGCATTAAATCTGTAATTGGTGTTCCTATTATTCGCGATGATAAAGTTTGGGGAATTATAATTGCCGATAGCCAACTTGATCGCCGTGAATTTACAGATGAAAATCTTTTGTTTCTGAATTTCTTTTCGAACTTAATTTCACTTGCACTCGATAGAATTATTAAACTTCAGGAACTTGAAAAAGAAAATAAAATACTTTTCAATAAACTTCAGTCAACCGAACAAATTCCTGATATGATTGGAAATAGTTTGGTAATGAGAAATCTTTCTCAACTTATTTATAAAGTTGCACAAACAGATGCAACAGTTTTAATAACTGGAGAAAGTGGAACAGGAAAAGAAATTGCAGCACGGGCAATTCATCAATTGAGCAAAAGAAAAAACAAACCATATCTTGCACAATTTTGCGGATCAATTCCAGATAACTTACTTGAAAGCGAATTGTTCGGTTATAAAAAAGGTGCGTTCACCGGTGCAAATTCAGATAAACAAGGTTTGCTCGAAGCTGCAAATGAAGGAACATTTTTTCTTGATGAAATTGCTGATATTTCACAAGCACTTCAAGCAAAATTATTGCGTGTTTTGGAAAACAAAGAAATCATTCGTCTTGGCGATGTAAAAGTTAAAAAAGTTGATGTTAGAATTTTAGCTGCAACAAATAAAGATCTTCAGCAACTTGTTAAAGAAGGAACATTTCGAGAAGATTTGTTTTATCGTTTAAATGTTTTTCCAATTAAAATGCCGCCACTTCGAGAACGAAGAGAAGATATTCCACTTCTTGCAAGTCATTTTGTTAAAAAAATTTCTGGCAAAGAAATTTCACTTGATTCATCTGCAATTAAAAAATTAGAAAGCTATTATTGGCCCGGAAATATTCGCCAATTGATAAATGTAATTCAACGAGCTATTATTCTTTGCGATACAAATAAAATTTTTGCCGATCATATTATTCTTGAAGATGAACAAAGTTTAGAAAATTTTAATGGCACTTTAGAAGAATTTGAAATTCTTCTGCTTAAAAAAAGATTGGAACAGTTTAATGGAAATAGAACTTTAACTGCAAAATCCCTTGACGTTTCAGTAAGATGGATTCAACTAAAACTTAAAGAACTTGGTATTCAATGATTTCAGGCTTAAGTCAGGAAATATTGTTCGAAAAATTTCAGATTATTGAAGTATTAAAAAAAGATGAACACGCTGCTGTTTTTCTTGCAAATCATATTTACTTAAGTAAAAAAATAATTTTAAAAGTTTTAAACACACAAAAAATTTCTGACAATGCTTTAGTTGAAAGATTCAAAAGAGAAGCAAAAATTCTCGCTCAACTTGATAGTTCATACATCATTAAAGTTCTAGATTTTGGAACATTCCAAGAATATTTTTACATATCATTTGAATACATCGAAGGTTTATCGTTACGCAATTTGCTCAAACAAACAGAACTAACGTTTGATCAAAAAAAACATTTAATGATTCAACTTCTCAAAGGATTGCATTACGCACACTCAAATCAAATAATTCATCGAGATATAAAACCAGAAAACATTTTTGTTGATAGCACACTTAATTTAAAAATCGGTGATTTTGGATTAGCACTTTCATCTGATGACAATCTTGTAACTAATCCATATTCAATTGTTGGAACGCCGAGTTATATGAGTCCTGAACAAGTGCGTGGTGCAAAATTAAATGCTCAATCAGATTTATTTTCTGCTGGTGTTGTTTTAGTAGAATTGTTCACAGGAAGAAATCCATTCCTAAAAGAAAATGTAAGTATGACATTGAACGAAATAATGTCTTACGATGAAAATAAAATTCAAAACGAAATAGAAAATTTACCACAAGATATAAAAGATGTTCTTTTTAATCTTCTAAGAAAAAACTTAAAAGACAGATATTCATCTGCAATAGAAGCATTAAAAGATTTAGGAGTTTCGTTAGATCAACCATCATTAGTTTTAACTAAAGAAAATCAGAAAGAAAAAATAAGTCATTGGAAAGTTATAGCTGGCTTTGTTACAATCATCGTAATAATTCTTTTTTATTATGCTTTAATGACAATTGATAAATTAAAAGAAGATACTATTAATAAACAAAATATGATTGAGCAGCACAACACAAATAATCAACAAATAAAAAATTCCAACGCAACGCAAAACAACAAACAAGAAAATGTTGATTTAGTAAATTTAGATAAACCACTTGTAGAAAATAAAAATGAAACACCAACCGATAAAAAGCAAAACGATACCGCAACAGAATTACCCACAACAAAAAAATTAGGTTACGGTTGGCTTGATATTCGTGGTACACTTGGAACAAGAATTTATATTAACGGAGAAGATTTTGACGTTGATCCAATAAAGCCAATATCACTTCAAGAAGGCGAATACATTATTAAATATGAAAATCCAGACTATCCTCCATATTCACAAAAAATAAATATTGTTGCAGGACAAGCAACAAAAATTCGTTTCAATTTAGATCAACAAATTGGTTTTATAAATTTTGATATTCGTCCATTTGGAAAAATTTATATAAACGAAGTATTGAAAGGTGATACACCACCGCCACTTAAAATGGTTAGAGTAATTCCCGGATTTGTTCGTATATCTCTAAAAAATCCATATTATAAAGATGTTGATACATTGTTAAAAGTTAAAAAGGGGGATACATTAAATTTTATTTATAAGTTTAAAAAATGATTGGTACAATACTTGACCAATCAAGAAGAGCATTTTATGAAAAAGAATATTTTAATATTGATCTTAATTGCAAGCGGAATTTTGCTTGCTCAAAAGCCAAGCTGGATAGTTAAACAAAACAAAATGCCATATCCAGTCAGCGGTGGACAAGTTGTTTATGATCCATCACCACAAAGCACAAAAGTTTACATCTTCGGTGGTTATTCAGATTCACTTCAGCAAGCTGTAGATTGGATTCAGGAATATGATGTTGAAAAAGATCAATGGCGTATCGTTGGTCATATGCTACAACCGCGTCAGCAGTTTGTTGCAGATTTATGGAACGAAAAAGTTTTATTCTTTGGTGGAACTGTTGATTCGTCAAAACAAAAAACCACAATGGAAAGTTGGGATTTCTTACCATTTACTCAAACTAAAATTGTTGACGATAATCAAAATTTTGGTAGAGCATTTTCAACAGGTCATATTATTAATGACAATTTATATATAATTGGTGGAACACCATCGGGAATTTCTTCCACTCAACTTCCATACATTACGGCGTATAATCTTAAAACAAAAGAAACTACAATTAAATATGATTTTACTTCCGATGACAAACCAAGAAACAGAAGCACGTTTATAATTGGAGATAACATTTACATTTTCGGTGGATTTACAAATGGAGTAACAGAAAAAATTCAAAAATTTAATATTACAACACAAAAACTTTTTGACTTACAGGAAAGATTAATAACACCTCGTGGCGATGCTGCGGGTATTTATAATCCAACTTATAAAAAGGGATACATTATTGGTGGAAGAAATGAAAACAGTGCTGCACTTTCATCAGTTGAAGTTATCACACTTAGTTATGATGGCTCGCTTAAAATTCAGGAATCGGCAAAATTAAATTACGCTCGAACAAATTTAATGGTTGTTAATTATCGCGGTGCGGTAGCAGTCTTTGGCGGTAAAGATATTAAAGGTAAAGTTGTTCCTTACGTTGAAATTTTAATTGGAGAAACTGTTGATATAAAAAATGAAAAATTACCAACTTCATTTTACTTAAGTCAAAATTATCCTAATCCATTCAATCCAGAAACAGTAATTGATTATCAGATTTCAAATGAAAGCAAAGTTGAGTTAAAAGTTTACGATATATTAGGAAATGAAATTTCAACTCTTGTAAATGAAATAAAACAACCTGGAATTTATCATTCTACATTTAATGCAAAAGAATTACCAAGCGGAGTTTATTTTTATAAAATTTCCATTACCAGCAAGTATGGAAATTATTTTGAAACCAAAAAAATGACATTAATTAAATGATTAAAAAATTTTTCTTTGTTTTTTTCGCAGCTTCAATTTTATTAGCTCAAACAAATAGTTTGCAGGAAATAAAAAAACTTTACGAAGATTATGAATATGAAAAAGTAATCCAGCAATCGAATGAACTATTGAATGATTCACAATTGCCGGACTCATTGAAGATTGATTTATATTTCATGCGTGCCGTATCTTTTTTCGCTATCGGAAATGAAAACTTATCCAGATCAAATTTCGAAAATATTTTTCAACTAAATAAAAATTATACACCTGATTTAGCAAAACTTTCCCCAAAAATCACTAATTTTTTTGATGAAGTAAAAAAAGAATTTCTTAAAAAAGAAGAAGAGAAAACATATTCACCCGAAAATCTTGAAAAGCTGAAACAATTAGCTATCGAACGTGAAGATGAATTAAAATTTTCAATGTTAAAAAATATTTTTCTCCCGGGCTGGGGTCAAGTTTCTTTGAATAATAAAAACAAAGGTTATGCATTGGTTGGATTTTCAATAGTAAATTTGACAGCGGCTATTTATTTCATAATTGATACTAACAAAAAAGAAAATGATTATTTAAATGAGATAGACAAAAATCTGATGCCGATTAAATATTCAAACTATAATGATTCATATAAAAAAAGAAACATTTTAATCAGTACCTTTGCCCTCGTTTGGATTTATTCACAGCTAGATCTATTATTAAATAATAAATACAAAATTCAACAAAATTTACCCGAAGTTAATCTTTCAGTTGAAGACAAAAATCTATTTAAATTAAATTTCAAATTAAATTTTTAACGAATATCCTTCGTTTGATGCGAAAAAAATTCGTATCATTTTTATGTTTTATTTTATATTTATCTGATAATCTTGTTAAATTTAAAAAATTAAGGGATCGAATTAATTGGCACAATGGTTGCAACTATACAATCACACACACACAATGGACTCCGTCCTTAAGATTGGCGAAGGGTTAAAAGTTTAAGAAGTTCCTTCGCCTTCTTTATTTTAAACAATCTTTCTAGTAAACATTTTTTACAATCCTTTTACACATCAGATTAATCACCAAGGACAATTGGTTTCCTTATCTAAATTTATTTGCTTTGACACCAGTTTCTTTCTTGGAATTTATGAATTTGCAAATTACAATTCAGAAAAATCATTTGCTGGTGCATTGCTCTGTCATCAGGTTGGTGGGCTTCGATAAAACAACAACAAACCTGCCTGTCAGCAAACAGTCACAGACTATAAATCTTTAACTTTTTAATCAGTCTCTATTTTTTCTATCAAAATATTTCCAGAACAAATAAAATGGCACACCGCTAAGTACAAGTATTAATCCCATCATTGCATTTTGAGTATCGGATATAATTGAATTGACTAAAAATAAAAATGCAAAAACAACAAAAATTAAAGGAGTAAAAGGATAGCCCCAAACTTTATAAGGACGAGGATGATCGGGCATCTTTTTTCGTAAAACAAAAACACCAAATGCACCAAG
Source organism: Stygiobacter electus (assembly GCA_029210465.1). Classification (GTDB taxonomy): domain Bacteria; phylum Bacteroidota; class Ignavibacteria; order Ignavibacteriales; family Melioribacteraceae; genus Stygiobacter; species Stygiobacter electus. Next base: position 92,912 of record JARGDL010000005.1, read on the forward strand.
CATATAAAATAGCCATGATGCAAAAATCACATAATCTGTTATTGTATCAAATGAACCTGATAAAACTAAAACACAAGACCAAAACCCCTGAACTAATAATGAAATGTGTGGGGTTCCAAATTTTGGATGAACTTTTCCTAAACTTTTGAAAAACAATTTTGCACGCGACATTGCAAATGGAACTCGTGCAGTTGCAAGAATACTTCCATTCAATGCACCAAATGTTGAAATTATAACCGCAATAGAAATTAAAGATGCACCATAATTTCCAAAAATTTTTTCCGCTGCCGTTGCTGCAACTAATGGAGATTTTGCCATTTCATCAATTGGTAATACATAAAGAAAAGCAATGTTAATTAAAACATAAACACCAATTACAATTAACGTTCCATAAAAAAGTGCAAGCGGTACATTTCGATTTGGATTTTTAACTTCGCCTGAAACAAAAGTTATATTATTCCATGCATCATAAGCCCAAAAAGCACCTGCAAATGCTAATCCTAAAACACTAATTAAACCTGCGGTTGATTCAGGATGAAATTTAAATCCAGTATAAATATTATTTATACTGCCATTTCCTAAAACTAAAAGTAGAAATGTGATTAAAAGGATTGAAATAATTTTTATAAAAGTAACAATTGTTTGAACACTCCCTCCAAAAACAACGCCGATGTAATTAACAATTGTTAGAAAAAAGATAACAGAAATCGCAATTGTTTTTGTGCCTAAATCTACAAATGGATGAATATTACCAACTAGAGGAACAAAAAAAGAAATTTCTTGAAGTGATTTTGGTATTTCTGGATATTTAATAAAATAGCCAAGATATTCAGCAAAGGCATAAGCAATAGCAGCTTGACTTCCAGTTTGAATTACAGAAAGAATTGACCAGCCATAAATGTAAGCAGTAAATTCACCATACATTTTTCTGAAATAAATATATTGTCCGCCAGTTGCATCTATCATCCCAGCAATTTCTGCATTAACTAAAACAGCGATTAATGTTATTAATCCGGCTGCAATCCAAACAAAAATTAAAAGTTCAGGAGAACCAAGTTGATCAGCCATAGTTGCTGGCTTACGAAAAATTCCCGAGCCTATCATCGAACCAGCAACAATCATCATTGCCGCAGTCAAACTTAATCCGCGAACAAGTTCAGTTTTCTTTTCTTTTTGTTCCATTTAATTCATTTAAAAGTTGTGGCAAAATAAACATTCAAAAAGAAATCTCAAATAATTTTATAAGAAATTGATTTATAATTTCGAAAAAAAATTGTAACCCAAAAGTTTAATCTATTGAGGCTTTATTTTAATCTATACAAAATTTATTTATCTTAGAAGCACATAAATTAAATCTATATTGGAGAAAAAATGGAACAAGAAAAAAAGAATGAAAAATTAGATACAATCGGTTTCTACTTCCTACTTGGAATTCTTGGATTAAGTCTTCTCTTTTTATTTGGATACATAATTTATTCTTCAATTTTTGGATAAGATTTATCGAATCACACCTCAACTGAAAATTACCAATGGATAAAGCAAATACCGAACAAACAAAGTTCGGTGAAGTAATTAAAGCGATGGGACTTGTATTTGGCGATATTGGAACAAGTCCAATCTATACTTTAACAGTTATCTTTTTAGTTACTGCACCAACACAACAAAATGTTTACGGTGTTTTATCACTTGTATTTTGGACAATGATAATTCTTGTTGCTGTTGAATATACAATTCTTGCAATGAGTTTAAGTTCCAAAGGGGAAGGTGGAATTGTAGTATTAAAAGAAATATTAAGCAGTTATGTTAAAAATGGTCGTTCAGTAACATTAATTGCTTATTTGAGTTACATAGGTGTTTCTCTTTTAATGGGGGATGGTGTAATTACACCGGCAATTAGTATTCTTTCTGCTGTTGAAGGTCTTCAATATATTCCCGGGTTAGAACATATTGGAATAAGTGAAATTGTTATCATTACTTTAATTATTACAATACTACTCTTCTCTGTTCAATCGAAAGGAACAGATAAAGTTGCCTCTTCGTTTGGACCAATTATGGTAATTTGGTTTTCATCCTTATTTATTTCGGGATTAATTTCTTTATTACACAATCCAAAAGTTTTGTATGCGGTATCTCCTCACTATGCTATTGATTTTATGCTTCACAATGGATTTACAGGATTTATAGTTTTATCCGAAGTTATACTTTGTGCAACAGGGGGCGAAGCTCTTTATGCTGATATGGGACATCTTGGAAAAACCCCAATTAAAAAAGCATGGCACTTTGTTTTTATTGCATTAGTTATAAATTATTTTGGTCAAGGTGCATTTGTTCTTTCATTAAATCAAGGAGAAGTAACAAAGCTTAATGTTTTATTTGGAATGGTTAAAAGCCAACAAAAATTTTTATACATTCCATTTTTAATTTTAACGTTGATGGCAACAATTATTGCATCTCAAGCAATGATTAGTGCTGTATTCTCTTTGGTTTATCAGGGAATAAGAACTCATATCTTTCCATTGTTTAGAGTTAGTTATACATCTTCACATTTGAAATCTCAGATTTATATTAACTCTGTTAATTGGGCTTTGATGATTTCTGTAATTTTTATGATCCTTTTATTTAAAGAATCAAAAAATTTGGCAGCAGCTTATGGATTTGCAGTTACAGCAACAATGACTTTAAGTACCGTTTTTATGATATGGATTTTTTCAAAGCAAAAAGATAAATTAAAATTAGCATTAGCTTTATTTGTTATTCTTGTTAATATTAACTTTTTAATTGCTGTTTTTACAAAACTTCCACATGGCGGTTATTGGTCGGTTGTTATTGGTGCAATTGCATTTTTAACTATTTACATTTGGGTTAAAGGAAATAAAACTGTTTTTAAATCTTTTCGTTCATTACCGATTGATACTTATTTAGTTAGTTATGAGCAAATTTATGAAAGTGGAAACATTCTACCCGGCACCGCTTTATTTTTCACAAAAAGTTTGGATATGATTCCTCCTTATATGGTTCATAGTACAATTCGCGGTGGAATAATTTATGAGCATAATGTATTAGTATCTGTTGTTACTATGGATTCACCTCGTGGTGTTCAAAAACTTTATGTTCCTGAAATTGCAGAAGGTTTAAGTGGTTTGGAAATTCAAGTTGGTTATATGGAAAGACTGGATATTCCAAAAATTTTGAAAGAAACTGATATAGATGCTAAAGTGATGTTTTATGGTGTTGATGATATTAAAGCCAAAAGACTTTATTTGAAAATATTTTCTTTTATTAAAAAAGTTACACCAAACTTTGTTCAATTCCTCGAGCTGCCTTATCATAAACTTCATGGTGTGTTAACAAGAATAGAAATTTAAAAGAGAAAATTTTTTACCATTTCAAATGATAGATCCCAAAATTTTTCACAAACTTTTTTATCATAAGTAATCGAATGAGATTGTGAAATTTGTTTGTCAACAAAATACTCTCCTGAATATTTCTGAATGTTATCTGATGTTGCAAGGTAAATAGATGTTTCAGCACCTTTTTGCAAACTTGCACCTGTAATGTTAAATCCTTGCATTAACAATTTTGTGGAAATTACTCCCGGATGTAAAGAATAAGTTGTAACAGTTGAACCATTAAGTTTTCTGTTTAATTCTTTTGTGAATAAAATATTAGCAAGTTTTGATAATGCATAAGCATAATACGCTTCATAAAATTTTTCAGCATTTAAGTTTTCCCAATCAAGCTGAGAATTCTGATGAGCAATTGAACTTACATTAATTATTCTTCCATCATTACTTTTTTTAATTAAGTCAATTAAAAGATTTGTTAATAAGAAATGAGAAAGATGATTAACTTGAAATGTTGTTTCATATCCATCTTTTGTCAAAACTTTTTTATTCATATAAACGCCGGCATTATTTATAAGTACATCAATCTTTTCAAACTTGTTTTTTATTCCTTCAGCAAAATTTTTAACTTCATTTAAAGAAGAGAAATCCGATACAAATCCATCAACATTGTTTGAATATAAAGATTTAATTTCATCTACAGTTTTTTCCACCCGCTCGCCATTTCTTCCATGAATTAAAACATGAAAACCTTTTGCTGACAGTTCAATTGCTGTTTGTTTTCCAATTCCATCAGTTGAGCCGGTGATTAAAATTATTTTTCCCATTATTATTTATAGATAGTTGTTATTTGTTTAGTTAATTCGTCATCCCTCGACAAGCTCGGGATGACAATTGATGTCACACCGAGTAAAGTCGAGGTGTGACTTTGCAAACAATCTTTTATATGTTATCCCTCGACAAGCTCGAGATGACAATTGATGTCACACCGAGTAAAAAGTCGAGGTGTGACTTTGCAAACAATCTTTTATATGTTATCCCTCGACAAGCTCGGGATGACATATAAAGTCATGGTGAGCCAAGTCGAACCATGACAGAAATTATTTTATTTAATCAACTTTTTCAATTTTTCAATTTCATCGCGTAAAAATGCGGCACGTTCAAATTCTAAATCTTTAGCTGCAGCAAGCATTTCATCTGTCATTTGTTCAATTAATTCCTCTCGTTGCTCTTTGCTCATATATTTTATTACAGGTTCAGCAATTTTAGTAAATGCCGCTTCTTCTTTGTCATAATCTTTCTTTCTTAATTCTGCTATAGAAGTTGATGATAAAATTTCTTCAACACTTTTATAAATTGTCTCTGGTTTGATGCCATGCTTTTCATTGTACTCCATTTGAATTTTTCTTCTTCTGTTTGTTTCTTCAATTACTTTGCGCATAGATTCAGTAATTTTGTCAGCATACATAATTACTTTGCCATTAACATTACGTGCCGTTCTTCCTGCTGTTTGCATTAATGAACGCTCGCTTCTTAAAAATCCTTCTTTATCAGCATCAATAATTCCAACTAAAGAAACCTCGGGTAAATCTAAACCTTCTCGTAAAAGATTGACGCCAACTAAAACATCAAAATCACCGATTCTTAGATCACGAATAATTTCAACTCTTTCAAGAGCATCAATATCGCTGTGGATGTAACGAACTTTAATTTTTAGTTTATCGAGATAATCGGCTAAGTCTTCTGCCATTTTTTTTGTTAATGTTGTTACAAGCACTCTTTCTTTTTGTTCTACTCGCTTTCTAATTTCATTAATCAAATCATCAATTTGACCTTTGATTGGACGAACTTCAATTTCAGGATCGAGTAATCCTGTTGGACGAATAATTTGTTCAACAAAAACACCTTTGCTTTTTTCTAATTCATAATCTGCTGGAGTTGCACTAACATAAATTGCTTGATTAACCATTGATTCAAACTCATCAAATTTTAATGGACGATTATCTAAAGCACTTGGCAATCTGAAACCATATTCAACTAAAACTTCTTTTCTTGCACGGTCTCCGTTATACATTCCACGTATTTGAGGAATTGTAACGTGTGATTCATCTATTATAAGTAAATAATCTTTTGGAAAATAATCGAACAAACAATATGGACGTGAACCAGGTGGTCTTCCATCCATGTGTCGAGAATAATTTTCAATGCCAGAGCAATATCCAATTTCTCTCATCATTTCGATATCAAAACGTGTTCGCTGTTCTAATCGTTGAGCTTCAACATATTTTTCCTGTGACCATAAATATTTTAATCTTTCTTTCAATTCTTCTTCAATTGAAATAATAGCACGATTAACTTGATCTTTTGTGGTAACAAAATATTTTGCTGGATAAATTGGTACTGAATCCACTTCGCGAATTACATCACCAGTTATTGAATCAATTATTGAGAGTCTTTCTATTTCATCACCCCAAAATTCAACACGAACGGCTTCTTCATATTGATAAGCGGGAATGATTTCAACAACATCGCCTCGTGCACGAAAAGTACCGCGTGTAAAATCTGCATCGTTACGAATGAAATAAATATCAATTAAATTTCTTAAAAGTCTTTTCCGTTCAATAGTTTGACCTTTTCTTAAAAACAAAATTTGGCGGGCATATTGATCCGGAGCTCCGATTCCATAAATGCAAGAAACACTTGCAACAATTATTACATCATTTCTACCTTCTATTAATGCTGTTGTGGCTTTCAAACGAAGGCGATCAATTTCTTCGTTAACAGAAAAATCTTTTTCTATATATAAATCTCTTTTTACAACATACGCTTCGGGCTGATAGTAATCGTAATATGAAATAAAAAACTCAACTGCATTATTTGGAAAAAATGATTTAAATTCGGAATATAGTTGAGCGGCTAAAGTTTTATTATGAGAAATAATTAAAGTCGGGCGATTATACTCTTTGATAACGTGAGACATAGTAAATGTTTTTCCACTTCCTGTTACACCAAGCAAAACTTGATGTTTATCGCCACGATTTAATCCTTCAACTAATTCTTTTATAGCCTTCGGCTGATCGCCCGAAGGTTGATAACTTGATACTAATTCAAATTTGTTCATATGTATTTTTTCAAAATTTAATCTGTTAATATAATAAGTAAGTTTATTCTGTTGTTTATTTAGTTTACAAATATTTCAACCATTATTTTTTATTTTTGCAAAGTCAAAATAAAGAGATAGCATGAAGAAAATTTTTTTTATTCTTGTTTTAATTTTTACTTTTAATACATTTGCACTGGTGCAAGATTCATTAAAGAACAAATGGATCCCATCTTTAGTTACAAATATTGGATTTAACCAAGTTGCATTTTCAAATTGGGTTAAAGGTGGAGAAAATTCAATTGCTTGGTCAATTTTAGCAAATTTTAGTTACAACAACACAAGCGATTTATGGACATATAAAAATTCATTGAAAGGATTGTTTGGAAGATCAAAAATTGGCAGTGGAAATTATATAACAACCGATAATGATTTATATATTGAAAACTTAGTATCGTATAATGTTGGCTGGGCAGTTAGTCCATATTTATCAAATTCAATCAGAACACAAATTACAAAAGGATATGATTACAAGTCTTCACCAACAAAACAAATTAGCGATTTATTTGATCCAGGCTATATAACTCAAACACTTGGTTTCACTTTTGATAAATATCCAAATATTATCACAAGATTAGGAATAGGTTTGCAAGAAGTATTTACAAATAAATTTATACAATATACGGACAATGCAACAACAACTGACGTGGAAAAATTCAAATTTGAGACAGGCATAGAGTCAGTTACAGATTTCGATTTTAAGATTGATGATAATATAATCTATAAAAGTAAACTTCGTTTGTTTTCTCAGTTTAAATCTTTAGATATATGGGATGTTCGTTTTGATAATATTATTGCTGCTAAAATTTCTAAATTAATATCGGTTAATTTCAATTTCTTAGCTATTTACGAAAAAGCACAATCACCGAAAACACAAATTAAGGAAGGTTTACAAGTAGGATTCGTTTTCAACATACTTTAAAAATTATATGACAATACAAGAAAAGCAAAATGAATTAATAAAAGAATTTGAACAATTCAATGATTGGGAAGAAAAATATTCTCACATAATTCAACTTGGTAAAAAGCTATCGCCTGTTGATGAAACAATTAAAACAGATAAATACAAATTGAATGGTTGTCAAAGTCAGGTTTGGATAAACGCAAAATTTGAAAATAATAAAATTTATTTTGAAGCCGATAGCGATGCTGCAATAGTAAAAGGGTTAATCGCAATTTTAATTCGTGTTTATTCTGGACACACACCGGAGGAAATACTTGCAAATCCACCAACATTTTTACAAAAAATAGGAATTGATAACCACCTTTCACCAACACGTAAAAACGGACTAGGTGCAATGATGAAACAAATTCAAATGTATGCAGTTGCATTCAAAGCGTTGAATAAACAGCAAGGGTAAAGATTTTTTAGAGAAATTGTTTTATTATTTATTAACATTTCACTTACTAAAAATTCTTTCTCGTTTCAATTACCAGTTTGATCAGTATATTGTTCTTATCATTTCTTATATTTGCCCACTAAAAAATATGATTTAAAATGACATCAAACGAAATTAGACAACAGTTTTTAGACTTTTTCAAAGGTAAAGATCATCGTATTGTACCAAGTGCGCCTGTTGTGCCGCATGGTGATCCAACTCTTCTTTTTACTAATGCTGGAATGAATCAATTTAAAGATGTTTTTCTTGGCACAGGTTCTCGCGATTATAAACGCGCCGCCGATACTCAAAAATGTATTCGCGTTTCTGGTAAACATAACGATTTGGAAGAGGTTGGTTACGATACTTATCATCATACTTTTTTTGAAATGCTTGGTAATTGGAGCTTCGGTGATTATTATAAAAAGGAAGCAATTGCTTGGGCTTGGGAATTGTTAACTGAAGTTTGGAACCTTCCTAAAGAAAGATTGTGGGCTACTGTTTATCGAACTGATGATGAAGCTTTTAATTTTTGGAAAAAAGAAACTGATATTAATCCAAATCATATTTTAAGATTTGACGAAAAAGATAATTTCTGGGAAATGGGTGAAACTGGTCCATGCGGTCCATGTTCTGAAATTCATATCAATTTAAGCGATGACCTTGAAGCTGCTCATTTAGTTAATGCTGGCTCGCCACTTTGTATTGAAATCTGGAATTTAGTTTTCATTCAATATAATCGTGATGAAAATGGTCAACTTCATGAACTTCCTGCAAAACATGTTGATACAGGAATGGGGTTCGAAAGAATTTGCGCTGTTCTTCAAAACAAGAAATCAAATTATGATACAGATGTTTTTACTCCAATTATAAACGCAATTGAAAAACTTTCAAAAAGGAATTATAACAATCAACTTTTGCCGAATGATAATTCTATTGATGGTAAAAATAATGTTTCGATGCGCGTTATTGCAGATCATATTCGAACATTAACTTTTGCTATTGGTGATGGTGCTACTCCCGGAAATGAAGGACGCGGTTATGTTTTGAGAAGATTGTTAAGAAGAGCTTCACGTTACGGAAGAAAATTAGATTTGAAAGAACCATTTTTATACAAACTTGTTGATGTTGTTGTTAAAAATTTTTCCCATGTATTTCCAGAAATAAAAACAAATCAATCACAAATTGAAAAAATTATTAAAGCAGAAGAAGAAAGTTTTAATGCAACTCTTGATAGAGGGATTGAACTTTTTGATTCACTTACAAAAAAATTAAATGCAAAAAATGAAAAAGTAATTTCTGGCGAAGATGTTTTTAAACTTTATGATACTTATGGATTTCCTGTTGATTTAACTGCAGTAATGGCTCGTGAAAATGGATTTACAATTGATGAAAACCGATTTAACGAATTGATGAATGAACAAAAAGATAGAGCAAGAAAATCAACTAAAGAAAAAATTGGAAAAGTTGCAGCTTCAATTTCTAATCTCGATGATTTTAATTTGATTAACAACAGCCCTACAATTTTTACTGGTTATGATGAATTAACAACTAAAGCTAAAATTATTGGATTCAAAAAAGAAGACAGTAAAATTTTTATTGTTTTAGATAGAACGCCTTTTTATGTTGAATCGGGTGGACAAATTAGTGATACAGGAATAATAACAATTGGCGATAAAAAATTATCAGTTGTTGAGCTAATTAAAATAAATAATCAAGTTGTTCATGTTTGTGAAATAAATGAAGAAATAAAAATTGAAAACGGAAAAGAAGCAATTGCAGAAGTTGATAAAGTAAGGCGATGGAATATTATGAGAAATCATTCGGCAACGCATTTTCTTCATAAAGCAATACGACAAGTATTAGGAACACACGTACAACAAGCGGGTTCTTATGTTGGTCCTGATAGATTAAGATTTGATTTTAATCATTTCGAAAAAGTAAGTAAAGCTGAACTTGATTCAATTGAACAAATTGTAAATGAAAAATTAAGAGAAAATATTCCAATGATTCATCATCGTGATACACCTTTTGACAAAGCAAAAAAAATGGGTGCATTAATGTTTTTTGGTGATAAGTATGGTGATAAAGTAAATGTTGTTCAGTTTGGTGATTTCACTATGGAATTTTGCGGCGGAACTCATGTTCAAAATAGTTCTCAAATTGGATTATTAAAAATTATAAGTGAATCATCAATTGCAAGTGGTGTAAGAAGAATTGAAGCAGTTACAGGCGAAGGTGTTGAAAAATATATCAAAGAACAGCAACTGAAAATTGATAACTTAGAATTAAGAGTTAATGAGTTTATTGAAGAAAAAAAGAAATTAGAAAAAGAATTATCTGAATTAAAATTAAAAGAGAAACTCGGTGGCATTGATTCAATAATTTCATCTTCAATTGAAATAAATGGAATTAAAATTTTCAAAGGAAAAGTTGAAGCGGCAAATATGGATGAATTGAAATCAATGGGTGATGAATTACGAGAAAAAATGAAAAGTGGTGTTGGAGTTTTAATTTCAGTTATCGAGGATAAAGTAGGAATAGTAACTGTTGTTTCAGATGATCTGATTAAAGAGAAAAAAATTCTGGCAGGGAACATCGTAAAACAAATAGCACAAATCGTAGGTGGAAGCGGCGGTGGTCGTCCTCACTTAGCTACTGCGGGTGGCAAAGATGTTTCTAAAATTGATGAAGCACTTGCACACGTTGATAATTTATTTAATAACTGAGATATAATTTGCGATTCAAACTTTACATTGAATATGAAGGAACACGCTACAGCGGTTGGCAAATACAAAAAAATGCCAAAAGTATTCAAGGTAAAATTTTAGAAGCCGCAGAAAAAATATTTGGTAAAATAAAAATTGAACTAAAAGGTTCAGGTAGAACTGATGCAGGTGTGCATGCTTTGTGTCAAGTTGCACATTTGGATGTTGATACAATGCTTGCACCTGAAATTATAAGAATAAAATTAAATGATGAACTTCCTTTTGACATTAACATTCTTGAAGTTGAAAAAGTAAATCAAAAATTTCATGCACGCCACGATGCTAAATTAAGAAGTTACATTTACCAAATTTCTACTCGCAGAACAGCCTTCGGAAAACCATTTGTTTGGTGGATTAAAGATAAACTCGATTTCGATAAAATGAATAAAGCAGCTAAACTTTTAATTGGTATGCATGATTTTGTTTCTTTCTCAGATAAAGATGAAGAAGAAAAATCTACTAAAGTGTTTGTGGAAGACATTCAACTTAAAAAAGAAAATGATTTAATATTGATAAGAATTATCGCCTCTCATTTTTTATGGAAAATGGTTCGAAGAATTGTCGGTGTTCTAGTTGAAATAGGTCGAGGCAAATTAAATGAAAATGATGTAAAAAAATTTTTAGAAACAAAATCAAATGAACCAGCAAAATTCACTGCACCACCTTCCGGATTATTTTTAGAAAAAGTGATTTACGAAAACGAAAAATTATCCAATGATTTTTCAGCCTTGATAAAAATATATTCATTCACAAAAAAACAAACTAAAAATTCATAAACTTTTAAGAGGCAATTATGAATAGAATTGTTTCCAATTCTCATTTTAAATTTTCTAGTGATATAATAATGCCTAAAAGAATTTTTAAAGATTTACTATTCTTGATGATAATTACATTTTTCTTTAATGGTTGCGGAAAAATTCCTATGGAACACAAAGCAGATTTAGTTTTAAGAAATGGAACTATAGCAACTTTTGAAGATTCACTTCCAATAGCACAAGCATTAGCAATTAAAGATGGAAAAATAATTTTTGTTGGTTCAAACCAGGATGTTGGCAAATATATTAGTTCAACAACAAACATAATTGACTTGAATGGTAAATTTGTAATGCCTGGATTTAACGATAGTCACGCACACTTTTTAGGTTTAGGCGAATCACTTCTAAACATTGACTTACGTAATGCAAAAAATTGGAATGAAGTAATTTCAATTGTTCAAGAAGCAGCAAAAAATTCAAAACCAGGTGAATGGATAATTGGTCGTGGTTGGCATCAAGAAAAATTTTCTCCAGCACCAAATCCAAATGTTAACGGTTATCCAATTCATGATGAATTAAGCAAAGTAACACCAAATAATCCTGTAATGCTTTCGCATGCAAGTGGTCATGCAATTTTTGCAAATGAATATGCAATGAAACTCGCTGGGATTTCAAAGCAAACAAAAAATCCTGAGGGCGGCACAATTGTAAAAGATAACAATGGAAATCCAATTGGTGTGTTTGAAGAAAATGCAGAAAACTTAATAAGAAAATTTTATGATGAGTATTTATCGAAACGAACGGAAGAAGAAAAATTAAATCATTATAAAAAAGTTATAAAACTTGCTGGTGATGAATGTTTGAAAAAAGGAATTACATCCTGTTCGGATGCAGGTCAAACATTTGATGTAATTGATATTTTGAAAAAGTATGCAGATGAAAATTTATTGCCAGTAAGATTAAATGTTATGATTGGTGATTCTTATGAAAACATGAAAACCAATTTGAACAAATATAAATTAATTGGTTATGGAAATAATTTTTTAACCGTACGTTCAATTAAACAATACATTGATGGTGCTTTAGGTTCACGCGGTGCATGGTTATTAAATCCATATAATGATTTGCCAAAGTCAACTGGTTCGAATGTTACACCAATAAATGAACTTAAAAAAATTGCCGAACTTGCAATTCAAAAAGATTTTCAAATGAGGATTCATGCAATTGGTGATAAAGGAAATAGAGAAGTATTAAATTTATATGAAGATATTTTTAATCAATATCCCAATAAAAAAGATTTACGTTGGTGCATAGAACATGCGCAACATTTATCGAATGAAGATATACCACGATTTGCAAAACTTGGAGTAATTGCTGCGATGCAATCAGTTCATTGTACAAGTGATATGAATTTTGTGCCAATTAGATTAGGTAATCAAAGAGCAGAAGAAGGTGCTTATGTGTGGAGAAAATTAATTGATAGCGGTGCAATTATTTGTAATGGTACAGATGCACCTGTTGAAGATATTAATCCTATTGAATGCTTCTACTCTGCTGTAACAAGAAAAAACAAAGAAGGAAAAACTTTTTACCCTCTTCAAAAAATGACAAGATTAGAAGCATTAAAATCTTACACTATTAATTCTGCTTATGCATCATTTGAAGAAAAAATAAAGGGAACAATTAAAAAAGATAAACTTGCTGATGTAATTGTTTTATCAAATAATCTTTTAACTTGTGATGAAGAAAAAATTCCAGATACCAAAGTTCTTTACACAATTTTAAATGGAAAAATAGTTTACGAAGCAAAGTGAGTTTCGAAAATGAAATAAATTTATCAAAAGCATTTTTACAGAAAATAAATTTTCCCGAAAAAATTAATGTAAATGTTTTTGTCAAAAGATTAGATTTAATTCATCCATTTATAAATGGAAATAAATGGTTCAAGCTGAAATATAATTTGCAATACGCAAAGGAAAATGATTATAAAACAATTCTAACCTTTGGCGGAGCGTTTTCAAATCATATTCATGCAACATCAGCCGCAGGTAAAAATTTTGGTTTTAAAACTATTGGTGTTATTCGCGGCGAAGAGCACCTGCCTTTGAATCCTACTTTATCATTCACTTCTAAAAATGAAATGAAACTTTTCTATGTCTCAAGAAGCGATTATCGAAAAAAAGATTCAACTGAATTTAAAGATTGGTTAAAACAAAAATTTGGTAATGTGTTAATTATTCCGGAAGGTGGTTCTAATTTGCTTGCAATTAAAGGCGCCTCCGAAATTCCAAACTTAATTGAAATAGATTATGATTACTTAGTAACAGCAAGCGGTACTGCAGGAACTTTATCCGGTTTAATTATTGGTTTGCAAAATAGAAAAAAGGTTTTAGGCGTTTCAGTTTTAAAAGGCGCAGAATTTTTAAGTAATAATGTTAATCATTTCACTTATGAATATTCTAAACAAAAATTTACCAATTGGAATGTTATACATGATTATCATTTTGGCGGATATGCAAAAATTAATCGTAATTTAATTTCATTTATAAATCAAATTGAAAAACTAAACGATATTATTTTAGATCCAATTTATACAGGTAAAATGCTTTTTGCAGTTTTTGATTTGGCAAAGAAAAATTATTTTATGAAAAATAAAAACATTGTTTGTCTTCACACAGGTGGAATTCAGGGCATTGAGGGAATGAAAGAGAAAATTTTGTTAATGTAAAATGTATAATGTAGAATGAATGGTTAAAACAATTATTGTGAAGGGAGTAAAAATTTTCATTTCTGTTTAAGTGAAAAAATCCAAATAGATAAATTTCTTGTTATTTCATCACAAATTAATATTAGTAATTGTAAGTCATAAAATCTTATTTAAATTAAAGTTAAAATTTCACTCATCAAGCAAATCTAAAATTAATAATGAAAAAATTTGTCATTTTCATTTTGGTGCTGATTCTTTCTTGCAATCGAAATGAAGTATTAAATAATAAAGAATCTGAAGCCAATAAAATATGGTTCAAGCAGGCAAATGTTGATCTTGGTGCAAGAATAAAAATGATTGATTCAGAAAACTGATTTGCTATTTCACGCGGTAAAGGTGAAAATGTTAAAGGCATTGTTTATCAATTAAAAAATGGAAGCTGGAAAGAAATTTCAACACATGAATATTCTGACTTTTTTTCAATACAAATAAAAAATTCTAAATTAATTTTTTGGATAACTCATTCAACTCATCATGGAAATTATAAACCTCATCTATATCAATATGATTCAAGAGATGGAAAAGAAATTTCATTACCAAAAATAATGTGGGATGAAACCGATTATTCAATGTGGACAAGTTTTTCCTTAGTTGATAAAAATAAAATTTGGCTTGCCGGTCAACAAGGAAATATAATTCATTTTGATAATGGAAAATGGATTGTTGATAATAATTCCCACAAAAGAAAACCAAACGAAAATTTTAGCGCTGGCGATTTACATGATGTTCAAATGTTAAATGAAAATATCGGTTGGGCTGTTGGCAAACAAGGCTTAATATTAAAATACGAAAATGGCAAATGGAAAAAATTTGATTCTCCAACAAATGATGAGTTGAATAAAATTTCAATGCTCGATGAAAATTACGGCTGGATTGTTGGAGAAAAAGGGACCATTCTTAAATATGAAAACAATCAATGGAAAAAAATTGAAAACAAATTTCGCGTAACACTCAATTCTGTTAAAACTATTTCTAAAGATAAAGCTTGGATTGTTGGCTCTCGTTCAACATTAATTGAATTAGTTAATGGTAATTGGGTTGAAGACAACTCAATCAAAATTTTTGAAGATTTATTCGTTGATATTGATGTTGTAAAAAGTAAAGATGAATATAAAATATGGATTATTGGGGATAATGGAATTTATACAAACTCTCAGAACTTAAAATTTTCTTTTACCGATGTTACTTCAAATCTTTCTTTAAGAAAAGAAGGACGCGCGGCAATATTCAGAGATTTTAATAACGACGATTTAGATGATGCGGCAGTGATATTAGATGATGGTCCAACTGTTATTTATAAAAATCAAAATGGTAAAATATTTAGTGAAGTTGAACGTAAATTTAATAATGAAAACGTTTATGCATCTCAAACAATTGCTTCTGCAGATTTCGATAACGATGGAAACATTGATCTTCTTGAGATACTTGATGATGTCAATAACAAACTTTCATTCGGAAAAGGAAATTTTGAATTCCGTGATGTTGAAACAAGTAAGTATTTCATGGCAAAATTAATTCAAACAGATTTAAATCTGGCAAGTGCACAAGTTGCAGATTTTAATAATGATGGAAACCTTGATATTTATTTTTCAAATTATAACTATGAAGATATGTTATTCAAAAATAATGGTGTTGCTAAGTTTGAAAATGTTTTTAACAAAACAGGAATTAATAAACTATTAAATCATAGAGCTTATGGTGTAACCCTTTCAGATTTCAACGACGATAATTTAATCGACATTGTAATTACTTATAAATTACCCGAAGAAAAACAACATATTTTTCTTTACTTAAATAAAGGTGAATTTAAATTCGAAGAAAAAAAAGATAAAAATTTTTTCACAGATATAGCACCCAGTACATATTCAGCAATTGCTAACGATTTCAATAATGATGGTTTTACAGATTTAGTTGTTTTTAACAATGAATCTAAATTGAAATTTTTAATTAATGATGGTAAAGCAAATTTTACAGAAGTAGCAGCAAAAATTGGTTTTGATAAAAATCTTTTTCATCCTGAACCATCAGGTGGAATTTTAGCCTCGGCAGATGTTAATAATGATGGCTGGCTGGATCTTTTTGTTGGTTCAGATTTATTCTTAAATTCACCCAAATTTTATTTTACAGAAGTAAGTAAATCAATTGGTGTTGATTTTATTGGCAATCCATCTTTTGCTGATTATGATAACGATGGAGATGAGGATTTATTTATCGGTAGTTCTCGTGAAGCACTCGGTAATGGTGATCATGCTTTTCTTTATAGAAATAACTCAGTTGAAAAAAATTTCATTTATGCAAAAATTAATTGCGACTTATCAAACAGAAATTCAATCGGTACTAAAGTTTATTTACTTGGATATAAAAATGATTCGCTCGTTTATAAAACATTAAGACAAGTTGGATTAGGCTCTAATTCAATTTCGCAGGAAAATTTTTCAAAAGTTCACTTTGGTATAAATAAAGATTTAGATTATAAATTAAAAGTTGTTTTCCCATCGGGCAAAGCCAAAATAATTGATGCAGAAAAAAATAAATTAATAGAAATAAATGAATCATCATTTCTTGATAGAAATTTTATCCTTTCAAAAAAAGCAATTGGTAGAACCATTCTTCTTTTGAATTGGAAAAATGAATTAATAAAATTTTTAATTATGATGTCAATATTGATTTCTGCATTTTTTTATGGTTTAAAAACAAAAGCAAAAAAATATGTTTATCATATTTACTCCGGGTTATTCTTTTTGGTGGCATATTTAATTTTAATTCATTTAACAATAACATCACCAGTTTTAATTTCTTGGTTGATACCAATTTTATTAACATCATCTATAGCATTTGGATTTATTTTTGTTGCCTCAAAGATTATTGAGAAAAAAGAAAACGAATACATTTCACACTATAAAATTTTAGAACTGCTCGGTTCTGGTGGAATGGGAAAGGTCTTTAAAGCAATTGATATTCAAACATCTAAAACAGTGGCTGTCAAAATATTAAATCCAGAATTACTTAAAGAACAAGAAAACAGAAAAAGATTAGCCAGTGAAGGAATGCTATTATCTTCAATTCAAAATAAAAATATAGTTAAGATTTTTGAATATGGAGAAACAGAGAAACATTCATTTATTGCAATGGAATATCTTTCAGGTGGAACATTACAAGATTTTATCGGAAGTAATTTCCCCATATCAAACGAAAGAATAATAGATATTGCATTACAAATTTGTAATGGTTTACAAGAAATTCACAACAAGAATATAATTCATCGGGATTTGAAGTCGTCAAATATTATGTTCGATGAAAATGGCGAAATAAGAATAATGGATTTTGGTTTATCGAAATCACCTTTAGTTACAACAATGACTACATTAGGAACTGTTATCGGAACTCTTGGATTTGTTGCTCCAGAACAAGTTACAAATCTTTATGTTGATAAACGTGTTGATATTTTTTCATTTGGAGTAATATTATATCAGTTAACAACAGGAAAGTTGCCATCTAATGGTGAAAATGAAATAGCATTAATTCATTCAATTTTTAATACACAGCCAACGAAACCAAGTGAAATCAATAAAAACATAAATGATGAAATAGAAAAAATTATTTTGAAATGTTTAAATAAAAATCCAGACGAAAGATTTAACAGTGTTGAAGAAATAATACCTAAATTGATAAAATAAAACCCGGATTAAAAACAAATGATTAATCCGGGGCATTCATAAAAAAAAATATTTTTATTCTAGTTCATAACCTTTAATACCCATTTCTGGCATATCTAAACCGGCAATTTCATCTTTTGAATCTACACGAATACCAAAATATTTATCCTGCACTTTAAAAAAAGTATACATCAAGATGAAAACAAAAATTATAGCTGTAATTACGCCAATAATTTGTGCAACTAATTGTCCAGCGTCTCCATAGAACAAACCTTTAACTCCACCAGCAACTCCATTCCAGCCATCGCCATATGTTCCATCTGCAAAAAGTCCAAGCGATAAAACTCCCCAAGCACCGTTAACACCATTAACAGCCACTGCACCAACTGGATCATCGATTTTAAGTTTTTGATCAATAAAGAAAACAGCATAGACGACTAAGATTCCTGCAATTGCTCCAATGACAAAAGATGCCCAGGATGGTACAAATGCACAAGGAGCGGTTATGGCAACAAGTCCGGCAAGTAATCCATTTGCCATCATTGATGGATCTGGCTTTCCAAATTTGAATATCATTAATAAAGTTGCTGCTAATGCACCGGCACCACTAGCAAGCATAGTGTTTGTTGCAACAACTGTCAAACGCAAATCTGTTCCTGCTAAAGTTGAACCGGCGTTAAAACCAAACCATCCAAATGCAAGTATAAATGTTCCAACTATTGCCATTGGTATGTTATGACCAGGTATTGCTTGCGATGTTCCATTTTTTGAGTATTTGCCAATTCTTGGACCAATTACAATTGCTCCAGCAAGCGCCGCTACTCCACCAACTAGGTGAACTACAGATGAACCAGCAAAATCTACTTGTCCATGGCCCAATCCGAAGTTAACACCTAAATCAGCAAGCCAACCACCGCCCCAAACCCAGTTACCATAAATTGGATAAACAAACATCGAAATAAAAAAAGCAAAGAAAATGAAAGAAGTAAATTTCCATCGTTCTGCCATTGAGCCTGTTGGAATAGTAGCAGTTGTATCCATAAAAACCATTTGGAAAAGAAATAGTGCAAAAACTCCAACATCATAAACAGATCCATTTAAGAAAAATCCGCTGTATCCAATTATTTCAAATGTTTTTCCAAATAGATTAAAACTCAACATTTTGTCTAAACCAGGTGTACCTCCTAGTGAAGCAATTCCTCCAACTCCTCCAAACATAAATGCGAAACCGCAAATCCAAAAGCCGATCATTCCTATTGCATAAACAAGAAAATTCATTCCCATAGTATGTGCAACGTTTTTTGCTCTTGTAAATCCAGTTTCAACCATTGCAAAGCCAGCTTGCATAAACATTACTAAAAAGCCAGCAATCATAGTCCAAATAATATTTATCGAAATTTTGTTATGTCCAACAGTTTTTGCGACTTCTTCAAATGTTGGGTTACCCATTGTTGTTGCAGGTACATCTTTAATAGTTCCTGTTTTATTACCAGTTGGATCTGTTTGCGAAAAAGTTAAATTTGTAAAAGCAAAAAATAATCCCAATAGAATAAACAATAGCAGAGTATTTCTTTTTATATTTATCATAATTTTTCTCCTTTTAATTAGAACAAAAAGCTTACGCCAAAGACTAAATAAGTGTTGTCTTGAGACGGATTACTTATGTATGAAACATTTATTGGAATAGAAAACTTGTTTGTAATTGCGATTGTTTTAGAACCTGTAATACTTAGGTTGATGATGTTTCCTTTATCAACCAAATAGTAAGCACTCTTAGAGGGAACAAAACCAGCGGAAAAAGAAATTATTGCATCCTCAATATTAATTGGATAACCAACTTGTATATAAGTTGAGTTGTCTGGATCGTTTGATAAATTAGTATAAAGAGATAGGGTAATAGGAAATGTTTCCGGTCCTATATAACTAAATCCCCCCTCAATTGTATGTGCAGCAGGATAAGAGGCCTTAGGTTTAAAATATCCAAAAGGTATTTTGAGAGAGGGAATATAATAATCGGTTAATATTGCAGTAAAAGAACCCGATTTTTCAGTTGTAAAAGAATATGAGGCTAAAAGGTCATTCTCTGAATAAGTTGGTTCACTCGTTGGAAATGAATAAGAACCCCAAGCACAAATTGTAAAACCACTTATTGTATAATAAATACTTGGCTGTAAAGCAGGAGCATTGCCAAGATTCAAACCTCGCCAGAGATAGCGGCTATAAATATCTACACCAATTTTTAATTGGGCGTAAGAACTAATGCTTATTAGCATTATAAATAGAACAATAAAATATTTTTTCATTTTCATCTCCATTTAAAATTTGTATTTATAATGCGGACTTGCCGGATTCTTCAGTGCGGATTCTAATAACTTCTTCTACAGATGAAACAAAAATTTTACCATCACCTACCGCACCTGTTTTTGAAGCATTTATAATTATTGAAATTGCTTTTTCTGCTTTATCAGCTTCGCAAACAAGTTCAATTTTTATTTTAGGTACGAACTCTATGTTGTATTCCGCACCACGGTAGATTTCTTTGTGTCCTTTTTGTCTTCCGTAGCCCCGAACTTCTGTAACCGTTAGTCCGGCAAATCCGGCTTCAAGCAGTGAGTTATGAACATCATCTAGCTTAAAGGGTCTGATAATTGCTTCTATTTTTTTCATTTTTCCTCCGTTTATAAGGTTAAAATATAGTATTGCCTAATTAATTTAATAAATTACGCACAATTATATAATATTTTTAGTTAAAATACAAGATTAGCAAAAATTTTTATGGTTTTATGATGTTTTCCGCTTTAAATGTAAGCTTAACCAATTGAATTTTGATTTTTATCAAATCATTATAAATGAATTTGCGAATAATCAATTTTAGAGGTATAATTCCGAAACAAAACATTAAAAAAATATTGTGGGATTATGTTAGATATTTCTTCCAAACGTCAAATGTTTAATAAAATTATAGGTGAATTCACCGCTAAAATTTCAGAAGATTTTATGAAGTTATCGGAAACAGCAAAATCTTTGTCCAACGATAATGAATTTAGTAAGCTTGTTGACAAGAGCTTTCGTAAGTTTGTTGAATTTAATAAGGAGTTGAGCAAACAAATTCATCAAATATTGGATAACTCAGAATCAGTTATTACAAGATTAGAAAGACTTTCAGAAGAAAAACTTCGTTATGAAAAACTTTATTCATCAGGAATATTATTTCAATCGGAAACTGAAATGATTTCTTTAATGGAAAAAGCTATTGATGTTGTAGTTAAAGAATTAGAAGCTGATGAAGGTTTTATAGTATTAACAGATGATAATCTAAACATAATTAATATTGTTACAAAAAATATGGATGTAGAATCCAAACCTGAAGCAAAAGAGTTAAGCACTTCAGTTATAAATAAAACATTTCAAAATTTGCAGCCACAAAAGTTTGATGATCTTAAAAATGAAATAGAATTTTCTACTAAACATAGTATTGTCTCTCTGGGTTTAACTTCTGCATTATGTGTTCCTTTAATTTCTGGGAAGAATGTTTTAGGTGCAGTTTATATTGATAGAAGAAATAGCAAGTCTCATTTTAAAGATAGCGACTTAACTTTTCTAGTGTCATTTGCAAAACAAATTGTAAAAGGGATTGAAATATCAAAGGAAATTTTAGATTTAGAAGAAAGATTGGAAGAAAAACCTAAACAAGATTTTCGTGAACTACGGCAAAAATTTGTATGTGATGAATTAATTGGGAATAGCATTAAATTATTTAATGTTGTAAATCTTGCATCTAAAGTTGCTGATACAGATGCTTCAATTTTAATTTTAGGTGAAAATGGAACAGGTAAAGAAGTTTTAGCCAGAGCAATACACTTAAATAGTTCAAGAAAAAATAAACCATTTATAGCTTTAAATTGTGGTGCTATCCCAAACGATTTACTCGAATCAGAACTTTTTGGATATGAAAGCGGCGCTTTTACAGGTGCAGTAAAAACGAAACCCGGAAGATTAGAATTAGCCGAAGGTGGAACTATCTTTCTAGATGAAATTGCTGAGATGAATGTAAACCTTCAGGCAAAACTTTTAAGAGTTATTCAAACCAAAGAAATTGAAAGACTTGGCGGCACTGAATCAAGAAAAATAAATGTAAGGTTTATAGCCGCAACGAATAAAGATTTAACAAAATTAATTTCCGATAAAATATTTAGAGAAGATCTTTATTATAGATTAAAAGTAATTGAACTTAAACTTCCACCATTAAGAGAAAGAAAAGAAGATATAGAAGAATTAACAAAACATTTTATTAAGAAATATTCTAAAGACAAAGAATTAATTTTATCAGATCAAGCTCTTAATATTTTAGAAAATTATAATTGGCCGGGTAATATAAGAGAATTAGAAAATGTAATTCAGAGAGCCGTTATACTTTGTACTAGTGATATAATTCAAGAAAATGATTTACCACAAGAAATTATAGAAGAAACAAACAATGTAAACATTCAAGTGATGGCAAAAACTTTATCAGAGGCTGAAGATGATTTTAGAAGATTATACATTACAAAAGTAATTAGAAAAATTAAATCTAAAAGTGAAGCCGCAAGAATACTGGGAATTAACAGAAGTCACCTTCACAAGCTAATTTCACAACTTGAAATAACAGAATAGAGACTTCTGTAAAATTGGTTGCAATCAAATGAGATTGTCAAACTGAGTCTGCCTGACTGCGTGTAATTCTTCTTCATTCTCCTTTCCTATTATTTTTTTTGCTAATTTCATCTCAGGTCTCCTTTCTTTTTTGATGTTCATTTTTTAATCATTGTAATATATGATTATAACACTCTAAAGAAAGCGAGACCTTTTCTTAATTAACCGACCATCCAGAAATAATTATTCAAATGTTTTGATTATTTAATTTTGTAATTAATGAGTTCTACAAACACCATCTTCATTAATAACGAGTTCACCTTTAGATAATTTTAATGCAGCTAATTCAGCACTTGATTCATTTGTAAAAACAACTTCAATATTGTTCTGTTTGAGATCTTCAACAACACGCCAACCCGCGGCAGTACAAATTAGATGAGAACAATCTTTTAGTGCATTAACTAATCTTGAATGTGAATGATTATGATTTTCTTCATGATGGCCATGATGATGTTGTTCACCATGATGATTCGTAAAGGAATTTTCTTTTTCTACTTTGTTAATAATTTTATCATTATCTACTTCATAAATGATAAAACCTCTGCATCTTCCAATATGTCCAGTAACGGTAGAAAAATCATCTGTTGCAACGGCAATTTTCATTTTGTTCCTCCATAATATTTGTTAATTCAATTTGAATAGCTTTTCCATTAATTATTGCATCAGCGACAATAAATCTCGCTTGTTCTAAAATTCGACCAAAAGTTGCGCGGCTAATTTTCATTTGTGCGGCGCCTTCTTCATGACTAAGTTTTTCAAAGTCAGCCAATCTTAATGTTTCTAACTCATCATGGTTTAACTTGTTCTTTATAAGTTGACACATTGGAATACCATGTGGTTTGAAAAAATTTGCTTTTGGATTACAGCAAATATGTCTATGTTTTTTTGGTCTTGGCATATTAATAATTATGAGCATATGCTCATAACAAAAATATAATTTATTTTTGAAATAAAAAAATGCAAAGCTCTTTTGTCTTTACGTTTATAAATAATTTTGGTTAACTCAGCAACAGATTTTTTTAGTTCTTCTACATGAAAAAATTATTAGTAATTATATAGAAACTTCATATTTTAAAGGTGCAAGCTTGGGAATAATTAAATGAACAAAATATTATTGAATATAATTTTCTTACTTTTTTCTTTCTTGATTATATCATGCAATAAAGGAATTGAGCCAAGTGAACCTACGGGGCCATTTGGCTTTAGCGGTAAAGTAACTTTTATTGGTAAATGGCCCGAAGGAGTTAAACGAACTCATATTGTTGTTTTCAAAAACGAAATTAAGAAAGTGGAAGATTTTTTTAATTACTTCAGTTTTATAGTTGATTCAATTCCATATGGCTCGAAAGAATTTAAGTATAACTCAATTGATAATCCTTTTAACCCAAACATCAAACTTATACCTGGTATATATTCATATGTAGTTGTGGCACAATCTAAAACTCCAGAAATAACTTTAGTAAGAAGTGATTGGAATGTTGTTGGTGTGTATTGTATAAGTGGTGATCAATCTAAACCAAAGACATTAATTATTAATCCTGGACAAATTACACCTGATGTGAATATAACAGTTGATTTTAATAATCCGCCGCCACAACCTCCAATGTAAAAGGAGAATTAATATGACAATAAACTTTACATCTAAAATTATTTTATTAATATTTTTATTCGCATCACAAATATTTTCGCAAAATTCAATTAAAGGAAAAGTAATAAATCAAAAAGGTGAACCAATATTTGGCGCAAGTGTAATTATTGTTGGAACTTCAATTGGAACTTCTGCAGATGAAAATGGTAATTTTATTTTATCAAATCTTAAAGAAGAAAAATTTGATTTACAAATCAGTGCAGTTGGTTATGAAAAAAGAATTATTAAAAGTGTTCAAAAAGGTAAAACAATAAATGTGATTTTAAATGAATCAACAATTCAGGCAAACCAAATTGTTGTTAGTGCCGGAAAGTTTGAACAGAAAATTGAGGACTTAACTGTTAGTACAGTAGTTCTTTCTCCCGAAATAATAAAAAAGAAAAATTATATTACAATAGATGAACTACTTAGAAATATTTCTGGTATTCAAATGAATCTTGAACAAGTTAGTATTCGCGGCTCGAGTGGTTATAGTAAAGGTGCGGGTGCAAGAGTTTTAGTTGCAATTAATGGATTACCAATTTATTCGGGAGATAACGGTGACATCGTATGGGAAATGATACCGACTAATGATATCGAAAGAATTGAAATTATTAAAGGTCCTGCTAGTTCTCTTTATGGTTCTTCAGCAATTGGTGGTGTGATAAATATTATTACAAAAAATATAACTAAAAATGCTTTGACAAATTTTAGAACCTATGTGGGTTTTTTTGATAAGCCTGCTTATGAAGTTTGGGATTGGAGTAAACAATACAGAAGGTTTTACGGTACTGAGATTACACATTCAAATTCATCGGGAAATTTTGGCTATACTTTTTCAATTAAAAAATTTGATAATGATAGTTACAGACAAAGCGATTTTTATAAACGGTTGCTTGGTTATACTAAGCTAACCTATAATTTTAATGAAACAGATAATATTACATTCTTCGGAAATTATTTAAATCAAAACAGAGGAAATTTCCTTTATTGGAAAGATTCCCGAAATGCACTTGTACCAAAAGATGATGAAAATGGTAACACTGTAAAATCAAACAGATTTTTTTCTGGCTTGATTTATCACAATCAGTTTTCAACTTATTTATCTGCTGATTTCAAAGCAAGTTACTATCGAACAAAATTTACAGGCTATGGAATTGAAGTTACAACATCAACTGCAGATTTATTTAGAACAGAAGCATTAGCTAATTACAAATTCAACAATAAATTTATTTTGACTAGTGGTGTTGAGTTATCAAGTGCAAATATTTCATCAAATATTTTTAAGAATCCTTCATTTTATGGTGGTGCTGCATATTTTCAATTGGAATTACATCAAATTGAAAATTTAATCGCAACATTTGGAACTCGCTTTGACTTAATGAAACTTGATACTTTAAAAGTTAAAAATGCAGTTACACCAAGATTTGGATTGAATTATAAAATAACAGACAATTTAGTTTTAAGAAGTTCAATCGGAACAGGATTCCGCGCCCCAACTCCTTCAGAAGTTTTTACAACAGCTGGTGTAGGTGCTGGAATTGATGTTATTGAAAATCCAAACTTAACCTACGAAACAAGTTTATCATTTGAAATTGGGGCAAACTATACTTTATCAAATCAAATTTCTTTAGATGCGACTTTTTATCAAACTGATTACAATAATTTCATTGAACCTAATCTTACAAAAGAAGGAGATATTCAATTTATTAATCTTCCAAAAGCAAGAATTCAAGGATTTGAATTTTTATTCGATTGGAAAATTTCCGATGAATTAAAAATCAATGGTGGTTATAATTATATGTGGGCAAGAGATTTGAATAAAAACATTGCAATGAAATATCGTCCGAGAAATTCAGTAAATCTATCTGCACGTTATACACAAGCACAATTTGAATTTGGTGTTGATTACAGATTTGCAAGCAAAGTTGAAGAAATTGACAACGCTCTTGTGCAACCACCATTAGCATTAGTTATTGATGGTGAAAAACGCGTTCCTATTTATGTTACTGATTTAATGGCTGGTTATAATTTTTTTGTGATGAATATTCCGACTAAAATATTTTTTAACATAAAAAACTTATTCAATTATAATTATGTTGAATTTATTGGCAACATTGCTCCAATAAGAAACTATTCTCTTTCTTTTGAAATTTATTTTTGAGGAAAAATGGATTACTTAAAAGAAATACCTATTGCAGTTACTATTTGTGATGCCGATGGTAAAATTATCTATTTGAATGAAAAAGCTGTACAAGTTTTTAAAAATGATGGCGGTACAAAATTAATTGGTCAAAGTTTATATGCTTGCCATTCAAATGAATCTAATGAAAAAATTAAATCAATTTTGAATGAACAAAAGCCAAATGCTTATACAATAGAAAAAAATGGCATTAAAAAATTTATTTATCAAACACCATTTTATGAAAATCAAAAATTGCAAGGATTAATTGAATTTTCTTTTGAGATACCATTTGAACTTCCACACTTTAAAAGAGATTAACTATGAATGAATTACAACCATTTGGTAAACTATTAATTCTAAGTGGACTTATACTTTTAATTGTTGGATTACTTTTTACGTTTTGGGATAAACTACCACTCATAGGAAAACTACCCGGTGACATTGTTTGGAAAGGAAAAAATTTTACTTTTTATTTTCCAATAGTAACATCAATTCTACTTAGCATTATAATCTCATTAATACTCTATTTCTTCCGCAAATAATATTTTAAATATGAGGTAAAAAATGATTTCAAAGTATTTTCTTTTGGAAGAAAACGGGACAACTTTTAAAAAAGAAATTGTTGCTGGTATAACAACATTTATTACAATGTCATATATCATCATTGTCAATCCAAAAATTTTAGAAGCTGCTGGTATGCCATTCGAAGCATCAATGGCTGCTACAATTTTTTCTGCTTTCTTTGGTACATTAACTATGGGTGTATATGCAAAAAGACCATTTGCAATTGCACCTTACATGGGTGAAAATGCTTTTATTGCTTACACGGTTGTAAAAGTTTTAGGTTATAGTTGGCAAACTGCATTGGGTGCAATTTTTATTAGCGGTGTACTTTTTACTTTGTTAACATTATTCAAAATTAGAAGCTGGCTTACAAATTCTGTCCCAGAATCTTTGAGAATTGCTTTCGCTGTTGGTATCGGTCTGTTTTTAACTTTTATTGGATTGAATGACACAGGAATAGTAAAAATTGGAGTTGAAGGAGCTCCGGTTCATGTCGGTAATTTAAAAGATGTAAAAGTTTTACTCGGAATTTTTTCATTCCTTTTCATAAGTTTTTTAATGATTAAAAAAATTAACGGTTCAATTTTAATTGGCATAATTACGACAACTATTCTTGGAATAATTTTAGAACAATCAAAACTTCCAGAAAAATTTATTTCTTCACCGCCAGATATTTCCGTTTTGTTTTTAAAGCTTGATATTTTAGGGGCATTGCAATGGAGTTTTATATCAATAATACTTGTTGTTTTTATTTTAGATTTTGTTGATACGATGGGAACTTTAATTGGTCTTGGTTACAAAGCAAAGATGCTTGATGAAAATGGCAACTTACCCGAAATTGAAAAACCAATGTTGTGCGATGCTTTAGCAACTTGCGTTGGTGCTTTATTTGGTACAACAACAACTGGAACTTATATCGAATCAGCAACAGGAATTGAAGCAGGTGGAAAAACGGGTTTAACTTCTGTTGTAACCGCTTTTATGTTTTTATCAGCATTATTTTTTGCACCGATATTTTCAATAGTACCAGCTTTTGCTTATGGCTCATCATTAATTGTTGTTGGTCTTTTAATGATTTCAACCATATCAAATTTGAAATTTGATAAACTCGAAGAAACTATTCCTGCATTTATTACAATTGTTTTAATGAGTTTTACATACAATCTTGGAATTGGAATGACAGCAGGATTTGTCATTTTCCCTTTTACTATGTTAATTGCTGGCAGAATTAAAGAAGTAAAATCAGGAATGTGGATCTTGTTTACCTTTTCAATTTTATTTTACATTTTTTATCCTTATTAAAGAATCTGAATTTTTAAATTTGCATCTAACAAAATAAAAAAAAGGAAATAGTATGGCTACAAAAAAAGCATATGTTAAACATATCAAAGGTGTTACATTTTTAGGTAAAACCGATTCAAATCATTGGGTGCCAATTGATGGTCCAGAAAATTTTGGAGGAAGTGATGCTGGTATTCGTCCAAAAGAATTGTTGTTAATTTCATTAGCAGGATGCACAGGAAGTGATGTTGCAGTAATATTGCAAAAGAAAAAAGTTCATTTTGATGATTTTGAAATGAATGTCGAAGCCGAACAACAAGAAACACATCCACAAGTTTTTACAAAAATCCATTTGGAATATGTTTTTTATGGAAATAATATTCCAAAAGAAGCTGTTGAAAGAGCAATTGAACTTTCTCAAAAAACATATTGTAGTGTAACAGCAATGCTTCAAAAAGCTGTTGAAATTACTCACTCATATAGAATTGAAGAGAAGAAAGCATAGTAATAAATCATTTTATCATCGTAGGGGTTTGATTCATCAAACCCCTATTTTTTGTTATAGCTGTCATTGTGATCCCGACGCAGTCTCAAAAGAAAAGATTGTAGATTGCTTCACTCACTACGTTCATTCGCAATGACTTGAAGAGAATTTTTTATCGGTGAAAAACAGTGTAGTCCGTGTCATCCGTGTTCTATTGTTTTTAAGGTTACTTCGCTAAAATTAATTTACTAGTAATATTAACATTATCACCAACTAATCTACAAAAATAAATTCCGCTGGATAACTCAGAACTCTGAGCTCTGAACTCAGTTGTGTAAATGCCAGCTTTTTTATAATCATTGACTAATGTAGTAATTTCTTTTCCAAGAGCATCATAAATTTTAATAGAAATAAAACCATCTTTTGGTAATTCATATTTAATTTTTGTAGTAGGATTAAAAGGATTAGGATAATTAGAAATACTAAATTTGTCTGGTAATTCTTTATCAAGAGAAACAAAGTTTTTATTATCTTCATTTTTGTATAATTGACCATAAACAGAAACCCATTGAGGATCAGAGTAAGTATTTTCAATAGTATAAAATTGGCGGACATCATAATTTAATAAATCATATTGCTTGAAATTAGCTAATAAATAATCAGGATCTTCAAATTGTTGAACACCTCTACCAACTTCACCAATTAAAGTTTCATTACTCCAAATACCATTTTTGAAAACTTTTCTGTAAATCTTATAAACAACATTTGGATTAACATTATCAGTCCAATAAATTACAATAGGCGAATTAACAACCGTACTAATTTGAACATCTTTACCAACATTAGAGGGTTTACCAATAAAATAAGCAGTGTAAGTGTAATTAGAAGAAGGATAAAAAGTTGTGTTAGGATTGGTACTTCCATCATTCCAATTAGAGAAAGAATAATCAATACCATTAAAAGTATGGCTTTGAGCAGAAACAGAAATAGGATTAGCTTCAACAACGGGGGTAGAATTAGTTGGTGAAATAAGAGAATTGCCATTTACATTAATTACGCCACCATTACCAACATTAATAAAACTATTTTGAAATGTGGGGTAACAGATTTTTTTAAGGTCAGCTACTAAAGTTGCTCCATTATCACCACTTTGAACTGTGTATGAATAATCACGAGATGTTGCACCAGGTAATTGAGTATTATTTCTTTGCCAATAACTATTGTTTGTCCCGCTAGCATTCCAAATTCTATCATAGCCTGCACCGTCATTTTGGTCAATTGCCCCAACAGAAATATTTTCACCAATTAATTTTATTGTATTTGAACCACTTGGTACTGTTGAACCATCAACATTAATGATACCACCACCAAAAATATTGGCAACAAATAATTTGTATTTAACATAAAAATTTACAGTCTGATTTGCTAAATATTTTGACGACCCATCAACAAATTCTTCCCATAATTCAATTCTCCATGATTTTATTCCTGCAGTTGTTTCTATTGGTTGAAAAGGATAATTATTTCTTGTTTGAAAAGAGCCAACATCGGTGTATAGTTTAATCAACCATGCCTTATGGTACCTTGATTCGGTTGCTATTGCATTAAAATTTACTGACACCGCAATTTTATCTGAACTTTTAACATTACTTACAGTAATACCTTCTGTTGGATGAGTAAACCATATTGATTGTGATTTTGAAATAGGATTAAAAATAAAGAGAAAGATAATTACATAGAATAATTTTTTAATGATAAACATTATAACACCTCATTTATTAATTATAAAAAATAAATTATCTTTGCGGTGCAAATAAAAAACACCGATACAATACAGTGGATTAGGTGAGCAGCCTTAAATTTTTTATTTGCATTTTAGAGAGGGTGCCGCAATCACCCTCTTCTAATTATCAACTCTTTCCTCCTATTTTAATTTGCCATGTATTATTAAATTCTTTCCTATTGTAAAATCATTTGCGATAAAAAATACATCTTTCTCAAATATTACCCCATTTAATATTTGAACTCTATGCCCAGATTCAATTTTATATAATATATTAAAATCAGTACCATTGTAGTGGTTAATACCAATTGATGATACTCCTATAAAAAAATCGTTATGACTTTTACCACATAAAAGATAACCATTTATACCGATACCAATGTTATCCTTCCAAAGACTAAGTTGATCATTTGAATACTTGTAAATTTTCGATTGACTTTTAACAAATATTTCATCACCAAATTTTATTACATATGTATCATCACCCTTATCAGATAATAATTCTCTTAATTCTTTTCCATCCCAACTATATACTTTTGCGTAAAAACCTTTTCGATCATATACAGTCCCACTTAATACTACAACACCATTTTTTTTATCCACAGCTACGCTTTCAAAATGTATTACTATATCTGCTATATTTACAAAATCCCATTTGTATCCATTAAAATGCATTATTATACCTTTTGCAGTATCAGCTCCATTACGAATATCCTTAAACCCAACACCATAAATATTATTGGGTGAAATACCATCAAAATCTACGATTACAATATTATCAAAATTATTTACTCTATATTCTCCATATAATCCCCATTGACCGTAATATCTCCAAATTGTGCTGTTTGTATTTCCAAGCCATACATCATTTTTTGAAGTACCAAATAAAGCTGATGGATTTATCCTTCTTGGAATTGAATCACAGCTCCACTTAATTCCATTGTAATGCCAAATGCTTGTAGCTGACCAACTACTAGCTCCTACAGCCCAAACATCATTTGCAGCGCTACCCCATATCCTATATAAATATAATGACTCTTTCCCAGGATTAATAGTATCCACCGTCCAAGTATAATCTCTTCTACCGGGTTGTGGTTCAGGTTCAGTTGAATGTTTGCAAGATAAAGAAGTTAAAACAATTAGAAGTGAAGTTAAGATTAAAGCGGGTTTCATTCCCCCTCCTAGTTAAGTTTTTAATTTAACACTGATAATATAGTACGTTTTTTTTGTCAAGTGAAAAATAAAAATTGAAAAAATATTTTTTGTTGTAGGGGTTTGATTCATCAAGCCCTTATTTTTTTATAGCTGTAATTGCGATCCCGACGCAGTCTCAAAAGAAAAGATTGTAGATTGCTTCACTCACTTCGTTCATTCGCAATGACTTGATGAAAATTTTTTATCGGTGAAAAACAGTGTTGTCCGTGTCATCTGTGTTCTATCGCTTTAATGTTAAATTAGCTTTTAATGTTTCCAATCAATCCTATCTTCTTTATCTTTAGCCACAAAATTTTCGGTAGATATGAATATGTTTAAAAATCATTTTGAAATTAAGTCAATCTTTGCTTTTCTATTTCTTTTTTCAATAAGCATAATTGCTCAAGAAGATTACGTTGCAAAAGCAAACGGAATTGAAATATCAAAAGAAGAATTCAAAAAGAGATTTGAATTTTCACCACATCCAAGAATAGATAATAATTTTGATTCAACATTAACAAAATTAGATTTTCTGAAGACTTTAATTGCTGAAAAACTTTTAGCTAAAGATGCAATAGAAAAACAGCTTGATAAAACAGAAGAATTTCAATCTGCATACAAACATATAAGAAATGTGTACTTGCGAGATGCTCTTTACCAAAAAGAAGTTAAAGAGAAAGTCGCTGTACCGGATTCGGAGTATGCAAAAAATAAAAGCAAAATATTAAAAACAATAAATGCCAAGTTCATTTTTTCAAATGATGAAAAAGAAA
Source organism: Stygiobacter electus (assembly GCA_029210465.1). Classification (GTDB taxonomy): domain Bacteria; phylum Bacteroidota; class Ignavibacteria; order Ignavibacteriales; family Melioribacteraceae; genus Stygiobacter; species Stygiobacter electus. The sequence continues at coordinate 125,324 of JARGDL010000005.1, forward strand.
TTTATGATATTTACAATTCGTTAAAATCTGGAGCAAGTTTCGATTCAATTTTAGCAACAAGACCAGAAAACAACGAGCAGAAAAATTCAGACGAAATTACTTTTGGAAAGCTCAATGAAAAAATTGAAAATGATGTTTTTAATCTTGCTGTTGGTGAATTTAGTAAACCACTTGAGTTAAAAGAAGGTTGGTATATCTTTAAAGTTTATTCTTTTACTAAAAAAAGTATTCTTGATGAAAATGATTTAAAAAAAATAGAACGAATTGTAACTGAAAGATGGGAAAATAAAGTTTATGAAAACTTTTATAAAAGATTTTTTAAAAACACAACCATTAATGCTGATAAAGTTTTATTTAACAAACTCTATGAGCTAATAAAAAATTATATTAATGAAAATCAAAAAACATTTATAAAAAAATTTGGGAAATATACTTTATTCGAACCCGAACTAAGTAAAATTGAAAAAAGTTTTTCGGATAAAGAATTAAAATCTGTTTTTATAAAATTTTCAAACGAACCAATAACTTTAAAAGATTTTCTAATAAACTTAAAAATTGATGGTTTTGAATTTCTTAAAATAGACGACAAACATATTCATTCAAGATTGAATTCAACTGTTTTTCTTTTTATTCAAAATGAATTATTAGCTCGTGAAGCTTTAAAACGCGGTTATGACAAATTACCCGATGTTGCATTTGATTTAAAATTATGGAAAGAAAATTTTCTCGCCTCATTAAATATGAAAAATGTTTTTAAGAATACAGAAATAAGTGACAATGAAGCATTTGAATTTTTTTCTAAGAATAATAAAATTATAACTCAACCAGAAGAAATTAAAATAGCAGAAATTTTAACAAATGATTTAGATGTAGTAAAAATTATTTTTGATGAACTTGAAAAAGGTAAAGACTTTAAAGAGCTGGCAATAAAATATTCTATGCGTGATTCACTTAAACAAAAAGGTTATGAGTTCGATTTTAAGATTCCAAATAGCGAAAGTGAAATATTTAAAGCTGCCGTAAATCTAAAAGTTGGTCAAGTTTTTGGCCCAATTAAAACTGATGAAGGTTATTCAATTATAAAACTACTTGATAGAAAAACTGGTAAACAAGAAAAGTATGAATCCTTTGAAGAGGCTAAAAACGATATTAAAAATATTTTAAGAACAGAAAAGATGTACAAAAATTTAGAAAATATAACAGCAAAACTTGCAATTGATAATAAATTAGAATTAAATGAATCGGCATTGAAGTCTATAAAAGTCAATTCTATCAACATGATTGTATTTAAAAGATTTGGATTTGGTGGCCAATATATTGCTGTTCCATACCAACCTGATTTTTCAAGTTGGTTTAAAAAATACGAACAACTTAAAAAAGCTCTTTCTTTATGATTGAGAAGCTAAAAAAATATTTTAAAACTTATTACTTCTACATAGCATTAATAACAATACTTGCAGTTGCAGTTCTTGGATTTATGTTTTTCTGGGGAAATGGATTGTTCCAACCAGTTAGAATACCAGAGAAAATTTATTATGCTGATAATATCTCACCAACTCATAAATTTTTAATAGATAAGTTTAATCAACTTCATAAAGGCAAAATTGAAGTAATTCCAATTGATTTACCGTTCGAAAAATTTAGCACAAATGAAAGAAAAGAATTGCTTATTAGATATTTAAGAAGCAAAAGTGATAAGATAGATATATTTTCTGTAGATCAAATTTGGATACCTCGCTTTGCAAAATGGACAGAACCATTAAATAAATTTTTCATAACCCCAGAAAGAGAAAAAATTTTAAACGAAGCAATTAAGGCATGTTATTACAAAAATGATTTAGTTGCTATGCCACTATATTTTGATATATCTTTTTTATACTACAATGATGAAGAACTAAAAAAGCTCCCAAATTATTCTAATATTAAAAACGAATTAGAAAATGGTATAACTTGGGAAAGATTTATTGAATTAGGAAATGAATTAAAAAAATATAATAAACCAGTTTACTTATTCCCAGCTGATAATTATGAAGGATTAATGTGTAGTTTCTTTGAGTTGCTAGAAAGTCAAAATGCCAAAATATTTGAAGATGATACTGTGAAATTAAATACGAAAGAAGCAATAAAGTCTTTGCAATTATTAGTAAATTTATTAGACAGTAGGTTAACACCAAGCGAAGTGCTTGAATTTAGAGAAACAGAATGTTATAGAAAATTTGTTTTAGAAAATGGATTTTTCTTGCGCGGTTGGTCAGGTTTAGATGTTTGGTATAAAAACAATATTGATTCACAAAACATAAGCGATAAATATATACCAACCTTTGTCCCACATTTAAAGGGTAGAAACTCAACTTCGATAACAGGCGGATGGAATTTAATGCTTTCAAAAAACTCTACAAAAAAAAGCGAAGCTGTTGAATTTATTAAATTTTTATTGTCTGAGGATTCACAAAAAATTTTATTTGAAAAAGGTGGTTACTTACCCGTAATAAATAAAATTTATAAAGATTCAATTTTTATTAAAAAGAATCCGCTATTTAGTAAATACAAAAAGATTTTAAATACTGCTGCTTACAGACCATTGCTTGAAAAATACACAAGGGTTTCTGATGTAATAGCTTTTTATCTTAAAGAAGCTCTCCAAAAAAAATTGAGTGTTAAAGAAGCATTAATTAGCGCCCAAAGAACTATTAATTCAAAAGAAATATTTTTTAGATAAAAATTGGAAAATAAAAAAAACAGCTTAATAGAAAATCTTAAACAGTATCATTTCGAGTTTAAACATCTGACTGTTTTATTCGTTGGATTAATTGCACTGCAGCTTGTTTTATCATTTGTGCACAAAGCATCTTTAAGAAATTTTGTCGAAAACACGCAAGAATGGTATCAACAGCATTCTGCTGAAAAATTTGCAAATTTAAGTACAACAACACTTGAACTTTTACTTGAAACAATTCATTTAAATGTAAACTCATCTGAGGCAGATAAAAGAAGGGTCATTCAATTCTTTGATATTATTTTAAATCAACAAGTACTCCAACAAAATGTGGACGAAATTTGCCTTTTAATTTCATACGAAGATAAAATTTATACAATCGATGATGGTAAAGTTTTATATTCATTTTTTATTACTAAAAAAATAGAAGAACCCGATGCAACGGAAAGGCATTTAAACGCAGTAAATATTTATAAAAAAATAAAAAAGGATTTAGAACAAAAGGAAGAAATAATAAATATAAAAAGTGAAAAACAAACGTATCATTTGTTTGTTCCATTTGCACCTCGTGGTGAATTTATGGGTGCATTTTATATGCGTAACACTGCAGATGTTTCTTTTATTCAAAGAGAAATAGTTTCAAACTATGAAGAGACTTCAATTATATATTCAGCATTGTTTTTACTTGGATTACTTGCAATGTATTACATTTCATCCTACACAGTTAAAGAAAGAGATGAAGCTCAAAAACTTTTTTTTGAAGAACACGAAAAGTCATTAAAACAAAAAATCGATCATGATAAAGAAGCTCTTTTTACTAAACGAATTTATCATACACATCACAAAGCTGAAAAAGTAATGGGTTTTATTAAAGAAGATTTAAGAATGCTTGAACCAAACAACATAAATGAAGTTAAGTATAGAGTAACAAAGTATTCAAATTTTATTTCGCGCGTTATCTATGATATGAAATGGTATGACCCGCCAATTCAAACTATTAGAAATATTGCTTTTAATACTAACTTAAATGAAGTAATCAAATTTATAGTTGAAAATATATTTAACCGCACAGCACGTAAAACAGGTTCTTTTGAAATAAAATTAAATCTCGATAAAAATGTTCCAATTATTCACATTAATGAATTTGTTATATGGGAAATTTTAGAACCCTTGATCCAAAACAGCATTGATCATAACGGTGATATTAATTTAACAATTAAGATTACGACAAAATATTTTAAAGAAGAAAACATTACAAGACTTTATATTGAAGATGACGGCCAAGGCATAGTTGATAAACTTTTAGAAAAAAATGAAAATGGTATTAAAAAATTGTTTCTTGAAAATGTAACCACAAAAACAAATAATCAATCTTCGGGCTATGGATGTTACATTGCTTATGAAATTTCAAAATTAAGATGTGGCTGGAATATAGATGTAGAAAATTTGCCAGAAAAGGGTTGTAAATTTACAATTGAAATTCCTCATTAATCGGAGTAAAAATGATTGCAGAAGAAAAAATAAAAATCTTACTTATAGAAGATGAAGATTTTGACATGCGTCGTGTCGAAAATACAATTAAACCTTTCAGCGATAAAATTCAAATTGTTGATGTAGTTTCAGATGGAAAATCTGCAATCGAACTTTTAGAAAAAAGGAAAAACTATTACGATGTAGCAATTATGGATTTTCAAATTGCTGGTGGTTTACGCGGAGAACATTTAATTAAAAAACTAAAAGATATTGATACAACATTGCAAATTATAGTCATTACAAAAATGACTATTAATGTTACAGATTACGATTTTGCTCATAATTTAATTGAAGCTGGGGCGTTTTGGTATTGTACAAAATACCCAGGTGATATTGAAGATTACATTTATCAACCAACTGATTTTATTCTTTCAATTTTTAATGCATTTGAAAGAAAAAAATTACTCCGTGAAAAACAAAAGCAAAATCAAAAACTTTATAACAATGTCGAAAATATTTTAGCCAGCAAAAAAATTATTGGAATTTCTGAAATAGCAAACAAATTAAGAGAACAAACTTTAAAGTTTGCTAATAGTAATGCTCCAATTTTAATTACGGGTTCAAGTGGGACAGGAAAAGAATTAATCGCTTATAACCTTCATTATTTAAGCAATAGAAAATTTGAAAATTTTATTCCAATAAATTGCGGTAGTATTCCTGATCAGCTAATTGAAAGTGAATTATTCGGTTATGAAAAAGGTGCTTTCACTGGTGCAGATAAAGGAAAACCGGGACTATTTGAATTAGCAAACAACGGCACCATTTTTTTAGATGAAGTATCAGAACTTCCACTCTCTGCACAAGTAAAACTTTTGCGTGTTCTTCAAGATGGTGAAGTTGAAAAAATTGGTAGAACTGAAAAGATAAAAGTTAATGTTAGAATAATTTCGGCTACAAATAAAAATCTTGAAAATGAAATAAAAGAGAAAAGATTCAGAGAAGATCTTTACTACAGATTGAATGTTGTCCCTATTTTTGTTCCGCCACTTAAAAATAGAAAAGAGGACATACATTATTTAATCGATTATTTTATGAACGAATTTGCAATTGACATGGGTAAAGATGTACCAGTTATAACACAAGATGCTATGAAATTTTTAATGAATTATGAATGGCCCGGAAATATTCGTGAACTTAAAAATTTAGTTCAACGATTACTTTTCTTTGAAGAAAAAATAATTGATGAAAACTTAATTGAACATGCACTTGGTAAAAAACATAGTGATGAATACACTTACATAGATGGAATTAGTTTTAATTCTCCAGAAGGAATTTTATCATTGAAACAAATGGAAAAAATGTTTAGAGAAAAATATTTTAATTATGTTCGTCAAAGATCGGAATCTGACAGTGAAGCCGCCAAAAAACTTGGTTTAGCTCCACCAAATTATTATCGTATGTGCAAAGAATTAGGACTGAAATAATTTACCCTAAAAAGGTTTTAACTTGTTATAACAGCGGATAATCATTTTTTAGTTACAAAATGTACTAATCAATTATACTATTTGAGATAATGAATTTCATTTATTAATGAAATTCATAATTGTAATTAAAAAAGTAATATATCTTATTATTTCATAGCTTATTATATTTCGATATATATTAGGTGAAAATTATGGTTCAGCCAGAAATTAAAGTAGGAATCTTAACCTCAAAAGAAATTCATTTTGATTTTTACGGGTTGTTTTATTCATCATTTTCTGAAAATAAACTTAGTGGAAACTTTAAAGCAGAATTAGTTAATGAAAAAATAAAAATTTCTAAAGAAGAAAAAGAAATTTTCATTGGAAATGAAGTTACATTTATACCAAAGGATATTGAAATAGATACATTTCTTCTTAAAGATGTTGTAATAGGAATTAATTTTCATTGGCAGAAAAAAGAGAATCAAAAATTTCGTGGAAAGTTAAATTTTATTATTGAAGATGAAAAAATAACAGCAATAAATATTTTGCCTCTCGAAGAATATTTAACAAGCGTAATCTCCTCTGAAATGAGCCCTAATGCATCAATTGAATTATTAAAAGCACATGCTATTATTTCACGTGGTTGGATTCTTGCTCAACTTGCAAAAAAGAAAAACCAAACGAAACAAGTAAACGAAATTATAACTAGTGATGAAATTATAAGATGGTATGATAGAGAAGATCATTTGAATTATGATTTTTGTGCAGATGATCATTGCCAGCGTTATCAAGGCATTACAAAGATTATTAACGATCATGCTTATATAGCTGTTTCTGAAACAGCTGGGTTATTCCTTGCTTACAATGATAAAATTTGTGATACTCGTTTTTCAAAATGTTGTGGTGGAATTACCGAAACATTCGAAAATGTTTGGGAAGAAATTCCTCATAATTACCTTCAATCATTTTATGATTATAAATATGAAGATCCTGATGATAATTGGGATTTAACAAAAGAAGACAATTGTGAAAAGTGGATTCAAGCAAATCCTCATGCTTTTTGTAATACATCAGATAAAAAAATACTTTCACAAGTACTTGTTGATTTTGATAGAGATACAAATGATTTTTATCGATGGCAAGTTGAATACACACAGGATGAAATTTCAGAATTGATTAATTCAAAGAGTGGAATTGATTTTGGTAAAATAAAAGATTTAGTTCCAATTCAAAGAGGTAAATCCGGTAGATTAATAAAACTAAAAATAATAGGTTCAAAAGAAACCAAAATTGTAGGTAAAGAATTAGAAATAAGAAAATGGCTTTCTAAAACGCATCTTTATAGTAGTGCATTTATTATTAAAAAGGAAAATGTTATTAATGAAATTCCTCAAAAATTTATTTTGAAAGGTGCTGGCTGGGGACATGGAGTTGGCCTTTGCCAAATTGGTGCAGCGGTAATGGGTGAACTTGGTTACACTTTCGATGAGATTTTAAAACATTATTTCCGTGGTGCTTCAATCCACAAAGGTTATTGATGAAAATTCTTTTCACTTGCATTTCAAATGGTTGGGGCGGTTTGGAAATGTATTCTCTGACTATTCTTCTTCATCTTAAAAAATTAAACTATGATGTTTCATTACTTGCACTTAAATCTTCCAATCTTTATAAAGAAGCAGAAAAAGAAAACATAAAATTATTTTTTATAGAAACTGAAAGTTACTTTAACCTCAATTCTTTTATCCAAATCAAAAAAATAATTCAAAAAGAAAAATTTGATTTGATTCATTCTCATTCTTCAAAAGATTTATGGTTTGTTGTACCAGTATTAAAAATTATCAATTCTAAAATTCCAATTCATTTTACAAAACATGTTGCAAGTGGCATTTCAAAAAAAGATTTTCTTCACAATTGGCTTTATTCAAGAATTAATAAAGTTTACGCTATCAGCAAAATGATTGAACAAAATCTTTTGGTAACAACTTCAATTAAAAAAGAAAAAATAGTTTTACTGCATAATGGAATTGATACAGAAAAATTTAATCCTGATTTATATGAAAGAAAAATTTTCAGAGAAGAAATTAAAATTGGCGATGATGAAATTTTAATTGGGATGATTGGAAGAATTAGTCAAGGCAAAGGACACGAAGAATTTTTATTATGTGCCGAAAAGCTCTTAAATAAATATTCTAATTTGAAATTTGTTATAGTTGGCCATCCGAGTATAAATGAAGATGGCTACTACAAAAGAATTTTAGAATTGGCAGAAAGAATAAATCAAAAAGAGAGAATAATTTTTACTGGATTAAGAAAAGATACACCAAATATTTTGGCCGGGATTGATATTTATGTTTTCCCTTCACATGATGAATCATTTGGACTTACATTAGTTGAAGCAATGAGCATGAAAAAACCAAATGTTTGTACACGTGCATCAGGAGTTTTAGAAATTGCAATTGAAGATGAAACATCACTGCTTTTTAATAAAGGTGATGTTGATGATTTATCAGAAAAAATTTCTACTTTAATAAAATCTAAAGAATTAAGAATGAAGCTGGGTGAAAACTCTAGAAGAAGAGTTCTCGAAAATTTTGATTTAAATGGATATATTCAAAAATTATTAATGCATTATCAAGTAAGTGTTAAATGACATTTTTAAATCCATCTATATTATTTGGTTTGTTTGCAGCAGCTATTCCCATTCTATTACATTTTCTAAATCTTAGAAAATTAAAAACAATTGAATTTAGCACTCTTTTATTTCTAAAAGAACTTCAAAAAACAAAAATTAAAAGAATAAAGCTAAAACAGTTACTTTTATTAATAATAAGAATTATAATAATTGTTTTTATAGTTTTAGCTTTTGCAAGGCCAACATTAAAAAATTCGTTTTCAAATGAAACAGCAAAGACTTCAGCAATTTTTATAATTGATAACACATTTAGTATGTCGCTTGTAAATGAAAAAGGTTCACTTTTAAATCAAGCAAAGTTGAAAGCAAAAAATTTAATTAATGAAATTAAAGATGGCGATGAAGTTACATTAATTACAATTGGTGAGGTTAATACAAAAAAATTTATTCCAACAAAAAGCATCAAAGAATTGATTAATCAAATAGACAACATTGAAATATCTGAAGTAAGTAACACATTAAATCAAGCTATGGTTGAAGCGTCAAAAATTATTTATGAATCAAATCAACTAAATAAAGAGATTTACATTTTTACTGATATGCAAAAAAGTAGATTGATTAACTCAAAAGATGAACTTTCTGACTACGGGAAAATTTTTCCAGAAAATACAAGATTGTTTTTAATTGACTTGAGTAACGATGAATACAATAATTTAGGTATAGTTTCGTTTCAATCGGAAAATCAAATATTCGAATTGAATAAAGATATAAGCTTCACAGTAAAAGTTAAAAATTATTCCAATTCAAAAATGGACAACAATGTTATTTCACTTTTTATTAATGGAAAAAGAAGTTCGCAGAAAAATTTAACTCTCAATTCAAATGAAATGAAAGAAGTAATTTTAGAAACGACATTACAAGATACCGGCTTGGTTAATTTTTCAGCCGAACTGGAAGACGATGCAATTTTAAACGACAATCAATTTTTTCTTTCGGTCAATGTCAAAAAAAATGTATCTGTTTTAATCTGTACTGAAAATCCAAATAGTTCTAAATTTGTTAATTACGCAATAAGCTTAAACCCAAACATCAAATTAAAGGAAATAAATTTTTCGCAATTAAATTCAGTTGACTTGAATAATTATGATTTAATTATGCTTTTTGCTTCAGCTAACAATCACTCGTTAAAAAAAGTAAATGAATTTTTACTGCAAGGGAAAAATTTAGTTGTATTTCCTTCAGAAAATTCTAATTCGATTACTTATTCACAAACATTGAAGCAATTAAATCTTAACTACCAGTTTATTGAAAAGGGAATTGTTAATTCAAACCAAATAGTAAATGAATTTGGTAAGATCGATTTTAATCATTCACTTTTCAAAAATATTTTTACAGAGGAGAAAAAAACAAAAATTGAGTCTGCTGAAATCAATAAATTTTTACAAACACAATTAACCGGTAAAGAAAAACCAATAATTCAATTAGCAAATGGTTCCCCATTTCTATTTGAAATAAATGAATTGAAAAGTAAAATATTAGTTTTCACTTCTTCGCCAACATTAGGCTGGAATGATTTTCCATTGAAGTCATTATTTGCCCCGTTGATTAACAAAATTGTTTATTATGCATCAATAAAATTAAAAGATGAAAATTATATTACTGGCAATGAATTAAATGTTGATATTTCAAAAACCAATCTCTCTTTGATTAAAGTTGCAAAACCTGTTAACATAGTTGAATACATTAAAAAAGATTCTTTACAAAACCAAAATGTTATGACTTATAAAAACACGAACAAAAAAGGTGTTTATAAGTTTTTCTCGAATGATAAACTACTTGATTATTTTGATGTAAATATTGATCCGCGAGAATCTGAACAGGAAAAATTTTCTATTGAGGATTTCAAAGAGTATTTAAAGACAATTAACTTTAGGGGTAAAATTTATGACATTAAACAAGATGATTCATTAAGCAAAGTAATCTATGATTCAAGATTTGGTACTGAGTTATGGAAATATTTTTTAATGGCAGCTTTGATTCTTTTAATTTTAGAATCATTAATTGCAAGAAACACAAAAAAAGATTTAGCTAATTTTAATCGATAAAAATGATTGAATTAAAACCAATACCAAAAGAGCGAGCAATATTAATTGCACTTTCAACAGGTGAATTTACAAAAGGACAAATTGAAGAACATCTTGATGAGCTTGAATTATTAACAGACACAGCTGGAGCCGAGACTGTTTTCAAAGTGCTTCAAGAAAAATCAAAACCAGATCCAGCATATTTCATTGGAAAAGGAAAAGCAGAAGAAATAGCTCAACTTATCGAACTCAACAATATTCAGCTTGTTATATTTGATGATGATTTGAATCCAACACAAGTTCGAAACCTTGAAAAATTATTCGAAAGAAAAATTCTAGATAGAAGCGGATTAATACTTGATATATTTGCGTCGCATGCAAAAACAAGAGAAGCAAAAACACAAATTGAATTGGCACAACTACAATATTTGCTGCCAAGATTAACACGCGCATGGACACATCTTTCAAAACAATATGGTGGTATAGGAACTAAAGGTCCCGGTGAAACTCAAATTGAAACTGATAGAAGAATAATCAGAGCAAGAATTAGTAAACTGAAAGAAAATTTAAAGAAAATTGAATCACAGCAATTGACTAAAAGTTCGGGAAGAAAAGATTTTATTACAGCAACATTAGTTGGCTACACAAATGCTGGTAAATCAACTTTGATGAATAGATTAACAAACTCAGATTTGCTCGCAGAAGATAAATTATTTGCAACGCTTGATTCAACAACACGGGCATTAACTCTTGCAAAAGGTAAAAATATTTTGGTGAGCGATACAGTAGGATTTATTCGTAAACTGCCGCATCATTTGGTGGCATCATTCAAAAGCACATTAAATGTTGTGAAAGATGCTGATATTATTCTTCATGTTATTGATATTTCAAATGAATATTTTGAAGAACATATAAAAGTGGTTGACGATACTCTTGAAGAATTGAATTCTCAAAAGAAAACCCAGATAAAAATCTTTAACAAGGTTGATAATTTGAAAGATAAAAGTAAAATTGATTTTGTGACTCAAAATTTTCCCGAGAGCATAATAATTTCTGCTGAAAGGGGAATTAACATTAATAACTTAAAAAACATATTACTCAACCTTTATGAAAAATATTTTGTCGAGGAAGAAATTTTTATACCGCACGAAAAATCAAAAGTTATTTCAATGATTCATGAATTATCAGATGTTATTCAAATAAAATATCACGATGAAACAACTCAAATAAAATATAGAACTAGTGCAGTGAATAATAATTTAATAAAGAAAATATTAATCGAAGAAAAAGTATTGGAGCAAAAATGAAGTTGATAATTGATGGCAACTCATTAACTTTTGAAAAAATTGAAAATTTTTTAAAAAACAATTTACAAGTAGAACTTTCAAATAATGCTAAAAAAAACATTTTACAATCACGCAAACAAGTTGAAGAATGGATTGAAAAAGGGGAAGTAATTTATGGTGTTACAACAGGTTTTGGTGATTTTTCAAATGTCAGAATTTCTAAAAATGATTTGAAGAAACTACAGGAAAATTTAATAATTAGTCACTCAGCTGGTGTTGGTGAAAATCTACCACCATACATAGTTAAATTAATGATGTTATTACGAGTTAATGCACTCGCAAAAGGATTTTCTGGAATTAAGCTTGAAACTTTGCAGTTGTTAATCGATATGATTAACAATAACATAATTCCAGTTATTCCATCACAAGGTTCTGTTGGTGCAAGTGGTGATTTAGCTCCATTAGCTCATTTAGTATTAGCAATGATTGGTAAAGGTGATGTTCAAATTGTAAGAAATATTTTTGATGAAAATAAATCTGCAAAAACATATTTAGCAAAAACAGCATTAAAAAAGTTTGGGTTAAAACCTGTTTCACTTGATGCAAAAGAGGGCTTAGCATTAATTAACGGTACACAGATGATGTCAGCTTTTGCATCTTACATTTGTATTGAAGCAAAAAAATTAATTAAGCTTGCCGATATTGCCTCATCTCTTTCGCATGAAGCACTACTTTCAACAGATAAAGCTTTTGATCTTCGTCTCCATAATCTTCGTCCTTACAAAGGACAAATAACGACTGCAAAAAATATTTTAAAACTTTTAGAAAATAGTGAAATAAGAAAATCTCACATTGAAAATGATCCGCGTGTACAAGATTCATATTCAATCAGATGTATTCCACAAATTCATGGTGCATCACGCGACGCAATTGATTATGTATGTTCACAAGTTAACATTGAATTAAATTCAGTTACAGATAATCCATTAATCTTTGCTAAAGATAAAGATTACATTAGCGGTGGAAATTTTCATGGTCAGCCATTAGCCTTGCCGTTAGACTTTATGGCAATAGCATTAGCTGAGTTGGCTGATATTTCTGAAAGAAGAATTGATAGATTAACAAATGGATCAAATGATAAGCTTCCAAAATTTTTGGCAAAGGAAGGTGGATTAAATTCTGGATATATGATTGCTCAATACACAGCTGCTTCTTTGGTTTCTGAAAATAAAGTGCTTGCTCATCCAGCCAGCGTTGATTCAATTCCAACTTCTGCCGGAAAAGAAGATATAAATTCTATGGGTTCAATTTCTGCAAGAAAATGTTTTCAAATTTTGTCAAATGTTAAAAAAGTAATTGCACTTGAATTAATGGTTGCTGCTCAAGCAATTGATTTTCTACGTCCCTTAAAATGTGGTAAAGGAACTGAAATCGCATATCAAATTATTCGTTCTAAAATTAAGCCTCTTACCAAAGATAGAATTTTATACGAAGACACAAAGAAAATATTTGAATTAATTGATAGCGAAATAATCTTGAAAAGTGTTGAATCAAAAGTAAAAATAGATTGATAAAAACATAAAACGTCAATTATAATTTATTTATTATCTTTGCTCGCCAAAAAATAAATAATCATGGAAGCAGAATTTTTACATATTGATGGAATTGTAGTAAACTCTGAAATAACCGAATCATATTTTACTTGTGATTTGGCAAAATGCAAAGGTGCTTGCTGCACAATGGAAAGTCCTTACGGTGCACCAATTACAGAAAATGAAATTGAAGATATTACAAAAGAACTTCCAGTTATATTAAAATATTTACCGAAACAACATTCAAATGAAATTGAAAAAAAAGGTTTTTGGATAAAACAAGATGATGAATTAATGACAAGAACTATTAACAACAGAGCTTGTGTTTTCGTATATTTCGATGGTGAAATTGCAAAATGTGCTATTGAAAAAGCTTTCAATGAAAATAAAATTTCAGTAAACAAACCAATTTCTTGTCATTTATTTCCAATACGAATTTCAAATTTTGCTGGACCTGTTCTTCGATATGAAAAATATAGAGAATGTCAGCCAGCAATTGAAAAAGGAAAACAAACTAAAATTAAAATTGTAGATTTTTGCAAAGATTCAATCAAAAGAAAATTTGGTGAAGATTGGTTTAACAAATTAAAAGAGGCAACTAAAAAGTAATATGTTATCGTTACAACAAAAATTAGCATTACAACAAAAACTTTCTCCTCAGCAAATTCAATATCAAAAGCTTTTGCAGTTGAATACTCTTGCTCTTGAACAAAGAATTAAAACAGAGCTTGAACTAAATCCAATTCTTGAAGAAACTTTGGATGAAGAAATAGATCTCGAACAATTAGAAGAAAATCCCGATGAAACCAATGATAAATTAGATGAAGAAGAAGAAAATATTTCTAATAAAGAAGATGAATTCGATATAGAAGATTTTATGAATGATGAAGTAGATGCTGAATATGAAATCGAAAGAATAAATAAATCACAAGATGAAGAATTTATTCACCCCATTGCACATCAAAGAAAATCACTTAGAGAAAATTTAATTGATCAACTTCACATGCTGGATTTATCCGAAGAAGAAATTATACTTGGTGAAAACATTATCGGAAGTCTTGACAAAGATGGATACTTAAAAACAGATTTATCGAAAATTGTAAATGAATTAAAACTTTTTGAAAATATAAATGTTACTATTGAACAGGCAGAAAAAGTACTTGCTGAAATTCAAAAAATGGAACCAGTTGGAATCGCGGCTCGGTCTTTACAAGAATGTCTGTTAATCCAAATAAGAAATTCATCTTTCGATCCATATTATTCATATCTTGCCGAAAAAATTCTTAGTGAACATTTTAATGACTTTGTAAATAAGAGATATGAAACGATTCAAAAAACAATGAATCTTTCGAAGGAAACATTAAAAACAACTATTGATGTAATTCAAAAATTAAATCCAAAACCAGGTGAAGGAAATATTGATTCTGAGGAAATGAATCAAATTACACCCGATTTTATTATAGAAAAAGTTGATGATAATTATATTGTTACTTTGAATGATAAAAGTGTTCCTTCTGTTACAGTAAGCAAAACATATTTAGAAATGCTTGGTGCAAATAAAAGAAAAAGAAAAATTTCTGAACGTGAAAAAGAAACACATAAATTCTTACGAGAAAAATTTGAATCCGCAAAATGGTTTATCGCTTCACTTCAACAAAGAAGAAATACTTTGATGAAGATTATGCAAGCCATTCTTGAAAAACAATATGAATTTTTTGAAAGTGGTCCCAAGTTCTTAAAACCAATGATATACAAAGATATTGCCGATATAATTGGAATGGATATTTCAACTATAAGTCGCGTTGTAAATGGTAAATATGTTCAAAGCCCACAAGGAATTCATGAATTAAAATATTTCTTCAGCGAAGGTTTATCTACTGATAGCGGTGAAGAAGTTTCAAACAAACATATTAAAGAGCTTATCAAAGAAATTTGTGAAAATGAACCTAAAGATGCACCATACAGCGATGATAAAATAGCAAGCATTCTTCAAGAACGTGGGTTTCATGTTGCTCGAAGAACCGTTGCAAAATATCGTGAAGCTCTAAAAATTCCGGTTGCTCGATTACGTAAAAGTTTATGATTCTTTCAGATGTTGTTATAATTTTTTTATTGTTTTCATTATTTGGTTTATTTCATTCATTACTCGCATCATTACATTTCAAAGAAAGATTAGCAAAAAAAATCGGAAACAAAATTGCATTCTACAGATTGTTTTATAACTTAATTTCCCTTTTCCTTTTGTTGTTTGTTTATGAAGTTTCACCCAAACCGAATTTTATGATATATGACTTACAATTTCCATTCGATATAATTACTTTTGCGTTGCAAGTTGTTTCATTATTTGGATTAGTTTGGGCATCAAAAGAAATTGATTTAAAAGAATTTGTAGGAATTTCACAAATTATGCGGTATTTCAAGAATGAATATAAAATTGAAGACCTTGATGAAAAACAAAACATAAGAATTATTGGTGCATTTAAATTTGTTCGTCATCCAATTTATTTCTTTTCAATTTTATTTTTAGGATTGCGTCCTCAAATGGATTTATTTTACTTAACAATGTTTATATCATTCGTTATTTATTTTTATATAGGTTCTATTTATGAAGAAAAAAAATTAGTTGAAATTTTTGGTGAAGACTATGTTCAATATCAAAAATCAGTACCAAGAATTTTTCCTTTTAAGTTTAGAAAATAAACGGGTTGCATATACACAAAACTATATTTAATCATTAAAAATTTTTAATAGGAATAAAAATGAAAATTAGATCAACAACAATAATCGGTCTGATTCACAATGGTCAGGCGGCACTCGGCGGCGATGGACAAGTTACTCTTGGCAATACAGTTATGAAACACAACTCAATGAAAATTAGAAAATTACTTGGTGGAAAAGTATTAACTGGATTTGCAGGTTCAACGGCAGATGCATTTACTCTTCTCCAAAGATTTGAAGAAAAGCTCGAAGCTTATAGTGGAAATGTAAGTCGTGCAGTTGTTGAGCTAGCAAAAGATTGGAGAACGGATAAATATCTTCGTCGCCTTGAAGCAATGCTTGCTATTATTTCTGAAGATAAAGCTTATGTTGTAAGCGGTACAGGTGATGTAATTGAACCTGAAGATAATATTGTTGCAATTGGAAGCGGCGGAATGTATGCTTTAGCGGCTGCTAAAATGTTAAAAAAATATAGCAACCTTTCCGCTAAAGAAATTGTTCAAGAAGCACTTAAAACGGCAGCAGATATTTGTATTTATACTAACGATAAAATTACGGTAGAGGAAATTTTAAAATGAAAAAAAAGAATAATAATAACTTGATGAAAAATTTAACACCAACTCAAATAGTTAATGAATTGGACAAATATATCATCGGACAAAATGAAGCAAAACGTGCAGTAGCTATTGCGTTAAGAAATAGATGGCGTCGTCAACAAGTTGAAGAAAACATTCGCGAAGAAATAATGCCAAATAATATTATTCTTATTGGTCCAACTGGTGTTGGTAAAACAGAAATTGCACGCCGTTTAGCAAAACTTTCTGGTGCACCTTTTATAAAGGTTGAGGCTTCAAAATACACTGAAGTTGGTTATGTTGGCCGCGATGTTGAATCAATGATTAGAGATTTGGCTGAAATTGCTGTATCAATGGTTCGTGCTGAAAAAACAGCTGAAGTTCAAGAAAAAGCTGAACGTATGGCCGAAGATAGAATTCTTGATCAGTTAATTCCACCTGTTAAAAAACCAATGGCAATGGAAGATGAAAATAATGAAAATGAAGAATTACAAAACGAAAAAACACGCGAGTGGATGCGTGAAAAAATTCGCAATGGTGAAATGGATGATAGACTAATTGAATTTGATACAACAACACCTGCTTTTGGAATGCAAGTTCTTGGACCAATGGGTATGGATGATATTACAATGAGCTTGCAAGAAATGATGAGTAGTATGATACCAAAGAAAAAGAAAAAAAAGAAAACTACAATTAAAGAAGCAAAAAGATTATTAACTCAAGAGGAAGCAGAAAAATTAATTGATATGGAAGTTGTCCAACGCGAAGCAATTAAACGTGTTCAGGAAAGTGGTATTGTATTCATTGATGAAATTGATAAAATAGCTGGTGCAAAAAGTCAAAATGGTCCTGATGTTTCTCGCGAAGGTGTGCAAAGAGACTTACTTCCCATTGTTGAAGGTTCAACAGTTAATACAAAATATGGACCTGTTAAAACAGATCATATTTTATTTATTGCTTCCGGCGCTTTTCATGTTTCAAAACCAAGCGATTTAATTCCTGAACTACAAGGGCGTTTTCCTATTCGTGTTGAATTAAAAAGTTTAACAGAAGAAGATTTTGTTAAAATTCTTACAATTCCGCAAAATGCTTTGTTAAAACAATACTCAGCTCTTTTAGAATCTGAAAACGTCAAAATTACTTTTAATGAAGATGCAATAAAAGAAATTGCTAAAACAGCCGCATTAGTAAATGAACAAGTTGAAAATATTGGGGCAAGAAGACTTCATACAATTTTAACAACTTTGCTTGAGGATATTTTATTTGAAGTTCCAGATAAAATGCCAAAGTCTCAAATTGAAATAACGGGCGAGTTAGTAAATAATAAACTTGATAAAATTGTTAAGAACAGAGATTTGAGTAAATATATTTTATAAAAACTGGTTGTATCAAATATTTAAATTTGATACAACCATTATTATTTACTTTAGTAAAAATTCATTTAAAAGTTTTTCTTCATCAGGACTTAAATTTGCATTTTGATACATTTCAGGTAATTTACTTTCCCATTCTTCTTTAGAAAATTCATTTTTTGAATATAATCTATGACAACCACTACACTTTTCTCTATAAAGAATTTCTCTTTTGTCAGTAGAAATCATAGTCGAAGTACATCCTATCACAAATAATAAAATAAAACTTAAATTGTATTTCATAAACTTACACCAAGAATCGTTCTCACTTCATATTTCTCGTGACCAATTAAATCTAAACTGTTTTTAGTATTTGGAGAACCAGAAACTTGAAATAAAAAATTAACTACAAAATATAATTTCTGTGTAGATAAACTAATCGTTGGTCCTAAAAAAGTCGCCTGGTTTATTTGGCTTTCATACACTTTACTGAAATTTCTATGATTTCTAAATTCTAAAGCTAAGCTTAAATTTGAATTGACTTGATAAGCTAAACCTGCAGTTATTTCAAACTTAGATTCCGTCTCACTTTTTGTCGGATTTCTTTCAATTTCGGATATTATATTAGAAACTAAAATAAAATTATTAATTCTTTTGCTTAACAAAATTTTCGGTTCATAATATATTTTATCACCACCATAACCAAATTCAAAATATAATCCTGGATCTAAGAAATAATCATCTGGGTTTGATAACCTATATCTAAACTCAAAAGAAGTTGTAGAAAAACTAAATGGCTTTACTGAAAATAAATTACCTGAACTTTTTATTTCATTAAAATTAAAATATATCGCACTTGTAAACCTATCTGTAATTCCATATTCAATTTCAAATCTTGGCTGCCATCTGTAATAGTAACCAAACCCTTTGTCAATTCTACCAGTTTGCCAAAATTCAAATTCAAGCGCTTTTGAAGGCAAGGTGTAGGGAGTATAGGATCTTGCAAATTGCCTATAATCTGCTCTTAAATCAAATATAGTAATGAAAAAGAAAAGTAAAAGAATAAAAGAACGACGCATAATAACTCCATATTGTTTATAAAAATAATTATTATTTAGACCAAATCTAAATAGTAAAAAAATTAAAATCAAATTTTTTTTTTATGAGAATTATTTTTTAAAAAACTTATTTTGTAATTAAAAATGACAAGTATATGAAAGAAAAAACTTTTGCCCTTTTATTAATTTTTATTTTAGTTGGCTGTTCTGCAGAAAAAGACATCTTGCTTAATTTGGACACAGCAAAAAAATTAGTTCAAAATTATTATGAGTCGGGTGAGTTTGATAAAGAATGTTCTTTGCAAATTGAGTCTGCAAAAAAAGAAATTCAAAAATTAAAGTTGAATGAAAAATCACTTGTGGTTTTTGATATAGACGAAACGGCTCTTTCTAATTATGAACATACAAAAGAAATCGGTTTTGGATATGTTTATTCTCTCTGGGAAGAATGGCTTGAAAAAGCAGATGCAAAAGCAATTCCAGAAACTAAAAAATTTTACGACTGGCTGATTGAAAAAAATATTAAAGTCGCTTTTATTTCCGGAAGAGATGAAGAAACTTATTCTGCAACATTAAAAAATCTTAAAGATCAAGGTTTTACAAAATTTGATACTTTAATTACAAGAACAAAAGCAACAAAAAAAATTCCAGCAGCTGAGTGGAAAGCAGAAGAAAGAGAAAAATTAGTTAAAAATGGTTACAATATTATTGCTTGTATTGGCGATCAATGGAGCGATATGGTTGGTGGTCATACTGGAATAAAAATTAAATTGCCAAACTATTTGTATATAATTGATTAATGAGTTCATTTACTTGTTCACATTTTGATCAAAAAGAAAATTGTCTTTTATTAAAAACTAAGTGTGTACCGGGTAGAAAAGGTTGTGTTCTTAAAGGTAAAGTTGAATTTATAATTTCTGCTGATCAAAGATTGAAAAATCAAAAAGATTATCCTTTTAAAGAATATAGGAGGAAAAAGAAATGAAATATTTTTTAACTCTTTTAATATTTTATTCGTTTAACATTTTCCCTCAAACACAAAATTTTACACCACAAATAATTTTTCCCGATGAAATAAAATGGAAATCAACTGGACAAAAAGATTATTCAGTTGAAACATTCAGCTTATTAGGCAATCCCAATGAAAATGGAATTTATGTGCAGATGGTAAAAATTCCACCAAACACAAAATTGCTTCCACACTTTCATCCTGATAATAGAACAGTTTATGTTATTGAAGGTGAATTTTTTTATTGTTATGAAAATTCATTTGATGAAACAAAAGAAAAAAAAATTTCTAAAGGAAGCTTTTTTACTGAACCAGCAAATCAACCTCATTTTGCCTTTACAAAAGAAAACTATGTGATTCTGTATGTAAACGGAATTGGTCCAACTAAAACGACTTTCATCACCAATAAATAAATCATCAAACACCAAAAGAGGTAATTATGAAAACAAAAGAAAACTTAAAAGAAGCATTTGCAGGTGAAAGTCAAGCAAATCAAAAATATCGAGCATTTGCTAAGAAAGCTGAAAAGGAAGGATTTCCAAACATTGCAAAATTATTTGTTACAACGGCTGAAGCTGAACGTATTCATGCTGAAGGACATTTAACATCTTTGGAAGGAATTGGTTCAACGTTGGAAAATTTGAAGAGTGCAATTGCCGGCGAAACTTATGAATTCACTGAAATGTATCCACCAATGTATGATGATGCTGTAGTAGAAGATCATAAAGCACAAAGAATGTTTAAATATGCGCTCGATGCTGAAAAAGTCCACGCAGAACTTTATAAACGTGCTCTTGAAGCTGTTGAACAAGGTAAAGATTTAGATATCAGCAATTTTTATCTTTGTCCTGTTTGTGGTCATATTGAATTTGGTGAACCAAAAGAAAAATGCCCGATTTGCGGAGCTTTTCCAAATAAATATGTTAAAGTAGCTTAAAATTTTTTAAAGATTAAAAACAGAACAATTTTAATAATTTAAAAATAGTGTTATTGTTCTGAGTAATTAGATTATAAGAATTTTCATTTAAATTCTGTTTTTTAAGAATTGCAAAAAAATTTGCATAAATTTATCATGTCATGATGGGTATAAAGATCATTAATTGTTGCTAAAATATTATTTAGGTTTTAAGAAGAAGTACCATTTGAAGTAATTTATTTTATTCTTTTTAAATAAAGCGCGATGTAAGCGGTAATGTTCTTTGACACGATTGAAATAGCCTTCTAATGCATTAGTTGAACGAGCAATTTTAGGATTATCTATGTAATGGAAAAGATTGGGCATTGCTTTAGTAATTAAACTTCTTGCTCTTACTACATCACTAAATACCCAACCACAGTTTGATGAAGATTCAATAGCAGTTCCAAATCTATTTTCTCAAGCATAGAATCCTTTTATAAATCTTTGAGAGTCTTCTTTTGTCTTAACTTCAGTTAGCGTAAGTAGTAATTCTCTAAGATGTTTTGCATCTGTTCGCTTTGGATTTCTTCTACACCAACATAAACCTTGGCGCTGAACGTGAACAATACAACGCTGTAATTTTATCTCAGGACAGAATAACTGCAACTGCTTCATTTGTGCTGTGTTTCCGTCTGTTGTGGCACTTTCCGGATATAATCCTGCTTCATATAACTTAGTGTAAAAGGCAGATAAATCCTTTGCTGATTCTCTTACATTAACAGCAGCGTAAAGTAATTTGTGAGCCTCTGAATCCATTGCAGCGTAAATTCCTCTTGGTCGTTTAAGAAATGTTCCGTCTATAACTATATGCTTAACTTCCGAGAAATCATAGGGTTCTTTGTTAGGAGTTTGCTGAAGCCAATACATTATAACTCTCTTTACTGTTGATCGGCTGACTCTTTTAATATTAGCTAATTCCAAAACACTGTAACCCTCAGTAATCCAAAGCTTAAACCAATTGAATCTTCTTTGTTCTAAGGTTAATTGCTTCCAGGTAAAAGATTTATTACAACTTAAACATTGATAACGTCGTTTATTACTTGAGCTTTTACCATTGTATTTTACATTGGTAGAATTACAATACAAGCAATGTTTTTTTCATAGGAATCTCGTTTATTTTGAGTTTATTACCTGTAAAATTATATCAAGGAACAAGTTATAGCTATTTCAGCAACACTTTTTGACCTTTATATTCATTGTGACATTCAAAA
>JARGDL010000050.1 GCA_029210465.1 Stygiobacter electus
GCGGGGACTGTTTATAACAGATTGATTCTTTTAGTAACTATATATTTTAATAAACACTTTTTCTTAGCTACTTGACTTTTCACATAACGGGTGGAAAAGCGGGTTATACTTACGTTCTTATAATCTGAAGGCAGAACTGTAATAATTCTGCCTTCTCTAAAAGAATATCTTTATTTGATCAATAACATTTTTCTAATTATTTGATTATTTCCAGCAGTCAATTGGTAGATATAAGTACCACTTGGTAATTTAGATGCATCAAATTCAACTTCATGTTTGCCAGATGGTTTTGCTTCATTAACCAGGGTTACTATTTCTTTTCCAAGAATGTCAAACACTTTCAATGTTACAAAACTAGCTTCAGGTAAAGAATAAGTTATTTTAGTCGAAGGATTAAAAGGATTAGGATAATTCTGTTCTAAAATATATTCGTTTGAAATCGAAACAAGTTCACTTTCTTTTGCAAGTGAAATTGCTTGTTCATTATTATTACCGTTTTGTACAACTGAGAATTCTGGCGGATATGAAACAACATCAACATAAAATTCATTTGATGTTTTTGTTGTGTTGGTTGCATCTGTAACAATACATCTTAACTTAAAGTCTCGCAAATCATAAGGATTATGAGGTTTGCTGAAATATGGTGAGTTTGTACCTATTGGCACCCATTCATTACTCGGTGCTTCGTTAATTATAATATCACCCTCTTTTTTCTTTTCCTTATCTTTTTTCTCTTTTCCTTTTTTAACACTTTCATAAGTTTGTAAATAACCAGCTCCATCCAAATACATTATTTGCCAATTATAGGTGAATGGCTCTATTCCATTTCGTAATTGGACATACCAATGCCCAGTCCCACCAGCGTAAAGCGTAAAATCACCAGACAAGTAAACAGCTTCCAATGGAGATGGCAATATCTGAGCGTTAACTGAAAACCAATGAAGTAAACCAGCTATTGAACGCATTGCGAATACATATGAAGAAGAAGCAATTTGCTGGCTATTAACTCCTGGTGGCGGATCACCAAAAGCTGAATACATTTGGGCTAATTCTGTGTAATTGCTAAAGGCATCATTGATACCATTTGTATTATTACCAGGATTGTGATCACTTGGGAAATGGTTTGATACTTGTGCTGTTGAATAGAACAAATATTTAATCGGATTAGTTTTATTAATGACATTAATTAAGCCCCCTTGGGCAATCCCATGACTATAGTTCCATTGCATGTAGTTATTAT
>JARGDL010000051.1 GCA_029210465.1 Stygiobacter electus
AGACAACAAAAGGCCAACTAAAAAGATATGTGCTCGACCAAAGTCCCTCAAACCAGCTTCGCCGTTTCATTGCTAAAGATAATTTTAAGATTCTTGAATTACCATTTTGTGTGATGTATGAACCTATAGCAAATACCCTGTATCGTAGTGTTTTTAACTGCTGTTGTGTTTTTGTGCCGAGTATCGCTTGTCTGAATAAGCTCATTAAGTTATATCCCATCATTACAAAATTTAATGCTGCCTCTGTTGCAAAAAAATCATCTACATTAAAACTATCAGCTCCGAAATCTTCCTTTAATTCTTTTATTCTATTTTCTGCATCTGCTCTGTTTCGGTATGAATCCCATATCATCTTTGCAGATAAATCTAAGTTAGTTATAAAGCAACTATACCTGTAATTTTTATATATTTCTTCTTCTCCAAATAACCGCAACTGTTTGCCTGTTGCTTTCGGTCGCCTTTCTATTTCTTGTCTTACTATTATCAATCGTCTTGGTTTTCCCCAATCAGGACTCTGGTACAGCGTATCACTTATCTCTATTCCATCGTCAAAAGGCCAATAGGTTTTTTCTCTGGCTATGGCTAATTTTAACGGTCTGTAAAATTTTGCCGCTATTATGTAATTAACCGGTTTTACTCGATTTTCTAAATATTCGAATATCTTTTTATCATAAAATCCACTGTCTGCTCTTAAGAGTCCTATCGTCTTTCCTTCTAATCGTTCGAATGTATTTTCAAGAAAATTGTAGAAGTTATTTGTTGTATATGTGTTTCCGCTTCTTAACCAGAAGTTTACCGTCATTCGTGCTTCTGCTACAAATGCCATCAATGGATGATGACTATTCCGTCCAGGCTTCTTTGGATTATATCCTTTCTTAGCTCCTTGCTGATTTCCGTATCTGGTCATTATTGTTGAATCTAAATCAAGCGTGTAGTTGTCAAATTTTATCTGTTTGAAAAACCAGTTAAACAACTCTG
>JARGDL010000052.1 GCA_029210465.1 Stygiobacter electus
TCAGATAATATGTTTAAAAAGTAAAACTCCTCGAGTAAATTAGTAAAACAATAAAGAGGAGAAGAACATGGAACAAATTAAAAAAAGGCAATTAGATTTCACAGACAAAAATATATTTATAGGAATCGATAATCATAAAAAGAATTGGAAGGTAAATATATTGTGTGAAACGATAGACCATAAAACATTTACAATGAATCCGGAGCCTGAAATATTAGATAATTATTTGCGTAAGAATTTTCCAAGAGGCAATTATTATAGCGCATACGAAGCTGGATATTGTGGATTCTGGGCACACGAACAATTAGAACTGTTGGGAATAAAATCAATAGTAGTAAATCCAGCAGATGTTCCAACTATGGACAAAGAGAGACGCACAAAAAATGATAAAGTAGATTGTCGAAAAATAGCCCGTTGTTTACGTAGCGGAGAATTAATGAGCATTTATACACCCAGCCGGGAAGTCCAAGAAGATAGAACACTTCTTCGGCTACATATTCAATTAATAAAAGAACAAACGAGAATAAAGAACCAGATAAAATCGATATTAGGTTTTTACGGCATAAAAATATCAGAAGAAAAAGCTGTTAGTAATTGGTCAAGAGCGTTTATCAAATGGCTGGAAACCATTGAATTCAAAACCGAAAGTGGACGTTTGGCGCTAGACATACAAATAGAAAGATTACTTTCTACACGAAAGACAATAGCATCATTAGTAATACAAATACGTCATCTATCGAAAACCGATCGTTATCGTGAATTTTCAGAACTGCTAATAAGTATCAGTGGAATAGGAATATTGACAGCCATGCACTTTTTAGTGGAGATTGTAGACATCAACCGATTTAAGAACTTAGATGAATTGGCATCCTATATTGGTCTATCTCCCGGAGAACATTCCAGCGGAGAAAAAAACATTACCGGTAAAAT
>JARGDL010000053.1 GCA_029210465.1 Stygiobacter electus
GTTAAACGTGATTTAATACAGTATAAATTGTTCACTAATCCCAGTGGTACTTAACTTCAGCAAAGACACCCATAAAAGTGTTATAGTGAAGTTAAGTGAAGCGGTATTATAAAACAGACACAAAATAAATAAAGGAGACCAGTATATGTCTGAAACACTAACAGATCAGTATTTAAAGACTCTTTCACTTCACAGAATAAAGGAAACATACAGGCTTGAGGCTGAGAATGCTGCCAAAACAAAATTATCTTACCAGGACTATTTACAACGACTGCTTGAAATAGAAGTTTTAAGCAAAATAGAACGCTCAATAAACCGGAAAATGCAGATTGCAGGTTTTCCACAGGTTAAACGTCTGGAAGAATTTGATTTTTCTTACCAACCTCAAATAAATGAAAAACTTATAAGAGAACTTGCCTGCCTTAATTTTGTAGAAGAAGCCAAAAACGTTTTGTTTGTTGGGGCTCCCGGGGTAGGCAAAACACATCTTGCAACCGCTCTTGGGATTAAGGCGGTCCAGGCGAGGAAACGTGTTTTGTTTTTTACTGCAGAGCAGTTGACTGTACAACTTGCTTCTGCTGAGATATCCGGTAATCTTAACAGGACACTCGATAGTCTCTCAAGAGTAGACCTGATGATTATTGATGAGCTTGGATACTTAGCTCTTACAAAACAGACCGCTAAGTTATTTTTTCAGTTAATCTCCAAACGTTACGAACGAAGCTCTACAATTATAACTACAAATAAGCCCTTTGAACAATGGGGAGAAGTTTTTAATGATGACATTGTTGCTGCTGCGGTACTCGATAGATTACTGCATCATTGTTATCCATTTTTAATAAACGGAATGAGCTTTCGCTTGAAGAATATTACTAAATCTAATTAACTTA
>JARGDL010000054.1 GCA_029210465.1 Stygiobacter electus
CTTAGAGTTTTATTTCCTAATGGTGGTCATTAGAGATTTCCCCTAATGACAAATTTGGGTTAATGAGATAATCGAGTTGAGCAGGAACAATCGCACCACAAGTGATGTGATAATGAAAAAAAAACAAGTTTGATTTTTTAATGATTTATCACTTTAAAAAAGTTTCAGGAACTTGCACTGCAACAACTTTTCCTTTTACAGTTATTTCACCATTTGCCGATACAGTTATTTCAGTAATAACTTTTCTTCCTTTCACTTCTACAATTTTTCCGCGAAGTTCAAGTTCAACGCCAAGAGGAGTTGGTTTTAAGAAATCCACTTGAAGTGACGCAGTAACAAAACGAAATGCGGGCAATGTATCTGGCTGCCGATTTTCAGCTTTATATGCAGCAAGAGCAGCACTTCCTGTTCCGTGACAATCAATTAATGATGCAAGCAATCCACCATAAACATATCCCGGAATTGCAATGTGATATTCTTTTGGTGTAAAATGAGAAACGGTTTCATCGCCATCCCAATAACTTTTTATGTGATGACCATATTCGTTATTTCGTCCACAGCCGTAACAATAACTTAATTCATCGGGATAATAATCTTGAATTGGTTTTTGATTTTTCAATTTGATTCCTTAATTAGTTAATTATTGTTTTATTTATATAATTTAAAAGAGACATCTGAAAAATTAATAAGTTGTCATGGTGATCCCGACTTTATCGGGATTGTCGAACCATGACTTAACAATATTTATTGTCATGCTGAGCGAAGTCGAAGCATGACATTTCTACATAATAATATTATTATTTCGGTCATCCTTCGACAGGCCTGACTACCGTCAGGCAGGCTCAGGATGACAATCTCATTTGATTGCAACC
>JARGDL010000055.1 GCA_029210465.1 Stygiobacter electus
CCATGGGAATGCGTGTGGGTGGAAGATGGTAGAATAAACCAAGGTATCGTGCAAAGATAAACGTAATATCATTAGTCTTCCATTTCACGATGCAGTACAATTTACTTTTCAAACCTCATATCGTTTCTAATATGAGGGTAATTTTGATAGAATAAATCTATCGGAGGAAAAATGCGTAGATATATTTTCATTTTATCATTATTGATTTTTATTCAATTAAGTTCCACTGTTAATTCTCAATCCCTCAAAATTGGTTTCCGATTTGAACCAGCGATGCTAATTTCTGAACAGAATAATTCATCGTCTATTTCGTTTACTCCTTATAGTTTCTATATAACAGCGATTTGGGAACCTATTAATAATCTAGGTTTCGAACTGCGACCTGGCTATTTACTTGGTGGTGAATATTATGGTGGCTTTGAATTAGGAGCTTTTGCACGATGGATGATCTCTTCATCAAAGTTTTATATTATTGGTGGTGTTACTAATCATTCAAATGACGTACTAGGCTCTCATAATGGAGGTTCGGGATTATCTAAGAATATTCTCTATAAAAGCATCGGCATTGGTTTTCAAAAGGATTCTAAACTAGGTATTGATTTAATGTATTATTATACAAACGACAAAGACTATGCTTATTCCAATGTTTATAATTCATATAGTAGTTACAGATTTGAGAATAAAAAGATGAACGGCATTCTAAAAATTGGTTTTAGTCTTGCTTGGGATATTCTGTAATTGCTATCGACAAAAACGCTACCTAACCCGCTTTTCCACCCGACCGCGTTTTCATTGCAGCATTTTTTAGTTTTCGGGTTTGGTGTAAAAGG
>JARGDL010000056.1 GCA_029210465.1 Stygiobacter electus
AAAGAATTGAAACCCCCATTTTGAATATGCTAAAAGAAGTTTTAATCGTACTAATGTAGAATTGAAATAGTTTTAACGGGCTATTAATTGTGGGAAGTGCAAGGTTTTAATCGTACTAATGTAGAATTGAAATCTTTATAATGAATTGAGAAAACTAATTGGGGAAATGTTTTAATCGTACTAATGTAGAATTGAAATACAGGAGGTGTTGTTTATCGCGATTATAAGGATATAAGTTTTAATCGTACTAATGTAGAATTGAAATTCAGTAGATTCAGCAAAAGCCCACCAAACTTGGTGAGTTTTAATCGTACTAATGTAGAATTGAAATTTTGCTGGCGAGAATGGTTTTGTGAATGCCGTAGAAGTTTTAATCGTACTAATGTAGAATTGAAATACATTCCAAATGGCTTCACGTTTTTGATAAGTATTAGGTTTTAATCGTACTAATGTAGAATTGAAATGATGTTGTTTCTCGTCTTCTAACTATTGCACTACTAGTTTTAATCGTACTAATGTAGAATTGAAATTTGCAATCATTTTCTTTTTAGTCGTTCTTCCGTGATTGTTTTAATCGTACTAATGTAGAATTGAAATGCAAATTGCGGAGCTAAGGATAGATAAGCGGGCTTAGTTTTAATCGTACTAATGTAGAATTGAAATTAATATTAAACATGGCATTATATAAGAAGTATAGTAAGTTTTAATCGTACTAATGT
>JARGDL010000057.1 GCA_029210465.1 Stygiobacter electus
CTGATATATAGTTGATTCATTAAGTATTACTGTTTTTTTGAAAAAATAATTCTCATAAATGTAATAATATGTTCTTTGAAATAGTGTTGACTGTTTTATTGAGTCGTTAGTTGACTCATGTGAGCAGAAATTAAGTAGTCAACGATATCATTCTCCTTATATTAAAAACTAAAACAGCAAAGGTGAACTCAAAGCGGTTTCTCTCAAGGTCGTAATAACTACACCGCTCATAGCCCAAAACATTTTTCATAAATGCAAAAGTTTTCTCAACTCTGTTTCTTATACTTGAGAGTAATCGATTTACTTTTTTCTGAACTTGAGTTAATGGTTTATTGCGATAACCTTTTTCTAAGATGCCTCCAAATATTCCCTTGATTCGAGTTTCTTTCTTCTGGATTTGTTAGCATAGCCTTTATTGGCAAATAATGTTTCTTCAGTCTAATCAACGAGGTTGTCAAATGCATTGGAGTCGTGAAGGCTTGCTTGAGAATGGTCTTCTGCCAGCCTCTGTGTTTTTGTTTTTGCTCAGGTCTAACTTTTGTTCTATTGGAGATATAAGCTCTTTCCAGTTTATTGTTTGGTTGAACGTTTCCAATGCTCTTTTTTTTAGGTCTTTAA
>JARGDL010000058.1 GCA_029210465.1 Stygiobacter electus
ACAGCAGAAGCAAATACATATTATTATAACAATGGAATTATTTACACATTTAAGCAATGGAATGATGGTAATACTTCGTATAACAGAACATTTAACCCATCTGAAAATACAACATATACAGCGCAATTCCAGGGCAAACCTGAAAATGAATTCATAAGTTTTGGGAATGCAGTTGGAGAACCAATCGTAATAAATTGGACAGATAATCCAAATACTAATGTAACACAATATCAAATATGGAGAAAAGTAAAACATAATGGAGTAATGGGAGCGGCAACATTAATAGCCACAGTAAACCGTGGAGTACAAACATATACAGATTATGAATATACTTTAACAAATTCTTACTCTCATGATTTATTATTATATGATGTACGTGCTTATTATTCAACGGAAGGAACATATTCAGATGAGGATTATTCATCAGTTTACGGACAAATATCACCAACAAATAAAGAAGAAAAAAACACTATATCAGTTGAAAAAGAAATACCAAAAGAATTCAGCATTTCGAATTATCCAAATCCTTTTAATCCAACTACGATAATAAAATACTCATTACCGGAAAGTGGATATGTAACACTCAAAGTATACGATATACTTGGACGTGAAGTTGCA
>JARGDL010000059.1 GCA_029210465.1 Stygiobacter electus
TTAATTACTATTGATTTCAAGCAACAATTGATTATACTTTTTTTACTGTACTTTTGATAGTGAAAAAATTGCATGGTAAATTGCAAATAAATTTGGATTTTATAAGCAATTTCAGAGATAAAAAAAACAATAAATGGAAAGTCCTAATACTATAAAACAAAAAACCGGTTTTTTGCCGGTCTTTACTTGTAGCGGGGGCAGTCCCGACAAAGTCGGGATTGAACCTACAACCTTTATTTCAATCCTTTTTCTTTTAATAATTTGGTTCCGTGTCCACTTTTCATCCATCGTTCTCTTTTCATTGCTTCTGTCTTGCTTTCATATTCTTCAATGTATATTAGTTCCCAATTTGTTCCTCGCTTAGTCCAAAAAGATTTTGTTTTATTATTATGTTCTAATAATCTTCTTTCTATATTTTCAGTCATACCGGTATAATAATATCCTTCTAAACTTTTAATTACATAAACATAGTATTTCATAATTTCGAAATAGAAATTTTTTTGTTATTCTGATTTTGTTACCATTAGTAAATCTTTTTCTATAATTTGAATTTATTAATTCTCTTTAAAACAAAAAACCGGCTTTTTGCCGGTCTTTACTTGTAGCGT
>JARGDL010000006.1 GCA_029210465.1 Stygiobacter electus
ATTAAATAACTTCAAACCGGGTATTTCAACTCTTGTTTTGTAAACACAATTTGTTTCATCTTCAGTCAAAAACAAATCTCTCATATCATGTCCAGCAAATTCAATATTACTTGGTTTTTTGCCAGGTGTTTGAATTTTTTTAATTATTTCACCAGTTGGAGAAATAACAATAATTGCTTGACCACCAAAGTGAGCAACATAAAGATTGCCTTTTATATCAAATGCAATTCCATCAGGATCACCACCAGGTAATTCAATGAATACAGTTTGATTTTTAATTCTTCCTTTTTTCATAACATCAAATTTTAGAATTCTATTTTTTGCAGATTCACACACAAATAAATTTTTCCCATCTTTTGAAAAAGCAATACCATTAGGAAAAGCAAGACTGTCCCAAATCAAAATAACTTTTTTAGATTTTTTTTCTATCATAAAAATTCTGCCGTCAAGCAAATTTTTATCATAAGATTTTGGATCGGTAAAATATAGATTACCATATTTATCAAAAGCTAAGTCGTTTGGCCTGTTAAACTTTTCACCCAAATAACCATCTGCATAAATTGTTGTTTCACCTTTTTTATTAATCTTTAAAATTTTCCCTTCACCATAATCACAAACAAAAAGATTTCCTTCTTTATCAAAAGTTAAACCATTTGTTTTGCCAAAGTTAAATGGTTTTGTTGGTTTGATTATAAAAGTATCTGCTTTTGAATTTGAAATTCTCGTAATCCAATCACCATAACAATTTGAAGAATAAATTGCATCATTTCCATTCCATGCTGGTCCTTCCGGGAATTTTTGATTTTCTGCAACTTTAACAAATTCTATATTGTCAATTGTTTGTGAATATATATTCACACAAAAGAAAAATGGAATGATCATTGAAAAAAAATATTTCATAAATTTTTACCTTTTAATGAAAATTATAAAAAATAAAGCCTCACCAATTTAATTGATGAGGCTGAAATAAAGTGGGGTAAATTTTAGTAACTTACTTTTATTCCTAATTGTACTTGTCTTCCAAGAAAATACCCAGTTGGTAATCCAAATGTAGTTAAAGCATTACCAGCTTGGTCATATTTAGTTCCACGGTAACCCGATATATTTACCCAATTTCCAACATTAAAAATATCAAGCATAAATTCTACTTGAGGAATATTTTTTTCATACTCTTTTAAATCTAACAAGTAAGATAATCTTAGATCGAACATTTTATACCAGTTTCTAATTTTATTTAAATCTGGTAACATGTTACGTTCACCATTGATATAATCATCACCAGTAGTGTTGTTTTTATTTAAATCTCTACCATCAACAACATCAAAAGGACGAGGACTTGCTAAAGTAAAAATGCCAGATAATTTGAACCCATAAGGAAGTTTGGAATAACCTGATAAAACAAATCTATGTTTTTCTTCACCATTACTTCTAAAGTATAAGAAGTCTGAAGTAATCGGTCTGTTTTGAGAAGGGCTTCCATCATAAGTTGATTTAGCAGCGTTAAATGTATAAGAACCTGTAATATTGAAACTAGAAGTTTTATAATTAACACTCGTCATGATAAGCATATTTTCTGCCTTTGCATCATCGTACCATAATTGAATATCACCATATTTTGATGTAAGTCTTCTTTTATTAATAGTTTTATCAAGATAATTTGCATTACGAGAAACGTAAATTTTATCCATATTCTGATATAGAAAATCTACACTAGCACCTAATTCATCATTAAATTGATTTGCAATACCTAAAGAAACTTGATCGATAACAGGATTTTCAAGCTTATCAGGCAATAAATTCATGGAAGGTGCACCAGCAGAGCCGCCAGTTTTAGAAGCAATTCTTCTTCTTAATTCATCAGGATCTAAAGTTGGCAAATTATTAGTGTTATTAAATGTAAATTGATATTGTCTCCAAGAAGCATCTCTCCTTTCAAAGTAACCGATGTAAGAGGCAATTCTATCAAAAGAACGACCAGCACCACCACGAACAATTGTTTGTCCATCTCCATTTAAATCATATGTAAATGAAAATCTTGGTGCAAAATTATCCCAGTCATTTTTTCTATTGCCCGTATTTAAAAATTTTGGATCAAGTAAAGCTCTTAAATCAGCACTATCAGCCCAAGCGACTTTAAATGTGTTGTTTAAAGTATTAATTTCTGCATCCCAGCGTAACCCAAGATTTACAGTTAATCTTTCATTAACATTCCATTGGTCTTGAACATAAAATCCTAATAAATAACCTTTATCATTAGTTCTTGCATCAATACCATTGGGATTAGTTGGATTATAAACCCCAACACCAATAGTAGCACTGTAAGGAACTTTACTTGAATCTGTTAAGAAATTAAATCTTGGATTTAAACCAGCTGGAAACCAAGGTTCAAATGTAACGTAAGTGGCTTCGAAACCTGTTTTTAATGTATGAAAATCTGAAATTTTAGTTGTAAACTTTTCAATTAACCGATAATGATTTTCATAAATGGCAATTGGGAAACCACTGTTCCCAAGCAACAAACTTGGATAAGCATACATTGGTCTATCTTCATAAGCTGGTTCATCATGAATCCATCTTAAATAATGCAAACTAACTTCATTGAAAGTAGTTGGTGACAGTATATAAGTATGCTTTAACATATGACTATTTATATGATAAACAGAATGAATAGCATTTGAAATGTCATTGATTCCTCCGAAAAAACCAATTGCATCATAAGTCCTTGTTGACCAAATGTAATCTAAATTTTGATTCTCATTTAATACATACGTTAACCTTAAAGTACCAATCATATTATCTGTCGGTGCAGTATAAGTTTTTGCATACTTATCCCAAATACCAGGATTATAAGCAGGGCGTCCTGGACTCACAGTATAAATTGTTTTAGTATTATGAGATTCAAAGGAAGCATTAAAAAATAATTTGTCTTGCATTATAGGACCACTTACATTGAATCCCCATTGTTGTCTTTTGTATGGAGATTTAATTTTTTCATTTGGCATTCGGGTATTTAAATCTTTATCTCTGTAAAGCATAAAAGCATTAGCTTTGAAAAGATTACTTCCTTTTTTGGTAATTGTATTTATAATATAAGCACCACCTCTTGTGAATTCAGCATCAAAAGGACTTAAAATAAAACGAAATTCTTGAACACCATCTTGAGGCAAAACTGAACCGGTTTGACCTAAACCAGCAATATTACCATTAAATAAATTTTTCCATTCTGCACCATCAACATAAAAATTAACAAATCTTAAATCAGGTAAAGAACCAGCCGATGGCATACCTCTACCACCAATTTCTGTAAATGTTCTAACACCTGGAACAACTGCCGCAAGGTTCATAATATTACGTGAATTCAAAGGAAGATTTTCAATCTGTTCTGCAACCACAGCAGTAGAAACATCTTGTCTTTTCAATTCAAAATTCGAAGTTCTTGCACCTACAACTGTAACTCCAGTTAGCTGAACTGCTTCTGGAATTAAAACAATGTTCAAAGTAGGTTTTTGACCAACTATGAATCTTACATTTTTTGATTCATAAGTTTTGTAACCAATCATACTTACTTTAATATTGTAAGTACCTGGAGATATAGCTAAAATCAAATATCTTCCATTTTGATCTGTTACACTACCTCTAACAATTGAAGATACTGAAACATCAGTTAAAGAAACCGAAGCACCTATTAATGGTTCTCCTTGATTATCTTTAACTGTTCCTTCTAATGTAAGAAATGTACCTTGAGAGAAAAGGCTACTTGAGAACATCAAAAGAAAAATGAAAATAATGTAATTTTTCAACATACATTACTCCTCTTTTATTTATATGATTTGTTAATTAAAATATTCAATTTTATAATGAATATTTGTAATGAAGTTAATTATTAAATAATCCTTAAGCAAGACGAATTTGGGTGAATTTTTTAAATAAATTTTTCTAAGAGGTTTAATTTTTAACTAAAAATGAATTTCTCTTAATTGTAAATAAGAATTTAAATATTCAATTTATTTTGGGTTTGTTACCTATTTATTCTTTTTAGTTAAGATTTTTCGTTGATATTAATATAAATGATATTTAGTCTTTATGTTTTTGAATTTCTTTAATCCATTGTTCCAAGATTTAAAAATTTCATGTGGATTTTTTCCTTGCTCGATCATTAATCTTACTTTATCAGTACCCATAAGT
Source organism: Stygiobacter electus (assembly GCA_029210465.1). Lineage (GTDB taxonomy): Bacteria > Bacteroidota > Ignavibacteria > Ignavibacteriales > Melioribacteraceae > Stygiobacter > Stygiobacter electus. The sequence goes on from JARGDL010000006.1 coordinate 4,186, forward strand.
CTATCAAAGGTTTTTTCTTTCCAACTAAATTTATCGGGATGAATTTTCTTAATTGCCCATACTAAAGCAATTCCTACTTTAACTGATTCAAATGATTTTCTGTTATTTACTTTCACATAAATCCCATTACATTTTTCATTGTGATATTTTGGTGGTTTGGAATTAAAACTAAACCATTCTGGAGTAAATTGGATAGGCTCAAAAGAAACACTAATTAATTTTAGTTTTTTTAATTCATCTATTACTTTTTCCGAATTCAACCAAGTTGCACCAATGTATTCAAAAGGTTTTTCTGTTCCTCTTCCTTCTGAAACATTTGTGCCTTCAAAAAGACAAGTTCCTGGATAAACAATTGCACTATTTATTGTAGGCATATTTGGGGAAGGTTTAACCCAATTCAAATTGGTTTCATCATACCAAAGATTTCTTTTCCATCCTTTCATTTTAATTACTGTCAACTTCGCTTTAAGTTTATTGTTAAGCCAACCATTTTCATTATACATATTTGCCAATTCACCGATTGTTAAACCATGAGAAATTGGAATTGGTGCATAAGCAACAAATGATTTAAATAATTCATCAGTAATTGGTCCATCAACATAAAGTCCTGTTATAGGATTTGGTTTATCAAGTACGATTAATGGGATATTATTTTCTGCTGCTGCTTCCATAACATAACCAAGTGTTGAAATGTATGTATAAAATCTAACTCCAACATCTTGAATATCAAAGATTAAAAGTTCAACATCTTTTAGCATTTCTTTTGTTGGTTTATATGTTTTTCCATATAGAGAAAAAACTGGAATGCCTGTTTTTTTATCAATTGTATTATCAATTTCACCTGTTGTATCGCCTCTGAAACCATGTTCTGGACCGAACAAAGCTACAATAGTTATTTCTTTATTTTCATAAAGTGCATCAACCAAATGCTTGCCATTTGATAATAAAGATGAATGATTTACAACTAAACCAATTTTTTTCCCTTTTAATAAATCAATTTTTTCTGAGATTAAAATATCTGCTCCTGTAACTACTGATACTTTTAGTTTATGATTATCAGTTGCAAAAATTGTTGAAATTGTAACAAACAAAAGAAAAGCAAATATCTTTTTCATAAATATTCCTTTTTATTTTTTAATAATTGCTATTGAAACACCAACTTCTCTTTCACCAGTTTTATCGCTTGGGTTATTTATTATTTTATCATTAATTATTAATGTTGTTGACCCGCCTCCATCGAAATTCAAACCTTCATAAACACCTTCAGCTATCATAATATCTGCAAATTTTTTAAGTGTTACACCTTTGCTTGATTCTTGTCTTCCATCAATTGCAAATAAAAATAATTTATCTTTATTCTTTGAAAATCCAATTCCACTCCTTGGATGTTTCGTTTTTGAAAATCGTTCGAATATTTCTTCTTCAATTTCTGTTGAATCAACATAATTTTTTCCATCTTTTACTAATTTGCCCCAGCCACCAGTTAATGTAATAACTTTTCCAACATCTGGAAATAATTTTAGTATTACTTTTAAAGTATCATTTATAAAAATATGAGAGTTAATTTTTCCAATCATTTCATTATTTGTAGATAAAATAAAATCATCATTGTTTATTTTGGTATTACCTTTACTATTCCATTCATCAGTTACTTTGAAAAATAAAGTGTCTCCTTTATTAAATAATTTTTTTAATCTTATCTCTAAATTTTTCCAATTGTCTTTTGATTTTGGTGTTGCATAACCTTGATATTTATTGTAAAGAGTTAATGAATTGCTATCTGTTTGAGCATTTATTCTGTTGATTAAGATCTTATTTCTATCTTTTGATATAATGTCACCAGTGAATTTGAATTTTTCAATAAATGGTTCATTGTTGTTCGTTATACCAAATTGTGAATGAATATTATCTGCCAAGTCATATTCAGAATCTGTTTCTGAGATACCTTTAACAAATTCACCATTTATTATTAAATTATTTTCTGGTTCACCGCCATATTTTATTTTGAAGAAATCACTATTTAAAGCGGCAATTGGTTTGTATTTTTTTTCTTTTAGTCTTTTAAACATTGAGCTTGTAGTTTCTCTACCCAATAAACTATCATTACCTTTCATAGCAATAATTGAATAGGAATTGTTTTTAAGATCGAGGGTTAAAATGTGGATGGAGAGAGTATCTACTTTATCAATTATATGTTTGTGAATTATTCCCTCTTCAATTTGATTTACTTTTGTATAAATTTTCTCTTGAGGGAAAATTTGATTATTGAGATTTAGAAATATTGAAAAGATTAAAATGTAATTTTTCATATTAGACTAATTTTTAATTGAATTAATAATTTCACTGTGTATAACTGGCCTGAATTGAATAATCTTAGTGTTATTTCTTGTTGGATAAACACGATTGGTAAGTAAAATAACAATCAACTTTTTTTCTGGGTCTGTCCAAACAGATGTTCCAGTATAACCTGTATGTCCATATGAACTTTTACTAAAATATTTACCACACGAAGCATTTTCAAATGAGTTTGTATCCCAACCTAAAGCTCTTGAACTTTTATCGGAATATTGTTTTGTAAATAATTCAACAGTTTTTTTATTAATTATTCTTTTACCATTAAACTTGCCTTTGTTTTGTAACATTAAAAGTAATTTGTATAAATCTTCAGTTGTAGAAAATAAACCGGCATGACCGGAGACACCACCTAATAAAGATGCAGTTTCATCATGCACTTCACCAATTAATATTCTATTTCTCCAATAATTATCTAATTCGGTTGGGGCAATTCTTTTTTTAAATTTTATTGGTGGATTATAAAAAGTATTTTTCATACCGAGTGGGTTGAATATTTTATCTTTACAAAATTTATCTAAACTTCTTCCTGTAACTTTTTCAATTACTTTCCCTAAAGTGATAATTCCTAAATCTGAGTAAACAGTTTTTGTCCCTGTTTCATATTCAAGTTCTGAAGAATAAATATCATTTAAAACACTATCAGCATTATTAAATTTTTCATGATATTTTTTATATGCTGGTAATCCGGTGTTGTGTAAAAGTAAATTTTTAATGGTAATATTTTCTTTACCATTAACTGAGAATTGTGGAATGTATTTCGATACTTTATCATCTAAATGGAATAATCCTCTATCTATGCAAATCATAGCTGCTGTTGTAGTTGCAATGACTTTAGTAACTGAAGCAAGATCATATATTGTTTTCGGTGTTACTTTTTCAGAGTTAATATCATAAGTAAAATGACCAAAACCTTTTTTATAAATTATTTTTCCATTCTTAGCAATTAATAATGAAGCACCTGGGAAAACAGAATCTTGAATTGCTTTATTTATTAATGAATCAATCCCATGAAAATTTTTTCTTATAACATTTTGATATGTGATCTTGGAATGTTGAATATGAATAAATTCATTTATTGATGGAAGAACAGAATTATCATAAAAATGTGATAGAAAAAAGTAAGGTAAATATGTAATCAAAAGTGTTATTTTGGATATTAGCATAAATTAATACTTGTTTACTTTGTTAAATTTTAATTTGTTTGTAATAAAGTTAAATCAATAAAATGTTTAAAACAATTAAAAAAACTAAACAATATGATTGATTATATTATAATAGTAGTATATCTAATATTAGTAGCCTCAATTGGCATAATATCCGGTGGAAAACAAAAAACTATAAATGATTATTTTCTTGGTTCTAAAAATGTTCCATGGTGGGTTGTATGTTTTTCTATTGTAGCGGCTGAAACAAGTACATTAACTTTTATTTCCATTCCTGGTCTTGCATATTTAACAAATATGAATTTTCTTCAAGTTACTATCGGTTATTTATTAGGTAGAATTATAGTTGCATATTTATTTCTTCCTGCGTATGTAGATGGCAATTTAAAAACTGCTTATTCATTTCTCGAAACTAGATTTGGAACGAAAGTTAGAAAATTTGCCTCAGTAGTATTTTTATTTACAAGAACTGCTGCAGATGGTGTACGTTTATTTGCTACGGCAATTCCATTAAAATTAATGTTGAATATTGAATATCCATATGCAATTTTAATAATTGTATTAATTACACTTATTTATACCTATACTGGGGGAATGAAAGGTGTCATTTGGGTAGATGCTCTTCAATTTTTTATTTATATAATTGGTGCGGTTATTTCAATTGTATTTTTAATAAACATAATCCCAGAAAATTTTACTTCAATTTTAGTTAAAGCTAACGAAGCTCAAAAATTTTCTGTATTTAATTTTGGTTTTGAAGATGGCTTCTTAAATTTTTTCAAACAACCATATACATTAATTAGCGGATTAATAGGTGGTGCATTCTTATCAATGGCATCTCATGGGACAGATCAATTAGTGGTCCAAAGATTATTAGCTACTAAAACTTTAAAAGAAAGTCAAAAAGCAGTAATAGGAAGCGGTATTATTATAATTTTTCAATTTGCATTATTTCTTTTTGTAGGTGTTTTACTTTTCGTTTACTATGGCAAATTAGATATTAAATCGGACGAAATATTTTCTCTTTTCATAATAAAAGTATTACCAAGTGGAATTAGTGGAATTATTATTGCTGGTTTATTTGCAGCAGCTTTGTCAACACTCGCCGGTTCAATTAGTTCTTTATCTTCTTCCACTATGATTGATTTATACTTACCTTTAAGGAAAAAATCTATTGATGATAAAACTCAATTAAAAATTTCAAGAATGTTTACAATTATGTGGGCAATACTTCTTGTATTCTCTGCTTTATTTTTTATGAATTCTTCTAAAGCTGTGGTTGAACTTGCTTTAAGTATAGCATCTTTTACTTACGGTGGATTGTTGGGCACTTTTCTACTTGGAATTTTCATCAAAAAAGCTAATCAAAAAGATGCATTAATTGCTTTTCCGATTAGCATTATACTTATGATTATTGTTATTTTCTCTCAACAGGTTGCATGGACTTGGTTTACATTAGTTGGTGTGTTAATTACAATTTTGGTTGGTTTCATAAGTAGTCATTTAACAACTAAAAAAGTTTAATTTATAAAAACTATGTTTAAAAATATTATTCACTGGTTTAGAAGTTTAAATTGGGTTAACGATACCTTTGTTTTTTTAGCTATTGTATTTATCACTATCATCTCATACTTCTTTCTGAAAGATATTCTTTTTAGAATTATTAAAAGAATTGTAAAAAGAACTAAAACAATTGTTGATGACATTTTATTTTCTAAAACTTTTTTAAGAAGAATTTCTTATTTAGCACCACTTTTAATTTTATCACAGGTTACTTATTTAGTCCCAGAGTATGAAAAGTTTTTTGATAAATTACTTTCAATTCTTCTAGTTTTTGTTTTCTTCATTTCAATTGGTGCATTATTAACATCTTTTTCCGAGTTGTCCAATAAAATTGAAAAACTAAAAGAGAGACCGATTAAAAGTTACATTCAGATTGTTAAAATTATTCTTTATTCTTTTATGGCTATGATGATCCTTGGAATCATTGTTGGACAATCAATTTGGAGTATTGTTACCGGACTTGGGGCTTTTACTGCAATATTAATTTTAGTTTTCAAAGATACAATTCTAAATTTCATCGCAAGCTTACAAATATCTTCTTACGATTTAGTGCGTGTTGGTGATTGGATTGAAGTTCCAAAATTTGGTGCAGATGGTGATGTTATTGACATTTCTTTAATGATAGTAAAAGTTCAAAATTTTGATAAAACAATTACAATCATTCCCACTTATAAATTAATTGAAGAGACTTTTAAAAATTGGCGTGGAATGACCCAAAGCGGTGTTCGTAGAATTAAACGTTCAATTTTTATTGACCAAAGAACAATTAAATTTTGTTCAGACGAATTAATAAATAAATTTTTACACATTAAAAGAATTAAAAATTTTGTAGAAGAAAGAAAAGCATTTGTAAGCGATGATTTTTTCAAAGGCATAACGAATATTGCTTTATTCAGAGAATACGTTAAAGAATATCTCACACAAAAAAATGAAATAAGTAACGATTTTTCTTTTCAAGTACGTCAATTGCCTTCTACACCAGAAGGCTTGCCAATTGAAATTTATGCCTATGCTACAAAAACAAATTTTGTAGAATATGAAGATTTACAAGCTGAAATCATTAATCATGTTTTAGCAATTCTAAATCAATTTGAATTAGAAATATTCCAAAATCCATCTGGAAATGATTTTAAACAAATTATAAAATGAACGAATTAAAAAATATTTTTAACAATATACCAGCAAATATTCAAGAAGAAATTTTTGAAAAAATAATTTCAACAGAAAATTTTTTTGTCGAAAGAATTATTTCAGATGGACACAAATCACCTGATAATTTTTGGTACGACCAAAATAAAAATGAATTCGTTCTTATACTTCAAGGAAGTGCAATTATAAAATATGATGATGGAAAAATCTTTTATCTGAAAGTTGGTGATTATCTAATTATTCCAGCACATCAAAAACATCGTGTTGAAGAAACTTCTTCAAAAGAAAAAACAATTTGGTTAGCAATTCATTATTAATTTTATGTTAAAAAATAATCCTAATTTTTTAAGTGAGTCATCTAAAAAATTATCAAATCATGTCATGGTGAGCTTGTCGAACCATATCAACATTAGCTTTTGAAATCTTGTCATGGTGAACTTGTCGAACCATATCAACATTAGCTTTTGAAATCATGTCATGGTGAGCTTGTCGAACCATGACTTTACTTAAATCATCACACTTTAATTAACTAAGTGAAAATCGCACGATTATAACATTTTTTTGATGTTTCTACCAATTAATAATTTTTATAAACAGCAAATTCCTTTTCAACCAATAAATCATTGATGTTAACAAACTGTTCTTTTTTCATTTCCAAATAAATTTCACCTAGATAACGTCCATATTTTTCATTTTTATCTTTTATTGTTTCAAGTAAAATTTCTTTCCCTAAAATATTTTCCTTAAAAAATCACGCGACTTAATTCCCATCTCTTTTTCTTTACCTTTAAGTTCAGGAGCGTTAATTCTGTTTAATCTTATTTTTTCACCTTTAATAAAAGCATGCAATCCTAAATCTATTTCAACTGTAACTGTATCACCATCATAAACATCTGTAACTTTTGCTTTGTAATGATAAAGTGTTTTTTCCATTTTAATCACCTATATTTATTTTTGAATTAATAATTACTATTAATATGAAAAATATATTAAAGATTATTTTCTTTCAATTACTTTTATTTTTTATAATAAACACAAATACTTTTTCACAAATTAAATTCAAAAGTATCAATGCAGGCTTAACTATAGGTTCAATTAGCAGTAGCTCGCCATCATTTACAACATTAGGTGGAAAGTTGTCTACAGATTTTAATCTCTGGTTTTCTAACGATGTTAGTTTTAGATTCGGTTTTGAACATTCGCGAATGCTTGAATACTTTTTCCCTGAAGACAGAATAAATAAAACTTATCCATTTGTAAATATTTTATCTTTAACTTCTTTTATTAATCAAAACATATATAAAAAAATTTTTTTAGAAGAATCTGTTGGATTAATTTTATTGCGTGACAAAACCTTTAGCGATAGAAGTTATTGGGAATATGGAACAACTTTTTCTCTCGCTTCTGGATTAGATTTTAGAGATTCAGAAAATTATGGAGCTAAATTAAGTTTAGGAATTAACTACGGCTTAACTTTCAATAAAACAAGCGTAAATTATAATCTAATAGCGATTCAAATTAATTACTATTTCAGATTATAACTTATACAAATCTCTCATCATTTCTTCGAATTGTTCAAAATATAAAGCTTGATCAGCGTCGCTTAAAGCTTTTGGTGGTTCCGGGTGAAATTCGACCATTATTCCATGAGCACCAACTACCTTTGCAGCTTTAGCAAGTGGAACGACCTTATCACGAATACCAACAGCATGAGAAGGATCTACTATAATTGGTAAATGTGTTAATTCTTTTAATACTGGTACAGCACTTAAATCAAGTGTATTTCTCGTTGCAGTTTCAAAAGTTCTAATGCCACGTTCACATAAAATAACTTGTCTGTTTCCATGAGCTAAAATATATTCAGCAGAGTTTAACCATTCTTCAATCGAAGCACTTAAACCACGCTTTAACATTACTGGTCTGTGACATCTTCCAACTTCTTTTAATAATTCAAAGTTTTGCATATTACGTGCACCGATTTGTAAAATGTCCGCTGTTTTAGCAACTTCAGCAACTTGATCAATACTCATTACTTCGGTAATCACAGGCATTTGATAATAACGACCAGCTTCAACCAAATAATTTAATCCTTCATAACCTAATCCTTGGAAACTATAAGGAGAAGTTCTTGGCTTAAAGCACCCGCCACGTAAAATATGAGCACCATTTTCTTTTGCTTCTAAAGCACACTTCATTATCATTTCTTCATTTTCAACTGAACATGGACCGGCAATTACAATAAAATTATTACCTCCAATTTCAACATCACGAACCTTTATAATTGTATCTTCAGCTTTATAATCACGACTTGCAAGTTTGTAACTTTTTGGTTTTCCTTTTTTAACCTGAATATCAGGAATAGATTTAACAGCATTTTTTTTCTCTTTACTTACTTTTTCAATTTCTTCTTCTATTTCATTAAAAATTTTATTGTACTCAAGTTTTGTTCTTTCCAATTCTTGAGATGGATAACTTCCAAGCACTTTAATAAATCTTGTATAATGACCAAGTTCATCCATCACTTTTTTAATATTTTCATCTTCAATGTTACCTTCAAAATCGAGATAAAACATTTCTTCCCACGGATTTCCTAAAATTGGTCTTGATTCCAATTTTGTAAGATTGACTTCATATTTTCTAAAAACACTTAATGCATCTACAAGTGAACCAGGTGTGTGAGAAGTTGCCATTACAATTGAAGTTTTGCTTTGTATTCTCGGATCAACTTTTTGAGGCTTTCGAGAGGCAATTAAAAATCTTGTGTAATTTTCTTGTTGGTTTGCTATATCAGTTTTTAGAATTTTTAATCCATATAAATTAGCCGCTTCTTCACTTGCAATTGCAACAAAGTAAGGATTTTTTTCTTCACTAATTTTTTGAACTGACATTGCTGTATCAGCAAAATATTCAATTGCAGCTTTAGGAATTGTTTCAAGAAACTTACTGCATTGAGAAACTGCTTGATGATGTGCATAAACTTTTTTGATCTTATTAAGAGGAATATCTTTAATACCTATCAAACAATGTTTAACTTGAAATTTTTCTTCGCCGATAATTGATAAAGATGTATGCAGTAAAACATCATAAACTTCATTAATTCCGCCACTTGTTGTATTTTCAATCGGAAGCATAGCATAATCAGCTTCTCCTTTTTCAACACATTCAACAACTTCACTAAAAAGCTTTTTAAAAACAAAATTTAAATCATAACCTGAATGAGCAAAAAACTTTTGAGCAGCTAAATAACTATATGAACCTTCTATCCCTTGAAAAGCAATTTTTATGGATTTCCCTTTTTCATTCTTATTTAATTTCGATTGGACAAAATTTTGCTGTAACCTTACAGAATCTTCTATTATTTCATAAAATATTTTAGTTACATAATGTGAATCTAACCCTTTCTTCTTTGCTAATTTTATAAGTCTTTTCAATAAATCAGCTTCTCTAATTTGATCTCTGATTGGACTACTTAATGATTCTTTTGCAATAATTACTTCTTTACTTAATTCTCTTCTTTTAGAAAGTAATTCGATTAAAGTTTCATCTAATTTATTTATTTGTTTTCTGACGTCTGGTAATTTTTTTTTCATTCTCATTTTTATAACAGTTCAATTTTTGGTTTGTGAATGTAAAAAAAAAATTAATGTTAAATAAAGAAATTTTAATGAGTACTTTTTAACTTGACAAAAAGGTCTTATTATTTTAGTTTTGAATTGTGTTTTGTCCGTTTTAAATAAAATGGAGACGCAACATGTTAAACCAATCAAGAAGAGACTTCTTAAAAACCTCAACTTTAATAACTTCAGCAACATTGGGATTGAATAGTAAAAGCAAAGCAGCATCGAAATATGTTTTATCTGAAGATCGTATGGGGGTTTTAGTTGATACAACTGTTTGCATTGGTTGCAGAAAATGTGAATGGGCTTGTAAAGTCGCTCATAATTTACCTACCGAACCAATTGATACTTATGATGACCGTTCAGTTTTTAAAGAGAAAAGAAGACCAAATGACAAAGCTTTAACAGTTGTAAATGAATACCCAAATGATTTTACTGACAAATTTCCAATTGATGTAAAAGTTCAATGTATGCATTGTGATAAACCAGCCTGCTTATCAGCATGTATTGTTGGTGCATTTTCTAAACATGAAAATGGTGCCGTTTTTTGGGATTCAACAAAATGTATTGGTTGCCGTTATTGTATGGTAGCTTGCCCATTTCAAATTCCAGCATTTGAATTTGAGAAAGCATTAAAACCCGATATTAAAAAATGTGACTTTTGCTACAAAGATAGAACGTTCAAAGGGAAATTGCCTGCTTGTGTAGAAATTTGCCCTGTTGAAGCTATAACTTATGGAAGAAGAGAAGATTTAATTAAAGCCGCTCGAGAAAAAATTAAAATGTATCCCAATCGTTATGTCAACAGAATTTTTGGTGAATATGAAGTTGGTGGTACTTCATGGTTATATCTGGCAAGTAAAGATTTTGAAAAATTAGATTTTCCAAAACTTGGAAAAGATCCTGCTCCTGGAGTTAGCGAAGCAATTCAACATGGAATTTTTGCTTACTTTGTTCCACCTGTTGCCCTTTATGCATTACTTGGTGGTATTATGTGGATAAACAAAAACAAAAAATCTAAAGAACAGGAACAGGATAAGTAATATGGAAAATATGAAACCTAAAATGATGCAAAAAAATTTTTTTACTCCTACTGTTATTGGTTTAACTATTTTAGCAATTAATGGCTTAATCTTTTTACTCATAAGATTTGTTTGGGGAATTGGAGCTGTAACAAATTTAGATAATCAACATCCTTGGGGAATTTGGATTGGAATAGATGTAGCGGCTGGTGTTGCCTTAGCCGCAGGTGGCTTTACTACTGCAGCTTTAGGACATATTATGCATAAAGATCAATATCATTCAATTATTCGGCCTGCTTTATTGACGGCTATGCTTGGCTACACTTTTGTAGCTTTAAGTGTAATGATTGATTTAGGAAGATATTATTACATCTGGCACCCATTAATAATGTGGAACGGTAGTTCTGTTCTTTTTGAAGTTGGTATGTGTGTAATGATTTATGTTATGGTTTTATATATTGAATTTTTACCAATCGTAACTGAAAGATTTATTGGCAGAGTTAATTTACCTGGTTTTTTAAAAAAACTTAACAAACCTGTTGACAAGTTTTTAAGAGTATTAGATCGTGGATTAGAAAAAACAATGTTTGTTTTTATTATTGCTGGTGTTGTGCTTTCCTGTTTACATCAATCTTCGTTGGGAACATTGATGGTTATAGCAGGACCAAAAATGCATCCACTATGGCAAACACCAGTTCTCCCACTACTCTTTTTACTTTCTGCTATTTCTGTTGGTTTTCCTATGGTAATAATGGAATCTGTTATTACTTCAAAAAGTTTTGGTTTAAAACCTGAAACAAACATTCTAGCAGATCTTTCAAATATAATTGCTCCTCTTTTAGGTGTTTATCTTGCTTTCAAAATTGGTGATATGGTAATTCGTCAAACTTTTACTTATTTAACTGAAATTAATACCTCAAGCGTAATGTTCACACTGGAATTATTAATTGGAATAATAATTCCTCTGAGGTTGTTTCTTTCAAATGAAATTAAAAAATCACCAACTGGAATGGCAATTGCATCGTTTCTTGTAGTGTTAGGTGTTTTAATGAATAGAATTAATAATTTTTTAGTTGCTTATAATCCACCTTATGCGCAGCACTCATATTTTCCTTCAATTGGTGAAATTAGTGTTACTATTGGTTTTGTAGCTTTAGAAATTTTATTATTTAGATTTTTTGTAATCAATTTTCCAATTGTTAGTGTTCCTGTTTATTCAACTCCTCAAACAAAATTTGCAATTAGAGGAGGTTCTAAATGAAAAAGATTTTACTAATCGTTATAATTATTTCATTTCAGTTATTAGCTCAGAATAAAATAAATGTCAATCATAAATATCAAGAGTTAAAGTGTAGTACATGCCATACTTGCGAAATTCCGACTAAAGAAAAACCTTGTTTAATAGATTGCCCACGCGATAAAATGATAACAATTGAACATAAAGCTGAAGAAGGACCTGTTGTTTTAACAATTGATAGGTTAAAGAAACAAACTGATATTTATAAACCAGTTATATTTACTCACCGTTTACATGCTGAAATGTCTGACATGGCTGGTGGTTGTAAAATGTGTCATCATTATAATCCACCTGGAAAAGTAATTGGTTGCAAAGAGTGCCATGAAATTGATAGGAACAGAATTGATATAAGTAAGCCAGATTTAAAAGGTGCATATCATCAACAATGTATGAATTGCCACCGTCAATGGAGTGGTAAAGTTGAATGTTTAAGTTGTCATGATTTAAATGCAAATCAGAAAAAATCTGAAAAGCAAAAAGAAATTGATGCTACGAAGAAAGTCCATAAGAAAGTTGAACCACCGAAAATAATTAAATTCGAAACTCCAAAGTCGTCCAGCAAATTTGTTGAATTTTTGCATGAAGAACATTTCAATTTATTTTCAATTGAATGTCAAAAATGTCACTCCAATGAAAGTTGTAATAAGTGTCATTATAAATTTAAGCCAGTTCCTGCTTCGCAAAAAAGTACTTTAGAAAAGCATACTAAATGTTCAAATTGTCATGATACAAAATCAAACTGTACGATGTGTCATTCAAATAATGCTAAAAATGCTTTTAATCATTTAGAAAGAACAGGTTTTGATATTAATAAATTTCATAGTAAACTAACTTGTCAAAGATGCCATGTTGAAAAAGGAAAATTTATCGGACTTAATTCTGATTGTTCAACTTGTCACGGAATTTGGACAAAAGATAATTTTAAACATTCACTTGTTGGATTACAGCTTGATGAAACGCACTTAGAATTTGATTGCACTGAATGTCATCAAAATAAAAAATTTGAAAAACCAACATGTAAGAATTGTCATGATGACAAAGAATTTCCAAAAGATAAACCAGGAAAATTGGTTAAGTAATAATGTTTAATAAAATTAGTTCAAAATTAATTTTAGTTGTTAGTTTAACTGCTGTTTTAATAATAGGAATTTATTCTTATTTAAATATTAAAAATCAAACAGCAGTTTTACTTTCTGAAGTAGAGCGTCATGCAAATCAATTAAGCGAGATGATGAAAAATTCTACTGAGGATTTGATGATGAGAAATGACCGCGAAAAAATTCAGTTATTAATTGAAAAGATTGGAAAAGATCCAACAATAAATAGTATAAGGTTATTAAACAAAGAAGGTGAAATAATTTACTCATCGGTTAAAAGCGATATTGGTATGATGCTCGATAAAAAAGCTGAAAGTTGTTTTGCATGTCATGCTGAAAATAAACCTTTAGAAAAACTTCCTATAAATAATCGCACAAGATTCTTTTCACTTCATTCAGATTCTTCAAAAATTTTAGGTATAATTAATCCTATTGACAACAAACCAAGCTGCTACCAAGCAAGTTGTCATGCTCATTCTGAAAAATCAACTGTACTTGGTGTTTTAGATGTTACTATTTCATTAAAAGAAGTTGAAAAACAAATTTTACACAATGAAATACAAGGAATTATTTTTTCTTTAATTGCAATTATATCTATTGGTTTAATAATTGGTCTTACTATAAAAAAATATGTTGATAATCCAGTTAAGGAATTAGTTAAAGCAACTGAACAAATAGCAATTGGAAATTTAACTTACAAAGTAAAAGAATTAGGAAAAGATGAATTAGGTGAACTTGCAAAAGCTTTTAATGAAATGTCTCAAAAAATTGATGAAACAAATAGACAATTATTTCAATCCTCTAAGATGGCTTCACTTGGACAATTAGCTGCTGGAGTTGCACATGAAATCAACAATCCATTGACTGGTGTGTTAACCTACAGCAGTTATTTATTAAAAAGGACAAATGATAATCCTCAACTCCAAGAAGACTTAAATGTAATTGTAAGAGAAACATTAAGAAGCAGAGAAATAGTAAAAGGTTTGCTTGATTTTGCAAGACAATCAACACCTAAAAAAATTCCAATTGATGTAAATGAAATTATTAATCGTGCTATTTCAGTAGTATCAAATCAGTTAAAAATTAATAAAATTTCACTTGAAAAAAATTTATCTCCAAATCTTCCAAGAATTATTGCAGATGCAAATCAAATTCAGCAAGTGATTATAAATTTAATTGTTAATTCTATTGATGCAATTAATAATAATGGAAAAATAAAAATTTCAACTTCAGCATTAAATTTACCACCAAAAGGAATTATACATATTAAAAAAGCTGTATGTAATAAAAATCATAATTTAATAGATACTCAACACAAAATTGGTGGAAAAAATTCTATCAAGCTTAAAATTAAAACTGCAACAAATGAAGGTTTCGTTAATCTTGATCCAATCTATGGTAAAGACAGACATTATTTTGGACTTAATATAAAACATGGTGACGTTTTAAATATTTCATGCCCAACTTGCGACTCATCATTAATTGACAAAAATTCAAAATGCCCAATTTGTGGTGGCCCAGTTTATAAAATTACAATCCCTAATCAAGGATTTCTTGAAGGTTGTGCCTCTTTCAAAGTTGATTGGCAAAGATGGAGCTATATTGATCAAATAGGTGAAATTAAATTTGTAGAAATTGTTATTGAAGATACAGGTTGTGGAATTCCTCCTGAAAATCTTAACAAAATTTTTGAACCATTTTTTACAACAAAGGGACAAAAAGGAACTGGACTTGGACTTTCAGTTATCTGGGGTATTGTTGATAATCACAATGGAACAATTAATGTTCATAGTGAGGTAGGTAAAGGTACCTCATTTACAATACGTCTTCCTGAAAATGGAGAAATTCTTTCATGAAAAATAAATTCGACATATTAATTATAGATGATGAAAAAGTTGTAATTGATTCAATTATTAAAATTGCAAGCTTAGCAAATTATTCTGTTGATTTTTCATTTGATGCAAATGAAGCATTAACAAAATTAAAACAAAACGAGTATGATTTAATAATTTGCGATATAATGCTACCTGAAAAAGATGGATTTCAACTTTTAGAAACTATTCAAAATTTTAATATTGAAACACCAGTTATTATGACAACAGGATATTCTACTATAGACAACGCTGTAAAATCCCTTTATTTAGGTGCTATAGACTTTATACCGAAGCCATTTTCCATTGATGAAATGCAAAGTTTGCTAGCTCGGGGTTTGAAATATAAAAGTTTTCTTCAACAAAAAAGAAATACTTTTTCTGATGGACTTGTTGTTTCTTGTCCTTCAAGATACTTTCGTCTTGGAGTATCATGTTGGGCTAATTTAAATAATGATGGAACAGTTTTGATAGGTGCTACTAATTTTTTTATAAAATCAATTGAACCTGTTAATAAAATCGAATTGCTTAAAAATGATGATGTATTAATACAAGCTTCCCCTTGTGCAAAATTATTTTCAACAGAATATGTTCACAATTTAAATTCATCATTAAGTGGAAGAATCATTGAAGTAAATAAAATCTTGATTGAAAAACCTGAAATCATTGAAAAAGATCCATACTTTGAAGGTTGGCTTTATAGGATAATACCACAAGAACTTGAATTCGAAAAACAAAAATTAATTCCTTGCGGATCAGATAGATAGAAATAAAAAAAAAACAGGAGATAAAAAAATGGGTTTCTCACTTTTAATTTTAGCATTTATAATTTTTATACTGGCTGATATTATTATTAGATTTATCCTTAATAAATTTCAAGAATCTAAACTTCGGAAAGAAAGAGAAACAATACTTACCGAAAGTATAAAAGTTGATTTTTCAAAAGAAGCAAAATCACTCAAAAGAGCTGAAGTACAAAACCCCAAAGCAAAAATTCTTTGTGTTGACGATGAAGATGTTATTCTCGATAGCTTTAGAAAAATTCTTGTACTTGATGGTTATTCAGTTGATACTGTAAATAGTGGTCCAGAAGCCATTAACTTGATTAAATCTCATCATTATGATTTTGTATTTACAGATTTGAAAATGCCAGAAATGGATGGAGTAGAAGTAACAAAAATTGTAAAACATCTTCGCCCAGATATTGATGTAATAATTATTACCGGTTATGCAACAGTGGAAACTGCAGTTGATTGTATGAAATTTGGTGCAATGGATTATGTTCAGAAACCATTTACCGAAGATGAACTCCTTGATTTTACAAAGAAATCTTTAATCAAACGTCAAGATAGAATTCAAAAACAACTGAAACCACGCGTTCACATTACACATCTTGTAGAAACAGATAAAATTAAATTTGGTGAATTTGCAATTCCAGGTGGTGTATTTATTTCTGAAGGACACACCTGGGCTGCAGTTGCTCAAGATGGTTCTGTTAGAATTGGAATTGATGACTTTGCGAAAAAATTAATTGGTGAAATTGATGATATCGAATTTCCAAATCTTGGTATGAATGCCATTAAAGGCCAACCAATATTCTCAATTAAGCAAAATAATCGTGTTGTTAAGTTCAACTCACCTGTTTCAGGTGTAGTGTCAAAAATAAATTACGAATTAAAAGAAGATTTACATTCATTAAATTATTCTGTTTATGAAAAAAATTGGATTTGCATTATTGATGCGGATAAATTGGATACAGAATTACTTCAACTTAAAATTGGTAAAAATGCAGTTGATTTTTATCAAGATGAAATCGATAAATTTATCAAAGAGATGAAAGAAATATTAAAAGATGAATCCAAATCTGATGAATTAGTTTGGGGTGAACTTCAAGATTTAGATGAAAAAAACTGGTATTTAATTACTGGAGAATTTTTTAATAAATAAAATACAAGTTGTTTTTGGAAAATTAAAAATATCTAAATATTTTAAGAAAGGATAAGTAAGTCTTTTATCTTATTTATCTTTTGTCTAAATAATTATGGATTAAAGACGATAATATTGTATCTTTTCATTATAGGTTCTTATGAAGAAAATAATTTATTTTTTAATACTCCTTTTATCAATAAAAACATATTCACAAAGTACAGATGATCAAGTTTGTTTAGACTGCCATAGTGATAACACTTTAACGAAAAAAAAGAATGGTAAAATAATTTCCCTTTTTGTTGATGGTAAAAAGTTTGCTTTATCAGTTCACGAAGATATAAGTTGTATCGGTTGTCATACAGATGTTGATCCTGAAAATTTACCTCACCCTGAAAATTTAGCAAAAGTTAATTGTGGTAATTGCCATGATGATAAAGTTAAAACAGTTAGTAACGATATTCACCATAGATTAAAAGTAAAAAATCCTCCAACTTGTGTTTCATGCCATAGTAATCATGAAGTCAAAAAACCACCTTTAAATAATACAGCAAAAGTCATTGAATATTGCAATAAATGTCATACGGATAAAATACTTGCAAATAATTATCATGGAAAGGTTGTCGAGAAAAACAATTGCTTAGCTTGCCATAAGAAAGTTGATGTAAAACTAACTCTTCCTTCTTCTGTTCATAAAAACTTACAATGTGCAGATTGTCATAATTATATCTCAAATAATTTAGCAAATCATCCAAAGAATGTTAAACATACTCAAAAAGCAGATTGTTATTTATGTCATAGCCAAATAGCAAAAGTACATCGTGAAAGTATACATGGTATTTCTTTAAGTGAAGGAATAGATGAAGCTGCAATGTGTTGGGATTGCCATGGTTCACATAACATTCAAAAAGTAAAATCAGAGTTTAGTTTAGTTTCACCCAAAAATCTTGCTTCAACTTGTGGTAAATGTCACGACAATAAAGATTTCCAGAAAAAATTTGATATTGGAATTAAAAATCCAGCAGCAAGTTATACTCAATCGGTTCATGGTAAACTTTTAAAAAATGGGAACAAAGACGTTCCTACTTGCACAAGTTGCCATGATGTACATAATATTAAAAATAAAGTCCAAGAAGGTTCAACAATTTCTCCATTTAATATCCCCAAACTATGCGGACAATGTCATAAAAAAGAGAGCGAAGAATATACCCAATCAATACATTGGATTAGAGCCAAAAAAGGATTTAGGGAATCTCCTGTTTGCTCAGATTGCCATAGTGAACATAATATTGATGCAGTAAACGCAAAGAATAAACGAGATGAAGCAAAAAAACTTCAAGAACAAACTTGTATAGTATGTCATCAAAACCCAATGATTGCTCGCCGTTTTGGACACACCGGTGAAAATGCAAAACTCTATCAGGATAGTTATCACGGTTTAGCTGTTATGCGTGGAGATAAAGATGCTGCAATGTGTATTGATTGCCATGGCGTTCATAAAATTCTTCCCAAAAATTTTAGTGAGTCTTCAGTTAGCAAAGAAAATGTTAAAACAACATGCCAAAAATGTCATAAAGATGCAACACAAGTTTTTTCAGAAAGTTATTCTCACATAACTCAAAATAAAGAAGCTGTAAAAATTGAAAGTATAGTATCAAATATTTATTTCTGGCTGATCTTTTCAGTAATTGGGGCAATGGTTCTTCATAATTTATTGATTTACTTATATGAAGTTAAAAAGAAAAGAAATAAACTTATTAACGATATCACAATCCCTAGATTCACAAAAAATGAAGTGGTTCAACATTATTTACTGTTTATTTCTTTTATAACATTAGCTATTACTGGTTTTGCACTTAAGTATCCAAATAGTTGGTGGTCTGAATTGTTAAGAAATATTGGAATGACTGAAACTGTTCGTCAATATATTCATCGCGGTGCTGCAATAATAATGATAATTACAGGATTGTATCATATCGGTTATTTATTATTCACAGCACGTGGTAGAGATGTTTTATTTAACCTTATTCCAAAATGGAGTGATGTAATTGAAGCAAGAGACAATATTCTTTACTATTTAAGAATTAATAAAGAAAGACCAAAATTTGATGAATATGATTATACAGAAAAAGCTGAATATTGGGCTTTAATTTGGGGAACAATTGTCATGGGTGTTACCGGTTTGTTTTTATGGTTCCCAACATTAGTAGGTAATTGGGCTCCAGTTTGGTTAATCAAAGTAAGCGAATTAATTCATTTTTATGAAGCAATTTTGGCAACACTTGCAATTGTCGTTTGGCATTGGTTTTTTGTAATTTTCCATCCTCATGAATATCCAATGAGTTTAACATGGATAGATGGAAAAATGAGCTTGCATACTTATCGTCATCATCACGAAAAGCATTTTAGAAAAGTAGTTTTAGAATGGAAAGAATATAAATCTGGTAAACGTGAATTAAAAAAAGTTAGTAATTCAACTTTTTTATTTACTTCAACTTTAGAAAAAAATGGTTTAAATCCAGATGTAATTATTAATCACGAAATTGAAAATGATCCTGAACTTAAAAACTGGCTTGATGAAAAATTAAATATTGCTATAAATTAAATTAATACAGAACTTTATAATAAGAGTTATTTGAAATTCATAATTATATCATTTAATCAAAT
Organism: Stygiobacter electus; assembly: GCA_029210465.1. Taxonomy (GTDB): domain Bacteria; phylum Bacteroidota; class Ignavibacteria; order Ignavibacteriales; family Melioribacteraceae; genus Stygiobacter; species Stygiobacter electus. Next base: position 23,913 of record JARGDL010000006.1, read on the forward strand.
CCTTAGGAGGATATTATGCTTAAAAAAGTAACTTTAGTTTTAACTTTTGTTGGATTAGTTTCATTAATAATACCAACAAATTTATTAGCTCAACCATATGGTTATGAAGGGACACAAGTCTGTGGAATGTGCCATAAAACAGAAAAAGCTGGTCAGCAATTAAAAATATGGCAAGAAAGTAAACATGCTCAAGCATATAAGACATTATTAACACCAGAAGCAGATAAAATTGCTGCCGAAAAAGGTTTTAAAACAAAAGCTGCAGAAACTAAAGAATGTTTAAAATGCCATGCTTCTGGTTATGATGTCGATAAATCTCTTATCGGTGCAAAATTTAAAGTTGAAGATGGAGTTCAATGCGAAACCTGTCATGGTGCAGGTTCAGGTTATAAAACAATGTCCGTTATGAAAAATAAAGATGAGGCATTTAAAAAAGGATTAGTTATTCACGAAGACAAAGAAAAATTCTGTAAAACTTGCCATAATCCTGAAAGCCCAAGTTACAAAGAGTTCAAGTTTGATGAAATGTGGAAGAAAATTGAACACAAAATTCCTAAAGGTTAATCTTTAATAGGATAAAAAATGAAAAAATTTATTCTAATATTTTTGTTTTTACCGTTAATATTACCTGCACAGAATTTTAACGGTAGATTCACTTCATCTTTTTATACATTCCAACGTTTTGATAATTTACAGAATTCAGAAAATTATATACGTAACACCGAAGCGGTTTATCTTAATTTTAATTATTCTAAAATATCACTCCGAACAAGATTTAATTTTGAAACTAATTTGGGTAATACATTAGTTAATGATCCTCGAATACGTTTTTATAATTTGTATTTAGAAGCTCGTGATGTTTTAGATTTTGCAACAATTAAGATTGGAAGACAACCTTTATTCACGCCTGTTTCAGGAGGTTTGTTTGATGGTATCAATCTTAAATTAAAATTCTCAGATTATTCATTAACCGCATATTATGGCGGAAATTTACCTGCTTATCAAAAGTTGGAATTCTTAAAAGATTTAAGTGAAAACTATGTTATGGGTGCACGTTTTGATGCCAACCCAATTGAGCATCTCAACCTAGCTCTAAGTTATATTGATAAAAACTTCAAAGCTACGAGTTACGAAACTTTACGGCTTGATGCAGATTTAGATCCAGTAAAAATTTTGATAATGCAAAACTCAAATCAATTTAAGTTTGCTTCTGGAGAAATTTCTTATGAATTACCAACCAGATTCGATGTTAATGCTCTTTTTGAATACGATTTAAATCTTCTTGAACCATCAAAAGTAGAAGCAAATGGAAGATTTTGGATTACTAATGATTTGGGAATTACTGGCTATTATAATTGGCGAGAACCAAAAATCAGATACAATTCAATTTTTTCAGTATTTAATTTTGGACATACGGAAGAATATGAAGCAGGCTTAGATTATAAAATTAACAATGACTATTCCCTTTTCGGCAAATTTGGAAATGTAAAATATGAAGATGAAAATTCTTCTCGTCTAACTGTTGGTGCAATTACTAAATTCGGCACACTTAGTTTAAGAAAAAGTTTTGGTTATGCTGGTGAATTAGACAATATTTCATTCTACACTGCTAAAACTTTTGCAGATGGTTTTATTACACCTTCAGTTGGAGTTGCTTATACTTCATATAAACTTTCCAAAGATGATAATAAAAATAATATCATTTCCGCATTAGTCGGTGTAAATGTACATCCTTGGCAAACATGGTCATTTGATTTACAGGGACAGTATTTCAACAATAAAATTTATAAAAATGATTTTAGAGTATTCTTAAAAATAAACCACTGGTTTAATACTAATTTTTAGAATGATATGAAAATAAAATATTTATATACAATCGTAGCCTTAATGATTGTTGTATTATTGACAATAGCTGCAATCAGCTCAAATAATTTAACTGATAAAAAATCAAATAAAGATATCATTAAATTTTCGCACAAAAAACATTCAGAAGTTTCAGCTTGTGCTGATTGCCATACAAATGCGACTTCATCAACATCATTAAAAGACAGGCTTTTACCTGAAAAATCTGTTTGTGCCACTTGCCATGATGTTAATGATGAAAATCAATGCAACACATGTCATTATCAAGATAAATATGAACCATTGATGAAAAAAACATCGCAGTTGATTTTTAACCATAAAATTCACTTAGAAAATCAAAATGTTAATTGCGAAAGTTGTCACAAAGGATTAACCGATGTTGATTACAGCATTGAGGCAAAAAATTCAAAACCATCAATGAATACATGTTATTCTTGCCATAATGATACCGCTGTTGCATCAAGCGAGTGCAAAACATGTCATATTTCTACTGTCAATTTATTACCACAAGATCATAAAAGTGCATCTTTTATGAAAATTCACAAATTCAAATCGCAAGAAGCAAATGCTGAATGCCAAATGTGTCATCAAAATAATTTCTGCGAATCTTGTCACATTTCAACAACTATGATTGATGAAAAAAACACAAGTAAAGATTTTGTTACACCTTATTCACCTCATAATTTTATTGATAATACAAAGCAACAAAATATTACTCGTGTTCATGATTTAAATTACAGATACACTCATGGAATAGACTTAAAAGGAAAAACAACAGAATGTCAAACATGTCATCAAACAGAAACTTTCTGTGCTGAATGCCATAATACATCCGGCGGCGATTATGCGTTAGCTGGTATGGTACCACAATCTCATAAAATGGCAAACTTTGTAACATTGGGAGTAGGAAGTAGTGGTGGTCAACATGCAATGTTAGCAAAAAGAGATATTGAAAGTTGCGCATCATGTCATGATGTTCAAGGCGCTGATGCAACTTGCATTCTTTGTCATGTTGATAATGATGGTATAAAAGGTACTAATCCCAAAACTCATATAAGAGGTTTTATGAATTCTTTTGATGATGGTGATTGGCATAATGATAAAGGATCTATTTGCTACACTTGTCATACTGATGCAAACGCACGTCCTGATGGAATTAAAGGTGTAGGTTTTTGTGGTTATTGTCATAAATAATTAATTCAATTTCTGGAATGATTATGAAAGCAAAAAATATTTACATATTAATTTTATTTGTCGGTTTAATTTTTTCATCCTGTAGTGAATTAAAAGATGATATAACTATACCGACAAAAATTGGTATACATGGAACAGAAGCTTTGGTTATTCAATCTCCCTCTTTCCATGGAAAAATACTTGGTGAAAACAAACTTGATGGTTGCCGCCAATGTCATGCATCTAACTTAGCTGGAGGAATAGCACAAGTTAGTTGTATAAACTGTCATCCTTCATTGACTATTCATAATAAACAGATTAATGATCCAACTTCACAAAATTTTCATGGGAAATATGTTGCATCAAAGAATTGGAATATGAATGAATGCCAAAAATGTCATGGTGAATTTTATGCTGGTGGGACTTCGTCTCCAACATGTTATACTTGTCATAAAGATGGAGCTGGTCCTGAAGCTTGCAATACTTGTCATGGTGATTTTACCAAAGCTAATTTAATAGCACCACCAAGAGCATTAAATAATGCTACTGCAACTACAGATCCTGGTGTTGGAGCTCATTCATTACATCTAACACAAATAAAAATTGCACCTGCAAATGTTAAATGTGAAGAATGTCATACTATACCAAAAACATTTAGATCGGAAGGTCATATTGATTCAACACCAAAAGCTGAAGTTATTTTCAAAGGTCAGCCAGCAAATTCAAAATATGATTTTACAACATTTAAATGTTCAAACACATACTGCCATGGAAATTTTGAATTTTCAAAATCTACATCTAATTATTCTTTCATTTACACTGATGACAAAATTATAGGAAATAATTTTTCTCCTCAATGGAATAAAGTTGATGGTACACAAGCAGCATGCGGAACTTGCCATGGATTACCACCTACAGGGCATCAAGCTGAAAGTTTAACCGCTTGTTCAACCTGCCATACTGGAGTTGTTGATGATACAGGAAAAATTATTGATCCTTCAAAGCATATGAATGGTAAGAAAAATGTTTTCGGAGAAGAATTTTAAAAATCAAATTAACTCTGAGCCGCTATCTTTAGCGGCTTTTTTTATAAATTTCGATGGAACAAATTTGAAACAATGAAACAATATGTCCAATATCAATGACAACCTGAAAGATAGAATTTTAGATTCAATTGCAGAAGGTGTTTTTACAGTTGATAAAGACTTTAAAATAAACTTTTTCAATAAAGCTGCTGAAAAAATAACAGGTCATAAAAGAGAAGATGTTTTAGGAAAATTTTGTAAATATATTTTCAAATCTCCAATTTGCTTATCGGATTGCCCAATAGCATTAGTTTTAAGAAACCAAAAAAATTTATTCGATTATGAGTCAAAAATTTTTGATAATAATGGTAAAGAAATTCCAATAAAACTTAATTCAGCAATTTTATATGATGAAAATAACTTTGCAACTGGTGGAATTGTTACATTTAGAGATATGAGTCAATATCAATTAATTCAAAATCAAATTGACACACCACAAAATTTTCATGGAATTATTGGCCATAGCAAAGCTATGCAAGAAATATTTAAACTTATTTCTGAAATTGCGACTAGCGATGCACCAGTTTTTATTCACGGTGAATCTGGTACAGGAAAAGAACTTGTTGCAAATGCAATTCAAAAATTGTCAAATAGAAAAGATAAACCATTTATAAAAATTAATTGTTCAGTTTTCCCTCCAAATTTATTAGCAAGTGAATTATTTGGACATGTAAAAGGTGCATTTACCGATGCAATAAAAGATAGACCCGGTAGATTTGAACTCGCTGATAAAGGTACAATCTTTTTGGATGAAGTTGCTGAAATGCCTCTTCAAATGCAAATTCAACTTTTAAGAGTTTTGCAGGAAGGAACTTTTGAAAGAATTGGTGAATCACTTACAAGAACAACTGATGTAAGAATTATTGCCGCAACAAATATTAATATTCAAACTGCTCTTCAGAATGGAAAATTCCGTGAAGATTTGTTTTATAGGTTAAACGTTATTCCAATCGAAATCCCTCCATTAAGAGAAAGAAAAGAAGATATACCTTTACTCATAAATCATTTTATCAATAAATACTCCAGGATCTATAAAAAAGAAATTAAATATATTGATCCAGAAGCCTTGAATGTATTAATTGATTACGATTGGAAAGGTAATGTTCGTGAATTAGAAAATGTTATTGAGTTTGCATTAGTTAGAACCAATTCAAATGAACAAATTCAAGTAAATAAACTTCCATCTAACTTAATTGAAAAAAACAATAATCCTAATATTCAACCATTCTCCAATTCTAAAGAAAGGACAGAAATGCTAATGCTTTTAGAAAAATATCAGTGGAATAGAAGCAAAGTTTCTGAAGTATTAGGTATTGGAAGAACAACTCTTTGGAGAAAACTTAAAAAATTAAACCTCATAAACGAATAATGTTTCATTTGTTTCATCTGAATGAAACATAATTATTGATATTTCAACTCATTTTATATTACGTTTCATAGTTAATCAATTTATTGAAACAATACGTTTCATATCATAGACATTTTCCTCTTCTTTTTAACGTAAAAACCTATTGGCATTTTCCTTGCCTTTTATTGCAAAAAAATGGATTTATAATGAAAAAATTAAAATTAATTTATTTAATTACCATTTCAACAGCAATTTTAATTTCCTCATGCACTAAAAAAGAAGAAGAACCTGTTACTCCAAGTGCAGAAGTAAAAAAATCAGTTGCCTCTTGTGAAGGTTGCCATACAAACTATGAAATGTTGAAAAAAGTTTATACTCCAGATCCACCGGATGAAGGGGGTGCATCGCATGGTTGCGGTGGCGAAACACCTCATTACGAACCTTATGACAGAGTCTATTTATCTGGTGCTGGATATCAAGAATTTAAAAAAGAAGTTCATGGAAAAATGCCTTGCACAGCTTGTCATAATGGAATCGATGGAACTGATGATAAAAACAAAGCTCATTCAAATAATTTTATTAAGAAACCATCAACACAAGCTGAAAAAAAATGTGCGAGTTGTCATACAGATGTTTATTTGAAAGCTAAGAATAGTTTACATGAACAAGGTTGGGGACAAAAATCAATGGTTTGTCTAAGAAGCGGTTTAGAAAATATCCCAACTGGTTATAATATGTTATCCGATAAAATGAAAGAAGGTTACGAAAAAAATTGTGCTAAATGCCATGCTGGTTGTGGTGATTGCCATGTTAATAGACCACCCGCTGGTGGTGGTGGTTTAATAAGTGGCCATCAATTTGTAAAACCTGATATGAGAGATCATTGTGTTACTTGTCATTCAAGTCGTGGTGGACATGCATATTTTGGTCAAGCTGCTGGAACAGTTCCAGATATTCATTTGACAAGACGTGGTTTTACATGCATGAGTTGCCATAAAACTGATGAAGTTCATGGTGATGGAAAAATTTATGACCAAAGATATAAAATGCCTCAAATGCCTGAATGTACAGATTGCCATAAAGGATTGGAAAATAAAAATATTTATCATACTACACATTTAAATACTTTCTCATGTAATACTTGTCATTCACAAGATTATAATAATTGTGGAAGTTGTCATATAGGTGGTGAAGGTGCTAGAATCCCTTCTTACTTAGGTTATAAAATTGGCATGAATCCTATTCCAGATATTAAACCTTTTAAGTATGCAGTGTTAAGAAGATCTTTAATGGCACCCGATAGCTGGCAAAATTATGGGGTTGCAAATCTTTCTAATTTTGCTGTAAGACCAACATTCAAATATGCTACACCTCATAATATTCAAAAATGGACAAGCAGAACACAAGTAGCCAACGGCAAACCATGTTATGATGCTTGTCATATAATTAAAAATCCTGACGGAAGTTACAGAAACAAAGAACTATATTTATTCAAAAATGAACTACAAGCTTGGGAAGTAACTGCAACTTCTCCTATTACAGTTGATGGAAAACTACCAAGTAAATGGGAAGTGAAATAACAAATTAAAAACAAGGAGTAAAAATTATGAACATGCGTAAGTTATTTTATCTTTTATTAGTATTACCAATACTTTTTGTTGGTTGCAAAAAAGATGAAAACCCAACTGAACCAACACAACAAATTAATGAAGCACAAGTTTTAGCTGAATACTTAGAAGCAAATGGTGATTATTTAAATACAGCTGCACCAGCTATTACAACTGCCGACCAGCTAAATACAGATTTATTAACAAAACCTGATAAAGTTCATGTAATTGATATTCGTTCACAGACAGATTATGAAACCAAAGGACACATTAAAGGAGCTGTAAGAGTCGATCTAAAGAATATAGTAACTTATATGAAAGGACTTGCTAATGCAACATCTTATGAAAAAATTGTAATCGCATGCTATTCTGGTCAAACTGCGGCTTACGCTACAGCATTATTAAGATTGTTAGGTTACAATAATGTATCAAGTTTAAAATATGGAATGTCTTCCTGGAATGCTTCATGTTCATCATCCTGGAATCAAGGCTCTGGTAATGGTAATAATTATACCAACTTTGTAACTACACCAACAGAAAAAGCAGCTGCTGGTAATTTACCAACATTAAATACTGGTAAAACAACAGGTAAAGAAATACTTGAAGCCAGAATTAACACCTTACTTTCATCAGCTGATCCTTTTGGTGATATTAAAATAGCTTGGAATACAGTTACAGGTGCTTTATCTAATTATTATATTGTTAACTACTGGGGTAAAACTGATTACGATAAAGGTCATTTACCTGGAGCAATTCAATATACACCAAAAGCAGATTTGAAATTATCAACATATTTAAAAACTTTACCAACTAACAAAACAATAGTAGTTTACTGTTACACTGGACAAACATCTGCAAATGTTGCCGCTGTATTAAAAGTATTAGGTTATGATGTAAAATCATTATTATATGGTGTTAATATTATGAACTATGATTGGATGAAAAATAATGGTATTCCAAGCTGGTTTAATCCAGCAACAGATATTAAGACATATTCATTCGTTACTGGTCCTAATCCACAATAATTTATTATTTTAGGGTTGCCCAATTTGGGCAACCTTTAAAATAATCGAGTAGAATTATGCATGAAATGTTAGGTAATCAATACTTTATGGTAAGAAATTTTTTAGCTGCAGTTGAACAATTTGAAATAGCTATAAATGATCATCCTAATAATGATAAATTGAAAAAGAAATTAATAGTCTCATATACACAAATTGGCAAAACCTTAAAAGCACTTGATTTATTTTATGAAGTAAGCAAGAAAGATATAACTATTATTTTTAATACCGATGTAGCAAAAGATGATTGCCCTTGCCCCGAGTTAATACCTTTAATTGAAAGTCAAGAGAAATTAAATGAAAATTCATTTGATTTTTATATTACCCTAGCTATTTTATGGGCATTTTGTGATAAATATAAATCTTATGAATATTTTAAAAAGGCTAAAAGTCTTTCTATGAAAAATGAAAAATTAGATTCAATAACTAAGTTGTATAATGACCACTTTAACAGAATAGAATTTGCTCATTGACCACTTCTTATTTTAAGCAAGTAGATTAAATATTACTTATTTTTGTTCAGCACAAAATAAGTTATTTATGTTACTCACAATTAATTTCCTAAATATAGTTCTCCCTCTGCTCTATTTTTTTACATTAATTATTTACATTTTTGATTTTTACAAACCGAAAGCAATACTTTCAAATTCAAAAAGAGTAATTCTTTTTATTGGTTTGTTGACACATATATTATATTTAATGTTTAGGATGATAGAATTTGATCACCCTCCAATTACTAATAAATTTGAAATTTTTTCTATAATTTCTTTTTCAATTGCTTTTTCTTATTTCATTCTTGAATTAATAACCGACATTAGAATGACTGGTTCATTTATAATTTTATTCTCTTTTATTTTCCAAACTATTTCTTCCATTTTTATTCCAAATAATTTTTCTGTACCAGAAATTCTAAGAAATAGATTATTAGGTTTACATGTTTTTGGTGCAATTTTAGGTTATTCAAGTTTTACTATATCAGCTGTTTATGGTTTTTTATATTTATTACTTTATAAAAATTTACGTTCAAACAAATTTGGGATTTTATTTGAACGATTACCTAGCTTAGAAACACTCGAGAAATTGAATATTTATTCTACAATAATTGGATTTGTTTTATTGTCTATGGCAATAATAGTTGGCATAGTTTGGCTGCCTGATGCATTTCCAAATTTTAATTTTTTGGATGCTAAATTGATTGGAACAATATTAGTTTGGTGTGTATATGTATTTGTAATTTTTAAAAAATATTTTACTGAATTAACTGGCAAAAATATTATTTATTACACATTAGTAGGTTATTCATTTGCTATTCTTTCTTTAATAATTACAAATACTTTTGCAAAGACATTCCATTCTTTTTATTGAGAAAGAAATAAAATGAATTTTATCGGAATTTCTTTAAATCATCATACTTCTCCACTCGAAATTAGAGAAGCGTTACATCTAAATCATGATGAAATAATTAATTCACTTAATGCAATTAAACATTATTTAGATGAGCCAGTTATTTTATCGACTTGTAACAGAACAGAGATTTTTGGCTTTCCAAATTCTAATTCTTTGAATAACAAACCTATCATTTATGAATTAATTTTACTAAAAAAATTAAATGAAATAAAAGATGAATATTTCAAAACATATTTTTCTTGCGGTGCTGTAAAACATCTTTTTTCTGTTGCAAGTGGAATTGACTCGATGATTATTGGTGACAGTCAAATTTTAGGACAAGTAAAAGAAGCATTTGAAATTTCAAGTGATATAGGATTAACTGGAACTATTTCGCAAAGAATTTTTGACACTGCAATAAAAGTTGGGAAAAGAGCAATTAATGAAACAGCGATTGGTGAAGGTGCTGTTACAGTTAGTTATGCAGCGGTTCAAGTTGTTGAGAAGATTTTTTCTAACTTGAATAAAAAATCTGCATTAGTAATTGGTGCCGGCGAAACTGGTGAATTAGCTGCAATTCACTTAAAAGATAGAGGCATTAAAAGAATCGCTATTTCAAACAGAACTCTTGAACGTGCAGAAAAATTAGCTGAAAAAGTTCATGGAGAAATTGTACCTTTTCAATTTTTAACTGAACATCTCCATGATTTTGATATTATTATTAGTGCTACAAGTTCAAATGATTTTATTTTATCTTTTGATGATGTTAAAAATGCTATCAAGAAAAGAAAAGGTTCATTACTCGTCTTGATGGATATTGCAGTTCCAAGAGATATTGACCCTAAAGTACGAGATATTGAAAATGTTTTTTATCATGATATGGATTCACTTAAAGTAATTGTAGAACAAAATCTTCAAAAAAGAAAAGAACAAATCCCCTTAATTGAAAAAATGATTATTGAAGAGATGACGAATTTTTTCAGTTGGTATAATACGTTAGATATTGTTCCTACAATTAAAGCAATAAGAACTTTTTTTGAAGAAATTAGAAATGATGAATTACAAAAAATTAAAAACAAAATTTCTGATGAAGATTTCTTAAAAATTGAAGATATGACTCGTCGAATGGTTGGCCGTTTACTTCACAATCCAACAATTAAATTGAGAGAAATTGCTGAAAAAGGTTTCAACGTAAATGAAGCTTCGTCTAACGCTTTAGTGTTAAAACAACTTTTTAATTTAGATAAATACTTAGATCATAATACTTCAAATCATAATGAAAATAAATAAATTAATCATTGGTTCACGCGGAAGCGAGCTTGCACTTTGGCAGGCAAACTTTGTAAAGAATGAATTAGAAAGAAAAAACAAAAACCTTTTTGTTGAAATAAAAATAATTAATACTAAAGGTGATAAAATTTTAGATGTAGCACTTTCTAAAATTGGTGATAAAGGTTTATTCACAAAAGAATTGGAAAAGGAATTATTAGTTGGAAATATTGATATTGCCGTTCATAGCTTGAAAGACTTACAGACCGAAATTCCGAAAGGACTAATTTTAACTGCGGTCACTAAACGTCATCCCGTTGAAGATGTTTTAATATCAAAGAAAAATAAAACAACAATTTCTTCATTAAAAGAGAATGCAATTGTTGCAACTGGTTCCTTAAGAAGAAAAGCTCAACTTTTGCATATACGTCCTGATGTTAAAACTGTGGAATTAAGAGGTAATGTTCCTACAAGAATTAAAAAATTTTTAGAATCAGATTGGGATGCAATTATTCTTGCAAGAGCTGGAGTTGAAAGACTAAAACTATCTAAATACATTTCATCATACATTCCAATAAAAGAAATTTTACCTGCGGTTGGGCAAGGTGCATTAGGAATTGAAATAAAAGAAGATAATTTTTTTGCTCAGAAAATTTTAGAATCAATTAATGATGAAAAAACTTTTGTTGAGGTTAGAGCTGAAAGGGCTTTATTAAAAAAATTGGAAGGCGGTTGCCAAGTGCCAATTGGTGCTTATGCTGAGTTGAAGAGAAATGGTTTGTATTTAGATGCTGTTGTTGTTTCACTTGATGGTTCAATGACATTTCGTAAAAAAATTCGTGGCTCAAAAAAAGACCCTGAAAAAGTTGGAGAAAAATTAGCTAATCAACTATTGAAAGCTGGGGCTTCTATTATTCTTAAAGAAATTTATAATAAATAAAATTGAAAACGTTAGAAAACTCAAATATTTTTATTACAAAAAGTAAAGAAGAAATTACAGCTAATTTTTTATCACTTGAAAATTATTGTAATAAGATTTTTTATATGCCAACAATAAAGATAAAATCATTAATTAGCGATGAAATTTATAATGAATTAAAGAACAAATTTGAAAAGTTTGATTACATTATATTTACCTCAAAAAATTCTGTTGAAGTATTTGCTGACTTTTTGACTCAAGAAAAAAAATTAATAACCAATAAAATTATAGTTGCTATTGGTGATGCAACATCAAAAAAATGTGCAGAATTAAATTTATCTGTTAACATTATTCCTGATAATTTCAGTGCCGAAGGTTTAATCACTTATTTTTCTAAAATAAATGTCAAAGGAAAATATTTTTTAATTCCGACTTCTAAACTTGCTACAAATGAATTAAAAAATGCTTTAGAAAAATTTGGAGCTATTGTTGATTCTATCAATATTTATGATGTTGTTCCTAACTATGAAATAAAAAATATTATTAGTGAAACTGAACTAAATACAATAGATATTTATGCATTTACAAGTCCATCTTCATTTAAGTACTTTTTAACTGTTTTTGAAATAGATGATATTGACAAATTCTTTAATAAAAAAATTATTTGTGCAATTGGTAAAACAACTGAAAAAGCAATCAATAATTATGAGTTGAATGTTAACGTTGTTCCCCAAAATTATTCTTTAGATTTTTTAGCAGAAGCAATAATCAAGTTTTATAAACTTCAAAAAAATATTGTTTAATGGAGGATATTTGACATCTTTAAAAAATGATCTCTTTTTAAGAGCTTGTAAAAAATTACCTATTGAAAGAACACCTATTTGGATTATGCGACAAGCTGGAAGATATTTACGTGAGTATCGTGCTGTAAGAGAAAAAGCTGATTTTTTAACTATGTGTAAAACTCCCGAACTTGCTGCTGAAGTCACAATACAACCCGTTGATATTATTGGTGTTGACGCTGCGATAATTTTTTCGGATATACTTGTAATTCCAGAAGCTATGGGAATGACTCTTGAAATGATTGAATCAAAAGGACCAAAACTTTATGACCCGATTAGAAATATTGATCAAATTGATAAACTTAAAAAAATAGATCCAACACAAGATTTAAATTACGTACTCAATGCAGTTTCTTTAACAAAAAAAGAATTAAATAATCGTGTTCCATTAATTGGATTTTCTGGTTCGCCATGGACATTAATGACTTACATGGTTGAAGGTGGTGGTTCAAAAAATTTTTCTGAAATAAAAAAATTTATTTACAATCAACCAAAAGCTGCTCATAAACTTTTAGATTTAATTTCTGATAATGTTGCTGATTATTTATCTGCTAAAATCGAAGCTGGTGTCAATGCAGTTCAGATATTTGATACTTGGGGCGGAATTTTATCACCGAATGATTTTAATGAGTTTTCATTGCAGTATATTCAAAAAGTAATTTCAAAAATTAATAGAAATGACGAACCAATTATTGTGTTTGCAAAAGGGGTTCATTTTCTTTTAGATAAACTTGCAACATCTGGCGCTGATGTTATTGGTTTAGATTGGACAATGAACTTGGGTGAAGTTCGAAATAAAATTGGTGATAAAGTTGCACTGCAAGGTAATTTAGATCCTACTATTCTCTATGCTGACGATGAAAAAATTAAAGAAGAAACAAAAAATATTTTATCTTCGTATGGTTTTGGAAGCGGACATATTTTTAATTTAGGACATGGAATTTTACCAGATGTTAATCCATCGAAAGCAAAATATTTAGTTGAAGTTGTTAAAAAAGAAAGTAAAATTTTTCATAAGGTATAACAATTATGTTTGAGATAAATTTAGATTTAATAAAAAAATATGACCGACCCGGTCCACGTTATACAAGTTACCCTACTGCCCCACAGTTTAATAATTCATTCACATCAGAAAAGTTTCTAGATGAAATTATAAGAACTAATAACGAACTCAATCCTCCAGATTTATCACTTTACTTTCATATTCCTTTTTGCGATACACTTTGTTACTTCTGCGGCTGTAATATGATAATTTCAAGAAACAGAGACCGAATAAAAAAATATACCGATTATCTGAAAGATGAAATTGATTTACTAAGAACTTATTTAAAGAATGATCGGAATGTAGTACAAATTCATTGGGGTGGTGGAACTCCAACTCATTTAAATCCAGATGAAATTATTGACTTTAAAAATTATATCAATGATAATTTTAAAGTTGATCAAAACGCTGAACAAGGTTGTGAAATTGATCCACGTGGCTTAACTAAAGAACATTTGGAAGCTTTAAGATCTACTGGATTTAATAGAATCTCCATGGGCGTTCAGGATTTTAATGAACAAGTTCAAAAAGCAGTGAATAGAATTCAACCGGAAGAAATGACTCGCGAAGTAATTAATTGGGTTCGTGAATTAAAATTTCACAGTATGAACTTAGATTTAATTTATGGACTTCCACACCAATCTTTAAAATCATTTGAAAAAACTGTTGATGCAATAATTGATATTTCTCCCGATAGAATTGCAGTATTTAATTATGCACATGTCCCTTGGCTCAAAAAACATATGGAATTAATAAAAGCAGAAGATTTACCTAAACCGGAAGAAAAACTTGAAATCTTAAAGATGACAATACAAAAACTTACTTCTGCCGGCTATGTGTTTATTGGTATGGATCATTTTGCAAAACCAAATGATGAATTGTCAATTGCTCTTAATGAAAAGAAATTGTACAGAAATTTTCAAGGTTATAGTACACATGCTGGAACTGATTTATATGCAATGGGAATTACTAGCATAAGTCAAATTGGTAGATGCTATGCACAAAATGTTAAAAAAGAAAAAGATTATTTTGAAATGTTATCTAATGGAATATTTCCAGTTGAAAAAGGAGTTTATTTAACAGATGATGATTTATTAAGAAGATATGTTATTACAAAAATTATGTGCGACTTCGAATTGGACTTTAACGAAGTTGAAAATAAATTTAACATTCATTTTGAAGATTATTTTAATAGATCTTTAATTCATTTAAATGAATTTGTTGATGATGGACTGTTAAAAATTTCCAATCAAAAAATTAAAGTAACTGAAATGGGAAGATTAATGATTAGAAATATTGCTATGAACTTTGATGCCTATTTAGAAAAGAGTAATGCAAAATTTTCCCGAACAGTTTAATTATTTAGGTCCATCATCATCAACACGTAGATAAGGAGTAGCTCCATCTAACACAACAATTGTATATTTTCTCTCTTTTACTGTTGTAAAGTAAATATATGGTGATGCTTTTTCATTTTGTATTGTTGCAGTTGCTTGATGGTATCCTTCTTCAATTTCTTGATAGGATGTTGTTTGATTTGGCTCTACATCATTAATATTAATCGTGTTGTTATTTGCTGTTTTGATTTGAACATTAGCTTTGTTGCTTCTTCTGTTTAATACTCTAATGCTTGGTGGTTGAGATGAACAAGCTGTAAAAACAATAATTAAGATTAATACTTTTACTAATAATTTTTTCATGACATTTTAATTTTTTTGTAAGAAAGATAATTATTTATGGCTAATAATAAAACTGCCGTCGTACTTTTAAACTTAGGCGGACCAGATTCTTTAGATGCAGTACAATCTTTTTTATTCAATCTATTTTGTGATCCTGATATTTTTAAAATTCCAATTGGTCAAAAATTATTTGCTAAACTAATATCAAGTTTAAGATCAAAAAAAGTTAGAGAAGAGTATAAACTAATAGGCGGAAATTCCCCAATAAATTATTGGACAGAAATTCAAAGAGAAAAACTTCAAAAGAAACTTAAATCACATTCAGATGATATTTTTGTTTTTACAGCTATGCGTTATTGGAATCCATTAATCAAAGATGTAGCTAATGAAATTCAAAAGGGAAATTTCAAGAAAGTAATATTACTTCCTCTGTACCCACACTACTCGATTACTACAACAGGTTCTTCTTTCAATGAATGGTTCAGATATTATTATGTTAATAAAGACGTTTTAAAAATCCATAACTACCACACAAATAAAAAATATATCGAAGCTATCAACGCAAGAATAGATGAATCATTAGAACTTTTTGATGATCAAATTAAGAAAGATGTTCAACTTGTTTTTAGTGCCCATGGAACACCAATAAGTTTAGTAAAGAAAGGTGATCCTTACTCGCATCAAATTAAAGAAACAATTAATGCCGTTATGAAAGCAAGAAACTACTCGCATGAATTTAATATATGTTTTCAAAGCAAAGTTGGACCAATGAAATGGCTTGAACCCTCAACTGATAAAATGATTGAAAAATTGGCAACAGAAAACAAAAAACATTTATTAGTCATTCCAATTAGTTTTGTATCAGATCACGTTGAAACTTTATACGAACTAAATATAGAATACAGGCACATTGCTGAAAAATCTGGTATTGAAAATTATATTGTCATGAATGGACTAAATGATTCTGATATTTTTGTTGATGCACTTTATGAACTTGTAATGAATGAACTTAAATAAATTCAAGGTGTAAAATGAAAGTAAAATATTTTTTAATAGTAATAATTTTATTGTTAACAATTAGTAAAGCACAAGAGAAGAATATGAATAATCCATTTTTTAAAGTTTGGAACACCCCTTTTAATACTCCACCATTTAGTCAAATAAAAATTGAAGATTTCCTTCCAGCTTTTGAAGAAGGAATGAAACAGCATAAAGATGAAATTCAAAAAATTATTGATAGCAAAGAAACACCTACATTTCAAAATACAATTGTTGAATTAGAAAAAAGTGGTGAGTTACTTACAAAAGTTGCAAATGTATTTTATAATCTTAACAATACTATTACAAATGATGAGATGCAAAAGATTAATCAAGTTATAGCACCTAAACTTGCTAAACATAATGATGACATTAAGTTAAATGAAAAACTTTTTGAAAAAATAAAATCAATCTATTTGCAAAGAGAAAAATTGAATTTAACATCTGAAGAAAAACTTCTACTTGAAAATTATTATTCAGATTTTGTTCGCGGCGGTGTTAATCTAACTGGTGAACAAAAAGAAAGATTTAGAAAAATAAACGAAGAACTTTCCGTACTCACTGTAAAATTTGGAGAATATATTTTAAAAGAAACAAATTCAATTGGGCTTGTAATTGAGAACAAAGATGATCTTATTGGTTTACCTGAAACAGTAATACAAGGTGCATTCGAAACTGCAAAATCAAAAGGTCTTGATGGCAAATGGGCATTTACACTTCAAAGAGCAAGCTGGACTCCATTTTTACAATATTCTCCTAAACGCGAATTACGTGAAAAACTTTTCAAAGCTTACATCAATCGTGGTAATAATAACAATGAATTTGATACAAAAAATATTTTAAGAAAAATTGCTTCGTTAAGAGTTGAACGGGCAAATCTTTTAGGTTTTAAAACCCATGCCGATTTCAAGCTTGAAAAAAACATGGCTAAAAATCCTGAAACTGTTTTTAAATTCTTAAATGATCTTTGGATTCCTGCAATTAAAAAAGCAAAATCTGAAGCTGATGAAATGCAAAAATTAATTTATAAAGAAGGAAACAACTTTAAATTGCAACCTTGGGATTGGTGGTACTATGCAGAAAAAGTTAAAAAAGAAAAGTATGATCTCGATGAATCAATGTTACGTCCTTATTTCAAATTAGAAAATGTTATTTCTGGAGTTTTTGATGTTGCTAATAAATTATATGGTTTACAATTTGTTGAAAGAAATGATATTGAAACTTACCATCCTGATGTAAAAGTTTTTGAAGTTAAAGAATCAAATGGAAAGCATGTTGGAATTCTTTACACAGATTATTTCCCACGTGACTCAAAAGAAAGTGGTGCTTGGTGCAGTAGTTTTCGTGATCAATCAAATATAAATAATAAATTTATTACACCTTTAGTAACAAATTGCGGTAATTTTTCAAAACCTACAACTGATAAACCAGCTTTATTAAGTTTAGATGAAGTGAATACTTTATTCCATGAATTTGGACATGCACTTCATAGTTTATTAAATGTTACAGTTTATCCAAATGGTAAACGTGTTCCAATTGATTTTGTTGAGCTTCCTTCACAAATAATGGAAAACTGGGCTACCCATCCACAAGTATTAAAAATGTATGCAAAACATTATCAAACTAATGAGCCAATGCCAGATGAATTAATTCAAAAAATTGAAAATGCAAAATTATTTAATCAAGGGTTTGAAACGGTAGAATATTTAGCAGCATCTTTTCTTGATATGTATTGGCATACACTAACTGATACAACAGAGCAAGATGTAATTTCATTTGAAAAAAATGTTTTAAATAAAATTGGTTTAATTCCTGAAATTGAATCACGTTACCAAAGCACAAATTTTTTGCACATCTTTAGTGGTGATGGATATTCTTCTGGATATTATGGATACATTTGGGCTGCGGTATTAGATGCTGACGCTTTTGCAGCATTTGAAGAAACAAGTTTATTTGATAAAGAAACTGCAAAAAAATTCAGAACTCTTTTAGAAAAATCTGGCACTATCGAACCGATGGAATTATACAAACAGTTTCGTGGCCGTGAACCTAAAGTTGATGCTTTGTTAAAAAATCGTGGATTGAATTAATATGAAAAAAGTTGCAGTTCTCGGTGCTGGCATCTCAGGATTATCAACAGCATACTGGCTTAAAAAAAATAATTTTGATTTTGTTGTTCTTGAAAAAGAAAATTATGTCGGCGGTTCAATGCAAACAATTCGCAAAGATGGATTTCAAATTGATTTTGGCCCAAACAGCGGATTGGAAACAACCCCAATAATTCGCCAGATTGTTGATGATATTGGCTTTGCAAATGAAATGGTTTATGCAAGTGATTCTGCCAACAAAAGATATATTTTAAGAAATGATACTTTGCATGCACTGCCAACTTCTCCACCAGCATTCTTAAGCACAAAATTATTTTCCACTAAAGCAAAACTAAGATTGTTTGCCGAACCATTCATCGGTAAATCAGCAGATGGTTATTATCAAAGTATGTCTGATTTTGTAAGAAGAAGACTTGGACAGGAATTTCTTGATTATGCAATTGATCCTTTTGTAAGCGGAGTTTTTGCAGGTGATCCGAATAAGTTAAGTGTGAAATCAGCTTTCCCAAAATTATATCGGCTCGAAGAAGTTTACGGCGGATTGATAAAAGGAATGATAAAAGGTGCGAAAGAAAGAAAACAGCGTGCTGAACAATCAAAGCAAAATGCAAAAATGTTTTCGTTTGTAAATGGAATGCAAAGTTTTGCAATTGCTATTGCTGATACAATGA
Organism: Stygiobacter electus; assembly: GCA_029210465.1. Classification (GTDB taxonomy): domain Bacteria; phylum Bacteroidota; class Ignavibacteria; order Ignavibacteriales; family Melioribacteraceae; genus Stygiobacter; species Stygiobacter electus. The sequence continues at coordinate 43,004 of JARGDL010000006.1, forward strand.
AAGAAAATATTTTACTGAATGCTGTTGCACAAAAAGTTGAAAAGCAAAATGAAAAATGGAAAATTAATTATTCACAAAATGGTGAATTAAAAGAATTAGTTGTTGATTATATTATTTCAACTATACCAGTTTATGCAGCAGAAAAATTATTCACACCGATTGATAAAGAATTTCAAAGTCATGCAAATGAAATTTATTATCCGCCGGTTATGGTTCTTTATTTAGGTTACAAAAAATCACAAGTCGAAACACCGCTTGATGGCTTTGGATATTTAATTCCATCAAAAGAAAAGAAAAATTATCTTGGTGCAATCTGGAGTTCTGCAATTTTTCCAAATCGTTGTGATGATGACAAAGCAGCATTCACTTTATTTGTAGGTGGTGCTCGTTCACCTCATTTATTTGAAATGGGAAATGAAAAACTTGTTGAAATTGTAATCAAAGAATTTCATGAAACGATGAAAATTATTGGCGATCCAATTTTGATTGAATATAAACATTGGCAAAAAGCAATTCCGCAATACAATATTGGTTACATTGAACATGAAAACTATTTTGACAAATTTGAACGTGAGAATAAAGGAATAATCCTAAGCGGAAATTACCGTGGTGGAATTTCTGTCGGAGACTGCATCAAGAATTCGGAAATAAACTATAATAAAATAATTGCAAATTGATAATTGCAAATTGATAATTATGAAAGTATTTGAAAAACAAGTTGGTTATGGGAATCCGATTCTTACTAAAAGTTTTGAATTCGCTGTTGATATTACAAAATACTATTTGGATTCTGTAAAAAAAGATTTCTTGTTGAAAGATTTATTGCGACAATTACTACGAAGTGGGACATCAATTGGAGCAAATGTTTCTGAATCGCAGGAAGCAGTATCTAAAAAAGATTTCATAAATAAATTATCCATTGCTCTAAAAGAAGCAAAAGAAACTGAGTACTGGCTAAAGATATTAAATAAAACTGGAGTAGTATCTGAATCAGATTTTATAAAATTATCAGATGAATGCTCTCAAATAATTCGTCTTTTAATTTCGATTTTAAAAAAATTAAAAGAATCAAATGAATTATAAATTAATTAGCAATTTGCAATTATCAATTTTCAATTAAAAAAGAGGTTTCTATGATTGGCTTTCCAACAAAGCGTTTACGCAGATTAAGGTACAATCCAATCGTTCGTGATATGGTTCGCGAAACAGTATTGACAAAGAATGATTTGATTTATCCGCTGTTTGTTGTCCCCGGAGAAAAAGTAAAGAATGAAGTTCGTTCAATGCCGGGTGTTTTTCAAATGTCGATTGATGTTGTGGTTGAAGAATGCAAAGAACTTGTCCAACTTGGAATTCCAGCTATTATTTTGTTCGGAATACCAGAACATAAAGACGAAGTTGGCAGTGGTGCTTATGATCCAAATGGAATTATTCAGCGTGCAGTTCGTGCAATTAAAAAAGAAGTCAAAAATCTTTTAGTAATTACTGATGTTTGCATGTGTGAATATACTTCACATGGTCATTGTGGAATTTTAGATGGTGAAAGGATTTTAAATGATCCAACTATTGAACTGCTTGCAAAAGAAGCAGTTACACATGCACAAGCTGGAGCTGATATTATTGCTCCTTCTGATATGATGGATGGTCGAGTTGCTGTGATAAGAAAAGCACTTGATGAAAATGGTTTTGAAGAAATTCCAATTTTAAGTTATGCGGTTAAATATGCTTCTGGTTATTACGGACCTTTCCGTGATGCTGCTGAATCTGCACCAGCGTTTGGAGATCGCCGCTCTCATCAAATGGATGTTGCTAATTCAGATGAAGCAATTCGAGAAGCTGAAAGTGATATTGAAGAAGGTGCTGATATGATTATGGTTAAACCAGCTGGCCCTTATCTCGATATAATCTTTCGCGTTAAAGAAAAATTTGGTATGCCTACAGCTGCTTATCAGGTTAGCGGTGAATATGCAATGATTAAAGCTGCTGGAAAACTTGGTTGGATTGATGAACAAAGAGTTATGATGGAATCTTTAATTGCAATTAAACGTGCTGGCGCTGATATGATTTTAACTTACTTCGCAAAAGATGTTGCTAAACTTCTAAAATAATTTTCATGCAAACAGAAATTACTGGAAGCGAAATTCAGAATAATATTTCACAGAAAAAGTTTGGATTAAACCAAACTTTTTCTGCATTAAAATACAGGAATTATCGTCTCTGGTTTTGGGGACAAATGATTTCCCTTTTTGGTTCATGGATGCAATCTACTGCACTTGCATTTTTTGTTTTCGAGCTAACTCACTCGCCTGCATATCTTGGTTATGTTGGTTTTGCTGCTGGAATTCCTGCATGGCTTTTCACTTTTTACAGCGGAGTTATAGCCGACAGATATCCAAGAAAGAAAATAATTATCTTAACACAACTCTGGATGATGTTGATAGCATTTCTTTTAGCTGGATTGACATTTACAAAAATTATTCAACCTGAAATGATAATTGCGATTTCATTTCTGCTTGGTATTGGTAATTCATTCGATGCAACTGCACGCCATGCTTTTGTGAATGAACTTGTCGAAAAAGAAGATTTAACAAATGCAATTGCATTGAACTCAACTATGTTTAATACTGCAACAGCACTCGGTCCTGCAATTGCAGGAATTGTTTATGCCTTGTTTGGTCCTGCCTGGTGTTTTACAATCAACGGAATTTCATTTTTGGCGGTTATAATTAATTTACTTAAAATGAATTTAAAACAACAAAAAAATATTTCTGAAAAAAAATCGGTAATCAACGAAATCAAAGAAGGCTTCAGCTATCTCAAGAAAAATAATTTGTTGCTGACGATTGTTTCAATTACATCTGTATTAAGTTTTTTTGGAATGAGTTTGGTCACTCTGTTTCCTGCTTGGGCAGTAAAAATTTTACATGGTGATTCAACAACAAATGGTTTTCTTCAATCTGCCCGTGGCTTTGGAGCTGTTACTTTTGCAATCATTATTGCTTCAATTCATAAATATATCATACGTGGAAAATATTTATCGGCAAGCACAATCATTCTGCCGATTTTAATTTTATTATTCTCATTTGCTCAAAGCTTTGTTGAATCTATTGTTATGCTTGTATTAATTGGCGGAACAATCATTCTTATGTTCAACCTGTCAAATGGTTTGATTCAAACAAATGTTGAAGAAAAATTTCGCGGACGCATTTTGAGTTTTTATACATTTAGTTTTTTTGCACTTTATCCACTCGGTGCATTGTGGATTGGAATGCTTGCAGAGCATTTTGGAATAAGAATATCAATTGTAATTAACTCATTAATTTTATTTGTTTTCGGTATTTTTGTGTGGTTAAAAAAATCGAAGTTAAAAAGTGTTGTCTAAAATATTTTATGGGTCAATATGAATACAGAAAAAAGTAAATCGTTATTTGAAGAAGCAAAAAAAATTATCCCAGGTGGAGTTAATTCCCCTGTTCGTGCTTTCAAGTCTGTTGGCGGAAATCCGATATTCGTTCAACGAGGAAGTGGTTCAAAATTCTATGATGTCGACGGCAATGAATACATTGATTACATAGGAAGCTGGGGACCACATTTATTCGGACACAATCCATCATTCATCAAAAAAGCTTTATTAAATGCAATTGAGAATGGAACAAGTTTCGGCGCTCCAACAGAAATTGAAGTTCAGATGGCTAAGTTAATCACTGAATTAGTTCCATCAGTTGAAATGGTAAGAATGGTAAACAGCGGAACGGAAGCTACGATGAGTGCAGTTCGCGCAGCACGCGGATTTACAGGTAAAGAAAAAATTATCAAGTTCGAAGGATGCTATCATGGTCATGGAGATTTCTTTTTGATTAAAGCTGGCAGCGGTGCATTGACATTTGGAGTTCCAACTTCTCCAGGAGTTACAAAAGGAAATGCCGCAGATACTTTGATTGCAGATTTCAACAATATCGAATCTGTTAAAAAATTAATTCAAGCAAATAAAAATGAAATTGCTGCTGTAATAATTGAACCTGTTGTTGGTAACATGGGAACAGTTCGCTCAAACGATTCATTTATAAAAGAGCTTCGTGAAATTTGCTCTAATGAAAATATTGTGTTGATATTCGATGAAGTGATGACAGGATTCCGTTTGGCAAAAGGCGGGGCGCAGGAAATTCTTGGAATCACTCCCGACTTGACAACATTCGGTAAAATTATAGGCGGTGGTTTGCCCGTTGGTGCTTATGGCGGCAAAAAAGAAATCATGGAAATGGTTTCTCCGAGCGGACCAGTTTATCAAGCTGGAACGTTAAGTGGTAATCCGCTTGCAATGAATGCCGGTTTAGCCGCATTAAATCAAATCAAAAATCATCCGGAAATTTATACTCAACTTGAAGAGAAAGGGAAATATCTTGAAGATGGAATTAAATCTGGTATAAAATCAATTGGAAAAAATTATCAGTTGAATCGCGTTGGCTCGATGATGACTTTGTTTTTTACAGAAGAACCTGTGGTTGATTATAATTCTGCCGTTAAATCTGATACAAAACTTTTTGCAAAATATTTTCATGAAATGCTGAATCAAGGGATTTATTTTCCGCCAGCACAATTTGAAGCAATGTTTATTTCTACAGAACATACAAAAGAAGATCTGGATAAAACAATTGAAGTGAATTTAAAAGCATTGAAAAGTTTGTAAAAGAATGACTCGTTAAAATTACAACGAGCCATATAAGGGAGATTATTTTATGTATTTTATAGAAAAACTTTAAGACAATCCCTTCGAATTAAAAAATGGACTATATTTTTTATCATCTCCGGAAATATGTTTTAGCAACCAATCTCTCAAAAAATTCATTACTTCCATTGGTAAAACACCTTTGCCTGATTCAAAATCAGATACATATTTTTTAACGCTTTGAACTAAATCATTATGTTGTTTTGCATGAATTTTAGCATCAGGGTAACCATATTTATCAAATAATTTTTCTTCAAAAGAAAAATGATAAACTGTATAATCAACTAATTCTTTTAATACTTTACCAATAGCTTCTTTCCCTTTACCTTCTTTCATTGCATCGTGAAGAGTATTAATTATACCAACTAATTTTTGGTGTTGATTATCAATTACTTTTACTTTCACTGAATATGAATCACCCCAAGTAATAAGTGCCATAATTCCTCCTTTTTTTTGTTTGTTACTTTTTTAATTTACATTTAAATTATCGATAAAAAGATGAATAAGTTTAGTTATAAAAAATTGTATTAAACTATGAACTGTAAAGCATCATACACAAAATTATCGGACAATCAATTTCTTGAACGAATAAATAAAGCATTTCAACTTCTTCACAATTGCAATGTTTGCCCACGTGATTGCAAAGTAGATCGTTATAAATTAAATACTGGATTTTGTCAAAGTGGTTTGAGACCAATTGTTTCTTCATATACTGCTCATTTTGGAGAAGAGCCAGTATTATCAGGAATTAATGGGGCAGGAAATATTTTCTTCGGTAATTGTAATATGAAATGTTTGTATTGTCAAAATTTTGAAATTAGTCAAAACTGGAAAGAAGAAATAAAGAATGAAATTACTTGCGAAAAGCTGGCCGACATAATGATTGAACTTCAAAATCAAAATTGTCATAATATTGGCTTAGTTTCGCCTACTCATTTTTCTCCACAAATATTAAAAGCAATTTATATTGCTAAGCAAAAAGGCTTGCAGTTACCTATAATTTATAATTCAAATGGATTTGATTCTGTTGAAATGTTGAAATTATTTGATGGTGTAATTGACATTTATTTACCTGATTTAAAATATGGTGATAATCTAAATGCAAGAAAATATTCATTCACTCCAAATTATTTCGATTATGCTAAAGAAGCATTAAAAGAAATGCATAGACAAGTCGGTGATAAATTAATTTATGATGGTAATATTGTAGTTCATGGTTTAATTATTCGTCATTTAGTTTTACCAAATGATTTATCTGAATCTGAAATGGTTTTCAAGTTTATTGCAGAAGAATTAAATCCAAATGTTCATATTTCTTTAATGTCACAATATTTTCCAACAAATAAAGCACACAATTTTATTTTACTAAATAGGAAAATAAGGTATCGTGAATATGAAAAAGCAGTTCAACTGCTTGAAAAGTATGGTTTGCATAATGGTTGGATTCAAGAAATGGATAGCCCAGAATTTTATCTTCCAAATTTTGAAAATAGAATTAATCCTTTTGGTAATTAATCAAATTCTTTCCCCTTTTTGTAAACCTAAAGACATTAATCCAACCGCAATTTTGTAACTCATTTTTTTGTTTCAGCATAAGAAGTACTTTCATATTTGTCTTTATTTTTTTCCCAAACTAATGGATTGTTTGAAAATTTTTTAACGCTCTCTTCAAATAGATTAATTGAAGTACGTTCCATATTAACCATAAAATAATTAAAAGTAAAAACGAAACCCTAAACGAAAAATAATTCCACTCATCTCAAACTTTCTTTCTAATACTTTTCGTTTTCCAGTTACAGCATCTTTCACTTCAAATTCCCAACTTGGATTAGAATTGTGATAAGTTAATTCTAAAAATGAATCTGAATTTTCCCCGATTTCATAAATTACACCAGTGCCAACTCTCCACGCAAAATCAATTGCAGCTTGAAATTCATCATTATCTGGATTTTCATAGTTTCTGTAAAAAATAAAAATTGGATTTATTCCAGCCGCTGCTGTTACAAATGCTTTTGTTTTATTTGCTATATACCAATTACCATTTATTATGCCCATTAAAGGTATCGAGTGTAAATTTGTTTTTGCACGTACTTCGTTCAGACTGCTATAAATCGTTCCGTAAAAATCATTGTACTCTTTCACCAATTTTGAATCTGTATAATTTTTATGAAACCAATCAACACTCCAACCAACAAGAAAATTATTATCAATAAACCAACCACCTTCGTAACCAATTATAAAACCATTATCAGTTGCAGAAGGATTATAAAGGCCAAATTTTACACTTCCAATTTTATTTTGAGCAATTATGAATGAAGAAAAAATAATTAGTAATAATACGATTTGATTTTTCACTTTTGTACTCAAAAATATTTTTTTGTCATTACTAAGTTAGTTTTGTTCAAATCAATAATAAAGTTTAAAAACAAAAAATCCCGATTAAAAAAATAGTCGGGATTTTTAAGAGAGAGGAGATATTTACTATTTTGTAAGTATCATTTTCTTTGTAAGATTTACATTATTACCAACTAATCTGTAAATATAAATTCCACTTGATAATTTACTTGCATCGAATTTTACTTTATATGTTCCAGCATTAATGTTATTATTAATTAATGTTGCTACTTCTTGTCCTAACATATCATAAACTTTGAGTGAATAATTTCCAGATTCTTTTACTGCAAATTCAATTGTTGTAGATGGATTAAATGGATTTGGATAATTTTGCTTTAGATCAAATTCATCTGGTATTATATTTTCACTTTCAACATTTACAACAACACTTTTATTTCCAAATGCTAATGAATCGTACTGAATAGATTTTAACAACTTAACTTTATTTCTCAATTTAGAAATACTTTCTTTATAATCCTTTCCATTTGCTGGAACTAAAGCAAGCATAACCCATTGTGTATCATTTGGGGCAAGATTAAATGGTCCAGTAAATAAATTAAAACCTGCTTCACCTCCAGAATTTGAATTAAATAACCAACCTTTGTTTGAAATTGGATCACCATTAAACATAAATTTTGTTGATTTATTATTTGTTGGATCAATCATTTTATTACCATCTACAAATAACCCTTTAGCTATATTCCATGCCTCATTTCTTGAAGAAGCTGGTTTGCCTGGTTCTTGTATAGAACTTGAGTTCTCAATTATTCCATGAACTGAAGATAATTTTAAATTAGATTTATTAGTAATTTCTTTCCCTTTGAAAAATGCCTTAGAACCTATTTTTGAAATTGTTGGACCATATAGAAGAGTAACTCCAACAGCTGGTTGCTCTAAAGTTTTATTCGACCAAAGATAAGCTAAATCCAAAGTTGAATCGCAAGCTGGGAAATTATTAATTCCACTAGAAAAATCTATATCAGCCCAAAAAGAAAAATATGTTGAATCAATTGGTTTAGATCCTTTATTTATAATTGTATATTCATAAAAAACCACATTAGCATAAAGATCATCATCTGTGATATTACTTCCCTTTCTTGAATAAACAAGTTGTTGAATTTCAATTGGCATAATTGGTAATGAATCTTTTTTAATATTCCATTCATTACGATACGATGTTGAAGGATCAAGTGAATTATAAACACACCATGTTGTTTGATCACCATATAATTTTGGTTTACCATCATTTTTTATTGGAGCTCCAAATTCCTTTGGCCACTCTAAATAATCTTTTGATGTAAAATCATTTTTCGAAATTTTATAAATCCTATATTTAAGTGAATCAGCAGGTTTTTCTATCATTGCTGGTTTATTATTAATTATTGGACCAGGTGAGTAAACGGATGATTCGTAATTTCTATACCATTGAACTAATGCAAGATGAACTTTATTATCTATTTTCCCAATTATCCATGGACCATGATCATAAACTATTACTTGATCATTAAGTATATTCCAATAACCACCACCTGCTCCTGTGTAATTTTTTGTGTTTCCAATATTTTGCAGATATAGTTTAATATTATTCGAGTTTAGTTCAACATAATTAATCTTTGATTCAGATGAGATTTGAAATTTAGTATTTGAAATTTGAGCTATGACAATTTGGAAAGTAAAAGCAAGAATGAATATAAAATACTTTTTCATACATCCCTCACTTTTTAATGCAAAATAATAAATTATAAATAAAAAAAAAATCCCGACTACAATAGCCGGGATTTTTAGGGGAGAGAAAATATCTTTCTATTTTGTAAGTATCATTTTCTTTATGAGATTTACATTATTACCAACTAATCTGTAAATATAAATTCCACTTGATAATTTACTTGCATCAAAGCTTACTTTATATGTACCAGCATTGATATTGTTATTAACTAAAGTAGCAACTTCCTGACCTAACATATCATAAACTTTTAGTGAATAATTTCCAGATTCTTTTACTGCAAATTCAATTGTTGTAGATGGATTAAATGGATTTGGATAATTTTGTGATAAATTGAATTCAGTTGGTATTCCATTAATATCATTAACATCAGTTGTGTTTTGATTTCCAGATATTTTATACATTACACCATCTTTTGTACCAGCATAAACATCACCAGAATTTGGAGATACAACTAAGCTGCTAACATTGCTACCACTTAATCCAACTGCTGCCCAAGTATCGCCATTGTCATTAGAAACAAATACACCATTAGCAACTGAACTTACGTAAACTTTACCACTGCCATCAACTGCAATTGAATAAACGAAAGCTACAGGAGAAGAAGCAAGTTTTGTAAAGTTTAATCCACCATCAGTAGATCTGTAAATACCATCACCATAAGTTCCAGCGAAGATGTAACCACTCTTTGAAGCAAGAGACCATATTAATTGATAACCACAAAGAGCTTTTGTCCAATCACCACCATTTACAGATTTATATAATCCACCACCAATTGTTCCAGCAAAGATTGTATTATTGTAAGATGTTAAAGCTTGAACTGTTAAGAAAGCTCCTAATCCATTGTTAAATTCATTCCAAGTAGAACCGTTATCACTTGAAGAGAAAACACCATAACCCCAAGTACCAGCATATAAAATTCCATTTTTAGAATGTAAAGTATGAACATCTTTACCATTCAAGCCAACTAAAGTCCAATTTGAACCATTAAACATGTAAACACCATTTTCAGTAGCGGCATAAATTTTATTATTATGATTTACAAAAGCCCAAATTAAGTTTACATTCAAACCATTGTTGATTAACATCCATGTTTGACCAGTATTAGTTGATTTGTAAACTTTTCCACCCATTGTACCAGCGTATAATGTAGAACCATCAGCGTAAATTGTATAGATGATTTCACCTTGACCGAATGAACAAACACTTGTCCATGAACCAGAACCTGATCCACTACCACTTCCTGAACCGCTTCCACTGCCTGATCCACTACCACTTCCAGATCCACCATTATTTCCACCATTTGATGTACTTCCAACTGTGATAGTTACACTTGAAGAATTATTATTTGTGTTTGAATCGGTTGTAGAAGATGTAACAGTTGCAATGTTTGTAATTTTTTTATCAACAGGAATATTACCTTGGAATGGTGATAAGTTGAATTGTCCACTTCCGCTCATATTCTTTACTATAACTTGACCAGTAACAACACCTGCTGGGAAGTTTAGACTTGCAAAAGGTGCTAAGATTGAGCCACGAACATCAATTCCTTGAATAGTCAAGTTAGTTGCTTGATAGAAATTGTAAAGCACATTATTAATTGCTGTACCATTTACTACCAATCCACCAGTCCAACTAACATTAGTTCCATTTATATTTACAAGAACAACAGAACCATTTGGAACATTGATAGTTACACTATTAGCACTGCTCAAATCTGAGCCATTAACTGCAAATACATTTAAGAATGGATCATTACCAGTTAATGTTAAACCACTCCATTGGAATGTAGTTGTACCATTAACTGTATATCCACCTAAAGTTGTTGTTAGTGTTTGTAAGTAATTTGCAGCAGCCGTAAAATCAATTGGATTATCTTTTCTTAAAGTTCCACCACTTATTGTTACAGCATAAATTGGTAAGTTAGTTGTGTTGCCGTAAACAACATTTCCATTATATACTTGTCCACTTGTATAAGTCAAATCATTTCCTACAATTAAAACATCGCCGCTGTTTGCAGGTAATTTATCACCAATGCTATATGCACTTAAATTTGCATTATGACCAACAGCAACTTTTCCTTCTGTATCAGAAGATGGTTGTGTTAAATCATTAAGTACAAATAAGTTGAAATCTTTTGCAGTGCCTAAATCAAATGAAGTACTTGTCATTGAAGAACAATCAACTTTTACTTTAATTGTAATTGTTTCAAATGTATTGCTATTCATATTACCAACTGACCAAACACCAGATACATTATTATAACTACCTTTTGTTGCTGTGTAAGAATCAAATAAAAGTCCTGCAGGTAATAAATCATTGACAACAACATTAGTAGCAGTATTTGGGCCTAAATTAGTAACCTTAACAGTGAAGTTAACAAAATCATTACAATTTGGATTTTGATTATCAACTGTTTTTTCAACTTTTAGATCAGCTTTCTGTTCACAATTAATAACAACTGTAAAGCTTGCGTTATCAACAACATTTGCAGAGCCATCAACAGGATGACCTGTTACAGATGCATTGTTTACTAAATTTCCACAATTTGTATCTTTAACTGTGTATGCTTTGTTTATTACATGTGTCTGACCAGGATTCAAGACTACATTAACGTTAATTCCTAACATTGCATCAACTATATCAACTCCGCCGTGTAATTGAACATCACCACAGTTTTCTGTTGTTAATGTATAATTAATTACATCACCAGGTTGTGCAGTTTGCTTGTCAGCTGTTTTTGTTATTTTAATACATGTTTTGTAGAAACCAAAATCTATAGTAATGTTATCGTTGCAATTCAATGTAACTGTTACTGATTCGTTTTTATTTGCATCGCTATCTTTTGTATCATCTGTTCCTTGATTTTTCGTTGTTGCATACCATTTTGTTTGTGCAGTGCTGTATAATACTCCACCACTTGCATAATTCGATGCTGCAACTCTAACTGAATAACTTCCATTTGCTAAATTGTTAAATTCATATTTTCCATTTGCATCTGTCGATGTAGTTGCAATTACATTTGAGCCTTGCAATAATTCAACTACAACACCTGTAATACCTGGTTCACCAGAATCTTGAATTCCATTTAAATTTTTGTCATGCCATACATAATCACCTATTTTATTTTTACATTCTATATAAAATCCTGCATCCCATGATAAATCATTTTCGCCTGCTAATAAATCAGTGCAAGTTGTTTTACCTGTTATTACATCTGCATCGCTGTCTTTTTCATCATCACTGCCTTGATCTTTCAAAGTTGTGACCATTCCTGATGGTGTTACAAATTTAACGTAATAACTTCCTGGTGCCAAGTTTGTGAAATTATATTCACCATTAGCGTTTGTTGTTGTTTGAGCTATTTGATTGTTATTGCAATCAAATAAAATTACTGTTACACCTTGAATTCCAGGTTCATTACTATCTTGTATTCCATCTTTATCTAAATCTTCCCAAACTTTATTACCGATAGATGCTTTAGCATTACATTTTACAGGATAGATTGCATTATTAAAATTTAATTTATTCGGTGAATGATGCATTGATGGAATTTCAACAGATCCAAAACCTACTGAACCAAATGCAGAACCTTTTATCGTTACCTCATAAATCATATCAAAAATCCAGTTAGGATAACTTGGATTTGGAGTATAATTAGCATCAGTTGCCGGAGAATTTGAAGTTAGTATGTAACCAAATTCATTAAAATTTCTGTTCAACGAAGTGTTGTAATCCAAAATGTTAGCAGAACTTCCAAAAATCATACTGCCATCATTTCCTGAAACACCTTGAGTACCATAACCTGAAGGATATGTAGATGTTGCACTCATATAATCAAGAATAAATTCTAAAACTTTATTTCCATTTGCATCTTTAAATAAAAACTGAGCCTTGTCACTCTTAATTAAATGGTCGAAAGTATGATTTGACCAGCCAATTTTATTTGTTCCGTATGTATTGTCGTTCAATGATTTTGAGACTATAATTTTAACCCTAACATCCCCATTTGATAATTCCTCAGTAATTAAATGACCTATTGTATAAGTAACATGATCATTATTTTCTGCACAAAGTTCTTCGTCTGTTGTTTTTACAACTACATTATTATTAGAATTAGCATACCAGTTAACATTTGCCGTAATTTGTTTAGTATCTGATTGAGGAGTTGCAAGAACTAATTTTTGTTTTCCGTTTGGATTTAATTTATGAACATATTTTGTTCCTTGAGGAATAACAACCAAAGCAGAAGCAGAAAGTGTTGCTGTTCCAACAATATTGCTTGTTAATGTTACTACCGGAGTTTCACCCATTGCATTTGTAACTTCAGAAGTAGAACTTAATACTCCTATATTACTTGAAATATTAACAGTAACACCAGCAACAGGATTGCCATTTATATCAAGAGCTTTTACTTTAAAACTTGCAGGAGTTCCCTGTGGTAAGTTGAAAGAAGCAGGAATAAATTGTAATGATTGTACCGGGACAATATTGTTATGATTTGCATTAGCATCAGCGATAATTTGGATTGCTCTGTTTTTAATTGTTGCATCTGAAATAGTATTAGCATCAACACCATCGCTAAAATGCCAAATTGCAGCTTGGATTGAAGCTGCTTCTTTGTTAATATCATTTAATGCACCAGCATAACCAGTTTTATAAGGATAGTAATTATTCAAAATATAAGTTATTTCTGATGGTGTTGTACCTTCATCCCAATAGTCTTCATTAATTGCCAAATTATGAGATAAATCAATACAATAAAATTTTGTTGAATGAGAATTTAATGTTCCATCAAATGCACCGGCAAATGATGTTTGCGATGAATTTGAATAGGGATTTGTGTAAGAAATATTAACACCATTTGTATATGAAGTAACTTTTGCTATACTAGTATAATCTGTTACCTTTTTCACACCTGCTGATTTTTGAGAAAAGGTGGCAAAAGAAAAAACAAATAAGAGTATAATTGTTAATGATACTCTTAATATTGTAGAACGTGTTTTCACGTTTCTCCTCTCGTTTAATAATAAAATTAATTTACCTTGGGGTTGGTAAGTCAACAGAAATGCCAAAATTTATTTCGATTTTACTTTGTTTTAGAGGTTTTTAAAGTTAAGCTGGAAGAAAGATGTATCATAATGAAATTAGAGCAAAAAATGAGTCAAAAAATTTACCAACTTTCCCTTAATTTTTTTACATCTAACTAACTTTTGGGGGTAATTTGCTTAGGTTTTACTTATAAATTTGAATTACTTAAGAATTTTAAGATAAAAAAAATCGGTAAATTAAAAACCATTTACCGATTTAAGAATTTAGTTATATATATTAAGATTAATTATTTTCTTGTATCTGAGATTCCTTAGAACGTCTATATGCTGAAATACTAAATCCAATAACTAAAACAATAACTCCTAACCAAATTAATGAAATAAATGGTTTGACACTAGCTTCAATACTTAATATTTCTTTTGGTGTAGAATTCGCAAAATTTTCACCAGAAATAGATGAAAATACTAATTCAACTTCGCCATTGGATGCATTCATTGAATTTATTGAAACAGCTAAATCTAAATCTTTTAATTCAGCAGAATGATATTCTGGTCCATTTCCAGAATTTTCCATAAATGGCTCAATTTTATATTCTTTTCCGTTTGCCTTAATCAATAAATCTACACCAATTTTAAATTTTCCACCACTCATCATTGAAGACATGTCTTCAGGCAATTTGAATTGAGAAAAAATAATTTCTTTCCCGTTAAAATTATAAGATGAACCTTTTTTCATTGATACTTTTGTTCCATTTGTAGAATTTGAGCCGTCATCATAACCAAGTGGTTCAATATAAAAATCTTTTGTTAATCCAACTAAAATATCAGGTTCCCTCATTAAACTGTTATTAAAATCTGCTATAAACATTACAGGAGAAATAATTTTTTCAGAAGAACCTTTATTAATTTTTACATTAAAACGATATTTTTTACCATTATCAAAAGGTTCATATCCAGTAAATATTAATTCATGCCCAAGTACACTAATCTTATCACCTTTTACCAGATCAACTTTTTGTTTCTTAGTATTACCAGCTGTTGCAATTACACCAACCAAAAATAATGCAATCCCAATATGAGCAACATAAGCACCGAGATATCGTTTTTTACCTTTGAAAATTTTGTAGGCAATCTCTGAATTAATGAATAATGCAAAAGAAGATGAAAATGTAAGTATAAGTAACATTAAATTTAATACGCTCCCAATTAACCAAACAATCAAAGTAAAAATAAAAGCAAGTAAAAGATGAATTCTTAGGTTTTTCCACAAATAATTTTTTTCAGTTGATTTCCATTTTAATAAAATACTTAATCCATTTACCAAACCAATAATTATTGCTATTGGCAAATTAAGTTCGTTGTAAAAACTTGTTTGAACAGTAGTACCAAAAATTGGAGCAGAAGTACCAGCAATGATAATTATTGAAGAAGCAATTAAAACAACAGCACCAGTGAATAATGCAAGTTCTTTTGATAAAACATTTTCTTCAAAAGAAAAATTTTTCGTTAAATATTCCCATCTATAAATAATTCCACCAATACCCATCAAAGCAAAAGTTGCAAGAAAAATAACTAAGAAAAGATAGACTGTCATTCCAGGATCAACAAAAGAATGAACCGAAGCATCACCTAAAATTCCACTTCTTGTTAAAAAAGTACTGTATAGAACAAGCACAAAAGTCATTACACTTAAAATTAAATTTGTTTTAACAAATCTACTTGCACCATCTTTATCTTGAGTTCTTTTTTGAATCAGCATTGTGTGAATAGAAGCAACACCAACAATCCATGGAACTAAAGAAGAATTTTCGACAGGATCCCAACCCCAATAGCCACCCCATCCTAAAATACTATATGCCCAATAACCACCCAGCATAATTGCTAAACCTAATACACACATTGAAACTAAAAGCCAAGGTAAGGATTGTTTAACCCAATCTTTATATTCATTTTTAATGATTGCTGCCATTGCAAAAGAAAATGGAACAGCAGAAAGAGCAAAACCAACAAATAAAATTGGTGGATGAATTTGCATCCAAAAATTTTGAAGAAGTGGATTTAACCCTTTCCCCTGAATAATAAAATCATTTATCGAAATATTATTAGCCTGTAAAATTGCATAAACTTCTTTACTCATTTGAACGAAACTTTTATTTGAGCCGGGATCGCTGAAGAAAAAATTCTGTAATGCTGGTAATGTTAAAAAAGCTTGATTAATATTTTTCAGATCAATAAAATCTTTTTCAATCCAAATATATTGGAAAGGAGATTTCAATAATGGAGAAACCATGACAAGCAAAAATGCTAAAACCAATGTGAAAATCATCATTACTCGATATTCTAAATCACCTCTTTTGGAAGTATAATCTAAAAGTATTAACCCAATAATTGATGTGAATAAAGTCCAAAGCATAAAACTACCTTCTTGCCCAGCATAAAAAGTGGACATTAATAATCCTAAAGGTAGGTCTGTACCACTATAATCATAAACATATTTATATTGAAATTGATGGGTTAAAATTGCATGGAGTAAAAAAGCTGAAGCCGCCATAACTAAAATGGCTGTTACATGATAGCTCATTCGTGCAAAAGATAATGTATTTTGATAACCTTTGAAAGTTAGAAAATACATAATTACTGAAAACACTCCCGTTAGGAATGCTAATGTTAAAATTATATTACCAATCATTTGTTCTCCAATCTGCTAATTATGAATTAGCTTTCCCGACTTTTTGTTCTTGATATTTTGAAGGGCATTTAGTTAAAATTTCGTGTGCTTTGAAAATTCCATTTTCATATTTACCAGTTACTACTACACTTGTTGATGATTCAAAATTATTAGGAATAGAGCCATGATACTTTACACACATTTCTTTGCCTTGTGAATCTTTCATATAAAAAGTAAAAAGATCATTAACTTTATCATATTCATATTTTTTTTCTTTAACCCAAACCCCTGTTGCTTTAATTGTTTTTCCCGATTCTGCAACTTTTTCAAAATTACTTTCGTATTGAATATTTGTTTGAGTAAACAAGAAGATCATTACACCAAGAAAAACCACAATAATAGCACCACCGAATAGATATTTATTTTTCATATTAATTCTCCTTTCCTTTTGAAGAACTTGATTGAAGTTCTTTTTCAATATCTTTTAAATGTTTGTCCGTTCTAAACATAAATAGAAAAATTCCAATCCAAACAACAAGAATAATAAACATAACAATATAAATTGAATTTTTTTCAAAGAATCCTATTAATCCATTTTCCAAGTTAACCTCAAATAATTTTTTTTGAAATTTTATCTTTAATAATTAATGCTTTATATCTTAGTTGATACATCCAGAAATAGAGAATAGTAAAAGTAAACAATGATATAAAGAAAACAATTCTCATATTTGCATTCATTTTAAAATCAACAACGGGATTTGTTCCCTGGATTACCTTTCCTGTATCGGGATCAAGTTCTAAAGAACCAGGATGCAGCCCAACCATAATTCTAGGCATTATAAAAATAAAAAAAGGAACTGTTAAAAATGCAATAATAGAATAAACCGCTGAAAGACTTGCACGTTTATCTTCGTTATCAATAGCTGAACGAAGAGCTAATAAAGAACCATAAATTAATAATAAAATAAAAATACTTGTTTCGCGTGGATCCCAATGCCAAAAAGAACCCCAAGTAAATTTAGCCCAAATCGAACCTGTAATAGTTGCAAGAATTGTGAACATCATCCCCAATTGTAAGGAAGCAAAAGATTTTATATCATCATCTATATTCCTTTTTCTTAAATATTTTATTCCATAAATCATAGCCATTAAAAATGCTATAACAGAAAGCCATGCAGTAGGAACGTGAAAGAAAATAATTTTTGCTTTTTCTTCAAGTCCAGGAATTATTGGGAATTCATACCAAACTTTTGGTTGTGGTACTATTGGAAATGTTATTCCAGCAATTATTACAAATGTCATTAATACGAATAAAATTATTTTCCAGATCATAATTTTTAATTAGTCAAAAAGACCAAATTTCCTTTTTATTTCGTTCAAAAATAGAAAAGGTTAATCACTTAATCAAAAGAAGTTTTATTAAAGGGAAAATTGTTCGACATTTTAGTCGTTACAATCCGACATAATTGAAAGATCATAAAGGACATAAAATTTTTCCTGTTATTTTTTAATTAAAATGAATTATTTTTTTGGCATAAAAATTAATGTAACATAAAGGAAATAACATAAGGAGATCAAAAAATGAAAAAGTTATTATTTATATTTGCTTTAATTAGCTTTGTAGCTTATACAACAAATTTTGCTCAAACAACACAACCTACTAAGCCAAATCAACCAACACAACCGACAAACCCAAATCAACCAAATCACCATGGGAAAAACTTTGTTGATAAAAATGGTGATGGATATAATGACAACGCTCCAGATCAAGATGGTGATGGGATTCCAAATGGAATTGATCCAGATTTTAAAGGTCATAAATTTCATATGAATAAATTTATCGATTTGAACGGAGATGGTATTAATGATAATGTTGGAAAAGGTATGACAAAAAATGGCAAAGGTGGAAATGGCATGGGCAATAGAAATATGATGAATAATTCAAATGGTGATCCAACACAAAATCAAACTGGAATGCAAGGATCTGGCCACGGTATGATGAACGGAAGGAAAAAATAATCGTAATTAACAAGCGGGTTTCAAAAATTGAAACCCGTTTTTTATCAACATAGGAATAAAAATGAAAAAAATAAACTTTATAATTTTCGTATCAGCTTTAATGGTTTCACAAATTAATGCTCAATTGAGTTTTGGAATTAACACAAATCAACAATACAACAATAACCCATTTCAATCTCCAATACCAATTGAATCGCTTGTATCTACTTATGATTTTACAATTTCAAATAATATGAATGAATATGAATTAAGTTATTATGGTAGTTATATAAATCTTATTAAAATACCAGAAAGAAATTTTTACTGGCATCAATTAGCATTTACTAAAAATGATTCTGTAACTTCATTAGGAGTTGTTGCTGAACAAAGAATTGGAAAAGATGTTTATACATATTTTGACTTTAAGAATATATATGTTTTTTATAGTAGAAATCTTACTAATGATTTTTTTAATATTAATATAAACCCTCTTCTTTCATATAATACTTATGATGAAATAAAAATACTTAATAATATAAAACTTACACTAAACTATAAAATTTCAAAAAGCCTTGAGAATGGGACTACATTATTTCTGGGGGGTTCTTTTAACTTTAAAAAATATTTAAATCCAACACAAAGTGGCTATTATACTTATTTAGATTCTAACAACGTTTTACACAAAGAATTTTATACTGATCAAAATATTAATTCACTTGTGAATCTATCCTCATACGTAAGAATTGCCCAATCAGTTACGGAAACAACAGGTTTAGCTTTTCAATATGCGAACAAAACAATATTTAATAAAATTTCTGATACTAACAAAGAATTAAATGTAATTTATGGAGATGAATCTGCAATATTTGACGATCCTGCAAATTTGCAAGGTAATTTTTATGCTGTTGAATTAACTCAAATCTTTATGGAAGACTGGCAATTGCGTTTAGGTTACTATTTAAATAAAAAGTACTATCCTACTCAAGGTGTTTATGAGGATTCTGAAAACTATTTTTTAAATAAAATGAGAACAGACAAACAAACAATATTTGGTATTTCAATTTCCAAAGCATTTACATTTGATTTCCTAAATGAAAGTAATTTAAACCTTTCATTAAACTTTCAGTCAATAAATAATAATTCAAACAGTTATTGGTTTAATTACAAAAACACAACTTTCGGAATAAATTTAGGTTATCAGTTTTAACTATTTTATTCTATCTTATCTTATTATTTTCAACTTAAGTAGTATTTATTATAAAATGAAAAGAGTTTTTAACAAATTTTTAATTCAACCCAAAATAGTTTTATCAATATTTTTATTGACTTCACTTATTGTATTAATTTCTGCATTACTTGAATACAATCAAAGTAAAAAAGAAATAAACAAATTAATGGAAAATCAAAGTCATACTTTACTTGATGCTATATTAATTTCTTCGAACGATGCAATAAAATCTTATAACCTAATAAAAAGCGAAATTAACCAACGACTTTTGAATAACGCCATTTTTATAAAATATCTTTATGAGAATAATTTATTAACAAACAGCAAGCTCACACAAATAGCAAAAGAAAATGAATTATTCAGGATTAATGTTTTTTCAAAAAATGGTTCAAGATTATTTTCCAGTCATCCGCTTTCTAAATTTGAACAAACTTTTCAAAATAAGTCTAAAGAAATATTAAAAGAAATTTTTAATGGTGAAGTTGACACATTACAAATTGGAATAAAAGAATCACAATTAAGTAATTCTTATCGTTATGTTGTAGCAGTTGCTGCTAAAGATAGAAGTGCCATTGTAATTAATATTGATGCAAATAAATTAGTTGAATTAAGAAAGGAATCTGGTTTTGGTCCATTATTAAAAAAGTTCACACAAAATAAAAATATTATTTACCTTATTTTTCAAAATGAAAATGGAATTATCGCCGCTTCGGGAAACTTTAAAGACCTTGATGATTTAAATTCTTCATCATTTTTACAAAAGTCGTTTAACGAAGAAAAATTTTATTCTCGAATATTTGAAACAGATTCTATTTCAGTTTTCGAATCTGTAAATGCATTAATTATAAACAATTCTAAACTTGGAATTATAAGACTTGGCTTATCTACAGAACCATTAGATCAAATAGCACAAAAAATAATTAACAGGACAATTATTCAAAGTATCTTTTTATTGGTATTTGGAGTTATCACATTTAGTTTTTTATTCATTCGTCAGAATTATGATTCACTATCTAAAAAATTTAGATCTATTGAAACATATTTCAAGAACATATTTGATAATGTAAGTGATTCAATTATTCTTTTTTCAAACAAATTAAATATCGAGGCGGTAAATAATTCTGCACTTGAATTATTTAATTCTAAAGACAAATATGAACTTGAGTTAAATTTTAATTCTTTTTTTGTTGATTTAATCAAAATTGATTTCACTATACTTGAAAAAGAAATTTCAATTAATGATCAAACAAAATTTTTGCTCATTTCCAAAACAATTTTTAACGATGAGGCAATAAGCAATAAATTTATTTTTGTTATTAAGGATATTACACACCAAAAAATTATAGAGAAGCAAAATATTAGGAATCAACAATTATCTGCTTTAAGTGATTTGTCATCTTCCGTAGCTCATGAAATCAGAAATCCGTTAAATGCAATTGCAACTATTACACAGCAAATTGGTAAAGATTTTACTGTCAATGAAAACGAAAATGAATTTAAACAACTCACAAAAATTGTTTACAAAGAAGTAAAAAGAATAAATTCAATTATTGAAAGCTTTCTAAAGTTTGCTCGTCCATTGCCAATTAACACTGAAAGCTTTTCATTAAAAGAATTTTTCATGCAACTAAAATTGCAGTATCAAAATATTTTTAATGAAAAAAATATTTTATTTAATATTCAATTGAATAAAGATACTCAAGTGAAATGGGATAAGTTTCAAATAAAACAAGTATTTATAAACTTAATTGAAAATTCAATTGATGCTGTTAATAACAACGGAACTATATCAGTTTTTGCACACGAAATTGACAACAAAATTGAAATAAAATTTTCTGACACAGGAAAAGGAATTCAAGAAGATATATTAGATAAAATTTTTAATATTTATTTTACTACAAAAAATAATGGGAATGGTTTAGGATTAAGCATAGTCCAGAAAATCATAAATGAGCACAATGGATTAATAAACGTAACAAGTAAAATAAATAATGGAACAACATTCACATTAATTTTGCCAAAAGTAGTTGAGGTTAAAAATGTCTGAGCTAACAATTTTGATTATAGATGATGAAGAATCACAAGTACAATCACTTAAAACTTTTTTATCCAAAAGAGGATTTAAGATTATAACCTCAAACAATGGAGAAGATGCCATTCAAAAAGTTAAAGTAAATAATATTGATATAACTTTTACAGATTACAAAATGCCTGGTTGGGATGGATTAACTACATTAAAAAAAATTAAAGAAGTAAATCCTGAAATTGATGTTGTAGTAATGACTGCATTTGGAACAATTGAAAATGCAGTAGAATTAATGAAAGCCGGTGCATATGATTTTTTAACAAAACCAATTGATCTCGACCAACTTGAATCAATTTTAATGAGATTAAAAGAACGCAGAAATTTGATTTCAGAAAACAAATTGTTAAAAAATGCATTAACTGAAAAATTCAAGTTTGATTCCATAATTACTAAAAGTTTATTGATGCAAGATGTTTTAAGTACCGCTGCTAGGGTTGCTCAAGCTAAAACAACTGTTCTTATTCGTGGTGAAAGTGGAACTGGAAAAGAATTGATTGCAAAGGCAATTCATTTTACAAGTAATAGAAAGGAAAAACCTTTTATCACTGTTAATGTTGCATCACTTTCAGAAAATTTAATTGAAAGTGAATTATTCGGACATGAAAAAGGTTCATTTACCGGTGCAATAAATACAAGAATAGGAAAATTTGAAGAAGCAAATGGCGGTACTATTTTTATTGACGAAGTTGGCGATATTCCTCTTTCGGTTCAAGTTAAACTTTTAAGGACAATTCAATTTGGCGAGTTTCAAAGAATTGGAAGTAATTCAATATTATTTTCAGATGTTAGAATTATTGCGGCAACTCATCGTAATTTAGAAGAGATGATTAAAAATAAAGAATTCCGTGAAGATCTTTTTTATAGGTTAAATGTTGTAACTATAAATTTACCCCCTTTGCGAAAAAGAAAAGATGATATTCCAATTTTACTAAATTATTTTTTAGAAAAGTATAACAAAGAAAATAATAAAAGCATAAAGGGTTTTACAAAAGAAGCTGTTGACCAATTAATTAAATATGATTATCCGGGCAATATTAGAGAACTAGAGAATATTGTTGAACGTGCCGTTGTTCTTTCAAGAGATGAATATATTTCAAAAAATGAATTACCAATTAATTTCAATCAAAATAATTCGAACAAAGTTTTTGATCCTTATAATTTAGATGATAATTATGAAACTAAAATGAAAGAGTTTGAAAAAGCAATGATTAACGAAGCTTTATCAAGAACCAACGGGAATAAAAGTGCAGCCGCACGTATTTTAGGAATTTCAGAAAGACATTTACGAAGTCGTCTTGAAAGATTAGACTAGCTTATTTTTCTTTCGAACAATTATCTTATTTTAGCGTCTAAATTAGAAAAAAAATAATGTGAATAATTCAAATCCCATTAAAAGAATTTTTGAGCTTTACACAAGTGATTTAACACACGATGAAATTGAAAGATTAATTAAAAAAGAAGCTGGTGAAGTCTATGAATTTTTTGCTCAGGATATACCTAAAAATGAAATTCATAGAAATAGATTAATTCGTGGAGCTATTTTTTTAAGATCCCTTTTTAATGCTTTTATTTTAAAATTAAATCCAGCTAGAAGAATTTTTTATTTAGCTTCTCTTTTATTTTTTATATTGGGCAACATTGAACCATCCGAAACATATCTAATTTTATCTTTTCTCATTTTGAATTTACTATTAGCTTTTGAATTAGCTGATAAACTAAGCGCCAAAGGTGAACTTGATGTTGCTCGCAAAATTCAAAGTAAATTAATTCCAAAACACACAGTTAAAATTTTCAAGTTTGATATATCATCATATTACGAACCAGCAAGAGAAGTTGGCGGCGATTATTTCGATGTAATAAACAAAAATGAAAAAATTTACATTGCCGTTGGAGATATTAGTGGTAAAGGTATGGCGGCTGCAATTTATATGGTTCGTCTTCAATCAATATTACATTTACTTTTAGATTATTTTATTGATGTAAAAGAAATCATAATTAATCTTAAAAAATATTTTTCAAAAAATTTAAGGAAGGATTTATTTCTGACTATTACTTTTCTATCAATAGAAAAAGATGGAAAAATTAAACTAGTTAGAGCTGGGCATCCACCTGCATTTTGGTTCCATAGTGATGGGAAAAATGTTACAACTATTAATTCAAAAGGTATGGGAATTGGTTTTAATGATAGAGGAATATTTGAAAACACACTTGAAGTTTATGAATTCTATCCAAAACCAAATGACATTTTATTTGTTTATAGTGATGGCTTAACTGAAGCGATGAATGTTTACAAAAATCAATTTGGTGAAGAAGCAATCAAACAAATAATTTTGCAGAATAATGATAAATCCACAGAAGAAATTAAAAATTTATTATTGAATCGATTGAAATTATTCAGAGGGACAGCATATCAAAATGATGATATAACTTTCGTATTACTTAAAACCACCAGTTAATTTTAATTTTTAATTTCATAAATTTTGAATTGCTCATTATCGGGCCTGATTTCATCATACATTCTTTTTAACGAATTATATGCTGATTGATTTCCTCTTTGAGAAGCTATTCTATAATACCTCACAGCTAAAAGTTTGTTTTCCTTTGTACCAATTCCCTTTTCATAACAATAAGCTAAAACAGATTGTGCTAATACAGAACCTTCTTCGGATAATATTTTAATCTTATTAAATAATTCTCTTTTATTTTGAGCTGGAGTAGATTCATTTAATTGAGCTAAAATTAATCTTACTTCAGCCTCTTTACTTCCGAAACTTTTTGCAGTTTGCCAATATTCATTCGCTTTACTTATATTTTTCTCAACTAAAGTTCCATTAAAATAAAGTAGGCCAAGTTCTATAATAGAAGGTATATGTTTTTTATCTACAGCTTTTTTTAATAAATCTAAAGATTGGTTGTTAGCCAAATTATTACTAAAACCCAAAGCAGTAATTACAGCCCAAGAATACATAGCATCCGGATCATTTTTAATTACTTTTTCTTTTATTTGATTAATAAACTTTTCATCCAACACTAACCTGAACAATATTTCTCCGGCTTTGTATGAGCCTAATCTATATGCCTGTAATAAATTAACAGCTGATAGCACATAATCTTTTTTGAAAAATATTCCTTTCTCATATAATCTACCTAAAATATATAAAGCTTCCGGACTTCCATTTATTGCTGCTAATTTTAAGATGGAAATTGCTGTAGTATCAATTTTATCATCTATAATATTTTCTATACCAAATAAATTTTTTAATTCATTATAATTCTTTTTGAATATATTTTTTACAAAGGCTTCACTTGTATCTTTTTCATTATTTTCAAAATTAATAAAATCATAATCCCAATCTTGTTTTAATAATTGTTCTTGTTCTTCAATTCTTTTCTTATTTACTATTACATTTGTATCACTCGGAGGAATAAATCCAGACTTTAATAATTGTAAAAGCGCTTCTTCGGCTGGTTTAAATTTAGATTTTGCTGCTTGTTTAAAAAGTTTATAAGCTGAATTATAATCTCTCGTAACTACTAAATTATCAATATATAAAAGTGCAAGAGCAAATTGTGCTTCAGGTAAATGTGATTCACTTGCAAATTTAAAATTTTGATAAGCTTCAAAGGGATTCCATGGAACACCGATTCCATTGTAAAGCATAATTCCATAATTAAATCTTGCAATTGGTAAGTTTTGATCAACTGCTTTTCTTATCCAATAGATTGCCTTAGCTGTATCTTTTGGAAATCCATTCCCAAGTAGATACCGTAAAGCAAGTTCATGCTGTGCGTAAGGATCTCCTTTATTTGCATCTGAAGTTAAAATATAACCTGCAATTAAAGAATAGGAAGGATACTTGGCTTTTATTATTTGTTTTCTTTGAGAAAAGTCATTCCTAAAAACATCACTTCTAATAGTATCTTGTGCTTCTAATGATAGTATGAAAGCAAAAAAGAATATTCCTAATAAGTATTTTATTTTCATTAATACAAAATTTTTCTAAGAGTAAAATAATTTTTGCCGTTAATAGAATA
This sequence comes from Stygiobacter electus, assembly GCA_029210465.1. Classification (GTDB taxonomy): domain Bacteria; phylum Bacteroidota; class Ignavibacteria; order Ignavibacteriales; family Melioribacteraceae; genus Stygiobacter; species Stygiobacter electus. Next base: position 68,913 of record JARGDL010000006.1, read on the forward strand.
GTAATTTAAATCATCCATTAGTTGTTTAATTAAATACAATCCCATTCCACTTTCAGGTAAATTTTCAATATCGTTTGGATCATAATCTAATTCTTTAATTATAAAATTATCTCTTGATTTTCCTTCGTCAATTAATAACATTTCTAAAATATTCGAATCTTTAGATACTATAACTTCAATAGGATGATTTTGTTCCCCATTATAAGCATGCTTTATAATATTATTTAAAGCTTCTGTAAGACAAATATCAACACCGCTCAAAATATGAGACTCAACTTTTTCTTTGGCTAAAAATTCCTTTACTGAAAAAATTAAGTCATCTACTTTTTCATATTCACTTGTTAGAAGAAATTTTTCAGTTGCCACAAATCACTTTCAAATTTTTACATTAAAATAAAAAAGTGAAATGGTAATGCCAAAATTTATTATAAAAATAAATTAAATAGTGAGATATGAAAAGTAAATATTTAAGAGAGTTTAATTGTAATTGTCGGTCATAATAAAATGACCGACAACCTTAAAAGATTAGCTCGTTATTTTTTATCACCATCTGTTTTACAAGTTGAAATTCCAAATGGTAAATATAGAGGACACCAATTAATTGTTGCAGTAAAAATTGGGACAAGTCCAATTAATCCCCACCAACTTTGAGCTACAATTCCCCAAACAACTATAATTATACCGAGCAAAAAACGAATAATTTTATCTACACTACCAACATTTTTTTTCATATAACCTCCTTTTTGGTTATTAGTTAGATTCATTATTTAATAAACCGATTCTTACTTTATAAATTAGTTAATTAAAACTTATTTTTAAATGAATTTTTTTGAGAATAGTGAAATGAACTTTGAAAAACTATTACACCCAAGTAAAGAAAAGGTAATCATTTTAACATTTATTGTCTTAATGTTTATATACACACTATTAAGGTTTGTCTTTTTTTTAGTGAATTATGAGTTCTTTGAAAATGTAAGTTCAAATGAAATCATTACAGCTTTTATTATTGGAATTAGATTTGATATTTCAGCTATACTATTATTAAATATACCTGTCATTATTTTTTACTTACTACCAATTAATTTAGATAAGATTAAATACAGTTATACAATAATATTTATTCTTTTTTGTTTTTTAAATTTAGTAGCTATAACATTGAACATTGCTGATTTAGGATATTATTCAACTATTCAAAGAAGATTAACTTTCGAACCATTCACAGCTGTTGAAGATACAATAAGAATGATTCCCGCATTGTTTCAACATTATTTTCATTTAATAATTGCATTAATATTATCTATAATAATTTTTATTTTTTTGTTCATAAAGTTTTTTAAAAAAATTGGTTATCGAGATTCAAAGTTTTCTTATAAGAAATCAATATTAACTTTTATAATATTAATAATTTTAAGTGTAATTGGAATTCGAGGCGGATTACAATTAAAACCTATTCGACAGACAAACGCTTTTTTTAACGATAATCGTCCTCTTGGTTATCTTGCTTTAAATACAACTTACACTTTTTTTAGAAGTTATTTTCAATATAATCTTCCAGAATATAATTTTTTCAATAAAAAAGATTTACTTGCATATATTCAAAAACTCATTTATTCACAAAATGAAAAAATAATTGACCCCAATTATGTTTTTATGAGAGAAAAATTTTCTGAACATAAATTATCCAAAAAGAATATCGTTATTTTTATTATGGAAAGCTGGAGTGCACAATATATAGGTTCAATTACAAATGGAAAAACTTACACACCATTTTTTGACAGTTTAGCAAGTAATGGAATTTTATTTACCAATTTTTTTGCAAGTGGTCAAAGATCAATTGAAGCAGTGCCAGCTATTTTAGCATCTATACCTGCTGTGTTTCCAAGTTCATATATTGGTTCACGTGTCGAAACAAATAAAATACGTGGACTCGGTTCAATATTAAAAGAATATGGTTATACTACTTCATTTCATCATGGCGCGTTACATGGTTCAATGGGTTTTGATGGTTTTGTACCAAGCGCAGGTTTCGATTTTTATTTTAGCAAAGAAAATTTTGAAAATTATTCCGTTTCTCTTGATGATGGGACCTGGGGAATTTATGATGAACCTTTTTTTATCGATGCCGCAAAAAAGATGAATGGTTTTAACCAACCATTTTGTTCTGTAATATTTTCATTATCATCTCACGATCCATTCAAAATTCCAAGTTATAGAAAAAAATTATTTAAAAATCTTAACAATGAAAACGATTATCAATTAGCAATAAGTTATTCGGATTTTGCCTTAAAAAAATTTTTTGAATATGCTAAAAATCAATCTTGGTTTAAGAATACAATTTTTATTATCACAGCAGATCATACTTTATACACCGCAAGAAATGATATTTTTTCTTCTTTTAACGTTCCTCTTTTAATTTATTACCCGAATAAAATTTTAAATCAAAAAATTTCTAAGGTCGGATCTCACGTTGATATTTTACCAACGATTTTAGATTTGCTTTCTATTAATACAATTCATTCATCAATGGGTAGTTCACTTTTAGATAACTCAAAAAATGGTTTTGCTGTTACTACATTTTATCCAAGTTTTTTAATATTTACTAAAACTGAATTATATGTAGATAATTTTGATAAGAAAAAACAATATTTCGAAAATTTTAGAGATACAAATCCAAACAATAATATTTTTTCTGAAAACTTAATACGGCCAAAAGAATTGGAAGTTATGTTAAAAGCTTATTTGCAGGCAGTGTCAAATTCGGTTAACCATGATTTAATTTATAAAGAATTACCTAAGTAAAATCATTTTTATTGTTTGTGTTTTTTGACCTGTACTTATTTTCAAGAAATATACACCTGAAGATAAACCAAACTTATCAGCATTTAATATAAAAGAATATTCGCCTTGATATTTAAACTCATCAAACAAAACTATTTTTTCCCCAAGCAGATTAATTAACTCCAATTTTACGTTTAAATTTTGTTTTAGAGAATATCTTATTATTGTCTCAGCATTAAAAGGATTGGGATAATTTTGATGTAAAGTAAAACTAAAAGATAAATGGTCATTTTCAACCATTAATGGATTTGAAAACTTTTTTTCAATTAAATTCCATAGTTCACTTCGATCACCATCATAGCCTAAAGCCCAAATTCCAATTCCTTTTAATTTTTTTTGAATTGCAAAATCATATTTTAGCCCCAAACTTTTCTCATCATCATACCAAATCTGATTCCATTTAGTATCAAACCATCTTATCCATGGTGTTTGTGAAATGGTATCCCATAATTTTTCATAATTAAAATAATATTTAACAATTTGTTTATATGTTAAGTAACCCATCCATTCTTTATTTGCTTTTGAAGTATCAACTTTGGTGTAAGGATTTTTCTCTTTTGTTTTCCAATAATTACCATAATAAGGAACGCCCAAGATTAATTTTTCAGGCTGAGCTTTAACTATATTAGAGTAATCCACTTCAAATGATTTAGTTATGTTAAAAAATGTTCCTGTTAAAGGTGAAGATGGAGCTGTAAAATCATTCCAACTTCCATAATAATCGTAACACATTATGAACAAATAATCACAAATTTGTACCATCGTTTCGAAATTCCAATTGCCAATTTTTATAGCTGGTGCTGCAAATGATAATTCCAAGTTTGGTTTTATTTGATTTAAATACTTTTTCAAGTCACTTAGAAAATTTATTAAATTAATATTTTTATCTTCATCATTAAGATTTTCAAAATCGATATTAATTCCAGCAAAGTTATAATTTTTAAATCTGCTCTCAATGTTTTTAAATAAATTAGTTTTAGAATTATTGTTGGTAAAAAGTTTATGAATTTGTTCAGGTGAAAAATTTGTGATGGATAAAATTAATTTTACATTATTTTTTTCTGCGTTAGTTAAAACATCATTCCATGGCCAGTTTAATGGATCTTTTAAATTTCCTAATGAATCAGCTTCAAATGAAAAAACAGCTAAATGCGTAATTAAATTATATTGAATATAATTTGCAGAACCTTGAGTATATTCCCACCAAGGCAGATATCCAAAAATAGTTTTATTTAGTTTGTTGGAATTTTGAGCAAATAGATTTAATGATATTATTGTCAATAATAAAAATTTTTTAATCATATATTTTTTTAAAGTAAAGATAAGTCAGAAGTAGATAATAAAAAACCCCGATTTCTCGGGGTTTATTTGACAAATTAATTATTATAATTCGTCGTAACCCTCCTCAATTCTTTTTTGTCTTTCTTGTTCCATTATTCTTGATTTTGTATCTAATCTGTAAGTGATACCAAGGTTTATAATTCTTGAATCGAATAATCTTTTATTGACACTTGTAAAATTTGAAGCAGTAGTAGTGGTGTTAAATTTTCTTGTATTAAAAATATCAGAAGCTCTAAGAGTTAAACTAAGTTGACCATCCATAAAATCTTTACGAAGCATTAAATCCATCCAATATAATTCTTGAATTTTTGTTTGAGTTGCAGCACCAAAGAAACCACCGAAATCACCACCGCCTCCACGCATTCCACCACCACCTCCTCCTGAAAATCCACCAAAGCCACCCATCATCAACATAATTGACGGTGAATTATAAAATATCATCGATTGTAATGTAAATCCCTGCCCTAATGTCATCTGTGAATTAATCATTGTTCTCCAACTTGAACTTTCTCTTGTTCCTCCAAGAGTTCCTTTATCTTCAACCTTATTTGTGTAATATGAAATTGTTCCATTTAATTTCCACCAATCACCTATTGGTTGTGTTAGAATAAAATCAACTCCATAAGATGATCCTTTTGAAACATTTTCATAAGTCGAATAAGTAATACCGTTAGGTTGCAAAGTTGAAATTGTACTTATCAAGTTAGAGCTTGTTCTGTAATAAACATTTGTTACTAAACCTGTTTTATTAAATAATGTTGAGTAACCAGCTTCAATAGAATTAAAGAATTGTGGTTTTAAGTTTGGATTACCTTTTACAATATTTAACGAATCTGATTTATCTTCATAAGGATTTAATTGATTATTGCGCGGTCTGTCAATTCTTCGACTATAACTAATTGTAATCTCATCAAAATCAGAAAATGAATATCTTAAATGTGCAGTTGGATACAATTCAAAATATTTACTTGTGAAATTTGAACTAGAAGTTATTACTTCACCATTGATTACAGCTTGTTCTGCACGTAAACCAAATTGAAAGGTAAACTTATCAATAGCATTTGAGTAAATTCCATACAAAGCATATAGTTGTTCTTTATAATCATAATGGTTTAAACTATTAATCATCCAATCATTTAATGAATTACTAAAATTGAAATAATCATTAAACATCTTTAAATCGCGTACTAAACCTCTCATACCGACTTCAACTTTTCCCCAACTGTTGAGAGGATGATTATAATCAACTTCAAAATTCAACATTTTATTGGAATTATCAGAAGTTGTTTTTTGTAAAGATGGAGCTAAAGAGTTTGATTGCAAATTGACAAAATAATTTTGTTGAATATTTGAAAAGTTTGTCATTGAACTATTAGAATACAACAAATCAGCTGTTAATTCTTGAGCTTTATTTTCAAATGTTTTTTTATAACTGAGTGTGTAATTTGATGAGCCATTATTTCTATCAGAATTACTAACTCTGTTAAAATGACTATCTAAAACATTTTGTGAGTTATAATTTTTACTTTCGTTACTATTATAAGAATCAAAACCACCGAAGCGTTGCTGTGTAGATAATGTTAAATATTCCTTTTCAGTGAAATAATAATCACTCCCAATATTAAATGAATTAATTTTCATTTTATTTGTATTAGAGGAATTTTGGTCAAGAACACTAGTCAGCCCATTAAAATCACTATTTCTAACTGTTGAACCATTGCTGTTGAAATTAAAGAATCTTCCATCATAACTTCCAAATAAATTAAAATTTTCACCTCTCAAATTTCCGTTAACAGAAGTACTATACCTTCCTTTTGTCCCGGCATTAGCCATTATACTTCCATTAACACCAAGATTAGATTTCTTTTTTAGTACAACATTAATAATTCCAGCCGTTCCTTGTGGATCATATTTTGCAGATGGATTTGTTACCAATTCAATTGACTCAATTTGACTTGCAGGAATTTGAGCTAAAACATCAGAGCCGCTGAATCCCGCCATTTCTGCTGGTCTACCATCAACTAAAACAGTTATGTTGCTATTTCCTCTAACTGAAACACCACCGTCAGCATCAACTTGTACTGCTGGTAAATTCTGAACAACGTCAATTGCAGTTCCACCAGAATTCGCAAGATTTTTGTCAACATTATAAACTTTTTTATCTATGTTATAATTCATTTGTTCTCGCTCAGAAGATACAACAACTTCATTCATGTTTACATTTTTAGGATTAAGTTTAATATTATTATAAATAAAACTTGTTTGGTTTTGACGTACATTAATTGAATCAAATCTTTTTGTTGCATAACCGATGTATGATATTTTCATAAAATATTTTCCCATCAGCAGTTTATCTATATTAAATTGTCCATCTGAATTTGTAACTGTTCCATTCGCTACAGTCGAATCTTTCCATCTGTAAATAACCACGTTAGCATATTCAATGGGTTGATTGGTTTGAGCATCTACAACTTTACCGGAGACTGATCCTATTGCTTGAATTCTGACTGGTGGGGTGTTTCTTTGTTCAATATTTCTTTGGTTTTGTGCATTTACTATTGTTAAGGTAAATAATACAAATAGAATAATTTTGATTGAATTCATATTCTCCTTTTTATTTAATTCCTGATAACTAAACAATACATTTTTCAATTTGGTTTAATTAGGACGAATAAATTTTATAATAGTTTTAAAATAAAAAATCCGCTTATAGAAGCGGATTTTTTTGATTAATTGAGAATTGTTATTTCACCAGCAACATTTTTCTAGTCTGTAAAAATTTTCCTGTTTGTAATTTATAAATATAAATACCACTTGATAATTTTGAAGCATCAAATTTAACCTCATAATTTCCTGCAGATTGTATTTCATTAACAAGTGTAGCAACTTCGTTACCAAGAATATCAAAAACTTTCAGTGTTACAAGATAGTCGTTGTTCGACTGTTCTGCATTTTGAAGTATGACAGCAGGTAATGTATATTTTATCGTAGTCGTTGGATTAAATGGATTTGGATAATTTTGTTTAAGTATAAAATTTTGTGGTGTATCAATATCAACTTCAACAATGCTACTACATTCAAATGTGCCATCAAAATCAATTTGCTTTAATTTATATTGTACTTTTCCACTTGGTGGATTAACATCAACAAATGTATAATCTTTTGATGAGTTGCTATTGCCATGTCCATGAACAAAACCAATTTTTTCCCAACCTTTTTCGGACAAAGCAAGCTTTGTCCCTACAATATTCCGTTCGATTTCAAAGCCGTAATTATTTACTTCTGTAGCAGTTGACCAGTTAAGTTTAACATTGTTATAATATAAATCAGCAGTAAAAGATGTAAGTTGAACTGGAAGTGGAGCTTGAGACCATGAATCAGAGACACGAATTCCATCAATTTGCATGTCCCCTGATTTGGCATTTTGCCTAAATTGTAAAAGTGCTATATCTGTTGCATCGCTACCAGATGAAATTGAAATATCTGGACTAGGTTCTACCCCTGATAAATTTGGGTTGATCCATAATTTTACAATATCATTATTTGAACCGGAAACAAATGTATAAGATGTAACAAATAAGTATGTTGTATTAATATCTAATTCAGTAGAAAACCATTGCAAACTTGTAGAACTAGCCTTAGCTAATCCTACATTAAATTTTGATGAATTACTCCCTTGTCTAACATAAATAAAATTTCTAATATTTGACATCGTATCGTTTTGGGAATTAAAGAAATAATCTCCATTAGATGTATTTATATCCATGTCTGAGGTAGAGGTAACATTTATTAAAAATGAAAAGTAAACAGTTATACCAACAGTATATTGCTTAGTAAACTTTCTATAAACACCAGATCTTCCTGAAGCACCACCGTCCAATATAATTAAATTACCAATATCTGATGATGAATAATTTAAATAATTTAAATTGCCAAAACTTACTTGTATATCAGTACTTCCAGTTGGAGATTCAACCCAATTTGAAGTATTAACAGTTAAAGTTCCAGTGCTATAATCAAAATTTTCTTCTAAAAAAAGTGTTTGAGAATAAACCAAAGATGTGATCGTTAAAAGAAGTAAAATATTTTTCATATCCCCTCCTTAAATAATTTTTAGTATCCTTTCATTTTTGTTTATGGAATTATTTTGAATGATTATTTGTTTTCAAATTAATAAATATTTGTTTTAAATAAAACTAAATTTCAATTAATTATATGAGAATTAAAAGATCTATTTTATTATTTATAATTGTTGTTTTTATCAGTAACTGTAATGCTAAAAATGATTATGAGGTAAAAATGATTGATACAACAGGTTTATCAATTGCGACTTTTGGTTCAGGATGTTTTTGGTGTACCGAAGCCGTTTTTGAAAGAGTGAAAGGTGTTAAAAAGGTTATTAGCGGTTATAGCGGAGGTAATGTTCCCAATCCTACTTATGAAGCTGTTTGTACTGGTTTAACTAATCATGCTGAATGCGTTCAAATATATTTTAATGAAAATGAAGTTTCTTATACTCAATTGTTAGAAATATTTTTTAAGACACACGACCCAACATCTTTAAATAAGCAAGGTGCTGATGTTGGAACTCAATATCGTTCTGTTATTTTTTATCATGATGAAAATCAAAAACATATTGCTGAAGAGATAAAGAATAAATTAGATGAGGAAAAAATCTGGGATAAACCAATTGTAACTGAAATTGTACCTTTCAAAAAGTTTTATGAAGCTGAAGATTATCATCAAAATTATTATGAGAAAAATCCTTATCAAGGTTATTGTGCTTTTGTAATTACTCCAAAAATTGAAAAGTTTGAAAAAGTCTTTAAAGATTACTTAAAGTAATTGCAAATTGATAATTGCGAATTGCAAATTGATTTAAATAATTTTTCCCTCTGCATTCAAATATAATTATCAATTCGCAATTATCAATTATAAATTCTACATTATACATTCTACACTAAGATACTCGTGCACTGCGTTTGCACATTTTCTTCCTTCTGCAATTGCCCAAACTACTAATGATTGTCCACGACGCATATCACCACATGCAAATACATTTGGAATTGATGTTTGAAATGGATTTTCATTATCTGCAAAATTTGCTTTAACATTTCCACGTTGATCTAACTCCAGTCCAAGTTCAACTAACTGAGAAATTAATCCATTTGGTTCGGGTTGTAAAAATCCAGCAGCGATTAAAACTAAATCTGCTTTTAACTGAAATTCAGTTCCTTCTATGTTGGTAATTTTTCCATTTTCAAATTTTGTTTTAATACAGTTGAGCACAGTTACTTCATCATTTTCATTGCCTTTGAAAGATAAAGTATTCACACTCCACAATCTTTCACAACCTTCTTCGTGTGATGTTGAAGTTCTCAAAATGTTGGGCCAATAAGGCCATGGTGCAGCTTCATTTCTTTTTTGCGGAGGCATTGGCAGTAATTCAATTTGAGTTACAGATTCAGCTCCCTGACGATTTGCAGTTCCGACACAATCTGCACCTGTATCTCCACCACCAATTACAACAACCTTTTTCCCTTTTGCTGAAATTTTATTATCTCTTTGTAAACCAGCAACAACTTTATTTTGATCAATTAAAAATTCGAGAGCAAAATGAATTCCTTTTAAATTTCTTCCTGGGACATTTATATCACGCGGTTTTTCACATCCACCTGCAAGCACAATAACATCATTCTTATTTAATAATTCTTTTACATGAATATCTTTTCCGACATTTACATTTGTCTTAAATGTTACGCCTTCAATTTGCATTTGAATTATTCTTCGGTCAATTACATTTTTTTCTAATTTAAAATCAGGAATTCCATAACGAAGCAATCCACCAACTTTATCATTTTTTTCAAAAACGGTAACCTGATGACCAGCACGACAAAGTTGTTGAGCCGCAGCCAATCCAGCCGGACCACTTCCAACGACTGCAATTTTTTTATCTGTTGCAACAATTGGAATTCTTGGCTTTACCCAATCTTCTTCAAAAGCTTTATCAATTATTGTTCTTTCAATTGCTTTAATTGAAACTGGATTTGCATTTATTCCTAAAGTGCAAGCTGTTTCACATGGTGCAGGGCAAAGTCTTCCGGTAAATTCAGGGAAATTATTTGTTGAATGAAGATTTACCAATGCCGCTTTCATGTGTCCTTTATAAACTAAATCATTCCATTCAGGAATATAATTTCCAAGCGGGCAACCAGTTTCACCATGGCAAAATGGAATTCCGCAATCCATGCATCTTGCTGTTTGTGTTTTTACTTCTTCTGATGAAAAACGAAATTCAAATTCTTTGAAATTATTTTTTCTTTCTTCAACAGATTTTTTATGTAATGTTTTTCTTTCGTATTCTAAAAATCCAGTCGGTTTACCCATTGATGATTTCTCCTTCCTTCAATTCTACTTTTTCCTGAGCTGCAATTTTTGCCAATGCTTTTTTAAATTCTTTTGGTATTACTTTCCAGAAATTATCTTTCTCTTCGTTCCAATTATCAATAATAAATTTTGCTCGCTGAGAATTTGTAAAATCATAATGCTTTTTAATCAAACCAAAAAGTTCATACATATCTTCTTCATAAATAAGGTACTCAACATCAACTAAAGAGTGATTAATTTTTTTATCCGATTCACGTGATGGATCCCAAATGTAAGCAATGCCTCCGCTCATACCAGCGGCAAAGTTTCTTCCAATTTTTCCAAGTACTACAACGCGACCGCCAGTCATATATTCACACGCATGATCACCAACTCCTTCAACAACAGCATTAGCACCTGAATTTCGAACTGCAAATCTTTCGCCAGCAACGCCATTTATAAATGCTTCGCCGCTTGTTGCACCATAAAGACATGTGTTTCCAACAATAATATTTTTTGATGGATCGAATGTAACTTCTGGTGGAATTTTTACAGATAATTTTCCGCCGCTTAAACCTTTACCAAAATAATCATTCGATTCGCCTGTTAAATGAAGTTCAATTCCTTTTGCAAGAAAAGCACCGAAACTTTGACCAGCTGTTCCGCGTAAATAAATTTTAATTGTTCCGTGTGGCAATCCTGCTTCACCATACTTTTTGGTAACTTCTCCGGAAAGCATTGTTCCTACTGTTCTGTTTGTGTTTTTAATTCTTTTATGAATTACAACTTGTTCTTTCTTTTCAATTGCATTTTTACATTCTTCAATTAATTCATGATCAAGTAAATTTTCTAATTCATGATTTTGTTCGCGTGCTTTATAAAATTTTGTTTCGTAAAGTGAATTAGGTTTATACAAAACTTTACTAAAATCAATACCACGAATTTTCCAATGATCATATAATTTTTGTGGAATAATTTTTTCAGTTTGGCCAATCATTTCATTGAAAGTTCTGAAACCAAGTTTAGCCATGTATTCACGGACTTCTTCTGCTACAAAGAAAAAGAAGTTAATTAAATATTCCGGCTTGCCTGTGAATTTTTTTCTTAATTCCGGATCTTGAGTAGCAACACCAACGGGACAAGTATTAAGATGACATTTACGCATCAAAATACAACCTTGAGTTACAAGAGGAGCTGTTGCAAATCCAAATTCTTCAGCACCCAGCAAAGCAGCAATTACAACATCGCGGCCTGTTTTAATTTGTCCATCCGTTGCAAGATAAACACGATCACGCAGACCATTAATAACTAAAGTTTGATGTGCTTCGCTCAAACCTAATTCCCATGGAGAGCCTGCATATTGAATTGAAGAAATTGGGCTTGCACCTGTTCCACCATCATGACCACTAATTAAAATATGATCAGCATGAGCTTTTGCAACACCGGCTGCAATTGTTCCAACTCCACTTTCTGAAACAAGTTTTACACTTATTCTCGCTTTTGGATTAATGTTTTTCAAATCAAAAATCAATTGCTTCAAATCTTCAATTGAATAAATATCATGATGAGGCGGAGGTGAAATTAATGTAACTCCCGGCGTTGAATGCCGAACTTTTGCTATGATTGCATCAACTTTATGACCGGGCAATTGACCACCTTCACCAGGTTTTGCACCTTGTGCCATTTTAATTTGAAGTTCATCCGCATTGACTAAATAATTTGCAGTTACACCAAAACGAGCAGATGCAACTTGTTTGATTGCAGAACGCAAGCTATCACCATTTTCAAGTTGAATAAATCTTTCCGATTCTTCTCCACCTTCACCGGTATTTGATTTACCGCCAATTCTGTTCATTGCAATTGCAAGATTTGTGTGTGCTTCTCTTGAAATAGATCCAAAACTCATTGCACCTGTTGCAAATCTCTTTACAATTTCTTTTGCTGGTTCAACTTCATCAATTGGAATTGGATTTGAAAAATCAAGTTCAAACAAGCTTCTTAATGTAACACGATGTTTTTCCTGATTATTAATATAATCAGCATATTCTTTGTAAGTTTTGAAATCATTGTTGCGTGTGCTGATTTGTAATTTAGAAATTGTTATCGGATTCCACAGATGATGTTCGCCATCTTTTCTGTAATGATAAATTCCACCAACATCCAAAGTGCTTTGATCAACTTGCGGATCAAGTGCATGAAGATGACGACGTTTGATTTCTTCTTCAAGCATCTCAAGTGAAAGTCCTTCAATTTTTGTTGGCGTTCCCTTGAAATAGTTTTCAATGATTTCACTATCAAGACCAATAGCTTCAAAAATTTGTGCACCGCAATATGATTGAAGAGTACTTATTCCCATCTTGCTGAATATTTTGAAAAGACCTTTTCCTACAGCTTTTACAAAATTCTTCTTGACTGTTGAGTAATCAATTCCGGGTGGTAAAAATTTATTTTCAACAAGATAAGCTAAAGTTTCATAAGTTAAATATGGGTTAATTGCATTTGCACCGTAACCAAGTAGCAAAGCAAAATGATGAATTTCTCTTGCTTCACCTGTTTCAACTATAATTCCAGTCTTTGTTCTCAATCCAGCATTAATTAAAGTATGATGAATCGCAGAAGTTGCAAGCAAGCTTGGTATTGCCGCTTGTTCTTTATCAACACCTTTATCAGATAGAATTAAAAGTGTAATACCATTTTTTACTGCTTCAACTGCTTCATTACAAATTTCATCAAGACGATTTCTCATTCCACGATGAACAAATGGATTGAACAAAAGTGGAATTGTCTGAGATTTAAACATTCCTTTTGCAATATGACGAATTTTTTCAATTTGCGAGTTTGAAAGAATCGGATGTTCAAGCTCCAAACGATTTGCATGTTTGGGTGTTTCATCTAAAAGATTTTGTTCAGGACCAACATAAGTAGTTAATTCCATTACAAGTTCTTCGCGAATTGGATCAATCGGTGGATTTGTAACCTGTGCAAAAAGCTGTTTGAAATATCTGAACAATAATTGAGGTTTATCAGAAAGAATAGCAAGCGATGCATCAGTTCCCATTGAGCCAACAGCTTCTTCTCCATTTTGTGCCATTGGTAAAATTACTTTTTCAATATCTTCTTTTGTATAACCAAAAATTCTTTGACGAATGTGTAAAGTGTTAAAATCAGCATTATAAATTGAATCAGGTGAAGGAAGATGATGCATCTTAATCATATTTTCATTTATCCATTTTCTGTAAGGTTTGCGAGTAACAATTTCTTTTTTCACTTCCTCATCATCAACGATTCTTCCTTTTTGCAAATCGAGAATAAACATTTTACCGGGTTGAAGTTTTCCTTTTGCAGCAACATTCTCAGCATCAACACTCCACGTTCCTGCTTCAGATGTGAGAACAACTAAATCATCTTTTGTAATTACATAACGAGCAGGACGCAAACCATTTCTATCCAAAGTTGCACCAATTATATTTCCATCTGTGAAAACAACTGCTGCAGGACCATCCCAAGGTTCCATCATTGTAGCGTGATATTCATAAAAAGCTTTTCTGTCTGGATCCATTAAATCATTTTTTGACCATGCTTCAGGAATCATCATCATCATTGCGTGTGGTAAACTTCTTCCGCTCATTACTAAAAGTTCGAGCACATTATCGAAGGTTGCCGAATCACTTTGTTCTTCCATGGAAATTGGAAGCATTCGCTTTAAATCTTTTCCATAGTAAGGAGATTCCATTACATGCTGACGGGCAGACATCCAGTTTTTGTTGCCGCGTAATGTATTTATTTCACCGTTGTGTGCAATCATTCTGAATGGATGAGCGAGATCCCAAGTTGGAAAAGTATTTGTAGAAAAACGCATGTGAAGCATTGTCATTGCACTTTTCATATCCTTATCAGTAATATCTTTGTAAAAATCAATCAGCTGCTGAGCTTTTAACATTCCTTTATAAATTAAAACACGACTTGAAAAAGAAGCAACATAATATTGACTTCTATCCAGTTTTAATTCATGGCGAACACGATGATCAATTATTCTTCTTATGAGATAAAGTTTTCTTTCAAATTCATCTTGCGAAACAATATTTTTATTTGCAGAAATAAAGCATTGACGAATATACGGCAAAGTTGCACGTGCACCTTTCCCAGGTGCATTTGTATTTACAGGCACATCTCTCCAACCCAAAAATTTTTGATTCTCATCTAAAACTATTTTTTCAATAATATTTTCAACATGTTTTCTGTCAGATTTCTTTTGCGGCAAGAACATCATCCCAACAGCATAGCGTCCGTAATCAGGTAATTTTATTCTTTCTTTTTCACAAATTTTTCTAATAAACTCATCCGGCATTTGAATTAAAATTCCTGCACCATCACCGGTTTCAGGATCAGCACCAACTGCACCACGGTGTTCAAGATTTTTCAACACTTCAAGAGCTTTATCAATAATTGCACGTGATTTTCTTCCTTTAATATCAGCTACGAATCCCATACCACATGCATCATGTTCAAACGATTTTGAATACATGCTTTTGTTATTCAAATCAGCAGAACTATTCATAAAATCTTCAAAAACTTTCTTATTAAAATTTTGCATTATAAAGCTCCTTTATAATTATGCATATCTAATATGTTACTTACCCATCTCACTTCTAATGAGCAATTAGTAAGTGAGATTTTTTATTGTTTTTAATTTAGGATAATTGATTTAATAATCGAATTAACAGAATGGGATAGAGAAATGCTTGTGGCATCAATGAAATGTATAGCCTTGTGGGCTGACGATTTATAAACTATATGTTCAAAATGTTCTTTCATTATAAAAGTTTTAATTTCTAAACTGAAATATAAAATTATTTATGAAAGATGCAAGAAGAAATGAATTTTTATTCATAATTATGCATAATTATTCATCTGATAGGTTTTGGCCAAACTGGTAAACTTTCATGACCAAATTCATCTACACTTTGTACTGCAAAGAAAAAATTATCTTTTGAATATGGTAAAGTAATTTGTGTTTGTTCAGTATAAATCTTTTTTTGCCAGAAAGGATAAAAAGTTTCCCTAATTAAAACATAGTAACCTTTTGGTTTTCTGTTTTGTGGAGTTTCCCATTTTAAGGTTGAAAGATTTGTAACATTTTTAACTTCAATACCAACATTTATCGGCTCGAGTGGAGATAATGCTAAATTTGCTAAAACAGCTAAATTAATTGCCGTAATTTTTCTTGCATATTCAAAGTCAACAAATTCAGGTAAATCACCAAATTTAATTCCATTTTCATCACGAATATTTTGATGCTGATGATCATAATTTTCATTCATTTCACAAAATCTAATTGCAGTAAATCCTTGACGATTAAATGGTGTATGATCACCACCGCGTAAAAATCTATCATTTCTATAAACTAATTTCACTTCAATTTGATCAACATATCGTTCACCAATTTCTTTTATGTATCTTGCAAGTTGACGAGACTTGCTGTCATTTTCCTGATTTGTTTGTTGTCTTAAAGTTTTCATTTCGTCAGATTCATAAAAAGGAATTCCTTCAGAAAATACACGTACTTGCATATTATCTTTTAGATATGTTTCATTTGAAAATGAATTTCCAATCATGTCATTATTTAGCATTGCAACTAAATTCCAGTTTTCATCCTTAGCTTTTTTTGCTAAATGAGCTGCACCATATAAACCTTGTTCTTCACCTGAAAATGCGACAAAAATTATTGTTGCAGGAAATTCATGTTGCGACATTATTCTTGCTAATTCAATTACAGCAGCGACTCCTGAAGCATCATCATTAGCACCAGGAGCAATTGAAGTTGAATCGTTTGCTTCACTTGCACGTGAATCTATATGCCCGCCGACAATAAAAATTCTATTATCACTTGGATCACTACCTTTTAAAATTGCCATTGGATTTGTTAATAATACTTTTCTTGTAATTCTTCTTCCATCTGGGTCAACATAAAATGAATCTAACTTAGCTTTCAATCTTCCATTTGAGCTTTTAGCAAATTCTTGAAATTTACTCATTACCCAGTTACAGGCTGCGCCTATGCCTTCGTTAGTTTTTGATCTTGTTGATAATGTATGTCGAGTTTTGAATTCAACTAATTGTCTTACATAGTTTTCAAGATTTTTAGATGATATTTGTTCAATCATCGAAGAAATATTTTTATCACGAATTATATTCACTTGTGAGAGTAAAAGTGAATTAACGATTAATAAAATAATTACCGATTTTTTCATTGTGATTTACTTTTAATTTTGTTGTTTAAAATAAACAAAAATAAATTGAGTATAAAAGTGTTTGTAGAAGATTAGCTTGAAAATTTTTATTAAGTATAAAAATGTCAGTTTCATAGCATATAAGACTGACATTCAATTAAAATTCAATATACAACTCACTTAGTTAAAATCATTTTCATTGTTTTTATAAATGAAGAATTATTTTCTCCATTTGCAATTAGTCTATAAATATACAATCCACTAGCAAGTTTTGAAGCATCAAAATTAACTTTATAATTGCCTGCATTATACTTTCCACTTGCTAAAGTAATTATTTCTCTACCAAGCATATCATAAACTTTTAGATCAATTCTTGAAGAAACAGGAAGAGAAAATTCAATAATTGTATTTGGATTAAATGGATTTGGATAGTTTTGATATAATTCAAATTCAAAAGGTAAATTTTTATCTTCAATGTTAGTTTGATCAGCAGTAAATCCAATTGCATTTAACATAGGTTGAATTTCCGGATTTGCCATAAAATTTTTCCACAATGTTTGGCTTCTATAATTTTCGATCATTGCCATTATTGGTCCTTGATCGATTGCAAGGTAACTATTAGCAAACCAATTTTTTGTAGGATTAAATGCATCTTTAAATCCATAATCACCAAAAACTTTTTTACCATATTTTCTATAAATATTTTTCAAGAATTCAATTGATTCTTTTGGAGTGTATGGCATAGAAGAAAGTGCGGCTGTTGGACTAATAGTTCCATTATCATTATTAGGTTCATGAACAGAGTAACCATTTGGATCATCGCTTGCGGTAAAGCCCCATGTGTTTTCATTATAGTCAACAAATTTTTTAGGATTTGCAATTGCATAAGCACGATGAATTAGTGTGTGATTTTTATTGTTTTCAAAATAGTTGCAATACTTATCTTTTTTATTTCTTGGATCAAATCCTAAAAATGAATAGTGTGCAAAAAATAATGGTCCACCATAATCCCAACCAACCCAAAGTGGATATCCATAAAATGATTTTCCATTTTTATAATAACTTGTGTTTGTCCAACCATTATAATATGATGAAGCTGAAATGGGAAAAGTAGGTGATGCAATTGCAAGTAAGTATGCAATCATTCCTTCATTTGGTCCTTGAATTCTCATATTTATTCTAAAATTATAATTAGGTGACCAATGCCAGTAAAGATAACTAGTATTTTGCGTGTACCATTTCCATTCAACAGCTTCCCAAATATCAGTTATAAAACTTCTTATAATAATTTCAAATGTATCATTTCTATTAAAATACTGTCTTGCAGCTAACAATCCTTGAATCATAAATGAAGTTTCAATTAAATCACCACCATCATCATATTGACTAAAAGGAATTGCCTTACCTGTTGTACCATTTATCCAGTGTGGAAATGCACCATGAAATTTATCAGCAGTATTTTTTAAGAAATTTACAATTTTAAAAATTCTATCAACTCCTTGTTTTCGTGTAATGAATCCTCTTTCAATTCCAGAAATTATTGCCATGATTCCAAAACCACTTCCGCCAATTGTACAAGTTTCACCAGAACCATACCTTTCACGAGCTAAGCCAGATGTTGGATGACCATAATCATAAAAATATCTGAATGTTGCTCGTTGTGTCATATCTAAAAATTCTTCATCTGTCATTGTATGTGTTGTTGCTTTTACTTCTGCACTTAAATCAGATTCACGATCATTATAATCTAAAGCAGAGACCTTATATTTTCTTTCAACACCTATTTGTTCAACCCAATCCATAAAAAATGATTCATACTTTGTTGTTCTTTTAGCGAGCTCATAATTTGTCCCGTTGAACCTATAAACTTTATAACCACCAATATTTGGATCGGTGCTAAATTCCCATACTACATCAATATGATTTTCATAACCAATTGCTTTTACACCTGTTGGTGGTTGAATTGATTGAGCCAAATAAAAATTATTTAAAACAAAAATTAAAGTTAGAATAGAGCTAAGTCTTATTAATAATTTCATTTAAATTTTACCTCATTTAATTAAATTATAATTGATATTTAATTTCTTTAAACCTTTTTTTATTACTTCATCATTCATGAAATATTTCCATACAAATCCATTGTAATAATTTTCAATCATTAAAACAATTGGACCTTGATCAATCCCAATGTAATCTGTATCTACCCAATTTAGTGTTGGGTTAAAAGAATCAAGCATTCCATATTTACTCCAAACTTTTGGATATTTTTCTTTAAAGTTTTTAAGAGTAGGAATACAAATTTCAGGAGCAAAAACAATTGAGCCACCTGCAGCAGTTGGAGCTATAGTTCCATCATCAAATTCTGTTGAATCTAATCCAGCAGTTCCGCGTGCGGCGTAACCATAAAATTTTTTATTATCATAATTATAGCTATCACCGGGACCATCGCATGCAGTCAAACCCCAAGTTAATGAATCATAGCCAATCCATTTCATTGGATTTACAATTGAATATTCCCTGTTAACATAAGTTGCTCTTCTGGAATTTTCTAAATAATCTATCTTTTTCCCTCTCATATATTTATCAACAAGATCTTTTGGATTCAACCATACAAAGGAATATTGATGCCCAAATAAAGGTGGAAAAACAACATGAGCAAATTCTTTTTTATAAGGCTCTTGCCATTGATAAGTCGAATGAAAATTTTCTAATGCTTTTTCTGAATCTTTATAATCATATCCGGCAGCAATTACATATAAAAAGAGTGATTCAGTATAACCAAACCAAGCAAGTGGTTCAAATTCACCATCTTTCCAACCCATGTTAATTAAATAATTATTGTTGTCATTAGATTTTCTTTGCCAAAAATTCCAATCAGCTCTGTTCAATAATTTAGTAACTAATTCACGAATTTTATTTTCTACTTCGTTATTTTGATTATAAAAATTTCTTGCGAAAATCATTCCTGCAAAAAGTAATCCACTATCGATTGATGACAATTCGCAATTCCAAAATCTTTTTCCTGTTTGCATATCTAGAAAGTGATAATAAAAACCTTTGTAACCTGTTGCAAATTTTTCAGTGCTTTGTTCACTATTCCAAAAAAAGTTTAAAGAATTCAAAGTTAACTTCGCAGCATATTGACGAGTTATCCAGCCTTTCTCTGCACCTATTGCCCAGACTGGATAGGCAAAACCAACTGCCGCAATACTTGCTGGTGAAGTTTTTGTTGAACGATCTTTTACTAATCCATTTTCTGGATTTATTTCTTCAATAAAATATTTAAATGAATAAAACTGAAGTGTGTCAAGAAATTTTTTATCACTTTCACTTAGTTGAAAATTATTTTGAGAATAATTTTTGTAAACTGATTTTACAGGTTGGCATTTTATAACATTGAATAATATTAATAACAAAAATATGCCTTTTAAAAACTGGGTCATTTTTTCCTCGAACTGTGCTTTTGGGATGCGAAGTTATGAAAATAAATTTGAAAGGTAAATGTGTTTAAAAAAAATGTTAATTAAGTATTGATGATCGTTAGTTTCAACTTCTGAGTAAATCTGTGTAATCTGTGATTTGATGTTTCACCACAGATATCACAGATTAGCACAAATAGAAATGAATAATTTAGATTCTGGCGTTCTTGATGTTTATGATTGTTTTAATTACTTAGGAAATCAATAACCGCCCGATTAAAAACTTCAGGTTTTTCAAATTGTAAAAAATGTCCACATTGTGGAATCATTACTAATTTATTGTTTGGAATTTTACTTGCACCAAACTTTGCAATCTCTTCAGTTTTTCCAGGATTCAAAAATGGATTTGGAATTAAATTATCATTCTCTCCAAACAAAATTAATGTTGGTTGTTTTACTTTTTCTAAAAAATCAATTACTGGTTGGTCAACCATTCCATTAACTGAACGAACAACAGTGTAACAATAATTTTCAAAATCTTTTGCTCCACGAAATGAAATTCTATCTGTTATCATAAATTCTGCATCTTCAGGCATATTGTAAAAATTAGATACAACATTTGCTCTAATAGTTTGGGTATTTGTTAGTTTTACTAGATCAACAGTCATTACATCTCTGAACCACTGTTTTTGACCAGCGGTAAAAGATTCAAATCCAGCTGGAGCTGCAAGTATTAAAGATTTCACTCTATCTGGATACTTCAAAGCCATAACAATTCCAATTTGTCCCCCCATTGAATGTCCGGCTATAGTTGCTTTATCAATTTTTAATTTATCCATTAATTCTTTTAGCACATCAGAATAAAATTCCATTTTGCCCGAATGAATTTCCTTGCTTGATTTTCCATATCCGGGTAAATCAATAGCGATGCATCTAAATTTTTCTTTTAATACAGAAATATTTTTTTGCCATGCTGGTGAATAACTTCCTAAACCATGGACAAAAATAATTACATCACCTTTTCCTTCATCTGCAAAGGCAATTGTTCTTCCATCATCCAATTTAATTTTTTGAACTTCGAACGGATATTTCAATTCATCAAATTCCATGTTTGTTAAATTCCCATAAGGTGAGCATGCAGTTAATATTAAAGCTGTTATAAATAAAAATATTTTTTTCATATTATCACCTTTGATTAGAACATTAACCATTTAAAAGTTGTAAAGATGGTCCATGGATTATCAGGCCTCTTGCTCATTCCACTATTTACAATTTTGCTATCATAAAAATCACCAAGTGATAAATAAGCGGCATGTAATTCAATATTCATAAAAACAGCAGGGACAAATGATAATTTTCCATTAACTTCAAAACCTATAAAATTTCCACCACCAAATGGAGAATATTGACTTAATGCAGTTGCAATACCAATTTTTCCAATTAATTTATTTGGAATAAATCCATGACTTAAATTAATTGTTCCACCGAATTGACCAAGACCAATGTTTGATAAATCTGGAACTGCAGAAATATAACGATTAACAACATTTGCATGAGGATATAATAGATATGCGCCACTGCTTACAAAAATAGCACCAGGCGAACCCCAAGTATTTCCAGTAATCACTCCAGAATATTTTCCATCTTTAATATTGTTATCATCTCCAGTGGCAAAAATTAAATCTGCTGAAATTATATCATCAATGGTTTGACCATATTTATAACCAGCTCTTAAATTTGCTGCAACACCTAAAATATCTACCGTTTTGTTATAGACATTAGGTTTAGATTTTGTGTTCGTCAATGCTTGACCAAAATTAGCAACAATAAAAGAATTAAGAGACCATCTACCTAAATTAAATTCGGCATTATAATTTGAATAAGTGCCAAGCCAAAAAATATCTGCACGATAATCTGCACCATTAAAATTAAATTGGAATGTTCCATTGTAATCATTTAATAAACTATTTAATCCTTGACCTAAAATTGAAACACCGCCTTCACCATTACCACGGTCATAAACATACCAAAGTGAAAATCCTTGTCGCCAATTTGGAGTAATATCAAAATCCGCAATAGCTTCCCAAAGAGTAACATCATCAAATTGTTGAACATTGTTTTCATAAAGTTGATAATAACCCGCTTTCCATCTATACCAATCTTTATCATTACGAATTGAAATACCAACGCCATCGCTTCCCCAATAAGCAAGACGATAACCAGTATTTAACATTGTGTTGAGCATAGTTCTATAAGGATTATATGGTGTATCGAATAATCTTTGTAACCCTAAATTAATAGCCCAACCTTTAGCAGGGATTAATTCGAGCTCAACATTTTGAGTTTGAATATTAACTTGATCGGCATTAAAAGCTGAACCAAAATTACCACCAACACCATAAGATGCATCACCCCAAGTCCAATCAATTTCAAATGAAGCTCTTAATATTGCTTTACCATTTAATAAGTTAGGCTGGTAAATAAAAAATGGCAATA
Source organism: Stygiobacter electus (assembly GCA_029210465.1). Lineage (GTDB taxonomy): Bacteria > Bacteroidota > Ignavibacteria > Ignavibacteriales > Melioribacteraceae > Stygiobacter > Stygiobacter electus. The sequence continues at coordinate 91,603 of JARGDL010000006.1, forward strand.
ATCTTTGTTCAAAATAAAATGCTTGAGAACCTGTTTGTGTTGTATTTCCACTAAAAAGTCTTCCAACAATTTGTCCTTTCAATAAATCATTACTTGCATAAAAATTTGAAGTAACACCTTGAGTGATAAAAAATGCTAATGCTTGAAATTCTCTTGGTGGCTGCTCGGGAACTTTCATTGGATCAAAATTCCATGCATGCTGTGGAAATGAAATTGTTGAAATGATAAATAATATTGACAATATTTTTTTCATATCATCCTCTGAAATGATATTTAAAAGAAAGAGGATTTTTCATTTTCCACCTCCACACTTTTTGTTTATATATTTCATAAAATTTTTTTGAAAAATCCTCTTAGTTAAAAATCTAATTTTTCTTTACATAGTTTTGAACATTAGTAGTACCAAATGCCCCATTATTTGTTGAGCCAAAACCCTTTTCTGGAGTTGGAGCTGTGTTTTGTGTTCCACTAATTAATACAACTTCATACTTCATTGTATTAGGATTTACAGAAGTGTTGATTTGATAAATACCTTCGTTTGATGCAGCACTTGGCTTGGTTTGAACAATAGAAATTTTGTGTATATCTGTATTTGTTGATTTTGTTAAAACATAGGTGCCTTCATAAACTATAGAAGTTTTGTTTTTGTTAACTTGTTTTACATAGTAAGTATTGTTCTCATTAAATGTAGCGTAAATACTATCTATACCTCCGACAGAAGCAAAGATTGTATTGAGTAAAGGCGCAACATTTGAACCAGTTGAAATCCATGTACCAATTATTGGATCTTTTGTTTGTGTTTCAACAGGATTATTATCACTTTTTTTACAACCAAAAAGCAGAATAGAAATTAATGCAACTGCTAATAACTTTTTCATTTGTTCCTCCTATTTTTTTGTTTGATGTTTTTTATGAATTGCAAGAAGTTTTTTCCTATCAATTTTTCCCGCTTCATTCTTCGGTATCTCATTCACAAAATGGATATACTTTGGAATTTTATATTTAGCTAAACCTTCAAAACAAAAATTTTTTATTTCTTCTTCAGTTAAATTTTCACTTTCATTTTTAACAATAAAAGCAGAACCAACCTCTCCCCACTTTTCATCATCAACACCAATAACTGCAACTTCTTTTAATTTTTGATTTGTTAAAAGAAATCTTTCAATTTCTGCTGGATAAACATTTTCACCACCACTTATAAACATATTTTTCTTTCTATCAACAACATAGAAATATCCTTCATCATCTTTCATTACCATATCCCCAGTGTGAAACCAACCATCAGTAATTGATTTAGCTGTTTCATCTGGTTTACGCCAATAACCTGGAGTAACGACAGGCGATTTTAACCAAAGTTCACCAACTTGATTTGCTCCAAGTTCATTTCCATTATCATCAACAATTTTTACATCGAAATAAAAATTTGGAAAACCAATTGAACCTTTTTTTCTAATTGCATCTTTTTGATGTAAAGAAAAAACATTTGGACCAACTTCAGTTAAACCATAACCTTGCCGTATAAAAATTCCTTTTTCGTGCCATTTATTAATTAATGGAATAGGCATTGGTGCACCACCAACAATTGCATAACGAACAGAACTTAAATCAACTTTTTCAAACTTTGGTGAATCACTCATCATTTGAAGCATTGTCGGTACACCAAATAAAATTGTTGCTTGTTCTTTTTCCATCAAATCAAGAATCAACTCTGCATCAAATTTTTGAAGAATTGTATGCGAAGCACCATGATGTAAAAATGGAGTGAATAAAACATTCCATCCACCTGTATGAAAAAATGGAGCGAAACTTTGCGTGTGATCCCGGCTTGTTAGATCCAATCTTAAACCTGTATTTATTGAATTCCAAAACAACATTCTGTGATTAATTATAGCACCTTTCGAAAGCCCTGTTGTACCAGCCGTGTATAAAATCATTACAATATCATCTTCAGTAATTTCAATATTAATCTTACCAGTTTGCTCGAATTTCCCATCAAGAATGTTAGTTAAAGATTCTATTTCAATTTTATTATCAACTTTAGAAATTGATTCAAGTTTTTGAACTTCGCTCAAATATTCTTTTTCATAAATAAATAATTTTGGTTCTGCGTCGTTTATTAAAATATCAAGTTCACGTGGTGTTAATCTGAAATTAAGTGGGACAATAATTAATCCACTTTTTACACATGCAGTAAAAATTAAAACATACTCGGCTCTATTTTTTGAATACACTGCAATTCTATCACCTTTCGAAAAATTTAATTCATCAATGAAATATTTTGCTAATTGGTTTGCTCGATAATTAAAATCTTTATAATTCCATTCACGTTGTGTATGATATTCTCTTAAAAATAATTTTTCTGGATTATAAACAGACCACTTTTCAAGCCAGTCAAAATGATTATTAATTTTCATTTTTATCCCTTGAAATAAAATGTAATAATCCACCAACTATTAGTGAAGAAGCAATAGCCATTGCTGCAGCAACACCTGGATTTTCACCTGTTGCTTGAGTAAAAGGAATTTTAATTTGTCCATAATAAAAAATGAAGTGAACAACTATTGCAGTAAAAGAAGCTGTAATAACAGTTTGTTTTTTTATATTCTTTAAAAACATTCCAAAGAAAATTGGAACAAATGCAGCAGCAAAAAAAGCATAAACACCATTCTGAGCAAAAATTCCAACGCTTAATTTTGGATTTGTCAATTGTTGATATGACAAAATGAATGAAATAAACCCAATGAAGATAATTACTACTCTGTTTATAATAATAAATTTTCTGGCATTAGCATCAGCATTAACATCAATAAAATTTTTCAGCAATGGTTTAATTAAATCATTTGTAATTGTTGTTGAAATTGATTGAATTAATCCTTCAATTGTAGAAATACCCGCTGAAAGTAAACCCATTATCACAATTAATCCAACAAACCAGGAAAATTTTTTAACTACATAAGCAGATATTATTTGATCAACTTTCAGTACTGACCCGTTTAATGTTAAATCTGGAAAAGTTAATCTTGCCCACAGACCAGTAATTACAACAATAAAAAATAAAAACTGAATGACGACTGCAGTCAATAAATATTTATCTACTTGACTTTCAGTTTTAAGCAAAAGTGATTTTGTTATTATGTGCGGCTGACAAATAATCGCCACACCAATAATTATTTGAGTAAAAAAGATTTCAAAATAATCTCTAAATAAAAAAGAACTTTCATTTGTAAGATGAACTAGTTTTGGATCAATAGCTTGTAACTTATTTACCAATCCATTAAAACCATCAGACAAATAAGATGATCCGCTACTAAGCATAATAATAGCAACTGCAATCATAACAATTGCCTGAACAGTATTTGTATAAACCATTGAATTTGCACCACCAAACATCATGTAGCCAAAAATAAAAACCGAAATAAAAATCAAAACGTTAAATTGATTAACATTAAGAGCTTTTGAAAGAACATTTGTTAATCCAACATTAATTAAAACAATGAAAGTAATTAACAGTAGAGAAAGAACTGCAAAAAATATTGAATAACCTTTACTATTATAGCGTGAACCCATCCATTGAGAAAGAGTTAATGCTTTTACACTTGTTCCATGTTTGCGAAAACTTTTTGTTAAAACAACAAGTGATATTAATGAAGCAATTGGTAAAACAAATCCAAAAGAGATTACAGCACTAAAGCCATAATAAGCTATAAAGCCAGGATTAATTACAAAAGTAGCTGCGCTTGTCATAGAAGCAGCTAATGACAAACCAACAGCTATTGAAGAAAAATTAATACTGCCTAATGCATAATCGCTAATTGATTTTGTTTTTAATGCACCTCTGATAACAAAAAATAGAATTACCAATGCATAAAGAATAACAAGAATCCAAGTTGCAATAATCATTTCATTAGTTGCTGATAAATTCATTTTTTCCCTTTTACCAATTAAAAATTGCACTTGCAAAAGCCAAACCACCACCAGAACCCATAAAAAGAATTATGTCGCCGGATTTTAATTTTCCTTTTTTGTTCGCGTCATGTAAAGCCATGGGAATACAAGCCGAACCTGTGTACCCATAATATTCCATAATTGTATGAGCTCTTTCACGCGATACATTTAGGTTGTCCAAAGTTTCGTAAATGCTATTAATATTAAGTTGAGTAAAAAAATATAGGTCGATTTGCTCAGGAATTAGGTTAGCTTTTTTTGTTATGTTTTTAATTATTCGAGTCCAAGTTGTTGGATTAATTTCTTTTGGGAATTTTTTTACAAACTTTAAATAATGATCTCCATTTTCCAAAACTTCTTTTGAAAAAGGTTTGGATGTTCCACCAGCATAAATTCCCATCCAATCATGATATTGACCTTCTGTATATAATTCACTTATAACAAAACCTTTAGTTAAATCTGAAGTTGCGGATAACAAAACACCTGCAGCACCATCAGCAAAAATTGTAACAGTTTTTTTGTCTTTCATATTCAAATATTTACTCATAGCATAAGCACCAATTACAAGAATGTTATTATACTTTTCATCTGCAATAATAAATTTTGATGCTACATCAAGAGCGGTAACAAAACCAGCACAAGCAGTGTTAATATCAAAAGTACCCGCTTTCTTTGCCCCTAATTTGTATTGCACTACAGAAGCTGTTGAAGGAGAAATATATTCAGGAGTATCAGTAGCTACAATTATTAAATCAATATCCTCAGCACTAAAATTTGCGTTGTTCAAAATATCAATAGCAGCATTATATGCTAATGTACCAGTCGATTCATTTTCATTACACCATCTTCTTTCTTTAATATTAAGATTTTCAACCAACCAAGTACCAACATCTTCTCCAAGTAATTCATTAAAATAAGAATTAGAAATTATTCGCGATGGTGCAAAAGAACCTGTAGCTTTAATGTATGCATTTCTCATTTTCATCTCTATTTATGATATTACTCCGCCATCAACACTTAATACTGCGCCGTTTATAAATGATGCTTCTTCGCTTGCTAAAAAGCAATACGCATTTGCAATATCTTCTGGTTTACCTAATCTACCTAGTGGAGTTTTTTCTTTCATCATATTGATTATTTTTTCAGGCATAGTAGCAACCATTTCGGTAGCAATAAAACCTGGTGCAACTGCATTTACATTAATTCCTTTTCTACCAAGCTCACGTGCCCAAACTTTTGTCATTCCAATAACACCTGCTTTTGCTGCTACATAATTTGTTTGTCCGAAATTACCGTATAGTCCAACAACAGAAGTTGCATTAATTATTTTACCATATTGTTGTTCAACCATAAAAGGTGAGACTGCTTTTGTGCAATTAAAAACACCTGTTAGATTAACATCAATTACCTGTTGCCATTGTTCTGGTGTCAATTTTAAAAGTGTAGCATCTCTTACAATTCCAGCATTATTAATTAAAATATCTATGCGTTTATGCTTTTCAATTATTACTCTAGTAGCTGTTTCCACTTCATTATAATTTGCAACATTTACTTTCATAAATTCAGTCTTAAATCCTTCAGCCAATTTTGAATTAACAAACTCATTTCCTTTTTTTTCATCAATATCCCAAATAATAACAAAAGCACCTTCAGATAAAAATTTTTCTGCAGTTGCTTTTCCAATTCCTTGCGAGCCGCCAGTTATAATTGCAATCTTGTTATCAAGCTTTTTCATGTTAGCTCCAACTTTTTAATTGTTTCAAAAATTTAAAACGATCATTGTAAAAAAAATTACTTGTAAATTTTTGCTCTTTCTTTAAACCATGCCTTTAAAAAATCTTCATGATACTTTTCCATCAGCTCATAAAATTTTTCCATTTCTTCAATTCTAAGTTTCAAAGTATTATGATCTTCAGTTTTTTCTTTTGACAATAAGTTTTTAAAATGTCTTGCTAAACGAGTATTACTTCTTATTAATTCTAAATTGTTTCTATAAGCTATTTCGAAAATTTCAGGTTGAATTTCATAAAAATCTTTTCTACTGGTTGGCTGCCACACTCTTCTTATCAAGCCTTTATCTCGCAATCTTCTTAATATTTGGCTTACGGGACCTTTACTTCTGTGTAAGTTTTTAGCAATTTCTTCAAGAGAAACAGGCGTTTCTGAATAGATAAGTAAAGCAACAATATGCCCCATTAATTTGCTTAAACCAAAAGCTTTATATGCAACACCAAAATTTTTGATTATTTCATTTTTGATTTTTTCATTTTGTTTCATTTTAATCTTTTGATGTTTTTGAAACATTTAAAACATACAAACTCAATGATTAAATGTCAACACTTTTTTATAAGTTTGTTTTTAATTTTATAAATATTATCAAAGGTATTAATGGAGATTATTTATTATTTGTTCGACCTTTTCCTTCATTTGGATAAACACATTTCTGAAATAATAAATCAATACGGCACTTTAACTTACATTATTTTATTTCTTGTAATTTTTGCTGAGACCGGTTTGGTATTTACACCGTTTCTGCCTGGTGATTCATTACTTTTTGCTGCTGGCGCTTTTGTAGCTAAAGGTTCTTTTGATATTCATATTTTATTTTTAATTCTATCACTCGCAGCTATACTTGGTGATACTTTAAATTATTGGATTGGCCATTATTTTGGAATGAAAGTTTTTAATCTGAAATTAAAATTTCTAAAAAAAGAATATCTTGATAAAACACATCAGTTCTATGAAAAATATGGTGGTAAAACTATAATCATCGCTCGATTTGTTCCTATAGTTAGAACTTTCGCTCCTTTTGTTGCAGGAATTGGAAGTATGTCTTATTCAAAATTTATAAAGTACAATGTAGTTGGTGGAGTTTTATGGACTTCACTTTTTATTTATTGTGGTTTCTTTTTTGGGAATTTAGAGTTTGTTAAAAATAACTTTTCATTTATTGTTCTTGCAATTATTATAATTTCAATTCTACCTGGAGTATTTGAGTATTTATCACACAGGAAGAAAAAATAATTTCATTCCTGTAAATTTTTTATTTTGATTGCATGCAATTTTAAAATATCAATTGTTGAAAAATCAACATCAAAGACTGAATAAAGTCCTTGTGGCTCATGCGGAGGATCTCCAGTAAATGGATTCCCAACTTCCCATTTATAATTTGAATTAATGTTTCTACCTTCTCCTGCCCATGCCCAAAAATTTGTTCCTGCAATAGCAGAATTAACTTTTATACTATCTTCAACTAAATCAAAAATAAATTTATAATAATCATCTCTATATGTTGTTTTTTCGTTGACATTATAATTATCAAAATCTTTACTCAAACCAAATTCCTCAAGTACAATTGGTTTATTCAATTTTCTTGATAACAATAAATGTTCATTATAATATTTTATTACTTTTTCTTTTGCTTTGATGTATGTTTTATCTGGATCTTTTGGATAATACCAATCCCAATTTTTTGCCCAAATATGAAAAGTATTATAATCAATGTATTCACTTTTGTGTGCATTAAAATAAATTGAATCTATTTGTAAACTTCCAACTACACCTTCACTACCTATTGATATTAAATGATTATTATCAATTGATTTTATAAACTTTGCTGTTTCATTAATCCATTCGTAATAATTTTTTTGGTTGTCAATATTTTCAACTGAATACCCAGGTCTTGGTTCATTTGCTAATTGCCATGCCATTATTGTTGGATCTTCAAAATAATATTTGCCGTTAAATTTATTTTTTCTTGTTATTAACATTCTAACATAATTTCTAAATAACTCATTACCTTTTTCATTTTGATAAAATGAAGCTGAATAATTCATAAAATCTTTCCAGCCATTTGTTTGATTTTCAGGATCAACTTTTTGCACTAAATCTGTCCAATAATTGTACGAAAGAAATCCACCAGACCATTCCCAATAATTATTTAAAATTATTACAGCATACATATTTCTTTTATTCATTTCATTTAATAAAAAATCTAAACCTTCTAATAAATTTTCATTATAGATATTTGGTTCTGGTTGAAATACTGGTTGTAAAGTGTTTTTTAGATAAGAAGTTTCTGACGCTCCTAAAATTCTAAGATTAGTAATTCCAATTTCTTTTAAGTTATCTAATTCCCTAATTAATCTTTCTCTTCCTTTTTCATCTAAACCAAGATAACTTCCGTACCAAAAATTTGTACCAATGAATAAGTATTTTTTTTCACCGATAAAAAAGTGCATTCCTTTTACTTTTATAAATTCGGGTTCATTCATACTATATGCTTTTAACGTTTGTAATGAAAAACAAATAATGACAAGTAAGTTGATCTTTATAAAATTTTGTAATTTGAACTTCATTTTAACCTAATAATATTTACTTTAAAATTACAAAATCTTTTAATTAGCTTATATTTGTAAAAAAAATTTTAGGTATTTATGAAAATATTTTTTCTGTTAGTTCTTTCTTTAATCTTGATTTATTCCTGTTCTACACAAAAAGAGATTGTAAAAGAAAAAATTACAATTGAAAAATCTGATAGCATTGCAGCTAAAAAAGAATATTCATTTTCATTCGAAGTTTACTCAAAAAAAATAAATTCAAATCTTCGTGGTTTATCTGTAGTGGACTCATTAACAGCATGGGCAAGTGGTTCAAACGGATTAATTCTTAAAACAACTGATGGCGGAAAATCCTGGAAAGAATTTAAAGTAAAGGGATTTGAAACTTTAGATTTTCGTGATGTCGAAGCATTTGATGAAAATAATGCCATCGTTATGTGTGTTGATGCCCCAGCTTTTTTCTTTAAAACAACTGATGGTGGTAAAAGTTGGAAAAGAAAATATATGAACCGAAATCCAAATATTTTTTTTGATGGTTTTGCCTTTTGGAATAATCAAAAAGGTATTGCATTAAGTGATCCAATTGAAGGTAAATTTTATATTGTTATAACAGATAATTCTGGTGAAACTTGGAAAGAAATTCCTAATATGAATATTTCTTCAGCATTAAAAAATGAAGGTGGCTTTGCCGCAAGTGGAACTTCAATTACTGTTTTTGGAAAAGATTTAGTTTGGTTTGGTACTGGCGGTGCTGAAAGAACAAGAATTTTCTTTTCTGAAGATGCTGGCCTAAATTGGAGAACAACTGAGGTTCCTATTAAAAGTAGAAATTCTTCAAGTGGAGTTTTTTCTATTGCTTTTAAGGATGAATTAAATGGTATTGCTGTTGGTGGTGATTACAAAGACCTCAAAAATTCAATCTCTAACTGTGCTATTACTGATGATGGCGGGCTATCATGGCAAGCTATTGAAAAAAATAATCCATTTGGTTTTAAGTCCTGTGTAGCTTGGAATGAATTTTATCAAATTTATTTTTCAACAGGTACAAGTGGAACTGATTTTTCAAGTGACTTTGGTAAATCATGGAAATTTATTGATAACAAAAGTTTTAATACAATTTCAATTTCAAAGAAAGATGGTACAACATTTTTAGTTGGTGAAAAAGGAATAATTGCGAAATTAAATATTAATATGAAGTAGTTTTCATTAAAAATAATTTTTTTTAATTTGTGAATGCCAATAGGCACATTTAATAACAAATAATGGATTCTTATTCACTACTTGCCAAAAGAGGTTGAATTTTCAACCTCTTTTGTTTTTAAATTAATCTTCAATCTAGAACTTTTAATTCCACTGTCTCGTTTATCAAATAAAAACATGAAACCAAACAATCTTATCAATGAACTTTCTCCTTATCTTCAACAACATGCTTTCAATCCTGTTGATTGGTATCCATGGAATGATAAAGCATTTCAAAAAGCAATTGATGAAAACAAACCAATTTTTTTATCGATTGGGTACTCCACTTGCCATTGGTGTCATGTCATGGAAAAAGAATCTTTTGAAGATGAAGAAATTGCAAATATTTTAAATAAATATTTTGTTTCTATAAAAGTTGATCGTGAAGAAAGACCCGATATTGATTCAATATACATGACGACTTGCCAATTAACTACTGGTCATGGTGGCTGGCCTCTTTCAATTTTTTTAACTCCAAATAAAAAACCATTTTTTGCTGGTACTTATTTTCCAAAAGAAAATCGCTATGGGAGAATCGGTTTCAAAGATCTACTTTTAAGAATTAAAGAAGCATGGGAAAATAATTTAACTGATATAATTAAAAGTTCAGACGATATAACAAATACATTAAATCAATTGTTTGTCAAAACTGAAACGTCCCCAATCAATGAAAGAATTTTAGATAAAGCTTTTAAATATTTTCAAACAACATTTGATAATGTTCATGGTGGATTTGGTAATGCACCGAAATTTCCTTCACCGCATAATTTAATATTTCTTTTATCTTACTGGGATAACAAAACAAATAGTGAATCATTAAACATGGTTTTAGATACTTTGGAAAAGATGCGTTTAGGTGGAATGTATGACCAAATTGGTTTTGGCTTTCATAGATATTCAACTGATGAACATTGGCTTGTACCGCATTTTGAAAAAATGTTGTATGACCAAGCATTGCTGATAATTGCTTATTCTTTTGCTTTTCAAATTACAAAAAAAGATTTTTTTAAAACTACTGTTTATGAGATTGTAGAATATTTAACACTGAAAATGAAAAATAATGATGGCGCATATTTTTCTGCTGAAGATGCTGATAGTGAAGGTGAAGAAGGTAAATTTTATTTATGGACTTATGATGAATTAAAAAACTTGCTTTCCGATGATGAATTTTTACTTGCTTCAAAGTTTTTTAACATTAAAAAAGATGGAAATTATTTCGATGAATTTTCGCGAACAACAATAGAAAAAAATATTTTACATCAAACTTATTCTTTTGAAGAATATTCCAAATTGAATAATATTAACTTAGATCAGCTTAAAGATAAAATCAGCTCAATAAGAATTAAAATTTATAATCAACGAAAAAATAGAATCCATCCTTTCAAAGATGAAAAAATATTAACTGATTGGAATAGTCTATTGATTGCTTCATTTTCAATCGCTGGAAGAATCTTGCAGGATGATAATCTACTTGATAATGCTAAAAAGATAATTGATTTCATTGAAAATAAAATGAAATCCGAAAGCGGTGTATTACTTCACAGATATAAGAATGGGAAAGCAGATATTAATGCTACTTTAGATGACTACGCATTTTATATTTGGGGATTAATTGAATTTTATCAGTCAACATTTAATTTCAATATTGTTGATAAAATAAGTTTTTATGTTGATCAATCTATCTCGAAATTTTATGATGAAGAAAATGGCGGTTTTTTTCTTGCTGATAAAAATTCAACTGATTTAATTATAAAAACAAAAGATATGTATGATGGAGCTATTCCATCTGGCAATTCAGTAATGATTTACAATTTGATAAAACTAAATTCTATTTTGTTTCAAAATAAATACAATCATATAATTGAAAAAACATTCAATTACTTTTCAAATCAATTAGCTCAATCTCCCGCTTCTTCAACTTTCCTTTTATTATCTTATATGAATTATATTTTCCCAAAGGAACTTGTTATAATTTATAAAGATGAATTTGAACTGAATGAAATAAAGAAAACTATTTTTAATAACTTTTTACCATTAACTACAATTAATGCTTTTCATGTCAACAATAAACCCGACAATTTCAAATCTTATGAATTATTGAATGAAAAAACAACTTACTTTTATTGCAGTAATTTTAATTGTAAAATGCCAACAAATAATTTTAGTGAGATTTTGTCAATTGATAATTGATAATTGCAAATTGCAAATTGCGAATTGCAAATTATTAAAGAATTAAAATTAATGTCTATGAAAATCTGTGTTATCTGTGGTTTATATTTAACCATAGATTAACACAAATAGTAATGTTAAAACTTTTTCTTTTATTTTTTTATGAAAAAAACTGGATTGTTATTTAACTAATAACATTTTTCTTGTTTGTGTAAAATCATTCGCTTCTAATTTATAATAATAAATTCCACTTGGTAATTCAGAAGCATCAAAATTTACTTGATAACTTCCAACACTTAATTCCTTATTTATTAATTCAGCTACATCTTTTCCAATTGAATTGAATACTCTTAATCTAACATAACTTTCTTTCGGTATCTCAAATTTTATTGTCGTTGTTGGATTAAACGGATTTGGATAATTCTGCTCTAAATTAAATTTTGTTGGAATTCCACCAATTTCTTCTACACCAACAATTGTTTTATCTGTTGACAATGTAGAAATTTTTGTATCTGAAAATTCTCCATCAGTAATTGTTACCATTACTAAAAAAGATTGACCGGCTTGCGTTACTTTTGGAATCCATTGAAATAAACCATTACTTGTCATCGTTGCACCTTCAGGACCATTATCCAATTTAAAAGTAATCACATCACCATCAGGATCTGTTGCTTTGTATTGATATTTAAACAAAACTTGAACATTGTGCACTTGTATTGTAGTATCTGGCATAATCTTAGTAAAAACAGGTGCTGAATTAACTTTGATTACTTTTATTTTTACTGTTGTTGTTGCTGTCAATTGGCCATCAAAAACAAAAAAAGTAATTTGATAGTCACCTGCTTGATTAGCAGTCGGCTTCCATGTGAATTTATGACTTGTTGCATCAAATGTTGAACCTGTTGGTAATGTGCCAGTGTAACCATAAGTTAAATTATCTCCGTCAGGATCATTTGCAACTATATCAATTACAAGTGTTTGCCCAGTGTTTACTGTTTTATCAGGAATAGGCTGAATAGTTGGAGCTACATTCACATCATTTACTTTTATATTCACAGTAATAGATGAAGTCATCTTTCCATCAGAAACTGAAAAGTTCACAGCGTAATTGCCAGCTTGTTTTCCTGTTGGTGTCCATGAAAATATATGTGTCGTTGGATTAAAATTAGCTCCAGCAGGTAAATTAGTTGCACTATATGTTAAAACATCTCCTTCATTGTCTGTTGCTTTTACTTCAAATGATAATTCCTGTCCTTCATTTATTTCTTTATCTGGTATTGCATTTATTTGTGGTGGTGTGTTAAAATCAACAACTGTAATTGAAACATTTAATGTAGCAGATGAATTACCATCACTTGCAGAAAATGTTGCTGTATATGTTCCCGCTTGAGTATAATTTGGTGTCCATGAAAATTCTTTTGTTGTCGCATTAAAATTTGATCCTTCAGGTTTCGATACAACTGAATATGTAACAGGTGCACCTTCTGGATCAACAGCATTAATTGTAAATTTTAATTCCTGTCCTTCATTTACTGTCTTAGGTGCAACTGCATCAAACACTGGAGGAAAATTTGTAGTTGCTACTGTTGCTCGACCACTTACACTTGTAAAATTAATATTGTTATTACCATCAGTAAAATAATTATTAAATGATTCATCTACTGTAATTGTTGTTGAACCAACTTTCAAAAGCTTCACTTTTAATTTGAATAGAATACCAGAACCAGTAAACTTTTCATTTGGAGCTATTGCAACAACAACTATAATTGATGAATCAGGTCTTGTATCGTTTGTATAACTCAAATAACCTGTTGATAAAGTTCCACTATTATCATTTGGATTCATTAAATAAATTACATTTTTATCATACTTTAATCTCATCTGGTAACCGCGTGCATTATATGGAGTTAAATCATTAACAACCACACCAACAATTTGCTCTGTATCTGGTTGTCCAGAAATTGTTGGTAATGTTACTTGAATTTGGCTATATGCAATAGTTGAAAAAAGTATTGAAATTAAAAGAATGTTCTTTATATTCATTTAAGTCCTCAATTATTCTTATGCAAATATAAATCCAAACTTTGTAATTATAAAAATATTTTTGGGTTAAGTGTTATATTACGCACAATTAATTGATAATTGATAATTGAGAATTGACAATTGATAATTGATAATTGAGAATTGACAATTGACAATTGATAATTGATAATTGAGAATTGACAATTGAAAATTTTAATCTTTGTGAAAATCTGCGTTATCTGTGGTTATTTATTTTATCAACTATTACAACTAATGATAATTGATAATCTATCTATCGGTAGACAGGTGTATAATGTATAATTAATTCTTTGCGGGCATTGCGACTTGGCGTGAAATTTTTATTATCTTAATTCTTTACTTTTAATCATAAAAAAATGCCCCTACGAAGAGGGGCATTTTTAAATTTATTCATCAACTCAAAATTATTTCATCAATAACATTTTCTTTATTTGTGAAAAATCACCTGCATCAATTTTATAAATATACATTCCTGATGGCAAATTACTTGCATCAAAATTAACTGTATGGTAACCAGCAGACATTACATTGTTAACAAGTGTTGCTACTTCTTGACCAAGAATTGTATAAACACTTAATCTAACATGTGATTCTTTTGGTAAACCAAATTTGATGCTTGTTGTTGGGTTGAATGGATTTGGATAGTTTTGATATAATTCAAAACTAGCTGGAATTTCTTCAGTCTCAACTTTAGTATCAGGAATTACTGTAACATAAGCAATTCTTGATGGTGTTGAAAATACTCCATCACTTGCAAGAACTACAATTTGCCATTTACCAGCTTGTTTATTAGATGGTTTCCATCCAAAAACACCTGTTGAAGATACAATTATTGCACCTTCTGGTTTAGGATCTTGTAAGAAATAAGAAATATTATCACCTTCAGCATCAATTGCTTTGTATGTGAATATCAAATTCTTTCCACCAAGTATTGTTGTATCTGGCATTTGTTTAGCACCAGCTACAGCAAATGATGGAGGTGTATTTGTATTTGTTACAGTAATACTAGCAGGAACTGTTGCCATTGCATTTTTATTATCTTTTACAGTAAATAACACATTGTAACTTCCTGCTTGATTGAATAATGGTGTCCAGCTAAATACTTTTGTTGAAGTATTAAAAGTTGCACCACTTGGTACTCCACTAGCAGAAACTGTTATTGTATTATCTGTATCAGGATCACTTGCAACAACTGTGAAAGTTAACAATTGTCCTTCTGCTACTGTAAATGGTCCAGCAGGATTTAAACTAATAGTTGGTGTTCTGTTAACATCATTAACTGTAATAGTAACAGTCAAAGGATCTGAATCAACAGTACCATCATTAGCTTTGAATACTACTGTGTAAACACCTGCTTGAGTATAAGATGGAGTCCATGCAAAAGCACCAGTTGATGTATTAAATGTAGCGCCAGTTGGTAAACCTGTTGCACTATATGTTAATGCATCACTATCACCATCAGTTGCAACTACTGTAAATGCCAATGCAGCATTTTCATTTACTGTTTTTGTATCTGTTGCAGCTGCAAAAGCAGGTTTTTTATTTGTCAAAGTAACTGTACCAGCAGCTGTTACAACAGCTGGAGAACCAGTATTGTACATGAAGCTAGTTATATTAACAGTTGATGAACCTTTAACTTTTGCTTTTGCTTTTAAATATACTAATGTTCCTGTACCAGAAATTGCTGTTCCTTTTGCCCAAGCTAAACTTACTGTACCTGCTGTGTTATCTGTATTGATAGATACTTGTCCACCAATTCCTAAAGCATCTTGTTCATAACTCCAGCCTGTAATTTCTAATTTAGCAGGATCAAAAGTTCCATTAAAATTAAAAGAAAGAATGTTATCTCCAGCTACTATCTGAGTAGTTTTAATTGGAATTAAAAACTCAGAGTTTAAGCCAGATGTAGTTACATCCTCAACATAAACTTGTACAGAAGCAGCTGTTGCTTGTCCTGCTGTTAAATTTGCAGCAGGTACTCCATTATTAAATAAGAAGCTAGATGGAGTTAAAGCAGTTGTTCCAGCGGCTTTAAAGTTTATGTTAATTTTTAATAAAATTCCTGAACCAGTTAAAGCTTGACTATTTGCCCATGCTACGGTTAGTACACCATTTGTCACGTCAGCGTTGTATGAAATCTGTCCAACTTCACTTTTTGTTCCGGCAACCGTTACTCCTGTAACTTCTACTTTACTATTATCATAATTCATACTAAACTGATAAGAAGTTACATTTTGTCCCGTTAAGTCGCCAACAAGTATATCTGCAGTTTTTGAACTACCTACAGCTCCAGATATTGTTGGAAATGTAACGCTTACTTGTGCAAAGGTAATACTAGTTCCTAACATAAGCATTAAGCTCAATACTGACAGAAACTTTATAACGCTTATTTTGAAACTTCTCATTATCACCTCTATAATTTTTTTAATATTCATTTTAAGATAAATTCGGGTGAGGTTTAACCTCACCCACTTCTGAATATTACTTCATTAAGTTCATCTTCATTGTTTGTACAAAGTTACCAGCTTGTAATCTATAAATATAGATACCTGAAGATACTTTGCTGCCAAAGTCGTTTGTTCCATCCCATCTTACTGAATAGTAGCCAGCTTCTTGTTGAGCATCTACTAATGTTCTAACCTTTTGACCTAACATATCATATACTACTAAACTAACTTTTGCATCTTGTGCAACTGAGAATTTAATAGTTGTTGTTGGGTTGAATGGGTTAGGATAGTTTTGGCTAAGAGTATATTCAGATGGAATTTCTCTTACTTTAGCTTGTAATGATGATGATAATTCATCGTTAAGTTTAGCATTTCCAACTACTGAAACTGCTGTTTCTTTATCTTTTAATTTTACTTCGATTGTTGCAAAGATACCATCTGATAATGGATTAACACCAGCAGCAGCAAATTTAACTTTGCCATTTTCTGTTGTTGTTGATACTAACCATCCTTCTGGTAATCTTGATGTTACTTTTCCGATTTCTAATTGTCCTAATTCAGCTTCTGCATAGATTGATGTAACACCTTTAGCATTGTTTACTATTAATGGTAATGTTACAACACCAGCTTCTGAACTAAGTTTAGAAAATTCAACTGCACCAGCAACAGCGACAGATTTTGTTACACCTGACCAACTATTGTTGTTTGCAATATATTTCAATACATAAGCAGCATCGAATGCACCTACTTGACCATCACCTGTAGCTGTGTTACAATCTGCATAAATCATTGCTTCTGCAGTTAATGTAGTTTTACCAACTGTGTAATCAAGTATCTTGATAGCATCATTAATGTCAACTACACCATTTAATGTAGCATCACCACGTTCGAATGCTTTAGCAACTGTTAATTTAACTACTGATGTAGCTGTAGCTGCATTAGGATCTGTAGCTGTTATTGTAAATGTATAAACATTTCCTAAATCAGCGAATGTTGGTGTAAATGTGAACAATCCAACTGAACCAAATGCATTAGAAATGCTATATGTTCCAGCTGGTGCAACATCTACTGCAACTGAATATGTTAAAGTTTCACCATCAGCATCTGTAGCAACGTATGTAAATGATTTTGCAGTTCCATAAGGAATTGTTTGATCTGTCATTGTTGCTGTACCAGTACCTGTAAATGATGGAGCTCTATTTGTATTTGTAACTGTAATAGTTACTGTGTTTGTTGTTGATAATGTACCATCAACTGCTTTAACTGTAATTGTATAAACGCCAGCTTGTGTATAATCTGGTGTCCATGTTAATGTACCTGTTGAAGCATTGAAAGTAGCATTTGTTGGAACTACTGCAGGAGCTGTAGCTGTCCATACTGGAGTAGCTTCGAATGTTGCAGTACCACCTAAGTTTTTAGATGCTGCTGTCCATGTAACTGTTAATGCTGAGCCTTCTGCAACAGTTACTGCAGCACTTGCTGTTGTTACAGTTGGAGCTTTAGCTATTTGGCTATATGTAAAGCGTGCACCTTGTGTTGAAATTGCACCTTCTGCATTTCTTACAATAACTTTTGCATGATCTACATTTGTTGAGTTATCGTATCCTAAACCACCTTGTAATAACCAAGGATTATTTACATCAGTATCAAATCTTCTTAAGAAACGAATATTTTGAATTCCTTCTGGATAATTAACTGAGCCATAACCATATGCTTCTGCTTCTATATCATATTTTACTTGTGGTTGTAATGTTAAGTCTGACGTTACTAACCAATAGAACGCAGGATAGTTTGCTAATGTTAATGAACCATCTGTAATAGGAAATCCATTTGTACCAGCTGGATCACCAACAACATGATTAACCGTTAAGTTGAAGTTAGCTGTTGGTAAAGTATTAAATTGGAATGCCATTGGTCTGTAATATGCTGGAGAACTTGGTTCTGTACCAACTGGAAATTCAACACGTGTAAGTCTAATAGCTGGTGTATTTCCATCAGCAGAAGTAACTACATCTAAATATTTTCTTACATTACCAACAACGTGGCTTTGATTTGTTCCCGTTACACCGCTTCTATCAAAACCTTGTTGTGGAACACCTGCAACTGCAGTATGCTGAAGAATTACTACATTATTTCCCGTTTTAAGAACGCCATTTTTGAAATATAATACTTGACTATTTGTTGCAAAATCAAGATTACCACCTGTTAATGTTACTACATCAGTATTGTTTGCTTTATTTAATCTGAATTTTATAGCAGCTGGAACTGCCCAATTACCGCCTAATCCAAATGTGCTATTACCAGAGCCCGCAATATCCAAAAATGCTGCAGCACCAGTATTAACAAAAGTTCCCCCGTTTGCTGTTGTTACAACGGTACCACCTAATGTAATATTATTACCACTTAAATCATAATTGTTACCATCAAATGTAAATGTACCATTCCATGTTGTTGGAGCATTTTGAGCAACTAATGATTTAATTGTTACATTACCAGCAAATGCAGGATAAGCACCACTAACTAATGCACCTAATTCACGAGTAGAAGTTGCACCTGCACCATTATATATTAAATGCATTGCACCTGCTTTAACTAGGTCTTGATCTAAAGCAACAGTACCATTAATTTTTAGTTCTAATACTGAACCATCAGCCATTGTGATAGTTTTGGTATTTGTTGTTGCATCTAACTTATCGTTTAAGCTAAGTGTACCAGTTACAGTTAAATTGGCTGTTAAAACAACTTCAATAGCATCAGCATTATTAGCAGTAGCATCTGAAGTGGCGATAGTTAAATTTCTTACTGATGCTGGTAATTCTTTTGCGGTTGTAATATCAACACCACCAGTATATGTTGAATATTTAACGTCTGTATTTGCACCAAATGTTGGTAATTTTGCTAAAGTAAATCCATTTCCTTGTCTTTCGATTAAGCATCCATCACCTAATGTCATTTTACCATCTGCACTTGTAGTTATAGATTGAGCCATAACTAAATTTTTAACTACTGTAAATGCTGACGTACCAAAATTAGCTGCGGTTGTATAAACCTTTAAGTTATCTACTGACCAGCCACTTGCAGGAATTGTTGGACTAGCGACATTAAGATTTAAATATCCAGTTGTTTGAGTAATTGTTCCAGCTGTCCATGTAAATGCAGTTGATACATCTAATGTATGAATACCAAGATTTATTGTACCAGCTGTATTTGTATAAGCTGTTGTTACAAATAATGTTCTTGCTGTTGTAGCAGGATTTCCTGCAACTGTTAAAGAACCTGTTGTATTTAATACCATAGTTGGGAATGTATAGTTTTGACCTAATGTCAATGTTGCTGCAGTTCCCTTAAATGTAATTGCACCAGTAAATGCACCAGCATCATTTGTTACAGTAATTGTATTTCCAGAAACTGTCAGTACACCAGTTTGAGTAAATGTTGATGCGTTATCAAATAATAATGAGTTTGTAATTTCCATACCAGCGTTAATTGTAACACCATTAGCTGTACCAACAGATTCTAAATTTGGTACTGTGAATGTTGCACCTGGTGTTAAATCAATAGCGCCAGCAGTTGAATTTAATACTAAAGTACCATTTGTAAATGTACCAGCACCTGTTCTATTATAATCTGGTGAAGCAACAGAGCCAAGTTGAGTATATTTAAACCCACCAGCATCAATATTTCCTGCAGCTTGTGCTGTTTGTGAGGTTACACTAACATTAGAACCAAGTACTAATGTACCTTTTGTTAAAGTAACGCCACCACCAATAGTAGTGCTAGCACCACCACGTGTTAAAGTTAATGTACCATCTGTTAATAATACATTACCGGTTAATACAGAAGTTGTACTTCCATTAATTGTAACAGATGCAACTGGTCCTAAAGTACCGTTTCCAACATTTAAATTACCAGTAAGTGTTGCAGTTGTAGGATTCATTACAACTGTAGCTGTAGCACCAGTTTTTGTACTAGTACCTTGAAGAGTTAAATTACCATTAATTTTTTTCAAATTGCTTGATGTAAATGTAGCATTGTTAGCAGCAGGTTCAAATGATAAATGATTTACTTCACCATTGAAACCAGCTGTTGTACTTGTTGTGCCATTTACAGCAGAACCAGAACCTGTAACTTCTAAAGTTCCGCCAGTAACCGTACCAACAATTGAGTGGGTTTTACCATCACCAGCTAAAGAGTATGTATTTGCACCTTGAGCTAATGTTGTATTTCCATTTACTGTTAAAGTTCCATAAATTGTTGATGCTGCATTAACACCTGTTACTGTTGTACCACCATCAGTTGCAATTGTAACATCGTTAATTTTTGTTGGAGTTCCTGACCATTCTGCACCTGCTGTATAGTTATTTGCACCGAAATAATATAAATTAACATTAGCAGAATAAGTAACAGTGCCAGCATTAGTAAATAATGCTGCATTAGCTGTAGTTGTATTTATTTTAACTGTTGGGTTTGCAACAAGTGCATTATTCATTGTTAATGTATGACCAACTGCAACATTAAATGTACCTTGGTTAATATATAAAATACCAGATACTTTAATACTTGAACCAGTATTAACCGAATTTGCAGGGACTGATAAATTAACTAAAATATTGTTAAACTGACCTGAACCTTGTATGACACCAGAAGCACCTAAATAAGCAACATAACCAATACCTGACGAAGAGTAAGCTTGACCACTATTATCAAATGTACTTGGATTACCAGTTAAATTTAAGTTATAGTTCCCAACGTTTAATGTACCAGATGTAATTGTTAAATTATTTGTAACTTCAACAGAAGCAGATAAAGTTACTACAGTGCTTGCAGTTTTATTTACAACCATGTTATATAATTGTAAAGATGCACCAGGAACAAATGATTGAGCTAAACCACCACGAAATGATAAAGTACCAGTTCCTATAACAACGTTACCAGGTGTATTATCAGTTCTGTTAAATGAATCACCCCAAATTTCAAGTGTTCCACCTGCAACATTAAAAGTTAAAGCACCTGCAGCTGTAGAGTTTAAAGTAAATGAACCATAAACTGGCACAACAGCATTAGGTAAAATTAAAGAACCACCTGTTGCTACAGTAACATTAGGTAATTCACCACCACCTGTTAAAGTAACACCACCAGTAATATTTAACATACCATTTCCAACAGTAGAAGCAGTAGTAGAAATTATATTACCACCTGTATTATTTAAAGCAACGGCAGCATTTGATAATGTTAATTGGTTCCCCCCTAATTTAATAGTACTTCCGGCATTACCAACTGTTCCACCAGAAAATGTTACAGAATTTAATAATTCAATAACACCACCTGTATTATTTGCTATAGTACCATTAAATGAAGAAGAACCCAATTTTACAGTTCCTGTTGAAGAGTTAGTCAAATGTAAAGTTATATCAGCAGAATTATTATTAGTTACACCTCCAACAAAAGCCAAAGTGCCAGTACTTGTGTTTTTTAATGTAATAGTATTTGTGCCGCCACTTCTACTTAAAATAACAGCACCATTAAAAGTCACAGTGTTTGCACCTGCATTAGTAATAGCATCTACAATAATAGTACCTGCTGAATAATTAAAAGAAACATTACCATTAAAAGTAACGTGACCAGAAGTTACATTTATTTTACCAGCATTTGAAAATGAAACAGCATTAGGAATAGTAAGAGTTTTACCAGCAGTAATTGATACTGTCAAAGTTCCTGTTCCTAAACTTGATGGTAATTCACCACCAGCGGTAACATCTGCAGTACCATTGTAAGTTACATTAACATTAGTAGTTGTTGGGTTAACGTTTAATGTACCAGCAGTTCTTGTAATTGTACCACCGCCATTAATTACTAAGTTAGCAGATGAAATATTTAAAGTACCATCGGTTAAATTAACAATACCAGTTTGGAATTTTACACCTGTTTCACCTAAGCTAATTGTTTTAGCAGTAGTTAGTGCAATTCCATTTGTAATTGTAACAGTTGAAAGACTGTTAAAAGTTCTTGCAACAAAAGTTAAATTTTTACCTGAACCACCACCAGTTAAATCAATTGGTCCAGCTTCATTATAAGTATCAGCATCGATGATAATAGTACCACCATCAGCTGTCATTTGAATAGCTTTAGCAATGGTTTTGTAAGGAATACCAACACCCACATCCTGACCATTGCCAGTAACGTCGTTACCATTTGTGTTACTTACATACGTTTGAGCAAAAGCATTAGCTGCAAAAAATGTAAGCAAAACAACGACGAGACTAAGTTTTGCAAATAGGTTTTTTAAATTCATTTTTTTCTCCCTATTGGTTGAAAAATATTAAGTTGATTAAATTGTTTGATTTACTCTTAACAAGGTTAAGATCATGATCAAGAGTATGATTAAGAGTAAGAACATGAACATGATTAAGATTATGATTAAGATCAAGATCATGATTATGATTATGATTAAGAGTAAGATCAAGAGTTAGATAATATCTGTCAAATGACAGAGTTTTATTACACACACAAACAAACTTTATCGCTGTAAGCGAATTAGGTAGGACTGTCCTTAAGTTGGTATTGGATAATTCGTCATATACCTCCTTTAGTTTGTTAATTAAATTAGTTAAAATAAACGTAAAAATTGGACTGAATCCAATTTCATTTTCACACACTCTCCGTCGGTATTTAAAAGGTAAGTAGTTAAAATTCACTAAGTTAGCCAAATTAGTTTAAAATTCTGGTTTAAAATATTGAATGACATATTCGTTGTCAATACCTTTAACAAAGATTTAATCTTGAATTTTTGCATATTTTGTCGTTTCGTCTGTTGTGTGTAAAATTTCAGTAGTCAAAATAAGAAAGCAAAGTATATCTGTCAAGAAAAATTTTAAATAATTTTTTAGGATGTGCGTAATATCAGAATTATTTTTTGTAGGGGTCGAACTTGCCTTGCTGGCAAGCAGGCTTGCTCGACCCGTTTCGTAAAATTCTTTCTTTCGGACAAAGCAAGCTTTGTCCCTACATTTTCAAATTATATTTTTTTACTTGGATTTTGAGGACTGTGCAAGCTAAGTCCCTACATTAAATTATATTTATTTTTTCTGCGTAGGGGTCGAGTTTGCTCGACCCTTTTTGTAAAATTCTTTCTTTTAGACAAAGCAAGCTTTGTCCCTACATTTTCAGATTATAATTTTTAATTGGTTTTTGAGCTTTTCGGACTGAGCAAGCTAAGTACCTACGTTTTTATTTTTATTTTTTGATCGTAGAGGTCAAGCTTGCTTGACCTGCTTTTAATTTTGTTTGTTTCAGTCAAATCAAGATTTGACACTACATTTTTTATTTTTTCGGACTGAGCAAGCTCAGTCCCTACATTAAATTATATTTATTTTTTTCTGCGTGGGGGTCAAGCTTGCCTTGCTGGCAAGCAGGCTTGCTTGACCCTTTTTGTAAAATTCTTTCTTTCGGACAAAGCAAGCTTTGTCCCTACATTTTCAAATTATATTTTTTTAATTGGATTTTGAGCTTTTCGGACTGAGCTCAGTCCCTACATTAAATTATAACGTTTTTTTAAGAATCTGGATTATTAATATAAATCTATATTTTCTGGATTATCTTTCTCTATTTCCCATCGTAATGGATTTTGTTCGATATAATTTCTAATATGAAATAATTCTTTTTCATTTCTAATTATTCTATCATAAAAACTTCTTTGCCATTTGAAATTAACTAAACCATGTTTATGCAATTCAATTGTTGTAATTGATTTAAATACTCTAATTATTTCAGATACGTTACATTTTTCTTCTTGGTATTTGTTTTCAATATTTAAAATAAAATGAATATGATTCGGCATTATGATGTAATAATCAATTTCACAACAACTAAATCTATTATTTATATTCAGAAGACTTTGCTTTATAATTTGTCCATATTCATTAAGAAATACATTAGATTGTTTTACATCCCCGAATGATGATATTTTATTTTTAACACAAATTGTTATAAAATAAAATCCATTAATTGAATAATCATAATCTTTTAATCGGTTTCGTTTTCGAGTTGGGAAAAATGAATTTGTATTTTCCATTCTAAAACTCATTTAGTGCTGAGCAAGCTCAGTCCCTACGTTTTCAAATTATATTTTTTTTACTTGTATTTTGAGGACTGAGCAAGCTCAGTCCCTACATTAAATTATATTTATTTTTTCTGCGTAGGGGTTGAGCTTGCTCGACCTGTTTTAATTTTGTTTGTTTCAGTCAAATCAAGATTTGACACAACATTTTTTATTTTTTCGGACTGAGCTCAGTCCCTACATTAAATTATATTTATTTTTTTTTGCGTGGGGTCGAGTTTGCCTTGCTGGCAAGCAGGCTTGCTCGACCCTTTTTGTAAAATTCTTTCTTTTGGACAAAGCAAGCTTTGTCCCTACATTTTCAGATTATAATTTTTAATTGGATTTTGAGCTTTTCGGACTGAGCAAGCTCAGTCCCTACATTTTTATAATATATTACAAATTTGTAATTATATATTATTCCGTAACTTTCTTCAATTCTCTTGTATGTTTGTAAAATTCATCGAGAGATAATTCACGTAGAAATAAAATTCCTTTTGCGGCTCTTAATCTTGGATGATTATTTTTTAAGAAGAAATCTTTACCTAAACATTCACGCAATGTATTGTATTGTTCAACTTGAATTTTTTGAACTAGTCTGTTAAAAGGACCATCATATTCCCAGCTTGGAAAACTAGCACCTTTTTGTGAACTAAAGCTTTTAATGAATTGGTTTTCAAGCATAGCAAAAGAATTCAAACTAACAGGCACATAAATATTAGCTTCAGCTGGATGGAAACGATACCAAACGTTTCTATATCCCCAAACTTTAATATTAGAATTACCAGTTTCTTTTTCATAAAGTTGTAAAGCTTCGGAAACAGCTTGCATAACTTTGTAATGAGTATCTGGTCCACTGCCTTCAGGATCGAATGCAACTGTAACAATAGTCGGTTTAACTTTTTTCAGCAATTCAAGAATTGGATAAACATCGCGGTCAATTTCAGGTAGTTCTGTAAAAATATCTCCTTGATAAAAACCTAAACGTAAATGAGAAACATCTTCAACGCTAAATCCATAGTAACCCCAGAAAATTTCACTTTCAAATTCACGCTGCATTCCTTTTAACTTTTGTACATGTGCAATATCTTTTTTACCAGGGTATTGAGTTTTAAAATAATTAATAAGTTCATTAACACGATCTTTGAGATAAATTAAACTTTCCTCTTCGTAAACTTCCATAATGTTTCTTAATAATCTGCGTGCAAGTGCTTCATTTTGAAGAGTGCGACTGTGTGCAGCAACACCATCGAGATATTGCATTACATCTCTGTTTTTTCCATCTATGTTTGCACGATTAAAATAATTTTCATTGAATTTTTTTGTAAATGTACCGGAGTTCAAAAAGGACATAAGATTTTGCATCAATTCTAACATAAAAGAATTTGTTACAGCAGTAAATCCACTTGTCAAATAAGTAAAATGATGTTTGTTTTTCGGTGTTCTCACTAAATGTGTAACATAAGGTTGATAAGCTAACTCAATGTCATCATGATGCGGAGCTGTATGAAGGAATACTTCGTTTTCAACTAGCTGCATTCCTTTATCTAATCTTGAAATTATATTTTGTTCAATTTCAGAATTAATTTCTTCAACATTCTTATCATGATTATGCAAAATAAAATTAGTTATTTTATTTTCTTTGTAATCATCTTTAGTTAATTGAGTAAGTTTTTTATGTTTATCAACAACTAAATTAATTACAGCTCTTTCAATAGATTGTTGAGTTAGAGGATTCTCTTTAGTAACATCTACAAATCTTCTTTCACTTAATCTTAGTGCAGCTCCATGAGTTAAATAAAAACGAGCGTTTAATAATTTTTGCAAAGCAGTGGCAGGATATTTAATTGATGGAGAATTTTGAATTGAATCTCGCACAATATTTGCTTTAGCTTCGCCGGCAGCAATAATAATTGCAGTTGCATCTTTATTATAAGTTATAGTTTCGAGACCAATAGTAATAACTAATCTATTACGAGCTACTTCGATACCACCAAGATCAGTTGCAGCAGCAGCTTGTGTTTCATAGTTAGTTTGTATCAACCGAGTAGTAGAAAAATGATCACTTCCTTGAACATTAAAACCGATATGGCCATCAGGACCAATTCCTCCTAAGAAAAATCCAATTCCACCCATTTCACGAATTTTTCTTTCGTAGTTTGAACAATATTCATCAACAATTTCAATAGTTTCCTTTTGTAATCTTTCTAAACGACTTGAAGCCCAGCGGGTGCGTAAACTTAAATCAACTTTTTGTTCAGGAAAAATTTCTTTTAATGGAACATTTTCTGCAGTTGGAATTTCATTAATGTTCATTAGCATTGCATTTTTAGGATTCAAGCCCCAAAGTCTGAAATAGAAATTTTGAATGTAATAATAAAAGCTATTGTGTTGACCGCTGTCAATTGGATAAAATTCATCTATTTGAACGAACTTCAAATTTTCGAGTGATGGTTTTTTATCTGATTTAATTCCAACTTCACCTAAAAGTTTTTGGATTGATTTTGTGTTCCATTCTTTTAGAATTTTTTCAACCCATTTAATAAAATGTTCTGGAGTTTTGCCAGTTGGCAAAGAAATCACACCATCTGGATTTTCAATAATCCATTCGATAAATCTTAATGCGGTTAGTTTTCCAAGTTCAGGGAAACTATCAACTTGTATGATAGGAATTTTTTCAGTCGGTTTATAGATAAATTCTTTACCTGATAAATCGAGGTAATATTGTTCAACTTTAGATTTTGGTTTGAGCACCTTTTCACTTGTTTTTTTTATTTTAACTTTTGCCATCTTTAAAAGAACCCTTGTTTATAATTGATAATTGATAATGGATAATTTATAATTGATAATGTATAATGTATAGTGCATAATGAATATAAATTTAATATATATTTTTTACATTCTACATTCTACACCCGTCTACCGATAGGCAGACCTGTCTACCGACAGGTAGATTTTTCATTCTACATTCTACATTCTGCATTCAGCATTCTGCATTATACATTATACATTCTACATTATTAAACATTATTTTACTAAAATCATTTTTTTAGTTTGAGTAAAAAGTATTTTTGAATTTTCTGGATTTTCAACTTGTAATCTATAAAAATAAATACCACTTGCTAACTCAGAATTCTGAACTCTGAACTCAGCACTATAATTTCCTGGCTTTTGGTATTCGTTAACCAATATTGCAACTTCTCTACCAAGTATATCGTAAACTTTTAGTGTCACAAGATAGTCATGGTTCGACAAGCTCACCATGACATTGTCATCCTGATCCCGACTTTGTTGAGATTGTCGAAGAGTAACGTCATGGTTCGACTGGACTGCCTGCCGTTCAGGCTGGCTCACAATGACAGATTGTATATTGTAATTCTGATCCCGACTTTGTTGAGATTGTCGAAGAGTAACGTCATGGTTCGACAAGCTCACCATGACATTGTCATACTGATCCCGACTTTGTCGGGATTGTCGATTGTCATCCTGAGCTTGTCGAAGGATGACAGACGGTATTGTATATTTTATAGTTGTAATTGTATTTCCACTACTAGCGGAAAATGGATTTGGATAATTTTGTTCAAGAGAAAAATTTGTTGGCAATTCATACTGTTGTTTTATATCGGTAATAATACTTGTCATACAATCATCAAAAAATAATTTGCCAGTTTTTTCACCAATTGCTGTTTGAACAATATCAAAACTTTTGAATTCAACATTTCCGCTAACTAAAATATTACCAGGATAAATTTTCTTCATTTTCCAGCCTGTCCAATTGATTGTATCAACAGTAACTTTAATTTCAGTTGCGGAGTTCCCTTCTGGAATAAATCTATACTCTAAAATGTTTTTAGAATTATCACCAAAAACCCAAACACCAAATTCATTTTGATTTGTCTTTTCAACTTTGACAGGTTTTTCCAAAGCTAATTCAATAACACCATTTTCGCCACTGAATGAGTAATCTAATTTACCTGAAAAATTGCCATTAATTTTTTTACTGTCATTTAAAAAGAATTGCGTTTCCTCAAGAACATTTCCCTTTGTATTTGGATTTGCATTTGGCCATATCCAATTATTTTCATTTTCAAAATTATCAACAACAAATCCATTAAAAGTAAATTTCTTTTCAGTGCGAAAATCAATTACTTCTGTTTTAGTAGTTTTAACATATTCAACATCACCAATTCCTTCTTTAATAGTTAATCGGTAAGGTGAATTGTAATTCAAAGGTTGCTTGGGCTCAAATTCAATAATACCAATATTATAACGACTTTGATTTACTGTTACAGGAATGGGAATACCTAAACTATCAGTTAAAGAAATTTTTCCTGATAATGTTGTGCCATCAATTCCTTTATCGAACTTTAAGTATAACATTAAAGTTGTAGAAAGATCTTTTGAATTGTTAGTTGGATAAGTTGCTAACAAATTAAACTGTGAACGGGTTTTAAAAGTAAATATTTTTTCCTGTTGTAAGTAAACTCCAAAATGAGTTTTTGCTGAAGTAGAAATTTTAACTGTGTATTTTGTCCCTTGAACGTAACCTTTAGTTGGAGTAAAAGTAAGTGTTTTGATTTCTGAATCCCATGATAAACTACCTGCGACAGATGGAGTGATAGAAAATGCTTTTTGAGTTTCATCGGGATTCATTCTAATATCAAACTGAACAATTACTTTGGATATGTTACTAACCTCATTTAAACTATCATTTGGAGAATAACTTAAAATTTTAGGTGGATCTAAAATTGGATTTAGTGATAGCAATCTATCAGCAAACACAGATTGATTTGCTTTTGCAACAACAGAAACTGTATCAGGTTTCATATTAGCGGCTTCAATAACTAAATTATAATTGCCTGGTTCAACACCATCAAAAAAGTAAAAACCATTATTAAGATTATCGCCATTGTAAATTTTATTAGTTGGAAGTAAAGTTACTTTTATATTATTGATTGGTTTATAATTGTCATAAGTACCAGCTAATGGAGAATATGATGAAGGAACTTTATCTAATATATCTCTAACAATTCCAGCAATGATACCAGTTTTAAATTCACCACCTTTGAAATATTGAAGAAAGGAACGAACAATTGCATAAGCTTCGTGGCGTAAATAATAATCATTTTTTAATCTAAAACTTTCAGGGATATAGTCATGGAAAGAACCTTCGGATAAAGTTCCAGGCATATTTAAACCTTTGAATACTCCAAGATAAGGTTGACCGGTTCCATAAAAATCAAAATCACCTGCAACCATTTTGCGTGTAGTTCTATTTGTAGCTAAAATATTATCAGCCAAATAATTTGCCATTACTAATGAACCAGCATAAGTTGGAGCTGTTGTTCTTCCTTGAAATAAAATTAAAGTGTAGTTTGCTTTTGTTGAAGTACCTGTTGCGTTACTATGAATTGAATGAAAGTAATCTACATTGTTTGCATTTGCAATTGAAACTATTTGTGAAAGTGGTAAATCATCGGAGCTATTGTTTGTAACTCTTGTCATTATAACAGTAGCACCAAGACTTTCTAATAATTGTTTAACATGAAGACCTTTACCTAAATTACCTTCAGATTCCCAGAATCCAGTTTCAGCGATATATCTATCATCACTATCATGACCGCCATGACCGGGATTGATACAAATTTTTATACCCGCTAAAGATTGAGCAATTAGATCAATGCTTAAAAGTAAAATAAAAATATTTACATAAAAGAACTTTTTCATAATCAACCTTATTGTTCATATTGAATTTTAATTTTACGAATTACACCATTATCTGTGTGATAATAAATTTCATTTATTGAACTGCCCCAAGTTGGATAAAGTGAAATTTCATTTTGATTTTCAGTTAACAAGAAGTATTTACCTGTGTTTATATTTGCAATGTAAATTTCAGAAGAAATAATTACTTCACCATTATCAAGATCTTTCATAAATAAAATCCAATTGCCATCAGGAGACCAGCTTGGAAAATTTGCATAACCAATTTTTTTAAGAATATTACCTTGCAAATCTGAAACGTAAGTACCTTTTCCTGCTAAAGTAAAAAGTAATTTTGATTTATCGGGAGAAACTGAAGGCCAAATGTAATATCCATCTCCAGCAGGTGATAAATATTTTTTAACACCATTTTGATAAAGAATAATTTTATTCATATCAACTGCAACTGAAATGTCATCCGATGTTGTTTTAGATAATGATGCGCTTGTGAAAATTTGTGCTATTTCATTTTGCTTCAAATATGATTTAGAAACATTGTTTGTTGTTTTTAAAAATTTCAAATCGCGAATGTTGTCTTCCTTCAGAAATACTTTTTGGGTTTTTAAATTATATGATTTTAATGAAGAGAAAATTTTTCCATTAATAATTTTATTTTCTCTAAAAAGTATTTCATTACCATCAAAACTAAAAACCGGATCTAAACCAGCACCGCTGGCATTTGTAATTCTTTTTATTCTTCCACTGGATAAATCTTTCATCCACAAACCTTGACGATTTTCTTTTGACATCAATAAAAATTTACCATCAGGTGAAATCATTGGATAACAAAATTTCCCTTCCTTTAAAGCTGTTATTGGTTTATCTTCGACAATTTTTACAGTTTGAGAAAAAACAACATTGAAAACCAATGTTAAAATTATTAAAAGCCTTTTCATTTGTTCTCCAAAACACTTTTACAATTTTGTTTTGTTCGATTTGTTATTAGAAGTTTCATTTTCAAGTATAATAATCTATATTTCAACTGAAAAAACCAACTACACAATTGGGTGGTTTAAAAATCTTACTTTATTTAGAATTTTGTAATAACAACAAAACAATTATATGACTTTTGAAATTAGAAATTATCGTCAATCTGATTATGAAAAACTTTTTGAAATATGTTTAAAGACAGGTGATAGCGGAAAAGATGCAAGTCATATTTATAAAAATCCAAAGTTACTTGGAAGTTTTTATGCTGCTCCATATGCAATTTTTCATCCAGATCTGACTTTTATTTTAGCATTGAATGATGAAGCAATTGGATACATAATTGGTACGAGCAATTCACAAAAATTTTATGAAGTAACAGAAGAAAAATATTTTCCTGACTTAAGGAATGAATATCCATTACCAGATGAAAATGATTCTTCTGCAGATGCAAGAATTATTAGACTAATTCACAATGGGCATAAACCAAAAATTGAATTTCAAAATTATCCTGCTCATTTACATATTGATATTTTACCTGCTGGACAAGGAAAAGGATTTGGCAAAAAGTTGATTGATACATTTATTAATAAACTTAAAGAGCTAAATGTTCCGGCTTTACATTTAGAAGTCGGTAAAAAAAATACAAATGCTATTGCCTTTTATGAAAAATATGGATTTCATCGAATTGTTGAATTTGAATACTCAATTGGGTTTGGAATAACAATTAATAATTGAAAATTGAGAATTGATAATTTTTAATTGATAATCTACTTGTCGGTAGAGAGGTTGAAAATTGTTCTAATAAAATCTGTATTTACTTTAGATTATATTTAGACACGAATTTCACGAATTAACACTAATAAAATGTAGTGATTATTGAATGTTTGACTTTTATAAATTTTTGCGTTCTTTGTAACTTGGCGAGTAACAAATTAAATATTTCCATCTCTGTGATAATCCGTGCTATCTGTGGTTTAACTCTTATTCCACGATGACACGAATTTCACGAATCAACATAAATAATAATTAAAAATAGAAACAATATTATGACAGACAGAAAAAAATTATTTGAAGAAATTGCTGCATTATCAACTGAGCAACGAAACAAAAATTCAATGAATATTGATCTTGCATCAACAGCAGAAATTTTAAGAATTATCAACAATGAAGACAAAACAGTTCCTTTCGCCGTTGAAAAAGAATTGCCATACATTGAACAAGCAGTAGAAATAATTGTGAATGCAATTAAAAACGGTGGAAGATTACTTTATTTCGGAGCTGGTACAAGTGGAAGACTCGGAGTTGTGGATGCTTCTGAATGTCCACCAACTTACGGAACTCCTTATGGATTAATTGAAGGTTACATTGCAGGTGGGAAAGAAGCAATGTTTCGTGCACAAGAAGGTGCAGAAGACTTTGAAGAAAATGGAGCTAATGATGTCTTAAAAGCAAAAGTAAATAACAAAGATGTTGTATGTGGTATTGCTGCAAGCAGAAGAACTCCTTATGTTATTGGTGCTGTAAAAAAAGCAAAAGAACTTGGTGCTAAAACTTTATATGTTACATGTACTCCTCGTTCAACTTTTAATATTGAAGGAGTTGATGTTGCAATTTGTGTTGATGTAGGTCCGGAAGTTATAATGGGTTCAACAAGAATGAAAAGCGGAACAGCACAAAAGTTAGTTTTAAATATGTTAACCACTGCTTCAATGATTCGTTTAGGAAAAGTTTATGAAAATATGATGATTGATTTACAAATGACAAATAAAAAATTAGAGGAACGCTCAAAAAGAATTGTTATGACTATTACAGGTGTTTCTTATGAACAAGCTGAAGAATATTTAAAGAAAGCAAAAGGGCACGTTAAAACTGCTCTTGTTATGATTCTTGCAAATGTTGATTATAATGAAGCAAAACTTCGTTTACTTAAAGCTGATGGATTTGTTCGTAAAGCAATTAATAATCGAGACATCTGAAAATTTTCTTTATTGTCTTTGTGAATGGGGCTGACCAAAAAGTAATTTTTAATGTCTCACTGAGTTTATCGAAGTGTGATTTTTAATTTTTTCAGTTTTAAGTCAGTCTTCGACGAGCTCAGACTGACAATTTTACCCTTTTTGGACAGCCCCGAAGTGAAGCAAACTCAAAATTATCTTTATTAAATAAAAATTGAGATTGCTTTTCCGATAAAATCGGAACAAGCTGTCATTACATTTCTTGCAATGACATTCAGAATTAATTATTCAGATGTCTTAATCAATAAAGGTTAATTATGAAAAATTTTTTATTAACAATTTTGTTTCTAACATGCAATTTTAACTTTGCACAAGAAAATTTAATTGAAAAACTTTTAAGGCAAAATCCACAATATTTTTCAACTGTTTTATCAAACATTGACACTTTCGAAGTACAAATTATTTACACGCAAATAAATCGGGATAAAAATAATTATCCAAAGTTTACTACTTATAAATTTAATGTTGATCCAAAGAAATATTTTTATCCAGCAAGCACAGTTAAATTACCACTTGCGGTTTTATCTTTAGAAAAAATTAATAAACTAAAAATTTCAGGATTAACGAAATTCACTCCATTAAAGATTGATAGTGTTCGTGAGGGGCAAACTTCAGTAACTATTGATACATCATCAGTTAATGGCTTACCTTCGATTGCAAATTATGTTAAAAAAGTTTTATTAGTAAGTGATAACGATGCTTACAATCGTTTGTATGAATTTTTAGGACAAGAATATATAAACGAGCAGCTGCATAAAAAAGGCTTTAAGGATGTAAAAATTATTCATCGCTTTGTTCCACTTTCAATTGAACAGAATCGTTATACTAATCCAATAACATTTTACGATGGCGAAAAAATATTATATCAACAACCAGAACAATACAACAATAAAACATATTCATTCGATTTAAAAGGATTATTAAAAGGAATTGGCTACCTTGATTCTAAAGATAGTTTAATTAAAAAACCATTTGATTTCAGTAATAAAAACTATATTTCACTTGAAACACTTCACAATATTTTGAAAGCAATAATTTTTCCTGAAACTCAAAAGAATAAATTCAATCTAACAAATGAAGATTATAAATTTTTATACAAATATATGTCAATGTTTCCACGTGAAAGTAAAAAACCGGGTTACGACTCTACTCACCATGACAGCTATGTTAAATATTTTCTTTTTGGCGATTCAAAAGAAAAGATTCCAGACAATATCAGAATATTTAACAAAGTTGGTTTAGCTTACGGTTATTTAATCGATGTTGCATACATTGTTGATTTTAAAAATAAAGTTGAATTTATGTTATCTGCAGTTATTCATGTGAATAAAAATAAAATTTATAACGACGGTATTTATGAATATGAACAAATTGGATTACCATTTTTATCAAAACTTGGTAAAGTAGTTTATGAATATGAACTAAACAGAAATAAAAAGTTTTTACCTGATTTATCTAAATTCAAAATTGATTATACAAAGTTGGATTAACATGAATAAAATATTTTTTCTTTTGTTAATTATAATTCTCACTTCATGCAAAAGTGATTTTGAAATTGTTGACGACTTAAGCAAAACCAATTATAATTTAGTTGACCAGAACAATAATTCAATTTCATTTCCTCAAGTAGCAAAAGGAAAAATTTCAGTAATTGGATATATTTTTACTAATTGTCCCGATATTTGTCCACTCACAACAAACAACATGAGATTAATTCAGGAGAAATTAAAGAAAGAAAAAATTGATAATGTTCAGTTTATTTCAATTAGTTTTGATCCCTTGCAAGATAAACCTGAAACATTAAAAAAATTTGCCGAGGTTAGAAATCTTGATTTATCCAATTGGATTTTTTTAACAGGTGAAAAAAAAGTTATTGATTCATTAATGAGCAGAGTTAAAATTCTTGCTGTTAAAAGTGACAGCACTGTTTTTAAAGACGGGAGAAAAATTTATTATTATGTACACACAGATAGAATTCAGTTAATGGATAGAGAAAATAAAATTTTAAAGAACTACAAAGGAAGTTCGATTAACATTGATGAAATCATTAATGATATAAAAAAAATAAAATAGGTGATAAAATGAAAAAGATAATCTTAATTTTAATTCTTTCAACATTCGCATTTGCACAAACTAAAATTGAAATAAAAGATCCATGGATTCGTCCAAATGCAAAAGGTGCAAACAGTGCTTTGTTTTTTATAGCAGAAAATAAATCTAATAAAGCTGATACATTAATCGCAGCTAAATTTGATAATTCTGAAATTGTTGAACTTCATGAAACATATAAAAAAAACGATGACATGATGGGAATGCGTCAGGTTAAATTTGTTGCGATTCCAGCAAAAAGCACAGTTACATTTAAACCGAGGAATTTACATATTATGCTGATTGGACTAAAAAAGGATATTAAAATTGGCGAAAATTATAACTTAACATTAGTCTTTAAAAAAGCCGGTGAAATAAAAATTAAAGCAGTTGTTCAAGACATGCCAAAAATGAAATAATTGATGATCTACCTGTCGGTAGACAGGTTACAAATTGATAATTGATAATTGCTAATTTACCTGTCGGTAG
>JARGDL010000060.1 GCA_029210465.1 Stygiobacter electus
GGAGTGAAGCGTAGCGAAACGGAGTTTACCTGAATTGGAAAAATTGCATTTGCGATTTATCCAATAAATTATAAACTTATTAACCATTAACAAAAGGGGTTACACAATGGAACTAACCGAAGAAATGATCGAACAATTGAAAGTCGATCTGAAAAATGCCAGGACATACGAAGATATACTTGGCAAAGATGGAGCAATAAAAAAGCTCATCAAGAGTACATTTGAGCAGATGCTTAAAACAGAACTCACCGAACATCTTGGTTGTGAAAAATACTCACCTTCAGGTAAAAATACAGGCAACAGTCGTAATGGTAAGACTAAAAAAAACTTAAGAATGATAACGGAGAAATAGAGATAGCAGTACCCAGAGATCGTAATGGTGAATTTGATCTTGTTATTGTAAAGAAATATGAAAGAACCATTGGACCGATAGAAGATAAAATCATTTCTATG
This sequence comes from Stygiobacter electus, assembly GCA_029210465.1. Lineage (GTDB taxonomy): Bacteria > Bacteroidota > Ignavibacteria > Ignavibacteriales > Melioribacteraceae > Stygiobacter > Stygiobacter electus. The sequence continues at coordinate 454 of JARGDL010000060.1, forward strand.
TACGCCAAAGGAATGACCACTCGAGACATTCAATCGCACGTAGAAGAACTTTACGGATTGCAGTTAAGCCCAACACTTGTTTCCAATATAACCGAGAGAATAATAACACTTGCCAAAGAATGGCAAAATAGACCACTTGAAGCCA
>JARGDL010000007.1 GCA_029210465.1 Stygiobacter electus
CCTCCGTAATGTTACCGAATTACTGAAGTAATACACTACCGACAGGTAGAAAGGTGGATGTAATCAATTATTCGTGTGATGGTGTAATTTGTTGTGAAAATAGATTTTGTTGATTGAGTGAAAGGATTAGGCAAAATGTTAAAATAATTTTTTTCATAAGAGAAAAATATATTTTAGTGCAAATAATCTTCAAAGCAACTTGATTTTTTTTAACTAACCACAACTAATAGTAAAAAACCGCACTGATAAATTCTGTATGCGTTGAGGGGATGGTTAGGTGCTTTTCAAAATATTATTTCATCAGTATAAATTTTTTAGCTTCTGAAAAATTATCAGCATTCAAACGATAAAAATATATTCCGCTTGATAAAGAACTACCATTAAAGTTTATTTTATAATTACCCAACGATTTTTCTTCGTTCACAAGTGTAGCTACTTCACGTCCAAGTATATCAAAAACCTTAAGTGTTACAAATGATGATTTAGGAATTGAATATTCTATTGTTGTTAAAGGATTGAACGGATTTGGATAGTTCTGAAAGATGATGAAGGACTTTGGAATATAGCTGTCCTCATCATCGATGGAAGTGGTTATTTTAGGGACAAGTAATGAGTAAACTCTGAAAGCAGTTTGATTTGAAAAAATGACCGTATCATTACTCATCCATTCAGCGTCAGTCTTTAATCCGAAATCGTGGCAATCAGAAAGTAATAAAGTTGAATCTTTATCAAGGTAATAAGTGTAAATGCCTGCAACGCTATTTGTAGCAAAATTTCCAAAGAAAAGTAATTTGTTACTGTCCGACGCCCATTTTAAATAATCAAAAGATAAGGGTGCCCCATCCGCACACGTAGAATTAGGCATATCACTTTCAAGATGAAAAGCAACGCTGTCCTTTCCTGTTTTCATATCGAACAAATGTATCCTTGTGTTCGGCTGGGTTTCGTAACTATAAGCAATTAAGTTATACTTCTTATTGTAATCAAATCCGAAAATTTCAGTTACTCGTCCTGTATATGGTGTAACCAAAATTGTATCTTCTTTCCCGGAGATAGTGTTATATAAAAGCAGTGCCTCTATATGTGGATCAGAAATAATAACTGTCGTATCGGTTACCCACGAAGGTGGATTCTGGGAATAACGCAAATTCTGAACAGAGGATTGTGGTTTTATACTGTTGTTAGTAAATAAGAAATATTTTAATGTATCATTCTGTCCCTCTAGCAGACCAATATCATTGGGAGAGAAAGATAAGTACGGATCGTAGTTGATTGCGGGTCCAAGAAAATATGTCGAATCTTTTCCGAAGTCATACATGTAAAGAAGTTTATCTTTCTCATATACGGCTTTCCTGCTTTTGTTTGCAAACACAGGCAGGTTAGGAAACTGAGAAGATTTCGATTTGCCAGTTACAAGATTATATTCGTTTACAATTGCGTTGTAATTATCTCTTGCGTAAACTATTTTATCGAATTTATTGATAGTAAAATCCCTGAGTCCGACTGGAGTTATCGGTGTTATTTGACCAAATAGATAATTACTTATCCCGATAAGAAAGGTTAATAAAACTTTATATTTTTTCATGACCCATAACCATTTTTGTTATTGTTTTATTGCCTATAAACAATTAAATAAGTTTCTTTTTCATTCTGCACCTCCTATTAATAAAATTTCCGAATATCATGTTCCATCTATTTGCAAAGATGGAAACGTCTAAATAATAATTGATAAAGATTATGAAACAGTACAGAAATTTAGAGTCATGATTTTTCATAAGTAAGTATAACGGCGTTGTGGCTAAGGCGCAGCCCATAACTACTATGACGCTTTTGGCAACTACCTTTATTGTTTATAATCAGCTTCGTTTTACAAATCAACTTTAACAACAAACTTACTCTGAAAAGCTAAACCCAATTACCACATCAAACGACTGCATCGGAGATGCGGTCGCTTTGAGTTGCTGGTTATATGGCGCTCTTACCTCAGCAATATCATCTTTCTTGTTTCTGAATAATTTCCACTTGTAATTTTATAAAAATATATTCCGCTTGTTAAATTGCTTCCATTAAATTCTATTTCATACGTTCCGGCATTTTCGTATTCATTTAATAATGTTTCTACTTCTCTGCCTAAAACATCATATACTTTTAGTAGAACTTTTTCTGAATTTGGAATAGAGTACTTTATTTTTGTTGTTGGATTAAACGGATTGGGATAATTCTGAAAAAGATTGTAGTTAGTTGGAAATTCTTGATTATCAACAATATCCAATGGTATGTCATTGAATACTGCGATAGTTTCAATTGGTTTGTTAATTGAATTATTATAAATGAATAATGAATCGCTCCACATTTCTGTGGAATAAGACATTTTTGTAATTGGCACTATAAAACAAAAAACAAATTTTAATGAATCTTTTGGAGGTATTTCAACCGGAAATATTGTTGAATATCGACCGATATAATCACTTTTTTCGATTTTTTCTTTATTGAATACTTTTAAAAAATAGTGGAAATATTTCTTTGTTAAAATGGAATCAACAAAAAGTGTTTTAGTGTCACTATTAGAAACATACATACTATCTGTTAGATCAAACATTTCCCACGGATGAGGATAATTACCTTGAAGATACATTAAAGTATCTTTTGAAATTCTAATATTTTGCCCAAAGGTGATTGATATAACGAGAATATTTAATGCTACAATTAATCTTTTCATGTTTTATTAGCCATATAACTATTACTTATCCTGCACCGTAATATTTATTTAGGAACAATATCCCGCACGGTGCTGCAGGAAATCATTCCAGTTTACTTATTTACTGTTCATATTCTCAATATTTAAAAATAGGGTTTGCATAATATCAACCCGTTTGTTTTTGTGTCTAATGAAATTTTAATTCTTAGTTCGGTTGTTACCAAATCAAGTAGTTTTGGTTTTTGATTTTCTGTTTGAGGAGTTCCGGCAGTTGATGAAATATTTTTCTGCCCTCTAAGCAAGTAATATTTCCTTTTGTTTCTGTTTATAAATTAAATTTATTTTTCAATTTAGTCAAGTTAAATTTTCAGACACGAATTAACACTAATTTTCACTAATGGATAAAGATAAATTTCACGATTAATCCTTAAAGCTTATTTTATACTTGCTAAATTATATTTGTGTTAATCTGTGAAATCTGTGGTAAAAAAACTAACCACAGATAACACTGATTTGCACAGATCGATTTTATAATTTTTCGGGACACAAACCCCCAGCAAGGCAGGCTTGACCTCTACATTATAAATTTGTAGACCATCAGTTAATTATCAATTTTTTACTTTTGTTAGTGTAATTCGTGAAATTCGTGGCTGAAAATCATTTTTTGAAGAATTATTTACTTTCTATTCAATAATTTGCCATTATCAATTTCAATTATTAAAAGATAATTTGTGCAAAGAAGTTTTAATATTATACAATATTTTCTATCTCACTTTCTGTTTGAGGAAAATGAAATTCCTGTAACTTTAATAATACTTGTAATTAGAATAACAATTCCAATCCATTGAATTAAAGATAAAACAGTGCCGCGAACAAAGTAATCCAAAACCACAGCTGTCAAAGGAAAAGCTAATTCACAAATTGTTGCTACAGATGCAGTAATACTTTTCAATCCAAAATAGTAAAGAAAAATTGCGGCACCTCCAGTTGTAAATGCAATTAATATAAAAACTAAAATTTGTGTTGTAGAGATCATTTCAATTCTTAGAATATCACCAGTGAGTGATGAAATAATTAACATAATAACACTAGAAAAGAAAAATCGAAGAAAGGTACCGACTTCAAATGTTACATTTTTTAATGCACGTTTACTAAAAACAGTTGATGAACCAAAACTTACAGCAGCAATAAGTGAAAGGAATGATGCTATCACGGTATTTTTTCCTGTATTGAAATTTGGTAAATGTAAGCCGAAAGTCATTAAATATGCACCCAAGATTGCAAGTGAAGCCCAGTAGAAAAATTCACGTGGAAGTTTTTCTTTTAATATTATTGCTGCTAAAATTAAAGCAAAGACTGGTTGTAGTTTTTGTAATAAAATTACAACTGAAAGATTTACAAAATTAACATAGAACAATGCTTTAGTAATTGCCATTGTACCAATGGCACCACCAAATAAACCAACAAAGAAAAAATAAGTTATATCACTTTTAGATAGGTTTTTAATATTAAAAATATGTTTACCTAAAATGGGTGATAATAGAAGAACAACAATTGTACTTTCAATAAAAACAACAAGCGGGACAGGCAAACTGTAAAGAGCAGGACGTAAAATAATTCCATCCACACCCCAAAGTGAAGCAGCGATAATAACAAACAAAGGTGCAAATTTTTTCATAGTATAATTTAATTTTTTAGGTGCAAAGATAAAGAATGATTTCTACTTAATATTAGTTTTATGATAAAATCTTGTAAGCATTGAAATTCCTAAAATCAATAAACCAATCAAAAGACCAATCCAAATTCCTAAAGCATTCATCTTAAAATAAAAACCAAGCATAGCACCAATTGGAATTCCAATCAACCAATAAGAAAAAATTGAAATCAGTAATGGAATTTTTACATCCATCAAACCTCGCAATACGCCGATTCCTGTTGCTTGCATACCGTCAAAAATTTGAAATAAAGCTGCAACAATTAACAACGAAGAAGCTATTTTAATTACCTCTAAATCATTAACATAAAATGTTGGTAAAATATTTTTAAGAATAATAAATGATATTCCAAAACAAAACATTATAGTTATTGCAATTGCAAAAGCTGTAAAACCAGCATGACGAACTTTAATTAAATTTTTTTCACCAAGAAATTCGCCAACTCTAATTGTTCCAGCCGATGCAATTCCTAAAATAATCATATAAGTAACTGAAGCAAGATTTAATGCAATTTGATGGGCTGCTAATTGTGGACTGCCTAACCAGCCAATCATAATTGCAGAAAAAGAAAATGCTGCAACTTCCAAAAAATATTGGAATCCACTTGGTAAGCCGATTTGTGTAAGTCTTTTTATTAAAATGAGATCATATTTTTTTATAAATATTCTAGGATTATAAATTTTAACTTTTGTATGATTAAAGACAATAAATATTAATGCAAAAGCCATTAGCCATCTTGTTAAAGTTGTAGCGATACCAGCTCCAAACAAACCAAGTGAAGGAAAACCCAACTTCCCATAAATAAATATCCAATTAAAAAAAGCATTGAAAAGATTTGCTAAAATTGCTATAAACATTGGTGATTTGGGGAAAGATAAACCTTCTAAAAATTGTCTAAATGTTTGAAACATCATAAAGGGAATAACCGAAAGTGAAAGCACTTTCATATATGGAATTGCAAGCTTAACAACATTTTCAGGTTGATTGAGAAATGGAATGATAAAAGTTGTTGAATAAGTTATTAGACTTAAAAACAAAGAAAAAAAGAAGTTCAATGCAAAAGAATGAGCTAACACATTACCACATTCATCAAAATTTTTTTCACCTTTTGAAAATGAAATAAATGGTGTTGCTGCCATCGAAAGACCAATACCAATAACTAAAGTAAGAAAAAACAATCCGTTGACTAATGCAGCTGCAGCTAAAGAATCTGTACCAACTTTTCCGACCATAATACTATCAACAACGCCCATCATTATATGGCCAAGTTGACCGATTGATATTGGAAATGCTAAAAGTAATGTTTCTTTTATATGTTGTTTAATTTTCATAATACAAAGGTAGTTATTTGTAAATAATTCTTTTTGTGAAGTTTGAGGCAATCTGATTTTTTATATGAAATTTCCTCAGTTTTAATTAAATTTACGTAGAAAAATTTCGATAATAATTAAGGAGTTACCGAATATGCTTTAACAAAATAGGAGGTGTAACAATGGAACATCAAAAAGACATATCAAACTTACCAAAGTTAACGATTAAATCACTGTTTGATAGTTCAACTAAGCCAATTCAAAATCAAAAGAAAAAAATTCCAAATCCATTCAAATTTACAATTGAATCATCACTCGAAGGATTACAAAAAGTAGAAGACGATGAGAATAATGTTGTTGAAGAAAAAAAATCATTAAGAGAAACATCTGAAAATTGGATTGGATAATTGAATTAAAAATTTTCTAATTTTGGCAAAAATAAAATTCAGTATTGGAAGAGCGAATTAATTCCGCATATAAAACATCATTAACTTTTTCTAAAGAACACTACGAAAACTTTCCTGTTATTTTATTTTCCGTTTCCAAAGAATTAAAAAAACACATTGCAATTATTTATAAATTTGCCCGTCAAGCGGATGATCTTGCAGATGAAGGTTACATTTCACAAAATGAAAGATTGTTTTTGTTAAATGAATATGAAAAAGATTTTATTGAAGCATTAAATGGTAAATTCAAAAATGATTTTTGGTTAGCATTAAAAAATACATGTGATAAATTCCAAATTGATAAAAAATTTTTTCTTGATTTAATATCTGCATTTAAACAAGATATAATAAAAAAACGTTACGAAACAGATTTTGAAATTTTAGATTATTGTAAAAGATCAGCAAATCCAATAGGTAGAATTTTATTAAAAATATTTAAAGTGGAAGATAATGAAGCTTTGATTGCTTCGGATAAAATTTGTATTGCTTTACAGTTAACAAATTTTTATCAAGATGTATCAATTGATATTCAGAAAAACAGAATTTACGCATCGAAAGAAATGATGCGAAAATATTCAGTTACTGAAGAAGATTTTCTGAATTTAAATTGTAATGAAAACGTTAAGTTGTTATTTAAAGAATTAATTGAAAAAACTTACAAGATGTTTAATGAAGGTAAAGTTATTCAAAGTTATGTCCCGAAATCTTTTTTACTTCAAATTAGAATGACAATTTTAGGCGGTGAAAAAATACTTCATAAAATTGTAGAAAACGATTATGATGTTTTTAATAAAAGACCTAAATTAAACAAGAAAGATTTTCTGTTAATATTATTAAAAAGTTTTAGAAATGTTTGACGAATCAAAAAAAATAACGAAAGAAAGCAAAAGCAGTTTTTACTATGCATTAAGTTTATTGGAAAAACCAAAACGGGAAGCAATGAATACTGTTTATGCTTTTTGTCGTAAGACTGATGACATTGTTGATGTTGGAAATGAATCTGATGATGTGAAATATGAAAGACTTCGTAAATGGAGAAATGAACTTGAAAAAGCATTAAAAGGAAATTCTGAAATTCAACTTTTGAATAAATTAATAATTTACATTAAACAATTTAATATTCCACTCGATCCATTTTTTGAATTAATAGCTGGTGTTGAAATGGATCTTCAAAGAAAAAGATTTTTAACATTTGATGACCTATCTAATTACTGCTATTTAGTTGCATCAACAGTTGGATTAATGAGTATCGAAATTTTTGGATACAAACATCAATCAACTAAAGATTATGCTGTGAATCTTGGTAAGGCAATGCAACTAACTAATATTTTGCGAGATGTAAAAAAAGATTATGAAAATGGAAGAATATATTTACCACAAAATGATTTAAAGCTATTTAATTATTCTGAAGAAGATCTCAGGAATAAAATTTACAATCAACATTTTATCAATTTAATGAAATATGAAGCAAATAGAGCAAAATATTTTTATCAAAAAGCAAATGAGTCATTAAACCATGATGACAAGCGTTCAATGTTTGCTGCCAGAGCAATGCAACATATTTATTTTCGTTTGTTGAAAAAATTAGAACAAGAAAATTATGATGTAATTAATAAGAACATTAAAGTAAACAAGTTTGAAAAAGTATCTATTGCAATTGGAGTATGGGCAAAATATAGTTTAGTTTATTAATGAAAAGTGTAATAATAGTTGGTGGTGGTCTTGCTGGATTAACTTCTGCTTTTTATCTCTCACAAAAAAAATATAATGTTACCCTAATTGAATCTTCCCCTAAACTTGGCGGTAGAACCTATTCACTTTATAATAAAACTGAAAATAATTTTTATGACAACGGACATCATTTATTAATGGGTTGTTATCGTGAAACTCTTCAACTTATAAATCAAGTGAAGACTTTTGACAAAATCGAAATTCAAGAAAATTTAGAAGTTAACTTTGTTGATGAAAATAGTTTTGCTTATAAATTAAAATCAATAAAAATAATTTATCCACTAAATTTACTTTTAGCAATCTTGAACTTTAAAGCAATTACTTTTAAGGAAAGATTAAGAATAATTGATTTCATGTTTGATATTGCTTGTTGTTTCAAAGAAGATTTAGAAAATTTAACGGTACTTGAATGGTTGTTATTAAAGAACCAAAGTGATGAAACGATAAATAAATTCTGGGAAATTTTAGTCGTAAGTATAATGAACACAACACCCGAAAGAGCATCTGCTTTGATATTTTCAAATGTATTAAAAGAAATATTCTTAACTGGTAAAAACTCATCAAAATTTATTTTGACGAAATCAGGTTTATCAGAAATTTTTGTCAATCCGATAGAAAACTTTTTAAGCAAAAGTCAAAATAAAATTTTTACAAATGAACGTTTAGAAAAATTAATGATTGAAAATAATATTGTAAAAAAAATATTAACGAATAAAAACAGTTATGAAAAATTCGATTATGTAATATTAGCAATTCCACCATATTCATATTCAAGAATAAAATTTTATGATGAAAAGCAAAATGAATTCTACCCGCTATCGCAAGTACTTTCAAAAGAATTCAAATATTCACCGATTTTAAATATTCATATTTGGTTAAATGAAAATATTTTTGATAAAAAATTTTATGGTTTATTGAATTCAGAGATTGATTGGATTTTTAATAATGAAAAACATATAAGTATAACAAAAAGCAATGCAGAAAGTTTAATACACATGGATAATAATTCAATTATGGATTTAATTTATTCGGATTTAAAAAATTATTTCCCTAATTTCTCAAAAGAAAAAGTAAATGACTTTAAAATTATAAAAGAAAAAAGAGCAACTTTTATTCCCAATATTGCATCAAACAAACTTAGAAAAGAGATTAAAAGTGAATTTGAAAATTTAATATTAGCAGGAGATTGGTTGACATTGGAATTTCCAGCAACAATTGAAGGTGCGATAATGAGTGGGAAAAACGCTGTACAAATAATAGATAACAAGTTAGCAAGCAATTAATCATAAAATCAGGAGGTAAAAATGTCCTTGCTAAAAGAAAAACTACAAGAAAAAATCGCAATTGAAAGACCACGCACCGAAAAATTATTAAAAGAATATGGTAATGTTAAAGTTGATGAAGTTACTATTGGTCAAATCATTGGTGGAATGCGTGATATTAAAAGTCTTGTTACAGATATTTCATATCTCGATCCATATGAAGGCATTCGCTTCAGAGGTTTGACAATTCCAGAAGTACTTGAAAAATTACCAAAAGTACCCGGTGCAGAAATGCCTTATGTTGAAGGATTCTACTATTTTCTTTTGACTGGTGACCTTCCAACAGAAAATGAAGTAAATGCAATTCATGAAGAATTTAACAGTCGTAAACAAGTGCCTGACTATGTTTTTAAAATTATTAAATCAATGCCGATTGATTCACATCCAATGACAATGTTTGCAACTGCAATAATGTCAATGCAAAAAGATTCTATCTTTGCAAAAAAATATCATGAAGGTGTAAAGAAAACTGATTACTGGCAATATTATTTTGAAGATGCTTTGAATCTTTTAGCAAAATTACCTGAGATTGCGGCTTTCATTTACAGATTAAAATACAGAAATGGAGATATTATTCCACCAGATCCAAATTTAGATTTTGGTGGTAACTTTGCACACATGATGGGAATTGCAAAACCATACGATGATATTTCACGCTTATATTTTATTCTTCATAGTGATCATGAAAGTGGAAATGTTAGTGCACATACAGGTCATTTAGTAGCAAGTGCATTATCCGATATGTATTATGCAATTAGTGCTATGCTAAATGGTTTAGCTGGTCCACTTCATGGTTTAGCAAATGAAGAAGTTCTTCGTTGGTTGCATGGTGTTTATGCTCAATTGGGTGGAAAAATTCCAACTGAAGAAGAAATGAAAAAATTTGTAAATGATACTCTTGATGCTGGTAAAGTTATTCCTGGTTTTGGTCATGCAGTTTTGAGAAAAACAGATCCACGTTATATGGCTCAGCGTGAATTTTGTTTGAAACATTTACCAGATGATCCACTCTTTAAATATGTTGACCTACTTTTCAAAGTCGTTCCGGATATTTTACTTGCTCGTGGTAAAGCAAAAAATCCATGGCCAAATGTTGATGCACAATCTGGTGTAATTCAATGGTATTATGGTGTTAAAGAATATGATTTTTATACTGTACTTTTTGGAATTGGTCGTTCTTTAGGTGTAACAGCAAATATTGTTTGGGCAAGAGCATTAGGTTACCCAATTGAAAGACCAAAATCTCTTACAACAAAAATGCTTGAAGATATTGCATTTGGTAAGAAGTAATAAACTTTACTTATTAAAATAATATTATTAAAGAAACGGATTAACATAATTATTTGTTAATCCGTTTTTATCTTTTTGTAAGAAAGTTGTTTTAAAATCCTAATCTTTCCATATCAGCAATAAGATTTTTAACAGCATTAACAGAATTATTAAATGCTATTTGTTCTTCATTATCAAGTTTAAATTCAATGATTTTTTCAGCACCGTTTGAACCTAAAACAACCGGAACACCTACATAATAACCATTAACATTAAATTCACCATTTAAATATGCACAAGCTGGTAATACTCTTTTTTCATCATATAAAATAGATTTTGCCATTGCAATTGCAGATGATGCAGGTGAATAAAATGCAGAACCAGTTTTTAATAAATTAACAACTTCACCGCCTGCCATTTTTGTTCTATTTACTAAAGCTGCCATAACTTCTTTTGCTTTTTCTGCATTGTTATATTTTCTTTCAAGCAATTCCATTGCTGGAATACCATTTACATTTGCATAACGAACGATAGGAACCATAGTATCTCCGTGTCCGCCGAGAACCATTGCATTAACATCTTTAACAGAAACTCCGAGTTCCCAAGCGATAAAAGTTGCAAAACGTGAAGAATCTAAAACACCAGCTTGCCCAATAACTCGATTGTGCGGAAAACCGGTTATCTTTTGGCATAATGTTACCATTGCATCAAGTGGATTTGAAATAACAATAACAATTGAATTAGGTGCGTATTGTTTTACATTTTCAGCAACTGTTTTCATTATGTTGGCATTAACAGTCAAAAGGTCATCGCGACTCATACCAGGTTTTCTTGGTAAACCAGCAGTTATGATAACAATATCAGAACCTTCTAAATCTTTGTAATCATTTGTTCCTTTCATATTGACATCAAATCCATCAACGCGAGAAGCTTCAACGATATCTAATGTTTTGCCTTGTGGTAAACCTTCGACGATATCAAAAAGAACAACATCACCTAATTGTTTTTGTGCAATTAGTTGTGAAAGTACACCACCAATTTGTCCGCCACCTACTAAAGAAATTTTTTTTCTTCCCATAATATCTCCGTTATTAATTAAAATTTTGTTTACACTGAAATATAAAAATATTAGAGATGAAAACACAAAATCTATTTGAGGTTTATAACAAGAATTACTTGTGTGCCATTAGGAGTGAAGTTATAAATTAAATCATCAAGAAAGTTTTTCATAATGTGAATACCACGGCCACTTTCTTTTAAGATATTTTCTGGTTTGGTTGGGTCTGGAACAGAAGAAATATCAAATCCTTTCCCTTCATCTTTTAATGATACGTAAAGTTTGTTGTTCTCAATGTAAACGTCTATTTCAACATGCTTTTCTTCATTATAATTATTCCCATGCTTCATACTGTTTGATATTGCTTCAGAAAAGGAAAGTGCAAGACTGTTAATTTTATTTTTATCAATATTTAAAGATTTTGCAATTTGAATGATATCTTCTTCAAGTTCTGGTAAAATTTCCGGATTTGATTTTACAATTTTATGTAAAAGATAAGTTGTCAAGATTTCCTTTTAGATTTTTTATTTTATCAAAAAATATAATTCGATTAAATATTGTGCAAATGAAATTAAAATTTATAATAAAGACGTAAATCTAAATTTGCAATTTCTCTTTTTTTATTTGATTCGTCTTTTATGAATTCATACCAGCTATAAATTTTGAGATCGAGTTTGTCGATCAAATTAATTAAAATGTCAAAAGTTGGACCTACACTTGAATATTGAGTTAATAATTTTTTCTCTTTTGCATTAATAAATGAAAATGTTTTTAATGAAAAGAATTTTAATCCAAGATTAAATTCAATTAAAGAGTATTTATAAAAAAAAGATTGCTGAATAAATTTTTCTTCAAGATGTCTTTGTGGCGCTTCTGAAAAATTTTGCCAGTTAAAATTTCCTTGTTCGGAAAGTTTTAAGTATCCTCCAAAATTTACACCGAAGTATTTATTAAAAATTATTTTGCTTGAATCACGAAAACCGAATTGTCTAAACGAATAACTTTTATAATTTGGATTTAGTTCTTCATAATTGAATACAGTGTAATTTGCAGATACTTCAGCGGAATTTTTTGTAATTAAAAATTTGCTGACAAATTCTCCACCTGTTAAAAATTTAATTGTTCTTTTGATATTGTTGTTTGAACTTCTTTCAGCAAAAATATAAACCATTTTGTTTATGCTTGTTTCTAAATTTATAAACACATTAAAAAATTTATTGAAATTGTGAATGAAGTTTATATTACCTATTGAAAGTAGTTCATCGCGATCGTCAAAATTCAAATTGCTTGGAGTATCATATTGTAGTTTACGATGAAACAGTGTAAATGAAATGATGTTTTTATTGAAGATGTAAGACCCATTTAGTGATAGATTTGCTAATTGCGATGAATTGTTTTTTTGTTCTTCTAATATTTTTCTTTCTTCAAAAACAATATTTGAAATACCTTCGTATTTGTTTGGTTGATGCTTTTCGTCTCGTTCGGTATATGAAAATCTAAATGCAAAATTGTAATTTGTTTTTTTGTACTCGATCAATGATAAAAATTCCAATCTAAGTTCATTGATTTTTGTATCGTAGTTGATGTTAGCGATGTTGTTTAATGAAATATATTTAGTTTTGCGGTCAATATCTCTGAATGCTATTCGACCAATTAAATCAAAAGAAAATGGTGAATCGTTTTGTATTAGTTTTAATCTTTCCTGAATGTTATAGTTTGTCTCTATTCTGCTTTGAATATTGTTTGAAATATTAAATTCATCGCTCGTTAATTTATCTGCGGTGAAGTAAAAATCTCTTCTTTGTTGTATATAGTTTGCACTTATAATGTTAGTAAAATTTTCACTAATGTTATTTGAAAAGTCAAAGTATAATAAACGTAAAATATTTTTCTTTGGAGAAATATCTTCATTTCTATATTTAATTATTGAGTTAATTTCAAACTCGCCTAAATTAAAATCATCAACATTAGTCTCGAATCCATAGACGTAGCCATTATCTTTTTCATTCAATTGATTATTCTGTTCAAATCCGAAAAAGGGGATTAAATTTAATTTTGAGACGGGTGAATAATCCAAAAATAAAATTGAAGTTAAAACAGAAGCTTTATTCAAACCAACATTTCTATCGTCATTGTAAATGTTATTCCCAAAATCAAGTCCTAAATTAAATTGTTCATTAAACTGATAATTAGTTTGTGCATTTAATGAATGCTCATCTTTAATATTTTTCAAATTGGTTTTTATGATTGTTGAATTAAATTGTTCATTAATGCCAAAGAATATTTTATTAAAGGTGAATGAATTTCTAAAATTAACAGAGTAAAAATTTGTATTGAGCTGTTTGTTGAAAGAATTTGACAAAAATTTATCGGTATATGATTTAGTAGAAAAAGAAAGACTATCTTTAGATTGCTGTGCAAAAATGAATAGCGGTAAAAGAAATAAAAAAATGAAAAGTTGTTTCATTACTGAATCAATGTAAAATTATAAAAATCTGTTATACTATTTGGCTCATTTGAATTTGGCAAAAATGCAATTATTCGCCATTTATATTTTTTACCAATATTTAAATTTAAGTTCATTGGTAAACTCACTTCCTCCTTTATTTTATTTGTATTCAATGAAGTTTCAAATACTAAGATATCAGTATTATACTCAAAAATTGTAATTTTATAAACAGCTGGCAGGGAACAAGTTATAAATTTAATTTCATTTAATTTATTAATTATTCCATTGTTTGATGGATATACTTGTTTTGGTAAATCAAGAATTTTTGCAGTTACAGCTAAAGTAGCTTGGCTTTTTAATCCGCCTTTATCTACCGCTTTTATCCTATAATAAAAATTTTGCAAAACTTTTAAGTTTGTTTTGTCTTCAAAAAATGTTGAGTTAGTTTTTTTATAAACTTCATCCATGTTGTAAAAAAAATCAGAGGTATCACGAAAAATTTCGTAGTAACTAATATCAGTATCAAAAAGTTGTGTCCATTTCAAATTTATTGAAAGCTCACCATTTGTATTTTTAGGAATTACTGATTCAATTATGGGTCTTGTTGGTGTATATATATTTTCAGGTTTTGCAAAAACAATTTTAGTAAAGCCGCTTTCTTTATAGTCTTTATTAATAGCTTTCAATTTATAAAAGTATGTTAATTCATATTCAAGTTTGGTATCTAAATAAAATTTATCACTAGTTGTTTTAATTAATGAAAAATTAAGTGAATCACTTACACTTCTATAAATTAAATATCTATCAGTTGAATTATTTGGAATCCATTCAAGACCTATTTGTCCATCGAATGCACCGTACACTTTAAATCCCATTGGGATTTGTGGTACAGAATTATCCTCGTAGAATGTAATTTCTTTTTCTCTACAGCTTAAAAATAAAAGCATTAAAAGTAAATTATATATTTTCAATTTGGCCACGTTTTGGAATTTCAACATTTTGAAAACCATGACTTAATAATTTCTTTTGAAAAATATTTTGCTGTTCTATTTCACCATGAACTAAAAATATTTTTTTCAAAGATTTTTTATCCAAAGTATTAGTGTAATTAAGCAATTCGTCAGAATCGGCATGTGCACTAAAAGAATCCAACACAATTACTTCTGCATTTACATTATAAGGATCACCAAAAATATTAACTTGTTTTTGACCATCAATTAATTTTCTTGCTAAAGTGTTTTCTGCTGCATAACCAACAATTAAAATAATGTTATTTGGATTTTCAATATTGTTAGCAAGATGATGTAATATTCTTCCAGTTTCAGCCATACCTGAGCTTGATAAAATAAAACAAGGTCCAGAAATATCATTTAACTTTTTTGAATCATCAACATTTTTAACATAAATCAATTTGTTGAAACCAAATGGATCTTCATTCTTATGAATAAATTCATTTGCTTCATTATCAAAACATTCTGGATGTAATCTGAAAACTTCAGTTGCATTAACTGCAAGGGGGCTATCAACATAAACAGGAATTCTATCTTTTTCATTTCTATCAAAAATTCTGTGCAGAGCATAAACAATTTCTTGAGTTCTTCCTACACTAAAAGCTGGAACGATTATTTTACTTTTATTCTTTATTGCTTTTAAAATTATTTCTTCAAGTTGTTTTTCAGAATCAAGAGGATTTTGATGAGTTTTACCTCCATAAGTGCTTTCAGAAATCCAGTAATCAACAGAAGGAATTATTTCAGGGTCTCGTAAAATTGGTAAATTCGGTCTTCCTAGATCACCCGAAAATCCCAAATGATAAATTTTTTCATTCTCTTTTATTTTTAAATAAACTATTGAAGAACCAAGAATATGTCCAGCATCGTAAAAAGTAACTGAAATATTTGGTGTAATCTTAAACTCGAAATGATAATTAATTCCGATAAATTTTTTTAATGTTTCTAATGCATCATCTAAAACATATAATGGCTCGAATAAATTTTTATTTAGTTTTTTTCTTTTTTTATTTACAAACTCAACATCTCTTTCTTGAATGTGTGCTGAATCTTGAAGCATTATTGTGCACAAATCTCTTGTTGCAAATGTTGTATAAATGTTCCCTTCAAAACCATTTTTAACAAGAGTAGGTAAATTTCCTGAATGGTCAATATGTGCATGTGATAAAATTACAAAATCTATTTCTTTAGGATTGAAATAGCCAAATGTTCTGTTTAATTCATAAGCTTCTTTTCTTTTACCTTGATACAAACCGCAGTCTAATAAAAAAGTACTTTCATTTGTTTTTATTAAATGCATTGAACCAGTAACAGTTTGTGCAGCACCAATAAATTGAATTTGCATATTAGTTTTCCCTTGTTTTATAAAGTTGTAATCCAATTTTAACTTCTTTGATAATAGTTTTAATTACTGTTGTAGCTGGTATTGCAATTAACATTCCTAATAATCCTAACAATTCATTTCCAATTAAAATCAAAAAAATTATGACAACAGGATGTAGATCAGTACTTTTAGAAAAAATTTTTGGTTGAATAATTCCATTATCAAAAGTATAAACAACAGCAAATAAAATTATTAATGCAGGCAACATTGAAAAATCACCATACTGAAAAAGTGAAATTATCAAAGCAGGTAAACCACCAATTACTGGTCCGAAATAAGGAATTAAATGTCCTAACCCTGCAATAAATCCAATTGAAATCGAATTGTTTATCCCTAATATTGTTAATCCAATTGCAATTAAAGAACCAACAATAAATGCATCAAGTATCCATCCACGAACATATCTACTTAATTGATGTGTAGTTTTTGAAACAACATATTTTGTTAATTCAGAATATTTTGAGGGAGAAAGATTAATAATTTCTTCTACTATCAATTTACTGTCTTTAAGTAAAAAGAAAGTTAAAAATGGAATAATAAATAACACAGCAAAGAAGGAAAATAAATTCGTCACTAATTTAGAAAGGTTGTTACTGATATTAATAAAAAAATCACTAAGAAATTTTGCAAATTGATTTGTTAAATCAACTTTGTTTAAGAAAGGGAATTTTGAAATTATGCTTTCTTCTAAACTGGTTAGAATTAATTTAATTTTTTCTTCGGTTAAATTTTCTAATAAATGATTAGTTTGTACAATCAATTGTGGGATAAGTAAATATAAACTTACAAAAAGTAGAAGAGAGCAAATAAAAAAAATAATTAAAACACTAACACTTCTTGGAATTTTTTTCTTTTCAAAAAAATCTACAACTGGTTTGAAGATAAATGAAATCAAAACAGATGAGATTAAAATGATTAATGAATTTTTAATAAAAATAAACGAAAGTATAATTAGTGTTATTAACCCAACTATAAATCCTACCCATAAAAAATATTTTTTCTTTTCCATAAAGTTATCTGAATAATTAATGAAAATATTGATAAATATTAACTCAAATTCAAACAAAACAAATAAAAATAAATCACATATACTTATATTTATAATTGAAAATAAAAAAATTAGGAATTCAAATGGCTGAAATTGAATTATTAAAACAAATCAGGGAAAAAGCTTCTCAAAGAAGAAAAACTATTATACTTCCAGAATCGCATGATGAAAGAGTGTTAAAAGCTGCTGAAATTTTAACTAAAGAAAAAGTTGCATCAATTATTACATTAGGAAACGAAGATAAAATTCGTAATGATGCACAAAAATTAAAAGTTGATTTGCAAGGAATTAGAATTATTGATCCAGAGAAATCAGATAAGTTAAGTGACTTTGCAAATATTTTTTACAATCTAAGAAAACACAAAGGTGTTACAATCGAACAAGCAAGAGAAACAATCAAACGGGATATTTTCTTTGCCGGAATGATGGTTCGAGAAGGCTTAGCTCATGGAAGTGTTTCCGGTTCTTTTGCAACAACTGCGGATGTTACAAGAGCAGCAATTTTTTGTGTCGGTTTACAAAAAGGAATTTCAATTCTATCAAGCTTTTTCCTTATGGCTTATCCAAACAAAGTTTATAGCTTTGCTGATTGTGCTGTGAATCCAAATCCGGATGCAAGTCAACTTGCTGATATTGCAATTTCTACAGCTGAAAATCATCAAAAGTTAACTGGCGAAGAACCTTACGTGGCTATGCTATCATTTTCAACAAAGGGAAGTGCTGAACATGAATTGGTTGATAAAGTTCGCAAAGCAACTGAATTAGTGAAAGAAAGAAAACCAAATTTGAAAGTTGATGGTGAATTACAATTTGATGCAGCAATAGTCGAAAACGTTGGAAAGAAAAAAGCACCCGGCAGTGAAGTTGCTGGTCGTGCTAATGTTTTAGTTTTTCCAGATTTAAATGCAGGGAACATTGGTTATAAAATCGCTCAACGTCTTGGTGGTGCCGAAGCTATAGGTCCGGTTAATCAAGGACTTATCAAACCTTTCTTCGATTTATCACGTGGTTGCAGTGTAAATGATATTGTTAACACTGCGGCTATTGCATGTCTAATGGCTGAATAGTTTTTTATTTGTCACCCTGATAATAACCGGTTTGTTCAGGTTTATTGATGGGTGACAAATTAAGTTTTATCATATTTATTTCCATTTTATAATTTTCAAATGGAACTTTATAATTTCCAATTTATGTTTATCATTAAAAAAAGGATAAAAAATGAAAAGGATTATAAATATGATTACGAGTTTATTAATATTATTCTCCATACAAATTTCAGCAAAGTTAAATCCTCAAACACCTTCTGAAACTTCCAACAACATACTTGACTTAATTGTTAAAAATATTGATGGCAAAGAAGTAAAACTATCTCAATACAAAGGGAAAGTTTTACTCATAGTAAATGTTGCAAGCAAATGTGGTTATACACCTCAATATGAAGGTTTAGAAAAACTTTATGAAAAATATAAAGATAATGGTTTTGAAATTTTAGCATTCCCTTGCAATGATTTTGGAGGTCAGGAGCCAGGAACAACTGAGGAAATAAAAGAATTTTGTTCTACAAAGTATAATGTAACATTTCCACTATTCGATAAAATAAAAGTTATTGGTAAAGAAAAATCACCACTCTATGAAAGATTAATTAACAGTAAGAATGTTGAGCAAGGTGATATAAAATGGAATTTTGAAAAATTTTTAATTGATAAAAATGGTGAAATAGTTGCTAGATTCAGAAGCAAAGTAAAACCTGAAAGTGAAGAATTAGTTTCTGCTATAGAAAAAGAATTAAATAAAAAATAAATTTTAAAATTCTACCACGAGCTAAACTTTCTTAATAAGCTTAGCTCGTTGGTAATTAATGATTATCATTCTTCTTCAACATCAATTACTGCATTTTGATTTTTCTTTAATGGTGGTCTTTCAAACATTATTGTCATTTCTTTATATCTGCTTGCTAAATCATTTGGAACTTGATCCCATGTAAATCTCCATGTCCAATTACCACCAAGTTTACCAGGGAAATTCATTCTTGCCTCATTACCAAGATTCAACAAATCTTGCATTGGGATGACACAAATATTAGCAGTAGATGCATAAGCGGCTCTGACCAATTCAAAAGTCATATCATCACCATAATAATTAAAATATTTTTGTGCCCATTCATAAATGCCAGAATTCTTTTTTCTTTCGGATTCAAAAAATCCTTTTGTAGTTTCATTATCATGCGAGCCAGTATGAACAACACAATTCTTAATATGATTATGTGGAAGAAATTTTTTATCTCCATGAACACCCAAACCAAATTGTAAAATTTTTATTCCAGGAAAACCAAAATGATCTCTTAGCTCTTCAACTGAATCTGTAATTACTCCTAAATCTTCAGCAATAATTGGTAACTCACCTAATTCCTTTTTGATTGCATTAAATAATTTATATCCAGGAGCTTTAACCCAACGACCATTTATAGCAGTTTTTGCATTACCAGGAATTTCCCAATAAGCATCAAAGCCTCTAAAGTGATCAATACGAACGATATCAACTAATTTAAGCAATGTGGAAATTCTTTTTCTCCACCATAAAAAATTATCTTTTTCCATTTCTTTCCAACGATACAAAGGGTTTCCCCACAGTTGACCAGTTTCGCTAAAATAATCTGGTGGAACTCCAGCTACTGTTTCAAGTGAGCCATCATCTCTAACAGAAAAAAGATTTTTATTAGCCCAAAGATCTGCACTATCATAAGCTATAAAAATTGGAAGATCACCAATAATTTTAATTCCTTTTTTATGGACGTATTCTTTTAAATTATTCCATTGCTTGTGAAAAAAGTATTGTAAAAATTTTTGATAATTGATTTCATCCTGTAATTTTTCCTTCCATGAATTTAGGTCTTCTCTAAAAGCAATAGATTTTTCCCACTGAGTCCATAAAACACCATGATGATAATTTTTCGCAGCCATAAACAAACTAAAATCATCTAACCAAAAATTATTTTCATCGCAAAAATTTTTACATACATCTTCAATTTTATTTCCTGCTTTAAAATTTTGATATGCTTTCCTTAGCAAGTTGTTTTTAAATTCGATCAATTTTCCATAATCAATTTTATGTGGATTAAACTTTGGTGTCTTTTCAATATCATGATGACTCAACAATCCTTCGTTGAATAATAGTTCAGGGCTAATTAATAATGGATTACCTGCAAAAGCAGAAAAACATTGATACGGTGAATCACCATATCCAGTTGGGCCTAATGGAAAAGTTTGCCATAAAGTTTGACCTGCGGATTCAAGAAAATCTGCAAAATGATATGCTGAAGGTCCTAAATCTCCAATTCCAAACTTTCCTGGTAAAGAAGTTGGATGAAGTAAAATTCCTGCTGATCTTTCAATATTCATATTTTTTCCTCGACAATGTGATTTTAATTCTACATAAAAAAATAAAACAAAAAAACAATATTTTCTTAAAAAAATATTTATTTATATTGAATTCGAAATTTATAATAAAACAATAAGATAATTTTAGCGTAAAGCATTAATACAATTGCTTGAGAAAAAATTTTTAATTAAGTTGCTTTCAACCTCTCGAAGAGTTTGCAAGTTAAAAACTCTAAAAAATAGTTAATAAAAATTTTGAACCCTAATCAAAGGAAGTCTAAATGAAGATAAGTCGTCTATTTACATCAGAAGGGCAAGACCCTCTTCAATCAATTGAGTTTGTCAAAAGAACTTCTGAAATAAAAAATCCAGATGGTTCGAAAGTCTTCTATATGGAAGATGTTATTGTCCCAAAAGAATGGTCGCAAGTTGCAACAGATATAATAGCACAAAAATATTTTCGTAAAGCTGGAGTACCAAAATTATTGGTAAAAATACCAGAAGAAGGAATTCCAGAATGGCTACAAAAAAGTAAAGCCGATCCAAAATTAGATGAACTTCCTGAAAAAGATAGATTTAACGGTGAAACTGATGCACGTCAAGTTTTTCATCGATTAGCTGGTACTTGGACATACTGGGGCTGGAAAGCTGGATACTTTGATTCAGAAGAAGATGCAAAAGCATTTTACGATGAACAAATGTTTATGCTTGCAAATCAAATGTGTGCACCTAATTCACCTCAATGGTTTAATACAGGATTGAATTGGGCATACGGAATTAATGGTCCTGCTCAAGGGCATTATTATGTAGATTATCAAACGGGAGTATTGACAAAAGCAGAAGATGCATATACACATCCACAACCACATGCTTGTTTTATTCAATCTATTAAAGATGATCTTGTCAATGAAGGTGGTATAATGGATTTATGGGTTCGTGAAGCAAGATTATTTAAATATGGTTCTGGTACAGGAAGCAATTTTTCAGAATTACGTGGCATTAATGAACCCTTAAGTGGTGGTGGAAAATCTTCTGGCTTAATGTCTTTCTTAAGAATTGGAGATCGTTCAGCGGGTGCAATTAAATCTGGTGGAACGACACGGCGTGCTGCTAAAATGGTTACACTCGATATCGATCATCCTGACATTGAAGAATACATAAATTGGAAAGTTATCGAAGAACAAAAAGTTGCTGCACTTGTTGCTGGCTCAAAACTTTTGAATTTTCATTTAAATAATATAATGAAAGCATGTTACTCTGAACATCCAGAAAATGATAGATTCAACAAAAGAACAAATCAATATTTAAGAAAAGCAATTTTAGAAGCACGTCAAGTGCATATTCCGGAAAATTACATTGATAGAGTAATTAAACTTGCAAAACTTGGGTTCAAATCAATTGAAGTTCCTGTTTATAATGAAGATTGGAATAGTGAAGCATACGCAACTGTTTCAGGGCAAAATTCAAATAACTCAGTTCGTGTTACTAATGATTTTATGAATGCTGTAATTAAAGACAGTGATTGGAATTTGTATTGGCGAACAGAATTAAAGAAAGCTGTAAAAGAAGGAAGAAAACCAAAACCATCTAAAACTTTAAAAGCTCGTGATCTTTGGGATGAAATTGCTTTTGCAGCTTGGTCAAGTGCTGATCCAGGTTTACAATTTGACACCACAATAAATGAATGGCATACTTGTCCAAATAGTGGAAGAATAAGAGCATCAAATCCTTGTAGTGAATATATGTTTCTTGACGATACCGCATGCAATTTAGCATCGCTAAACTTAGTTAAATTCTATGATGAAGAAACACAAAAATTTGATATTGAATCTTATCGTCATGTTACACGACTTTGGACAATCGTTCTTGAAATTAGTGTTTTAATGGCACAATATCCTTCAAAAGAAATTGCTCAAAGAAGTTATGAATATAGAACTCTTGGACTAGGTTATGCAAATCTTGGTTCGTTATTGATGAGACAAGGAATTCCTTACGATAGTAAAGAAGCTTATGCAATTGCCGGAGCTTTAACCGCAATAATGCACATGAAAGCTTATGCTACTTCTGCTGAAATGGCTAAGGAACTTGGTACATTCCCAAAATTTGAAGAAAATAAAGATGCAATGTTACGTGTTATTAGAAATCACAGAAGAGCTGCTTATAATGTTCCTAAAGAAGAATATGAAGGATTAACAATTTATCCTATGGGTATCAATCCAGAATATTGTCCATCAGATTTATTGAAAGCCGCAAGAGAAGATTCTGATATTGCACTTCAACTTGGAGAAAAATATGGTTATCGCAATGCTCAAGTAACTGTTATTGCACCAACAGGTACAATTGGTTTAGTGATGGATTGCGATACAACTGGTATTGAACCAGATTTTGCTTTAGTGAAATTTAAAAAATTAGCTGGTGGTGGTTATTTTAAAATAATAAATCAATCAATCCCACCGGCGTTAAAAAAGTTAGGATACAATGATGAACAGATAAAAGAAATTGTTAAATATGCAAAAGGTGCTGGAACATTAGTCGGTTGTCCACATATTAATCATGAATCGTTGAGATCAAAAGGATTTACAGATGAAGCACTAAATAAATTAGAATCTGTTCTTCCATCTGTATTTGATATAACATTTGCATTCAATAAATACACTTTAGGTGAGAAATTTTTAATTGAAAATCTTGGTTTTACTGAAGAACAAATAAATGATTTTAATTTTGATTTACTGGCTGCACTCGGATTTACACGTGATGAAATTGCATCAGCAAATGATTATGTTAGTGGAACAATGACAGTTGAAGGAGCTCCTTTCTTAAAGCATGAAGATTATCCTGTTTTTGATTGTGCTAACAAATGCGGCAAAAAAGGTACACGATATATTCGCTATGAAGCTCACATTTATATGATGGCATCTGCACAACCATTTATTTCTGGTGCAATTTCAAAAACAATTAATTTACCAAACAATGCAACAATTGATGACGTTAAAGATGCATATATGCTTTCATGGAAATTAGGTACAAAAGCAAATGCTCTTTATCGTGATGGTTCTAAACTTTCTCAACCACTTAATACAATTTCAGAAGATGAAGTTGAAGAACTTATTGAAAAGAAAGAACAAAATGATATTGTAAAAATTGCAGAAAAGATTATTCACCGATACATTGCAAAAAGAAGAAAATTACCAGATCGCAGAACCGGTTACACTCAAAAAGTAAAAATCAATGGACAAAGTGTTTATTTGAGAACAGGTGAATATGAAAATGGTCAGCTTGGAGAAATATTTATTGATATGCATAAAGAAGGTGCTGCATTCAGAAGTTTGCTCAACTGTTTTGCTATTTCAATTTCGCTCGGTTTGCAGCATGGTGTACCTCTCGAAGAATTTGTAGATGCATTTGTATTTACTCGTTTTGAACCGAGTGGTGTTGTAAGTGGTCATAAAAGAATTAAAATGTCAACTTCTGTAATAGATTATATTTTTAGAGAATTGGCTGTTACTTATCTTGGAAGAAATGACCTTGCTCATGTAGATGAAGATGAAAAACCAGGTTATCTAAATGTTGAACCTGATTACATTAGTGAAGAAATTGTAAGTGAAAGAACATCCGAACCTGAAGATTCCTTTGAACCAGTTGAAAAAATAAAATTAGATGTTCAGTTGCAATCTGTAAATAATGTTCTTTCTCATCATCAAAAAGTTTTAAAAGCTCGTGAAGCTGGTTACACAGGTGATATTTGTCCTGAATGCCAAAGTATGACTATGGTAAGAAACGGAACTTGCTTAAAATGTAATACTTGTGGTGCAACAACTGGCTGTAGTTAATTAAATTCATACTTATTTATAAGGTTGATTCATTTAATGTAATTGGCATTAATGATTCAACCTTTTTTTATATCGAAAATTAAAACTAATTTTAATTGACTTTTATAACTCAATCAAATAGATTTTCACCCTCATTTTTGAATTATGTTAGAAAAAAATATAAAAATAGTTTGGGATAAAATTAGCAATGCATGTTTTAAATGTGGCAGAAATGTTTCTGAATTAAGACTTATTGCTGTAAGTAAAACTCAACCAAGTGATTTAATTTTAGAAGCGATTAAACTTGGATTAAATAACTTTGGTGAAAACAAAGCACAGGAGTTAAAACAAAAAGCTGAACAAATTAATTTTGATGTTATTTGGCATTTTATTGGTCATCTTCAAACAAATAAAGTAAAGTATATAATTAATCATGCTGAATTTATTCATTCAGTTGATTCTATAAAACTGGCTGAAGAAATAAATTCAAAAGCTGAAAAAATTAATAAAAGACAAAAAATTTTATTGGAAGTAAAAACATCAGAAGAAGAAAGTAAATTTGGTTTGCAATCAGAAAATGATGTTTTTAACTTACTTGAATTTTGTAAATCAAAAGCGAATATTGAAGTTGTTGGGTTAATGACAATGGCACCATTTACAGACAATGAAAAAATAATTCGTAAAAGTTTTTCATCATTAAGATTGTTGAAAGAAAAAATAAATAGCTTTGGTTACAATCTAACTGAATTATCAATGGGAATGACAAACGATTTTGAAATTGCCATTGAAGAAGGTTCTACAATGCTAAGAATTGGAACTGCAATTTTTGGCGAAAGAAATTATAATTAAAAAGGTGTTTTATGAAATTCACACCGTTTGCAATAAAAAGTCAAGAATTTAACAGAACAGTTCGTGGTTACGATAGAGATGAAGTTAAAGCTTTTCTTGAAAAACTTTCTGATGAATTTGAAAAACTTCAATCAGAAAATGAAAGATTAAAAACAGAATTAGAACGGAGTGAAGAACAACTAAAAGAATACAAAAGAATTGAAAAGAATTTACAAAATGCTTTACTAAGTGCAACTGAAAACTCATCTAAAGCTGTGGAATCAACAAAAAAACAAACGGCATTAATACTTAAAGAAGCTGAATTAAAAGCAGCACAAATGATTGAAAATGCAAAAGAAAATGCTAACAAAATTCGTGATTCTGTTTTAAAATTAAGAGAAGAAAAAAAATTACTTATTGCTAGAATTAAAGCTCTAATTGATTCTCAAGCTGCGGCTTTAGAATTAGATGTTCAAACTATTGATACTTCAGTGAAGAAAAAGGAAATTGAAAATCAAGACGAAGAAAAAAACGATACACCAGAAATAAATATTGATAACATTTTAGAAAAATTATTATGAGTGAATTAATTAATAAAATTAATGAAACATTAAGTGTAATTCGTAAATACACAAATAATGAATATGAAATTGGAATAATTTTAGGAACAGGATTAGGTGGTTTAGTTTCTGAAATAAAGATTGAACATGAAATTGATTATTCAAAACTTCCTCATTTTCCACTTTCAACTGTTGAATCACATAAAGGTAAATTGATACTTGGTAGTATCAACGGAAAAAAAGTTGTTGCTATGCAAGGTCGTTTTCATTACTATGAAGGATATTCAATGCAGCAAATTACTTATCCAGTAAGGGTAATGAAATTTTTAGGAGTTAAAACTTTATTAATTTCAAATGCATGTGGCGGTATGAATCCACAATTCAAACGTGGCGATATTATGATTATTACCGATCATATAAATTTACTTGGTGATAATCCTTTAATTGGTAAAAATGAAGATGAACTTGGTCCTCGTTTCCCTGATATGAGCGAACCTTATGATTATAAATTAATTGAACTAGCGGAAGAAGTTGCAATTGAAAATAAAATAAAAGTTCAAAAAGGTGTTTATGTTGCAGTTCCAGGACCAAATTTAGAAACTAAAGCTGAATATAGATTTTTAAGAAATATTGGTGCTGATGTTGTTGGCATGTCAACAGTCCCAGAAAATATTGTTGCTAATCATATGGGAATAAAAGTTTTAGGTTTTAGCATTGTTACCGATGAATGTTTTCCAGATTCATTAAAACCTGTTGATGTAAAAGAAATAATTGAAACGGCAATGAAAGCCGAACCAAAAATGACTTTAATAATGAAAGAAGTGATAAAAAAACTTTGAAAGAAATTAAAAAAATATATTATGCTACGCCAGCTTTATTAGCTGTTTTATTAATAGCTTCTAACTTTTTAAATGCTGATTTATTTAAAGCCGGTTTTCAAAATTTTTCAGTTTGGTTTGTCTTATCTGTTTTCAGTTTTGCCGTGGGATGGTTAACAAACAAAACTCTTGGTTATAACTACGGAGGTAAATTAATATTCGCTATAATAGTCGCTTCCTCTGTATTCAGCATAATTTTAGTAACTTTATTCAGAGAGTATTTTGGATTAAATGATTTGCTTGTTGAAAGTTTAATTCTTTTTATCTTAAGAAACATTGCTTTAGGTTCTATGGCTTTTTTTGGGATGGTTGTTTGTGAATTATTGTTACTTCAAAAAGAATTAGTAAAAAATTCAAATAAAGAAGATGAAGTAAAAAAAACACTAATTAATGCACAGAGAGAAGCACAAATTGCAATTGAAGAAGCAAAACTAAAAGCTGATAAAATGCTTTTTGAAGTTCAAAAAAATTTGAATGAAATGATTGAAAGGAAAAATCAAGTTGAGAGAAGATTAAAAGAATTCATTCAAACAGAAAGAGAATTATTAAAACAATATGAAAAAGATGAAGAATAATTAATAACAATTACAGAGATAAATATGTTTAAACAATTTGAAGAAAAAATAAGTTATCCAAAGATCGAAGAATCGATATTAAAATTTTGGAAAGAAAATCAAATTTTTGAAAAAAGTATTTCATTGAGGGATGAAAAAAATTCATTTACATTTTATGAAGGTCCACCAACAGTTAATGGTCGTCCAGGAATTCATCACGTTATGGCAAGAACTCTTAAAGATTTAGTTTGCCGTTACAAAACTATGACAGGTTATCAAGTTCATCGCAAAGCTGGCTGGGATACTCACGGATTACCAATTGAAATTGCTCTCGAAAAAGAATTAAATTTTTCTCAAAAAAGTGATATAGAAAAATATGGTGTTGCAGAGTTCAATAAAAAAGCTAAAGATCTTGTTTATCATCATATTGAAATGAAGGAAGGATGGCGCACTTTAACTGAAAGAATGGGCTATTGGATTAATCTTGATGAAGCTTATATAACATGCACAAATGAATACATTGAATCTGTTTGGTGGTCATTAAAAGAGCTTTATAAAAAAGGATTAATTTATAAAGGATTTAAAATTGTCCCTCAATGCCCACATTGCGAAACTCCACTTTCATCTCATGAACTTGCTCTTGGTTACGATGAAGTGAATGATCCTAATGTTTATATAAAATTCAAACTTAAAGATGAAGATGCAAGTATTTTAGTTTGGACTACTACACCTTGGACATTAATTTCAAATGTTGCTCTCGCTGTTGGAGAAGATATTGACTATGTGAAAATCAAAACAGAAAAACATGGTGTTTTATATTTAGCCAAAGCAAGACTTTCAGTTATAAAAGAAGATTTTGAAATTATTGAAGAATTAAAGGGTAAAGCACTTTTAGGAAAAGAATACGTACCATTATTTAATTACATTCCAGTTGATAAAAAAGCTTGGTATGTAATTTCAGGTGATTTTGTAAGTACAGAAGATGGGTCTGGTGTTGTTCATATAGCTCCAGCTTTTGGTGCAGATGACTATGAAGTTTCAAAAAAATATGATTTGCCTTTTATTCAACCAGTTACAAAAAGTGGAAGATTTACTGATCAGGTTACAGATTTTGCTGGCAGATTAGTTAAATCAATTCAATTCCAAACACATGAAGAAAAAGGTGTTGATCCAGATATTATTAAAAATCTAAAAGAGCGCGGATTAATTTATCGTGCTGGAAATGATTATACTCACTCATATCCACATTGCTGGCGCTGTGATAATCCATTAATTTATTATGCAAGAGATAGTTGGTACATTCGTACAACTGAAATTGCAAATAGAATGATTGAATTGAACAAAACAATTAACTGGTGCCCGCCAGAAGTTGGTGCAGGTCGTTTTGGAAATTGGCTTGAAGAAAATAAAGATTGGTCTTTATCCCGTGATAGATATTGGGGAACGCCACTTCCTATTTGGCTAAATGAAGATGGCGATATGATCGTTGTCGGTTCAATTGAAGAATTAAAGGAAGGTTTTGTTGAGAGAGATGGAAATAAAATCTTTGTTAAAGATTTACCAAAAGATGAAATTGATTTACATAAACCATTCGTTGATGAAGTTAAATTTGAAAAAGATGGAAAAATCTATACACGCACACCTGAACTAATTGATGTTTGGTATGATAGCGGTTCAATGCCTTTTGCTCAATGGCATTATCCTTTTGAGAACAAAGAAATTTTTGAATCAAACTTCCCAGCAGATTTTATTTGTGAAGGAATTGATCAAACACGTGGTTGGTTCTATACTTTGCATGCAATTGCTACATTGGTTTTTGATAACGTTGCTTATAAAAATTTAATTGTAAATGAATTAATACTTGATAAAAATGGATTGAAGATGTCAAAAAGTCGCGGTAATGTTATAGATCCATTTTTAATGTTCGATAAATATGGTGTTGATGCTACTCGCTGGTATTTAGTTACAACTTCTCCGCCATGGAAACCAACTCTATTTGATGAAGAAGGAATTGTAGAAGTTCAACGTAAATTTTTTGGTACTCTTGTTAATACTTATAATTTCTTTGCACTCTATGCAAACATTGATAAGTTCAATATGAGTGAAGAATTTATTCCATATTCTGAAAGACCTGAAATTGACAGATGGATTATTTCAAAACTACATTCGTTAGTAAAAGAATATACTGAGTTAATGGAAAGTTACGATGTTACAAAAGCTGCACGTCAAGTTTCAAATTTCACCATTGATCAACTTTCTAATTGGTATGTAAGAAGAAGTAGAAGAAGATTTTGGAAATCTGAAATTAATGCTAACAAACTATCAGCTTATCAAACTTTGTATGAATGTTTATTGACTGTTACAAAATTAGCCGCACCATTTGCACCATTTATAACAGAAGAATTATACCAAAACTTGAACAATGTAACTAAAAAAGAAAATTATGAATCAGTCCATTTGGCTTATATCCCAAAACCTAAATTTATAGATACTGAACTCGAAGAAAAAATGGAAATTGCTCAAAGAGTTGTTTATTTAACAAGATCAATTCGTGCAAAAAATAATTTAAAAGTTCGTCAACCACTTTTAAAAATGATGGTAGCAATTGATAAATCAAAAAGAGATGCGCTTAGTAAAATGGAAGATGTAATTCTTGAAGAAGTTAACATAAAAAAATTAATTATTCTCGATGATGATTCATCAATTGTAAATAAAACAGCAAAACCAAACTTTAAAGTAATAGGCCCAAAATATGGCAAGTTAGTTAAATCACTTACAAATGCTATTAAATTACTTGATGGTAATTCAATTGCTAAAATAGAAAAGGAAGGCGAGCTTGAATTAACTATTGAAAATGAAAAAATAAAAATTACCAATGAAGATATTGAAATTGTTAGTCACGAAATTGAAGGTTGGTTAGTTGAAAGTGAAGAAGGAGTTACCGTTGCTGTTGATACAGAACTAAACGAAGATCTAATTGCTGAAGGTTATGCTCGTGAATTTGTAAACAGAATTCAAAACATGAGAAAAGATGCAAACTTTGATGTAATCGACAGAATTAAAGTTGCATACTTCTCTGATCAAAAATTATTTGATTACTTAAATAAATTTAATGATTATATTTCAAACGAAGTTTTAGCTGATGAAATTAATTTTAATTCTGATTTAGAAAAAGGATTTGAGCAGAATTTTCAAATAGCTGATTTTAATTGTAAAATCATTATTAAGAAAGTTTAATATTTTATAAAGTTGGAGGATTTAATGGCTAAAAAAGCTGTAAAAAAAACTGACACAAAAAAAACTGCTGCTAAACCAAAAGTAAAAAAAGCGGCAAGCAAGCAAAAACCAGTTAATAAGAAAACAGTTAAAGAAAATAAAACTATAAAAAAACAATTAGCTAAAAAAGAAACTTCTAAAAGAGTGAAAAAAGAAACTAAGCCAAAAGCAACAAGACAAAAACATGTAGAAGTAATTTCTCCAACAAAAAAAGTAAAAAAGATTGTCGGCTATTCAACTAAAGATTTAAATGAATTTAAAAAGATTATTCTTGCTAAAAGAGATGAAATTATAGAACAACTTCAGGCATTAAAAGATCAAATGATGGATCCTTCAACTGGTCAGTATGTAAATGAGAATTCACCATATTCACTCCACATGGCTGAGCAGGGGACAGATGCAATGGAACGTGAAAAATTATATCTGTGGGCTCAACGTGAAAATAAATTTTTAGGATATCTCGACGATGCTTTGCAAAGAATTGAAAATGGTACTTATGGAATTTGTATTGAATGTATTGACGAACCACAGAATTTATGTCCAACTTGTCCATTAATCCCTAAAGAAAGATTGCTTGCAGTTCCACATACTCAACATTGTTTACAAGTAAAACAAAAAATGAAAAATAAATAAGGCGATTATAATTGGCAGTTTTATACATTACTATATTCATTGTTCTTTTAGATCAAATTACTAAATTCATTGTCAAAGGAGGAACAATTCCTCTTCTAAATATTCATGTGCAGGGAATGGATTATGGCAGTAGCATAAATGTAATTGGTGATTTCTTTAAAATTACATTTGTTGAAAATCCCGGGCTTGCATTTGGAATTGATGTTAATGAAACATCTAAATTGTTACTTTCAATCTTCACATTAATTGCAACAATAGGCATTTTCTATTATCTCTATAAATCAAGAAATGAAAAACTAATTGTTAGAATATCAATCGCTTTAATTCTTGGTGGTGCAATCGGAAATTTAATTGATAGAACTTTCTATGGTGTTTTTTATGGTTATGCACCAATTTTTTATGGCAAAGTGGTTGACTTTCTAAACTTTGATTTTATTGATTTTACTATTTTGGGGCGAACATATGAACGTTTCCCAATTTTTAATATTGCTGATTCGTCAGTTACAATTGGTGTAATTATGTTAATATTGTTTCACCACTCTAAAGAAAAAGAAAAAGTTGAAAGTGAATTAAGTAATAACACTTTAGTCGAAATTAAAAATGAAATTGATACTGAAAATGTAAGTATTGAAAAAGAAAGTAATGACGAAAATAGTAACAGAAAAGAAGATTAAAATTGAAGTTCCTGATGGAAAGAAAAAAGAAAGAATAGATGTATTTTTAACCAACTCTGTTGAAAATGCTACTCGAACAAGAATTCAAAAATTAATAAAAGCGAATTGTGTAACTGTAAATGGAAATTTTGTAAAACCAAACTATCAAATTTCACCTAATGATGTTGTTGAATTAACAATTCCTACAAATCCACGCCCCGAAGAAACAATCGCAGAAGATATACCACTTGATATTATTTACGAAGATGAATTTTTATTAATTGTTAATAAACCGCCTGGAATGGTAGCTCATCCATCATTAGGAAATTACAGCGGGACACTTGTCAATGCTCTTCTTCATTACACAAATAAATTAAGTGAATTTCATGAAGATAAATTTCGTCCTGGCATTGTCCATCGAATTGATAAAGACACAAGCGGATTACTTTTAATTGCAAAAGATGAATGGACTCATGCACAACTTGCTAAACAATTTTATAATCATTCGATTGATAGAGAGTATTGGGCAGTATGTTGGGGAAAATTTAAGAATCAAAAAGGAGAAGTAATTGGAAATATTACTCGCTCAAATAAAGATAGAAAAATATTTACTGTCAGTGAAACAGAAGGGAAGTTTGCTCACACTTTTTATGAAGTAATTGAAGAATTTGAATTTACGAGTTTGATAAAACTAAAACTAAAAACAGGTCGCACTCACCAGATTCGAGTTCACATGTCCCATATAAAACATCCGATATTTGGTGATCCTACTTATGGTGGAAGAAAAATTTGTTATGGGTTTGAACTTCCGAAAATAAAACAACGCGTTGAAAATCTTTTAGAGATTATGCCTCGTCAAGCATTACATGCTAAAACTTTAGGATTCTATCATCCACATAAAAAAGAAAAAATATTTTTTGAATCAGAATTGCCAAATGATTTTAATATGTTGTTAGAAAAGCTTCGTCAAATTAAATCTTACTGATATTATTCCATTCATTAATTGCTTCAGGAAATGGTTTTATAGCTCTTGGAATTGCGCCATGCATATATGAAATTGCAACACCATAATTCACAATTGGCACATTAGAAAATTTTGCTTGTTTAATTCTTTGTTGCACCATCTTTCTTGTAAGCATACATCCACCACAATGAATGATAAGTTTATAATCTTTTAGATTTTCAGGGTAATCATAACCTTGTGCATGTGTAATTTCTAAATCTTTTTTTGTGTGTAATCTTAACCATCTTGGAATTTTAATTTTTCCAATATCATCTTCTTGTTCATGATGTGTGCAAGCTTCTGCAATTAAAACTTTATCACCATTTTGTAATTCTTCAATTCTTTTTAACCCTTTTACGTATTCTACTAAATCACCTTTATATCTTGCCATAAGAATAGAAAATGTTGTTAATGAAATGTCATCAGGAACATCTGCATTAACTCTCATTATAGCTTGGCTGTCAGTAACAACAAGTTTAGGTTTTTCATTTAATTTACTAAGAGCCGATCTTAATTCTTTATCTTTTGCTACAACAACAATTGAATCAACATCAAGTGATTCTCTTATAGTTTGGACTTGAGGTAAAATTAATCTTCCTTTTGGAGCACCTAAATCAATTGGAACAACAAGCACTACTACGTCATGTTGTTTAATTAAATCTGAGATTAAAGGAATATTTTCATCATTTGGTAAAAGTTTAATTATCTTTTCTTTTAACTCATAAATTCCATCATTAAATAAACAAGATACATTATGAAATTGAATTTTTAATGAATTTAGTTGTTCAACTAAATTATAATTAATACCTAATTCAGATTTATTAATGACGGCAATGAAAGGAATTTCTAAATTTTTTAATTCAGCAAAAAGATTTTTTTCTTTTTCAGATAATTCAGATTGAGAGTCAAGTACCACAATAGAAAAATCTGATTCAGTCAAAACTTTTATTGTTTTACTAATTCTTTTTTCACCAAGTTCACCAACATCATCGATACCTGCAGTATCAATTAAAACTACTGGTCCAAAGGGCAAAAGTTCCATAGATTTTTTTACAGGATCAGTTGTAGTTCCGGGAACATCACTTACTATTACTAATTCTTGCCCAATAAATTTATTCATTAAAGAAGATTTGCCCACATTTCTTCTTCCAACAAAAGAAATATGTAATCGTTCAGATTGCGTTACTTTACTCAATTTTTAATCCTAATTCTCTAATTAAAAAATTATAAACTTCGTCTTCATTCATAAGTTTACTTTTCGAAAGGGCTGTGATAAAATTAATATTTTCTTCTTCGGCATTCTTAACAATTCGTTGAATAGTTTCATACCCAAAAGTTGGGATTAGAAACGCAGCAATTGCAGTTGAGTTGATTAAATTGTTTTTACATTTTTCAACATTAGCAGTAATTCCATTAATGCATTTTTCAGCAAGGTTAATGTTGCTATCTCTTAAAAGTGAAAATGATTTTAACATCGTATGGGCAATTAAAGGCAAAAAGGCATTCAATTCTAAATTTCCACTGGAGACTAAATTTGAAATTAATACATCATTACTCTTAACTAATTCACATATCTGAATTGAGTTTTCAAGAATCACTGGATTTACTTTGCCTGGCATTATACTTGACCCTGCTTGCATAGGTGGCAGATTTATTTCTCCAATACCACCTTGTGGCCCGCTTGACATAAAACGTAAATCGTTACAAATTTTAATTACTGAAGTAGCTCCAGCTTTTACAATTCCATGGACCTCAACAAGCACATCATGATTTTGAGTTGCATCTATTAAGTCTTCACTTTTCGCTAAAGGAAGTTTAGTAATTTTTCTAAGAATATTATTTACGTTTAATACATATTCTTTCGGTGCAGCAACAGAATTTCCAATTGCAGTACCGCCAAGATTAACACTGCGTAATCTTTCTTCAGCATTATAAAGTCGCCATCTATCTCGTGCAATTGCTTGAGCATAAGCTCCAAATTCTTGACCAAGAGTAATTGGTACAGCATCTTGTAATTGGGTCCTTCCAATTTTAATTACATTTTTAAACTCATTTTCTTTTCTTTGTAAAGAATTTTGTAAAAGAGCAAATGAATCTTGTAACTCCCGCAACATATTTATTAAAGCAATCTTTAATGCTGTTGGGAAAGTATCATTTGTTGATTGACTTAAATTAACATCATCTATTGGATGAATTGATTTATAGTCCCCAAGTTCTTTCCCTAAAATCTTTAATGCTGTATTTGCAATTACTTCATTTATGTTCATGTTTAGAGAAGTCCCAGCACCTCCTTGTAAAGGATCAACTATTATTTTTTCATAAATACTATTCGAAATACCTTCAATACATGATTCAGTTTCAGTAATTAATTCTTTAATTGCTTTAGATATTACTTCGTATTTCTCATTCGAAAGTAAACTACAATTATAATTGGTTTCAGCAGCTGCAAGTTTAACTTGTAAAAATCCCTTAATCAGATAAGGGTGAATTTTCTCTCCACTTGATGGAAAGTTATTTACACTTCTTAAACTGTGAATTCCATAATATGCCTCATCTGGAATTTCCAACTTTCCTAAAGAATCACTTTCAATTCTCATAAAATCTTAAAAATTGTTATTTAAATATAGTTTTCATAAATGGATATAAAAAAACCCGCTACTAGTAGCGGGTTCTGAAAAAAATTTAATCATGAAAATTTATTTCATTAATATCATTTTATTAACTTTTACGAAATTATCAGTTTCAATTCTGTATAAATAAATACCTGAAGCTAAATTCTTTGCATTGAATTCAAATGTATATTGACCTGCATTTAAATAATTGTTAACTAAAGTTGTAACCTCTTTTCCAGTAATATCATAAACAACCAATTTAACATTACCACTCTTTGGAAGAGCAAACTTAATATTAGTTGTTGGGTTAAATGGATTTGGATAATTTTGATAAAGTTCATAAGAAACTGGTAACGAAACATTATCTTGTTTAATGTCTGTAGTTAATTTCAATAATTTCATTGCACCAATTAATCCAGTAACAACATATTTTGGATTATGAATACCACCACTTTTATCATTATGAGCAGTAATAGCATTCCAATAAGCACTTAATTGATCTTTAGTCCAGGTTGATTTTGGAACAGGGAATGGTAAAAATTTTCCATTAGCATCATATTGCCCATATTCGGTACTGAAAGTAGTTCCTGGGATTTTACCAAGTTCATCCATAATTTTTCTAATCATACCCCAAACTTCATCTTGTAAACCTTCAACAATGCCATCATTATCCCAATCACCATAACCATTAATAAATAATTTTGCATCAGCAAAAGATTGGAAAGTACTACCATGACATTGAGTACAAACTGCCAAATTGTCTTTCCCATCTGGTGTTTCAACGCTAAATGTATGTCCACCAACTTTAATTACATTACCTTGAGCATCAACTGGATTTGCTAAACCTAACATATGGCAAGAAACACAAGCATCTTTTGTATAACCTTTATGATTTGTTGAATACAACTTTTGACCACCTAACTCTAACATATTATTTGCAAATAAAATATCACCTTGAGGTCCATAGTGTGGTCCAAATCTAATAGTTATAGAAGCAGCTAAAGCAGCGTTTGCTTCTGCACGTGATTGATGACAATTCATACAAACAGCACCAGTACCAGCTTCATTATATGTAATTTTTCTGGTTTTACCATCAGCAATTAATAAATCAGCTTCTGTTCTTCTTAATTGTTTAGCATTTGCATCGTTGTGAGGATCATGACAACCAGCACAAGTAATTGGAGAATAAGAAACATCATAATATGGGTCTGTACTTGGAATTCCTTCTGTAAATTGTGCAAATCCTGCACCTGTATGGCATCTTACACATGATTCTCTACCCGCACCTGAAGGATAACTTGTAGCACCAGCATGCTTTGAAGCATCCCATTGTTCAGGGAAAATATGACGTGTACCTGAATCATGGCAATAAGCACAAGGAGCTGGATCATAAGTTGCGACCATTCTTGAATCAGTAGTTGCGCCTAAATGTCCACTTGCTGGACCATGACAACTTTCACACTGAATGTTTGCTCTTTTCATTGCTTCAGGAAATTGTTGAACTAATTTGTCATATGTTCCAGCGGCTAATGTTGTAGGATATGTAAATGTTAAGTCATCAAAACCATCGTTAACAGCTGTAGGATTTTTGTCAAAACCTGTTGTATGGCAACCAATACAGTTAACACTATAATGATCTGTTGGACCACTTAAACCAGGAGTCCCATTCATTGCACGAGTAAACATTGAAGCGTGATGTGTGTTTTCATATTCAGCTACTTTTGTTGAGTGGCATGTTTTGCAAGATACTTTTGTATCTACACCATTTACAACTGTGTTGGTATAACCAAGATATTTTGCAGCATTAATAGTTATAGTTGAAGAGTAAGCTCCATCAGTAACTGTAATTTCATAAGCTCCAGGTTTATCGGGAGTAAAAGTTACTACTTGTGTTGAATCATTTTGAATATCTTTTGCATCTCCAACTTTTGCAGTTGAACCGGAAGGTTTTCTTGTTATTGTATAAGTTACAGCAGTTCCAAATTTTTTACCCTTTTCTGCAACTTTGAAATACATTAAAGATCCCACACCAACATTATTTAAACCTGTTGATGGATAAGTATAAATATCTGTTGTTGATTTTGCAACATCTCTTGGCGAAACACCATAAACATTTATTGATAGTTTTACTGGTGTTTGAGCAAATAATGTTGCTGTAAACAAAAGTGAAATACATAAAGTTGTAAGTTTACGGAACATAAATTCCTCCATGTTTTTAAGATTTTTATTCATAAGTATGTCAAAAAAAGAAAAAGGACAAGATTATTCTTTTTCTAATTAAAAAATAATAAGTTTTACTTAGATGTCAAAGTCTTTTTAAAAAAATTTTTAGTTAAAAAATCAAGGATGATTATCGAAAAAAATTATTATTAGTTTAGTTTTATTATTAAAGGTTGATTATTTTTTAAAATAAAATTTTAAGGTTAAAATGCAGGTATTTAATACGCTCACTAAAAGAAAGGAAGAGTTTATTCCGTTAAATCCTCCTATTGTTACTATGTATATGTGTGGACCGACTGTTTATGATTATTTCCATATTGGAAATGCCCGTTCATTTATTATGTCAGATGTTATAAGAAGATATCTTGAGTATAAAAATTTTAATGTTAAGTTTGTTATGAATTTAACAGATGTTGAAGATAAAATAATTAAAAAGGCTAATGAACAAAATACATCTGCTCAATCAGTTTCTGAATTTTATGCGAATGCTTTTTTTGAAGATATAAATAAATTAAGAATAAAAAAGGCAAATGAATATCCTAAAGCTACTGCACATATTGAAGATATGATAGAACTGATTAAAGAATTAGAACAAAAAGGGATTGCTTATAATATTGATGGGGATGTTTATTATGATATTACTAAGTTTAACGAATATGGAAAATTAAGTGGTAAAAAAATTGATGAATTAGAAGCTGGTTCAAGAGTGGAAATATCCGAGCTTAAAAGAAACCCTTTGGATTTTGCGTTATGGAAAAAAGCTAAAGAAGGTGAACCAAGTTGGGATAGTCCATGGGGGAAAGGAAGACCCGGATGGCATATTGAATGTTCTGCAATGAGTACGAAACACCTTGGTGATACAATAGATATTCATGCTGGCGGAAATGATTTAATCTTTCCTCATCATGAAAATGAAATTGCTCAAAGTGAAGGTGCAAAAGGCAAACAATTTGTTAGATATTGGATTCATTTTGGATTTCTTAATATTCAAAATGAAAAAATGTCTAAATCGCTCGGTAATTTCTTTAATGCTCGTGATATTTTAAAACTTTATTCAGTTGATGCAATTAGATTTTTCTTTTGCCAAACACATTATCGTGGTCCATTAAATTTTAGTGAAGAATTACTTGAAGCATCAGAAAAAGGTGTTGAAAAAATTAAAAATTTTCTTCTGAGAATTAATGAAGAAATTGATAATGTTAATTCTAATGAAACAGTTAATCCATTTGATATAAATAAATATGTTATTGAATTTGAAAATTCAATGGATGATGATTTTAACACACCAAAAGCTTTAGCTGTAATTTTTGAATTAATAAAAGATGCAAATAAATTATTGGATAATAATCATTTAAATAAACAATCTATTTTGGAAATAAAAGAGTTCTTAAAAAAATCACTTGATGATGTTTTTGGAATAATAAGTTTCGACGAAATGAAAGCTAATGTAAAATCAATTGAAGACGATTTGATAAAATTGATTTTAGATCTTAGAGATGAATTAAAAAAAGAAAAAAATTATAATTTAGCTGATAAAATTAGAAACTCACTTAATGATTTAGGTATTATTGTACAAGACAGTAAAACGGGAACAACTTATAAGAAAAAATTTTGATGAAAAAAATAATTTTTAGTTTGTTAATTTTTATAAACGTCACTTTTGCTCAGGGTACAAGTGGTACATCGGCTAAATATGAATATCGTTATTTAATTGATTTACCTACTGCCGGTGTAATCAATCGTGGTTTTTATTCTTTGTCATTTGAAGCATTGCCTTATGGCGTACTAATTTCAAGATTTGATGTTGGTGTTTTAGAAAGATTTAGTTTGGGAATTTCTTATGGAGGAAGTAATATCATTGGTTCTGGGAAAATAGATTTTTATAAACTGCCCGGAATAAATGTTAAATTAAGATTTTTAGATGAATCATTATTGTTGCCTGCATTTGCTATTGGTTTTGATTCTCAAGGTAAAGGATTTTTTGATAAATCAATAAATAGATATGAAATTAAATCACCTGGATTTTATATAGCTGCATCAAAAAATTTTGAATTACTTGGATATTTGAGTTTACATGCGCTATTAAATTATTCTTTAGAAAGAAATGATAACGATAAAGATCTAAACTTTGGACTAGGTTTTGAAAAAACCGTAGGAGAATTTATTTCATTTATTGCGGAATATAATATTGCTTTTAATGATAATACTGGTTTGTCATTTGGAAAAGGAAATGGTTATCTAAATTGTGGATTTAGATTTGATATTGGTGATGGATTGACTATTGGTATTGATTTCAGAGATATTCTAAAGAATAAAAAAATTAATAGCAATGCCGCTGATAGAGGCTTATTTGTACAATATATTAAAGGAATATTTTAGCTGTCCTTTTAAAATTACACTTCAGTTTAAAAATTTATACATATCTTTAATAAGCATTTGAATTTTTTAATTAACAGAAACTTTTTTAAGGTATACATTTTGTAATAGTTTTAATAAAATGAGGTTCTTATGAAACGATTTTATAAATATTTGATTTTAATACCATTCATTATTTTGAGTGGTTGTTATACTCAAATTGCAGTTTATGATCATGATAATGATGAATATGCTTATGAGGATAATTATAATGAAAGTGATTCATTAGCATATCAGGATGAATACCAAGATAATGATTTTAATTATCCAAATTACAGAAGATATTTTTGGGGATATTATCCTTCGACTTATTTTTCTTTTGGATTGTATGATCCATGGTATTACAACTACTTCCCTTATAGAGATTATTACTGGTATGATCCCTTTTACTATTTAAGTCCTGGTTATGCTAATTATTGGTTATACTATCCACCAGTTTACAACTGGTATTGGTGGAAACCCTATACATTTTATGGTAACGATTATAAATACAGAAATATTCCAATTACAAGATTAAGAGATAACAATTCTGAACGAAATGCAGGTGCGGGTACAAGATCAGGTTATGACAGAGGCTCAAGAAATTCATCATACCAAAATTCGAATAATGATAGAAAAAATGATGTTGATTTATCTCGTTCAAGAGTTTCAAGAGGCGGAAGTAATTCATCTGGTAGTAATACACAAATCAACAAAGGGAATCAATCCAGTGGTAACTACGATAGACCAAGTTCGAGAACAAGAACTGAATCATCTGGAAGATCATCGGATAGAAGAACAAATGAAAAAAACTCAGGTGAAAATAGAAGAGAAAGACCAGCACCTTCAAACTCGTCAAATTATGAACCACAAAGAAGTTATTCACCACCACCTAGCTCATCCAATTCAGGTGGTTCAAGAAGTTCAGATGGCGGAGGCAGATCCTCTAGCTCTAGTCGTAGTGGTAGTGAAAGAAGAAGATAACTTATACAGGTGATTTATGAATACATACAAAAATATTTTCATTATTATTTTAACTTTACTTGCATTCCAAATCAAAGCACAAAATTATAATGACGTTTTAAGATTAAGTGAAGAAAATATTATAACAAATGCTCGATTTTTAGGAATGGGGAATACAGCTATTTCTTTTTCAAATGATTTAGTTGCAGGATTATTTAATCCTGCAGGAATTGCTCTATTAAGAAAAGGAGAAATTGATTTTAGTTTTAATTCCAATTCGTTTTCAAATGATGCAACCTTTTTTAATGGGTTTTCTAAATCAAATAATACTTCATCGAGATTCAATCAAGTTGGTGTTGCTTTACCTGTTCCAACAAGTAGAGGAAGTTTAACATTTGCTTTTGGGTATAATATAAATCAAGATTTTAATAGAGTATTAAATTTTAATGGATTTAATGATGGTAATAATTCTATGATTCAGGATTTGACAAATTATAATGATGATATTGCATATAATCTCGCATTGAGTTATCCACTTTATGATAAAAATAATAAATACATTAAAGATACTACTTTAGTCAATGGACGATTAAATCAAAGTGGAGATATTAGTAACTCTGGAAAAATTTCTAATTGGTATTTTACTGCGGGAATTGAAATTGACAAAGATGTTTTTCTTGGGGGAAGTATTAGCATAATGAATGGTGAATTTTATAAAATAAGAGATTATTGGGAAAAAGATTTAAAAGATTTATATCCAAGCAATTTATTATTAGATCCTGTTGAACCAAAATCTTCAGATTTTCAAGAGTTTTATTTTAGAGATAGATTAAATTGGTCATTATCAGGTTATGAATTTAAATTAGGAATAATTTCAAAAATTAATGAAAATATTAATGTAGGCTTAGCAGTTAGATTTCCACAAGTATTTTCAATTAAAGAAGGTTATTCAGTATATGCAACAAGTAAATTCAGAAATTCATTTTGGGAAGATAATGTCCCCGAATCTAAAATAGAATATGATATTACAACTCCTTATGTTTATAGCGGCGGTATTTCTTATAAAAACGATAATTTGTTATTAGCACTTGATGCTAAACTAATTGATTATGCTACAGCTGAATTTACAGCCGGATTTGATAAAAATATACGTTTGGATAAAAACAAAGAAATAAATGATCTTTTTAAATCTGTTGTTAATTTAAATGCTGGTGGTGAATATTTTGTCCCAAATTTAAAATTAACATTACGCGCAGGTTTTATGTATAAACCATCTGCATTTAAAGATGATCCAAGTGATTTTGATAAAAAGTTTATTACACTTGGAGCTGGCTATAAATTATCGAAAAAGTTAAACTTAGATTTTGCTTATGCTTATGGATGGTGGAAAGATATTGGAGACAATTATGGAAGTAATCTTTCAAGAATTTATCAAGATATAAGCATCAGAAATTTTTTAACCACACTAAAATACTATTTTTAATTTCCTACAAATTGACTGCAATTAATGAGCATCATATTTTTATGATGCTCATTTCAAAAGGTGATTTATCAAAGGCTTAGTTTATAAAATAGAAAGTAAAGATTATTATATCTTAGATGAGAATAAAAATTCAATTCGATGTTCGCTTCGGGGTAAATTTCAAAAAGAATTTAATTTGAAGAAAAATAAACTGTTTGAAGTTGATCTTGTTGTAGTAGGTGATTTTGTCGAATTTACACTCAATCACGATGGGAGCGGTGTTATTGAATCTATTTATGAAAGGAAAAATTTTATTTCAAGAAAAGCTCCAAGAATAAAAGGTGCAAGTTTTCGTGGTGAAAGATTAGAACAAAAAATAGCTTCTAACGTTGATAATATCATTATTGTTTCAAGTACACAAAATCCTCAGTTTAATAATAAAACGATTG
The DNA here is from genome assembly GCA_029210465.1 of Stygiobacter electus. Taxonomy (GTDB): domain Bacteria; phylum Bacteroidota; class Ignavibacteria; order Ignavibacteriales; family Melioribacteraceae; genus Stygiobacter; species Stygiobacter electus. The sequence continues at coordinate 43,111 of JARGDL010000007.1, forward strand.
ATAGGTTTTTAGTAATTGGCGAAAGTTCAAATGTTAATTGCGTTATAGTCATAAATAAAATTGACTTAGATAAAGAAAATAATTTTAAATCATTTTCAGATTTATATAAAAAAATTGGTTATTCAGTAATAGAAACATCAGTTAATGAAAAAATTGGTATTCAAGAATTAAAAAATATTTTATCTAATAAAATAAATTTGATTTGGGGACAATCTGGGGTTGGCAAATCATCTTTGTTGAATGCAATGTTCCCGATATTGAATTTAAAGATTGGAGATGTAAGTCAAAAAACATCAAAGGGAAAACACACAACCGTTACTTCTATACTTAAGAAAATAGAAAATGAAACTTATGTTATTGATACTCCTGGTGTACGTGAAATAGAGCCCTATGGAATTACGAAAGAAGATTTAGGACATTATTTTATTGAATTCAAAGATTTTATAAACGAATGTAAATTTAATACATGTACACATTTTCATGAACCTGATTGTGCTGTAAGAAAAGCTGTGGAGGAAAATAGAATTTCACTTGAACGATACAAAAGTTATTTGAATATTTTAGAAACAATTGAAGATGATATGAATTTTTAAAGTGATAATATTTTATAATACATTCTTTCAATAAACTTATTAACAACTTTATCCGGCACTCCATCAATATGTTTAGATTTTAGTCTCATATCTATTTGATCATTTATATAATCAATTAAATAAAATTTGTGATCTTTTGTTAAAGCAATTTCAGTAGAGAAGTAATCAAGTTTGGTTATTTGTGCTAATCTTTTTGTAATCTTCATAAGTTGCTGCAAATGTTTTTGTTTTATTTCCTTAGCTGTTAAAATATTATAAATATGTAATTGGTCATCCCAAAAAGTTGGAATAACTGTATCGAAGGCCCAAATTAATCTAAACCATGCACGCTTACCACTTATCGTACGAGGATATATTTTTTCTTGGATTAGAAATTTTTCATCAGGACTTTTCATTCTTGATTGTTGAATTTCTTCTAAAGTTGTTGCATTTTTTATTACACCTTCACCACCACCGCTATATAAAGATGGTTTAATAATAAAAGGTTTACCGATATGGTCTAAATCTTTTTCTGTAAGTAAAAGTCTGTAATCTTCTTTAAATGAAGAAAGTATGTAAGTTTTTGGAAGTTTAAATTTATTTTCAAGTAATTTGTTATGCATAATAGCCTTATCAATAGTTTTAATCACTTTTTGATATGGATTAATGATATAACATTTTCTTCTTTTTAATATTTGTGCAATTGGAATAAATGAAACATCCTCGTCAGAAGCTCTGTCTAAAAGTGCAGTGAATTGTAATTTTTTGTTCTGAAGTAAATTTATTACATCATGAACATTGTCTGGTTTGATTAAATATGTTTTAAGACCATAATATTGAAAATAGTCTTCAATTAATTCAATAAAATCGTAATCATATTCCCAGGTAAAGGAAATAGCTAAATCAAATTGTTCCATTGATAAATATTTTTCTTATAAAGATAAATGTTTATTAACATTAAATGAAAGTTTGTTAATCTTAACTTTAAAAACTATTTTTTGCAGCAAATTAAAAAGGAACTATGAAAAAAATATTAATTCTGTTTATAACTCTATTTATTGTCTCTTGTTCAAAGGAAATAGTTAATAATCAAGAGAAAGAAAATCAATTAAATAGTATAGATAAAAAGAAAGTTGCTCAAGAGCTTTTTATTGATGCTTCTATTTTGGAGGCTCAAGGTGATTATAATAAAGCAATTGAAAAATATATTGAAGCAAATAAACTTGATCCACAAGCAGGTATTGCTTTTACAATTGCAAAAAATTTCTACAAACAAAATAAATTATCTTTAGCATTAGATTATGCTAATGAAGCGGTTAATATATCTCCTAATAATATAGAATACTTAACTTTACTTGCTGAGATTTATAATGCATCAAAAATACAAGACTCTTCAACTGCTGTTTATGAAAAAATTATAAAGATAGATTCTACGAACGTTAATGCATTGTTTAATTTAGCAGAAATTTATGAATCAAAAAGACCAAAGGAAGCAATTAATCTTTATAAAAAAATCATTCAACAAGTTGGTCCAGAATGGAATGTTTTAATTCGACTAGTTGATGTTAATGATAGATTAGGTAATACTGAAGAGACAATAAAATATTTTGAAGATATTACATCAGTTAATCCATCTGATTTGAATTTACAGAAAATGTTAATTGATTTATATCTTAAAACAAAAAATTATGATAAAGCACTTAAAAAAATTGATGAGGCATTAATTAGTTATCCAGATGATTTAAATCTGATTGAATATAAAGCTATTGCATTTGCCAATAAAGGTGATATAAAATCATCAGCAAATGAGTACTTAAAATTAATTGTCAATAAAGAAATTCCATTTGATAGGAAAATAGCTGTGGGGCTTTCATTTCTGGTTCAATCACAAAAGGATTCAACTAATTTAGATATAGCTAAAAACATTTTTGAAGTACTGGATAAAGATTCAACAGATTGGCAGGTAAAAGCTTATCTTGGTGAAATTGCAATAAGAAAAAATCAAGATTCAACTGCAATAAAATATTTTAAAGAAGCTTCAAAAATAGCTGAATGGAATTCACAAGTCTGGGCTAGGTTAGGCGGTTTACTTTTCGATTCGAGAAAATATGATGATGCAATTTATTTTATGAAACAAGCTGTTGAAAAATTTCCAAATGATTTTACAATTAATTTAATTTATGGACTTTCGCTTTCACAAAAAGGTGATCATGAAAATGCAGTTGAGTTCTTAAATAGAGCATTAAGAATTAACCCAAACGATTTGACTGCGCTTGGTGCTATTGGCTATTCTTTGAATCAACTTAAAAAAGATGATGAAGCACTTTCTTATTTAACTAAAGCTTTAAAACAAGACCCCAATAATTTGCAAGTATTGAGCATTAAAGCTTTAATACATGAAAATAAAAAAGAATTTGAAATATCAGACTCGCTTTATTTGAGAGCATTAAAAATTGATTCGGCGAATGTTTTGATTTTAAATAACTTAGCTTATTCCTATGCTGAACGAGGAATTAAGTTGAATGAAGCTTTAAAAATGTCTCAAAAATCTTTAGAAGCTGAACCAAATAATGCATCATACTTAGATACTTTTGGCTGGATTCAATATAAACTTGGTAATTACAAACTTGCAAAAGAATACTTAGAAAAAGCCGTTGAGATTGAATCTAATAATTCAACTTTGATTGATCATCTTGGGGATTCATACTTTAAACTTGGAGACAAGAAAAAATCATTAGAACTTTGGAAAAAAGCCTTTGAGCTTGATAAATCAAAAAATGAAATTCAATTAAAAATTCAGAAAGAGGGAATGTGAAAAAAGTAATTTTAATTTTATCATCGATAATTATTTTTTCAACTTTTTATTCTTGCAGTGTAACAAAATCGGTTGAAGAAGTTGAATCACCATCTGCAGAAAGAATTGTAAAAAGAATAGAAGCAAATAGAAGAAAAATTAAATCTTTTGTAGGTACAGGAACAATTTATGTCTTCACAAAAGAATTGAATACTAAAAGTAATTTTAAAGTTGAAATCAAGAAACCAGATTCGTTAAAAATTAATTTCTTTGGACCTTTTGGAATTGAATTGGCGTCAGCTTTAATAACTCAAAAAGATTTTGTTTTTCTGGATATGATTAATAACAAAGTAATGAAAGGGAAAACAAATTCTGAGACAATAAAAAATGTTTTAAAGGTTAATTTTCCTCATGATGAAATAATTGATGCTGCAACTGGCTTTGTAAATCTTACAAACAAAATTTCTTTAATTCCTACAATTACAAAAAATGATGAATCATTATATGAATTAACTTATCCCGATTCTTCGAATAAAGTAATTACAAAAATATTGTTAGATGTTGAATCAATGAGATTACAAAAATATTTTATTACTAATCTCAATAACAAAGTACTCTATCAAGCTGAATATAACGATTATCAAAAAGTTGATAATGTATCAATACCTTTCAAAATTGAAATACAGGATTTAGAAAACAATCAAAAATTAAAAATTGAATACAGAAAAATTGAAATCAATAAATTAAATGATAAACTAAAAATTGAAATTCCCGATGATGCATCTGTTACTGAAATATAAAATCATTTTTATTTTATTATTCATATCATCTATAACTTTTCCTCAAGTAAAAGATTCAATCAATGTTAAAAATCGAGAGTTAAAAAGAATTAGGGCTGAAATAACACAACTAGAAAATGAATTAAAATCAAAATCTTTGAAAGAAAAAGAATCGCTTCAAACATTAGAAATTATAAATCGTAAAAATTTGCTTATCAGTAAATTGATTAATAATCTTATCGCTGAAGAAAATGAAAAAGAAAAGCTAATAGAAAAAGTTGAACAAAATTCAAAATTCATCGAAGAAAATATTCAAAACTTGAAAGATCAATATTCCCGCTACGTTGTTTGGCTATACAAACATCAAGGAATAAATTTTTGGAAATTTATTTTTGATGCTGAATCATTCAATCAAATGCTCGTTCGTTATCAATACTTCAAATACATCTCTAATAAAAATAAAAACCTTTTAGATAAATTGAATTATAATAAAGGACAACTTAATAATTTAAAGGATACATTAGAAATTCAAAGGAAAGAAAAAGAATTATTAGCTAATCAAAAGCTAAAAGAAAAGAATGAACTTGAAAAAATCGAAAAAGAAAAAAGAGATTTGATAAGCATCCTTAAACACGATAAAAAAATAATTGCAAAGGAAATTACTTCTAAAAGACAAGCAGAAATTGTAATAAAGAATCTAATTGCAAATTTGATTGAGAGAGACAGAAAAAATAAAATTAAAAAATTTGAGAATAATCAATACAAGAATTTATCACAATCGTTTGACTATAAATCTCTTCAAAGTTTTGTTGAACTTAAAGGCAGATTAGGCTGGCCAATCAAAGAGGGAAAAATTATTCGACCATTTGGTGAAAATAAAAATGAAAAACTTAACACAATAACTTTGAACTATGGTATTGATATTTTATCCAAAATAAAATCAAACGTTCTTGCTGTGGCTGAAGGAATTGTTAGTGCAATAGATTGGATTCCTGGTTATGGTAGTATTGTCATATTAACTCATAGAGATGATTTTAGAACCGTTTACGGTCATATAAGTAACATTGCTGTCAAAGAAGGTGAAAAATTAAAAGCTGGTTCTGTTCTTGGACAAGTTAATGAAAGTTTAGAAGGAAATATTTTGCATTTCGAAATTTGGAATGAACGTAATTATCAAAATCCAGAAATTTGGTTAAGCAGAAGATGAGTTAGATATTTTCTTTGATAAAATTTTTCAATTCATTAACAGTATAAAAAATAAAATCGCTATTCATATTTAAAACCTTTTCACGAGCATAACTATCCCAAAGAACTGATGCACATTTAATCTTTGCATTTCTTGCGGCAATAATATCTGCTGGAGCATCACCAATCATTAAAACTTTATCTCTATTCAGATTAAAATGTTTAATAAAAATTTCAATTCCTTCAGGTGAGGGTTTGTGAGCTAAAATGTCATCACCAGTTACTATTAAATCGAAATACTTTGTTAACCCTAATTTATCTAAAGTTATTCTAGTCGAATCTTTCCCTTTACCAGTGTAAATTGATGTAGGAATATTTTCCTTCTTTATTAACTTCAAAATTTCATCGATTCCAGGAAAAGTTTCTGCTAATAAATTGTGATTTTCTGTATAGTATTGAAAATAATCTTTTCTTGCTTCTTCATAATTTTCTTTCATCAATTCTTTTAAAATTACATCTTCAGTTGGTCCAAAAAATTTTATTATGTCTTCATCAGTAAAATTTTTACTTAAATATTTATTTGACACAAATCTGAATGTTTCAAAAATAAGCTTATTAGTTTTGGCGATTGTTCCATCAATATCAAATATAAAACCATCAAAATTTCTCAATCTACAATTCCTTATTTTAAAATTAGAATGTTATTTTTTATATCACTTAAAATTATTTGGCTGTTATCTGTATATATTAATTTTTCGAATGGGAAATCATTCTTAAAAACTTGGTTGATTTTATTATTATAAAATTTGAAAAGTTTATCATTTGCAACAAAAAAATATTGCCCTTTGTAAATGAAAACATAGCTTACAATACTTTTTAATTCGTTACTTTTAAATTCATTCCTTAACTTTCCATCCAATAAACTTATTTGCATAATATTATTATTTTCATTTTGAGCATATATAAATTTCCCGTCATCTGATAAAAATAAAAGATTTAGAATTTTTTGTTTGTCATATTTCCAATTAAGTTTTCCTAAAATTAAATTTATTGAATAAAGACTATTTTCGTCATTCATCAAATAAACTGATTTATCATTGTTCAGTATTGAGTTTGTGTTGAACTGAAAGTTTTTAGTTTCTTTCCACTTCCATAATAATAAACCATTATTTAAATCAAAGTAGTTTATATAACCACTTTTTGAAAAGATTAAAAATTTATTCTTAAGAATTAAAGGAAGCGAAGTAAATGTCTCTTCATAAGTTTTTCTCCAATATTCCTGAAATGAATTTAAATCTAAACAAAGAAGTGTTCCATTCTCAAAAATTAAAAGAAGTGCTTTTTGAAAATCAGAATTATCAAGTGAAATTGATTCATTATTATTTTTAAAATCAAATGAACATATAAATGCTTTAGAATAAATATCTAAACCTAAACTTTGAATTGTTTTCCCATTCTCAGCACTAATAGAAACGAGGTCAAATTTGCTATTGATAAAAACTAAATTATTGTCAACATAATTAACATTGGAAATTAAAGAATCCCTTAAATGATTTTTCCATATAAGTTTACTTTCATTATCAAAGCAAGAAATTTCAAAATTAGAATAAGCAATGAATTTGTTATCATTAAAAATGATATGAGTAATTGTAGAATCAATTTGAAACTTATTTATTATTTTAAAATCGTTTGAGTTCAATAATTTATCTTTAACTTGGGCAAGTATAATAAAAGGAACTATCAGTATTGTAATAATAATTTTTTTCATAAGATATTTTTGTTTTCACAAAATTATAAAAACAAGTTAATGTATTAAAATTTGAACATAATAAATTATTTTAATGTTATTATTTTTGTATTAAAAGATGAGGCAATAATGGAAAAAAGAAAACTTGGTAAAAATGGTCCAGAACTAACAGTAATTGGCTTTGGAGCTTGGGCAATTGGTGGACCTTGGGAATGGGGTTGGGGAAAAGTGGATGACAGTGAATCTGTACGAGCTATTGAAGTTGCACTTGATAATGGAATTAATTGGATTGATACAGCTGCTGTTTACGGTTTTGGTCATTCAGAAAAAGTTGTTGCAAAAGCTGTTAAAGGCAAACGTGATAAAGTTTTTATTGCTACAAAATGTGGATTAGTTAATGATGGAACCGGTCATGCAGCAAATAATAACAAACCTGAAAGCATTCGTAAAGAAGTTGAAGATAGTTTAAGAAGACTTGAAACTGACTACATTGACTTGTATCAAATTCATTGGCCTGATCCTGAAACTCCAGTTGAAGATTCATGGCAGGAAATGGTAAAATTAAAAAAAGAAGGGAAAGTTAAATATATTGGAGTTTCAAATTTTGATGTAAGTCTATTAGAAAGATGTATGTCAATTGAACAAGTTCAATCACTGCAACCACCTTATAGTATGATAAGAAGAGAATATGAAAAAGAAGTTTTACCTTATTGTTTAAAGAATGAAATTGGAGTTGTTGCTTATAGTCCAATGCAAGCTGGATTATTAACTGGGAAATTTGATAAAAATAAATTACAACCAGATGATTGGAGATTAAAAGGAAATTATTTCCAAGAACCTTTATTAAGCAAAGCACTTGCTGTAGTAGAAAGATTAAAACCAATTGCTGCTCGGCAAAATAAAACTGTTGGTCAAATGGCTATAGCGTGGGTTTTAAAAAATCCTTCAATTACAAGTGCAATAGTTGGAGCAAGAAATGAAAAGCAAGTATTAGAAAACATAAAAGCCGCAGAATATATAATGACTAACGAAGAATATAACGAAGTAGAAAAGATTTTAACTGAATATGAATTCTAATTTTCAACCTGTCTACAACAGGCAAATTAGCAATTAGCAATTTTCAATTTTTAATTTTCAATTAGCAATTATAAATTATAAATTAAACATTATACATTACAACGGCGCGTTCGTCTAGTGGTCAAGGACGCCGCCCTCTCAAGGTGGAGATCACGGGTTCGACCCCCGTACGCGCTACTTATAAAAAAGGAATTTAAATGGCAAGATTTGAAAAACACGTTTTAATTTGTGAAAATCACCGTGATCCATCTGACAAAAGAGGATGCTGTGCGGCAAAAGGTTCTGCACAAATTTTGGATAAGTTCAAAGGAAGAATGAAAGAACTTGGGTTAACTTATAAAATGAGAGCTAATAAATCTGGTTGTCTTGATGCCTGTGAACATGGCGCAGTTGTTTTGGTTTATCCTGAACAAGTGTGGTACGGAAATGTTAAAGCTGAAGATGTTGAAGAGATTATTCAAAGTCATTTGATTAATAATAAACCTGTAGAAAGATTAAAGATTAAGAAGAAAAAATTTTTATAAAATGACATCAGATTCAGGAAAATCTTTCGCATTAAAAATTTTTAATATACTATCAAAAGAATATCCTAATGTAAAACCAGCATTAAATTATAAAACTCCTTTTGAACTATTAATTGCAACAATTCTTTCTGCTCAATGCACTGACGAAAGAGTAAATGTTGTAACAGAAAAATTGTTTCAGAAATACAAAAAACCGAAAGATTATTTGAAAGTTCCAAATACTGAATTAGAAAAAGATATTTTTTCAACTGGATTTTATAAACAAAAAGCAAAAAGTATTAAAAGTATATGCAAAATTTTGGTTGAAAAATACAATGGCGTTGTCCCAAATGATTTCGAAGAATTAGTAAAACTTCCTGGAGTAGGAAGAAAAACCGCATCAGTTGTTATTGGTAATGCTTTTGGAATACCAGCAATTGCTGTTGACACACATGTAAAAAGATTGTCAAATAGATTAGGATTTATAAACTCGAATGACACTGTAAAAATTGAATTTAGACTAGAAGAATTGTTGCCAGAAAATTATTGGATAAATTCATCACATTGGTTAGCGGCACACGGAAGAAAAATTTGCTTTGCACGCAATCCCAAATGTGAGTCATGTATAATAAGTAAACTTTGTCCATCAAATAAATTAAAACAATAAAGAGGAAGCAATGGAAGATAAATCAAGAGATCGTGAATATTGTTTATCGTTACTTAAAGAGTATACCAAAAGTGAAAGTCTTTTAAAACATGCATTTGCTGTTGAAGCATGTGTTAAAGCTTATGCAGAAAAATTCAATGAAGATGTAAAATATTGGGGAAATGTAGCTTTACTTCATGATTTTGATTATGAAATGTTTCCAACTGCTGAAGAACATCCTTTTAAAGGAAATGAAATTTTAAAGGAAAAAGGATTTGATGAAGAATTTAGAATATCTATAATGTCACATGCCGACTATACAAATATTCCAAGAACAACAAAACTTATGAAAACACTTTATGCTTGTGATGAACTTGCAGGTTTTATAACTGCAGTTACTTATGTCCGTCCATCAAAATCAATTGATGAAGTTGAAGTAAAATCTGTATTAAAGAAAATGAAAGATAAAGCATTTGCCCGCACAGTTAATCGTGATGATATTATAAATGGAGCCGCACAACTTGAGTTATCTTTAGAAGAACATATTGCTTTTTGTATTGAAGCAATGAAAAAAGAAAAAGAAATTTTAGGTCTATAAATTGTAAAAATTTTCTCTTTATTTTTTTCCAAAATATTTCTTGACATTAATAACTTAACTTGCATAAATTTTCACTTGAAAAATGGAGAAATAGTAAAGAGAATTTTTTTACCGCTTTTATTGGTCAATTTTATTAATAATTTATAAGTGGCGATATGAAAACAAGATTCTCTTTAATGTTTCTCTTTTTTGTTTTAAATCTTGTTTACTCACAAGATTTAAGAGTCATTTCATCAAATCAAAACTTTTTGATTTTAGAATATCATCCAACTATAAAAGACACCATCATTACAAATATCTCTGGAAGATCATTTACAAAATTTGAAATTCCTGGGACAAGAATTGAAAATGCAAAAGAATTTGGAATGCCTCAGTTGCAAGTGAAATTATTTAACATCGGCGTTCCTTCAGAATTTGGAAATACAATTGAAATACTTAGTTCTAATTTTAAATCATTCACTGGTGATTATTTGCCGAATCCCAAAATTCAAAAAGACAGCTCTTTAACTAAAGAAGTTGAGTTTGTTAGTAATAATTATAATTCATTTTCACTATCTGAAATTGTTCAATTTGGTGATTTTGGGTTAACAAGAAATTTACCAGTTCAGACTATTAAAATTTATCCTGTAGTTTTCGAACCAAATTCTAAATCAATAAAAGTTCTTGATTACGTAAAAATTAAAATAAATTTCGGGAATGCCTCAACAAAAAAAGTAAAGATAAATGAAAACTTTCTTTCATCTTTAGTAATAAATTGGGATGTAGCTCAATTTTGGGGTGAAGAAATAAAATCATTAAATAAAATATCAAATTCAGTTTTAGCAAATGGACCTTGGTTTCGCTTTGAAGTTTCTGATGAAGGAATTTATAAAATCGATAGAACATTTCTTCAAAATCTTGGTGTAGATATTAATTCAGTCGACCCGCGCACAATAAAAATTTATAACAATGGTGGATTAAATTTACCTGAAAATTATAATTCTTATAAAAATGAAGGATTAATCGAAAATGCAATTTTATTTGTTGGCGAATCTGATGGAAAAATTGATGCAGCTGATTACATTCTTTTTTATGGAAGAGGCACAGAAGTTTGGAGTTATAATTCAAATACAAAAACTATTTCAAGAAGTAAAAATCCCTACACGAAGAAAAATTATTATTGGTTAACATTCGGCGGTTCAAACGGAAAAAGAATGAATGAAAAGCAATCCTTAAATGTTCAAAATGCTTTTCAACAAACATCTACTTTTGGATACAAAAGTTATGATAAAGATAGTGTTAATATTGGCAAATCTGGTCGTGAATATTTCGGTGATGTGATTGATGCAACTTCAAAAAGTAAAACTTTTATTTCAACGCTTAATGGTGTTATTCCTAATTCAAAAATTAATTATAGTTTAAGAACAATTAATGTTTCCACATCAACAATACCGTTGAAAGTTGAAGAAAGTGGTACCCAAATTTATTCAACAAATATTTATGGAATCTCAGATTACGAATATGGAATTGATGACTTTGCGAAATTTTCTTATCAAGGAAATTTAACTGATGAAAGAAGCGTTCTAAAAATTTCACACTCATCTGGTTCAATTAGTGCAAAAGTATTTTTAGATTTTTTTGAAATTGTATATCAACGATATTTAAGAGCCGCCGGTGATAATTTTATACTTTTTGCAAAGGACACAACTGCAACAGTTGAATATACAATAACAAATTTCTCATCCACTTCCATTCAAGCTTTTGATGTAACAAATTTTTCAAATGTTAAAATTATTACAAATGCGACAACAAGCGGTGGACAAATAAAATTCCAATCCAATGAAGTTAAAAATAGTCCATCTAAATATTTTATAGTTTCGGCAAATGGTTTTAAAGTCCCAACCGGTGGAACTAAAATTGATAACATGAACATTCGTGGGAATGTAGCTGGTAGTGAAATGATTGTTATTGCTCCAAAAGATTTTAAAGCTCAAGCAGAAAGATATGTCAAATATCGTTCGAGCGAATCTCCGAATAAATTATCAACACAAGTTTTTTATATTGATGAAATATTTAACGAATTTTCTTGTGGAATGATTGATCCAATGGCTCTCAGAGATTTTTTGAAATATGCTTTTGAAAATTGGCAAATAAAACCTTTTTACGTTCTTCTTTTTGGTGATGCAACATACGATTATTTAAATACGGTAAGAGACAATAAAAATTTTATTCTACCTTATGAAACTGAAAATTCAATAAGTGCAATAAGTTCATATCCATCTGATGATTATTTTGTTCGTATTTCAGGAAATGATTTAAAACCAGATTTAGCAATTGGCCGTTTAACAATTCAGTCAGCAAAAGAAGCAGATAACGCTATTGATAAAATTATAAATTATGAAACGGTTCAAAGTAAAGGCGATTGGAGAAATACCATAACATTAGTTGCGGATGATGGACCAGCAGGATTGGGAATTGATAACGGTTCTCTTCATACAGCACAATCTGAAAATCTTGCAAATAGAATTCTACCAAAATTTTTATATCAGAAGAAAATTTATTTGGTTGCATATCCAACTGTATTTGTTGGATTGGGAAGAAGAAAACCAGATGTAAACAAAGCAATAATAGATGCTATTAATGAAGGTACTCTATTAATAAATTATGTTGGTCATGGAAGTCCTGAACTTTGGGCAGATGAAAATGTTTTTGTAAAAACTACAACAGTGCCACAATTAAAAAATTCGAATTACTTTTTTGTTACAGCAGCAACTTGTGATTTCGGCTGGTATGATGATCCTGCTATTCAAAGCAGTGCTGAAACAATGCTAAATTTGCAAAACGCTGGTTCTATTTTAACATATACTGCAAGTAGAGTAGTTTACTCAAATTATAATGCAATTTTAAATGATTCACTTTATACAAATCTATTTCGTGTAAAAGATAATGGTTTACCAGCTCGTGTTGGACTTTCATATTTTATGACAAAACAATATATGATAGACAAAGAAAATGATGAAAAGTATCATTTATTTGGAGATCCAGCAATCAGAATGAATATGCCTGTTCTTCCAATTTCAATAGACTCAATTAATGGAAAATCTTCTAAGGAATTAAATCAAATAAGTGCATTGAGCAATGTAAAAATTAAAGGTTCTGTAAAAACAATCGATGGTAAAATTAATCCAACAAATGGTGAAGTTGTGCTTTCTGTTTTTGATAGTGAAAAAGGAATTTATTATCAAGAGATGGATTACACGGTTAAACAGCAAGGTGGATTAATTTTCAAAGGCAGAGCATCGGTTAATAATGGAATTTTTGAAACCGACTTTGTTGTTCCAAAAGATATTTCCTATGAAAATAAAAATGGGAAAATTGTTGCTTACTTTGCTAACAATCAGATTGATGGTGTTGGGTTTAATAATAATTTTACTGTTGGAGGTACGAATCCAAACGCTATTGATGATAAAAAAGGGCCTGAGATTGAAATATTTTTTGATAATGAAAACTTTACAAGCTCATATTTGGTTAATCCAAGTTTTACATTGATTGTAAAGTTAAAAGATCAAACTGGTTTAAATACAACCGGTTCTGGAATAGGACATAAATTAGAAGCAATATTAAATAATGATATAACTAATGCAATTGATCTTTCAAATAATTTTGTGGGTGATCTTAATTCTGGTGGGAAAAGTGGAGTGGTAAAATATAATTTCACTAATCTTGTACCTGGAGATTACGATCTAAAAATTAAAGCATGGGATGTTTTTAATAATCTTTCGACTCAAGAAGCAAACTTTACCGTGGTTTCTAATGAAAATGGAATTGTTTTAAGAGATGTTTATAATTATCCAAATCCATTTTCATCGTTTACTACTTTTACATTTCAGCACAATTATTCTTCTACTATAAATTGTAAAATAAAAATTTATACAATTGCAGGAAGATTAATCAAAACAATTGAAGAAAATGATATATTCAACAAATATGTTAGAATTGACTGGGATGGAAGAGATGAAGATGGAAATCAAATTGCAAATGGTACATACTTTTATAAATTAATAGTTGAATCAAATGATGGAAGTTTCAAACAATCAATAATAGGTAAATTAGCAGTAGTTAAATAAAAATTAGAAAATATAAATCGGAGGAATAAAATGAAAAGAATGTCGATGCTGATGATCATCATAGCAATGTTTGTATCAGCAAATTTAATTAAAGCACAAGGGGAAGCCGCAGTTCCATTTCTTTTACTTGCACCTGATTCAAGAGCAGGTGGAATTGGTGAATCTGGTGTAGCACTTGCAGATAATTCAGCTGCAATATTTTGGAATCCTGCTGGCATAGCTTTTCAAACAGGTTCCGAAGTCAGCTTAACTCATAGTAATTGGTTACCACAATTTAATCTTGACTTATTTTATGAATATGCAACTTATCGTGAATACATGGAAGAATTAAATGGTAGTGTAACAGCAAGTATAACATTTATGAACTTTGGTGAATTTGTAAGAACACTATCCAATTCACCAGATCCTGTTGGAACATTTCGTTCTTTTGATGCAGCTTTAACATTTGGTTATGCAACTAAACTTAGTAATAATTGGGGATTAGGTTTTAACTTTAGAATAATACATTCACGTTTAGCAGATAAACCAACAGAACAAGAACAGGGAAAAGGTGTTGCTACTTCTGTAAGTTTTGATGTTGGTGCATTATGGCGTCCTGAAAAATTTGAAATTCCACTTATTGGCGATTTGAGTAACAGATTTAGTTTCGGTTTGAATTTAGCTAACCTTGGTCCAAAAATTTATTACATTGACCAAGCACAAGCAGATCCAATTCCTACAAACTTAAGATTTGGTTTTGCAGTTCGTCCTTTTGAAGATGAATACAATTCTTTAACGTGGACATTAGATTTTCAAAAATTATTAGTTGGTAAAGCAGATTCTTCAGGCAAAAGACCCGAATTTTATAAAGCAATTTTTTCAGCATGGGCTGATGAACCTTTAAATAAAGAAATTCGTGATATTGTAACTTCAATGGGACTTGAATATTGGTATGGTCAACCGCAAGATTTTATGTTTGCAATTCGAACTGGTATTTTCTACGAAGATCCTTCATACGGAAATAGAAAGTTTGTTACTCTTGGTGCTGGTATTCGTTATGATATGTACGGTTTTGATTTTAGCTACATTACAACTGATGTTTTTAAAGGAAGTGAAAATCATCCACTTTCTAATACTCTTCGTTTTACCTTATTAATTGGTTGGGGTGCCACACCTCAAAAGCAATTAGGTTTTCCAAGAGGAATCTAATTTTTAATGAAAAAAATATTTTTTCTTTTTGCAATAATTGGATTGAGCAGTTTATCTGCTCAATCTTTTGTTAAGCATTTTGCTTTATCAGCAAATGATAAATCAGCTTTTAGTGATTCATTAAGAATTCTTGCAGTCTTAGTTGAATTTCAAGAAGATAAATATGATGCAACAATTGGTAATGGAAAATTTGGTTCTCACTATTCAAAAAATTATGGGGATACAATTTTAGATCCTTTACCTCATGATGCTTCTTATTTTGAAGATCATCTTCTATTTGCAAAAAATTACTTTAAAAAAGTATCAAAAGGGAAATTGAATATCTCTTACAAAGTTTTACCAGATATTATTACTGTTTCAAAAACAATGAGAGAATATTCACCTGGTTATCAATCAAAAGATTTAAAACAATTAGCAAATTTATCTGAAGAAGTTTGGACTATTACTGACAAAAAATTTCCTGATGTAAATTTTTCAAAATATGATTTGTTTATAATTTTTCATGCTGGTGTAAGCAGTGGTTTAGATATTGGAATTTTTTCCATTGATAGAAATTTACCTTCACTTTATTTGGGATATTCAACTTTACAAAAATTATACGGTTCGCAATTCAATGGGTTTTCGACTAAAACTGGTTTAATTAAAAATACGTTGATTATGCCGGAAACAGAATCACGTGAATTGCAAATGATTGATAATTCAACTTTGCTTTTAGAATTAACTATCAATGGAACTTTGGTTGCAAATATAGCAAGCCATTTAGGTTTGCCCGATTTGTTTGATACTGAAACGGGTAAAAGTGCTATTGGCAGATTTGGATTGATGGATGGACAGGCTATGATTGCAAATAACGGAATATTTCCACCAGCACTTTCTGCATGGGAAAAAATATTTTTAGGTTGGGATTCCGTTAAAGAAATTTCTTACGATAAGAAAAATGTTAATCTTACTACTTTTGTTAAGGCAGTTTCAAGTGATACAACTATTGTTAAAATTCCAATAACTCCTTCTGAATACTTTTTACTTGAGAATCGACAGCAAGATGCTAACAAAGATGAATTAATTTTAACAATTAAAAACAAAAATCAAATCTTTCAAAAAGTAATTAAACCCGATACAAGCGGATTATATTATGTTACACCAGATTCAATTAAAGGTGGTGTTGTTATTGATGTTGATGAATTTGATGCTGCAACACCAGGCAACGGAATTGTAATTTGGCACATAGATGAAAATATTATCAATCAAAAAATTAATGAGAACAAAATAAATTCAGATTTATATAATAAAGGTGTAGATGTAGTTGAAGCTGATGGTATTCAAGATATAGGTGAATCATTTTCATCTTTCTTTGGAAGTTTTATTGGTGAAGGTGAAAAATATGATTTTTGGTTTAAGGGTAATAAATCAAAATTATATAAAAATATTTTATCCCCCGATTCAAAACCGAATTCAAATTCAAATAGCGGGGCAAAAAGTTTTATAACTATTGAAAACTTTTCTGACAATAAAAATAAAATGAGTTTTGACGTTTCATTTGGAAATGAAATTGTTAAGAAGCTTGTTGATAGAAAGTTATCTGAACTTCAAAGCGTGAGTTTTGATTTAATGACTTTAAGTAATGCTAATTCCCTTGATATCTTTTTAATTGATAACAATAATCTTGTCAAATTGAATAACAATGGTAAAATCTTAAATGTAGTTAAAAGATTTTCTGACAAAAATAAAATTTCTGGAATAACACAAAACGGTGTGGAATATGTTTTTGGTTCTACTAATGATACTATCAATGTTTATTATTATAACACTTTAACAAATGAAGAAAAGATTATATCCGCAAAAAGTTTATATAAAATATCAACCCCAATTTTAATTACAAGTTTATCGAATAATTTATATGTAGATGCGGGATGTTCTGATGGTTATTTCCTTGAGGTTAGTTTAAGCGATTTGTTAGTTAATAAAATATCAGTGTCAAACTATACTAAAATTATGAATAGCGAATTGGTTCAAATCAACCGAGAGTATAATTCATCAAACAATAAATATTTTTCTGCAATCTCATTAAATGAATTCTTTCAAAGTTCTTCAGGTGTAAATAATCAATTGTTAAACGGGGAGCATAAAAAAAGTGGGTTAGTTAAAAATTCAAGCGGTGAATATTTTAATATTGTGTTAAGTGATTTTTCCGGTAAAAAGCATTTTGATGTTGTAAATCAAAATAAAATTGTTGGTTCATTTGATGTATATAGTTCAAATAAATCTTATAATTTTTCTGTTGCTGATATTTTCAATGATGGAAGAATATTTATTATTCTTAATAATGAAAATGAAATTTCTATTTATAACATAAATGGAACGCAATTAGAAAATTTCCCATTTCAAGCATCAACAGGTAAGTACTTTATTGGAACACCACTTCTTGTGGATTTAAACAAAGATGGAATACAAGAAATTTTAATTGCTAATTATAATGGTGAATTAATAGCCATTAATACTAAAGATGGAAAATTGTTTGATGGATATCCAATTAAAGTGGCTGATTCAGAAGTCTCAAATTTATTTTTATACGAAGAAGAATTACCAACAATGGGACCAATTCCTCAATACAAACCAATTGTAATTGTAATTGACAAAGAAAAAAATTTTTCAGCATGGCAGTTGTCTAATATTCAAGGTAAAAGTTTTTGGAAAAGTAATTATCAAAACTCAACAAATAACTCATCTGTTGAAATATCAAATAAGAGCCAAATTTCCAATGAGTATTTTCCATTAGATAAAGCATATAACTGGCCAAATCCAACTTATGGAAATTTTACAAACATTAGATTTTATGTTTCAGAAAATTCAAAAGTTACTGTTCGTATTTTTGATTTAGCAGGTGAATTAATTTCAACACTACAATCAAATGCTCAAGGTGGTATTGAAAATGAAATTGTTTGGGATGTTACCAAAGTTCAAAGTGGAATTTATTATGCTAACATTCAAGCGGAAAGTATAAACGGTAAATCAGCTTCAAAGATTATAAAAATTGCAGTGATAAAATAATTCATGAAAAAAATTCTAATCATATTTTTTATTTGTTATTCACTTTTTGCTCAAGTGAATGAATTTAACCCAAGTTATAATTGGTACACAATTAAAGGCAAACATGTTCGTGTTCATTTTCATGATGGCGCTGAAAGAACAGCTAAAGTTGTAGCAAAAATTGCAGATGAAGTTTGGGAACCAATAACTTCTCTATATCAATATGAACCTGAAGTAGTCGATTACATAATTAAAGATATTGATGATTATTCAAATGGAGCTACATATTTTTTTGATAACAAAATTGAAATATGGGCTTCTTCATTAGATTTTGATTTACGTGGTACTCATAATTGGTTGCGTAATGTTATCTCACATGAATTTACTCACATGGTGCAAATTCAATCTGCAATGAAATTTACAAGGACACTTCCAATTTTCTATTTGCAATTTTTAAATTATGAAGATAAACGTCGGCCAGATATTTTATATGGTTTCCCAAATTTTATTGCTTCCTATCCAATACCTGGAGTGAATGTTCCTGCATGGTTTGCTGAAGGTACTGCTCAGTATATGAGAAAAGATTTTAATTATGATAATTGGGATACTCATCGCGATATGATTTTAAGAAGTTATGCACTTGAAAATAAAATGTTAACATGGAATCAAATGGGAGTTTTTGATAAAACAAGTTTAGGTAATGAATCTGTTTATAATTCCGGTTTTGCTTTAACAAGATATATCTCACAAAAATATGGCGAAGATAAATTAAGATTGATATCTCATAAACTTGGTAAACTAACCAATTTTACAATCGATGTCGCATTTGAAGATGTATTGGGGAAAAGTGGGAATGAAATTTATAATGAATGGAAATCTTTTTTAACAAATAATTATAAAGAACGTTCAAAAGAAGTTTTATCAAATCTTGTTACTGGTGAAATGATAGTTAAAGATGGTTTCGGAAATTTTTATCCAACTTTTTCACACGATGGTAAAAAACTTTTGTACATATCAAATAAATCAAATGATTATTTCAGTTTGTCTTCTCTTTATCTTTATGATTTTGAAACAAAAAAGGAAAAATTAATTTCAACTGGTGTTCGTTCAACTTGCAGTTTTGTAAATGGTACAAATAAAATTATTTATTCAAAACTGAGTGAAGATAATCCTAAAATGACAAATATTCATGATTTATATGTTTATGATTTAGATGAAGAAAAAGAAACTCGTTTAACGTTTGGAATGCGTGCAAATAATCCTTCAGTTTCAAAGGATGGGAAGAAGATTGTATTTGTCTTTCAAAATGATGGAACAATTAATCTTGGTCTGGTAGATATTGAGGGCAAAAATTTTAAACGTTTAACTTACTTTGAAAATGGTGAACAAGTTTACAATCCAAAATTTTCAGTTAATGATTCTTTTATTTTATTTGATTACTCATTAAAAGATAATCGTGATGTTGCAAAAATAAATGTTGATGGATCAAATTTAACTTTTATCACAAATTCAGAAAATGATGAAAGAAATGCTGTTCAGACAAATGATGGTAAAATTATTTTTTCAAGTGATAAAACTGGTATTTTTAATTTATATTCTCTTGATATAAAAACAAATAAAGCAGTTCAATTGACTAACGTAATTGGAGGTGCATTTATGCCTTCAATTAATAGTGATGGTACAATTGTTTACAGTGGATACACTGCTGATGGTTTCAAAATATTTTTAATATCAAAAGATGAACAATTAAAAGTTGATTCAACTAAAAAATATGTTTGGGTTAATAATCCACCTTTAGATATTGATAAACCAAATGGTGATATTGAAAAATTTAGTATTAGTTCATTGAAAAATTTTGATGATACAAAAATTCCTGAATACAAAATTGATAAATACTCAGGTTTCTTTTCGAAAATAAGTATAATTCCATTTATTCGTTACGATAATTATAACACATTCAATGCTGGACTAGATAGAGTCAAACCAGGTGTTTATTTAGCATCAAGCGATGTATTAAATCGTTATTCAATTTTTGGCAGTGTATCAATTAATCGTAAGATGGAGCGTGATTTGTTTTTGCAATTTGAATACAAAGATAAACTACCATTGTTTTTTAGTTTTGGTTTACGCCCTGAGATAAGTCTTGAATTATACAGTGTTTCAAGAGGGACAAAAATTGATTTAGATTTTGGAATAGACTCTACTTTTGCCCCACCAAGAATTGATTATAAAGTTCCGACGGAAGTAACATATAATTTATTTGAATTTGATATTGTGGCTAAACATAAAATATTTAAAGAAGGAAATTTTGTTGAGGCAAGATTTATTTTCAGTCAATATACATCAACTTTAAATAGTTTTATTTTACCTGAAAGCGGTAACACACTTTATCCAGCAACAACAGACAAATATTTCGTTGGAAGGAATTTCCAAATCAAATATGTTCATGAATCAATTACTCCAAAAATAGATTCGGATATAAATCCTATCGGAAGAAAAGTTGAATTTAAATATGATTATGAGTTCAATAGATTTAACAATGAAAACAACTATACAGTTGTTGATGGAATCTTAAAACCACTATATAATGATTTTAATTTTCATAGAATTGAAATTAACTGGAAAGAATATATCCAATTATTTGATAAACACACTTTATCAGGTCAAATAAGAATTGGTTCGATACTTGGCAAAACTGTCCCCGATTTTTTTGATTTTTATCTTGGTGGTTTAATCGGAATGAAAAGCTATCCATTTTATTCAATTAGCGGCAATGAAATTGCTTGGTTAAATTTAACTTATAGATTCCCATTGTTTACAAATATTGATGCACAAATTGGACATCTTTACATTGATAAAATATATTTCTCTGTTTATGGAGATTTAGGAAATGCATGGAATGGGGTTTTACCTTCCGTAAATAAGTTTAAAAAAGGTGCTGGTGCAGAATTTAGAATCAAGATGAATTCTTTTTATATCTTTCCAACAAGTTTATTTTTTAATGCGGCATATTCGTTTGATAAAGTTGAGAGAACAATTAGAAATGAAAAAGTTATTTATGGTAAGGAATGGAATTTTTATGGAGGAATTCTTTTTGACTTTAGTTTATAAAATTGGGTTCAATATGAAAAAATTACTCTTATTAATGTTGATGATAACTTCCTTAAATTACTCTCAAAATGTTTGTAAAGAATATAATGAAAAAAATCTTTCTGGAATTTTATACCTCGATTCAAAGAATGTAAATGTCAAACAAGATGAAAACTTAAAAACTGATATTCATAAAAAATCACCTTTACTTGCTGCAAGTTTATCGCTAGCTGTCCCAGGTGCAGGACAATTTTATTCAGAAAGATATTTAAAGTCAGCTATTTTTTTAGCAGTCGAATTAAGTTCAATTATAGTTGGTCTTCACTATGATAAAAAGGGTGATGATCAAACTAACTTTTACCAGGATTTTGCTGATAAACATTGGAGTGTTGAGCGTTATGCAAAATGGACTTTAACAAATGCAACTAAATTAAACAGTTCAATTAATCCAAATGATTACAAAGTTTTTGAAAATGGGAAAGTGAATTGGCAAGAATTAAATAGATTAGAAAGTGCCATTGGCTCTTATTATTCTCATCATCTTCCTTATTATGGTGAGCAACAATATTATGAACTAATTGGTAAGTATCCACAATTTAATGTTGGTTGGGATGATTTTGGAGATGAAAATACACCATTTGAATATGATCCAACAAGAAAAAATTTAACTCATAATTTTATTTATTATTCAATTGAACGTGGTAAAGCTAACGATTATTACAACTATGCAGCTAAAGCTGTGATAGTTATTATCGTTAATCATTTTATTAGTGCTTTGGACGCAGCATGGTCTTCTCACAATTATAATAAAGATTTGGAGCTAAGTTTTAGTTTAGAAAAAATTAATCAGGGATATAGTATGAAATATTATCCGCAACTAAATTTGCAATATAAATTTTAGGTTTTTATGAGTAACCCATTAGTTTTGATAGTTGGAAGACCAAACGTAGGTAAATCAACTTTATTTAACAGATTAACTAAAAGCTCGACAGCAATTGTTGACGATGTAAGCGGTGTTACACGTGATAGAATTTATGGTGAAGTTGAATGGAATGGAAAATACTTCCGTGTAATTGATACAGGTGGTTATGTTCCTGATTCAGATGATTTATTCGAAACTGCAATTCGTGAACAAATTGAAATTGGGCTTAATGAATGTGATGCAATTTTATTTGTTGTTGATGGAAGAATTGGCTTAACCCCAATCGACAAAGAAATAGGATATATTTTAAGAAGATCTTCAAAACCATCTTACTTATTAGTAAATAAAAGCGATACACCAGAATTTGAAATAAACAAATCAGATTTTTACAAACTTGGATTTAATAATATTTATGATGTTTCAGCTCTCAATGGGCGAAATCTTGGAAATCTTTTGGATGATGTTATTAATTCATTAACTTTTTCTGATGAAGAAAATTTTAATGATAAAAGATTACACCTTGCAATTGTTGGAAAACCAAACGTTGGCAAATCTTCATTAGTAAATTCACTTTTGGGTTATGATAGAAGCATAGTAACTGATATTCCTGGAACAACAAGGGATAGTATAGATTCAATTCTTAAATACTATGGCGAAGAAATTGTTCTTGTTGATACTGCTGGTTTAAGGAAAAAATCTAAGATCAAAGAAAACATAGAATTTTTTTCTAACGTTAGAACTTATCGTGCAATATGGAATTCTGATGTTTCAATTTTACTTCTTGATGCTGAACTTGGTATTAATAATCAAGATCAAAAAGTTTTGCAGGAAATTGTTCGCCGCAGAAAAGGATTGATAATTGCAGTTAATAAATGGGATCTGATTGAAAAAGATACAAACACTGCAAAGAAATATGAAGATGCAATTAAAGCTGAAGTTGCAACAGTTGATTTTGCCCCAATAATTTTTATATCAGCTTTGACAAAACAAAGGATTTACAAGTTAATAGAACTTGCAAAAAAAATTAATGAAGAACGTCATAAAAAAATTCCGACAAATGAATTAAATGAAATATTACTTCCAGAAATTGTAAAAACACCGCCACCTGCTACTCCAACTGGCAAGGAAGTTAAAATTAAATATATTACTCAAGTTGGTGAACATTATCCAATCTTTTTATTCTTTGCAAATGAGTATAAATATATTCCAGAATCTTATAAGAGATTTTTAGAAAGATTAATTAGAAAAAATTTTGGTTTTGAAGGGGTTCCAATTACATTATCTTTTCGTGAAAAGTAAACTACGACATTAGTTCTGAGGTTCACACTTCTAAATTTTTAATTATTTATATTTAGCATGAATTAATTATTAATTTTTTAAATGGTAAAAAATATAATTGTAATTGGTGGAAATGCTGCTGGACCAGCAGCAGCTGCAAAAGCCAAAAGAATATTACCTGAATCAAATGTTATTCTATTTGAAGCTGGTGAATTTATTTCTACTGGTACTTGTGAATTACCTTATGTTTTAAGCGGTGAAATTGATGATTATAAAAAAATAGTTTTTTATGATTCAAAATCTTTCGAAGAAGAAAAGGGAGTAAAAGTTTACACAAATTCTTTAGTAACAAATATTAATAGGAATTCTAAAACCATTGAAGTAATCAATTTAATTACAAATCAAAAATTTCAATTCACTTATGATAAATTAATACTAACTACAGGTTCAAAGGCAAATAAATTACCAGATCTTCCTTTTTCGCTCAATAATGTTTTTACATTCAAGTCAGTTTCGGATTTAATTAAAATTAAAAACCATATTCAAAGAAGGAATTCTAATCGAGTGCTAATTATTGGTGCTGGTTATATTGGTATTGAAACTTCTGAAGCATTAAAAAAACTTGATTATGAAGTTATTCTAATTGAAAAAGAAAAATTACCATTACCAGATGCTGAACCTGAGATTCAAAATTTAGTTTTTGATAGTCTCGATAAAAATAAAATTCTTTTTTACGGGAATTCAAAATCAATAAAATATATTTATGACAATGAAAAGCTGAAAAGCATCTCAATAGATGGCTGGAATTATGAAATTGATTTTGCAATTCAAACATTAGGTGTTAAACCAAATATTGATTTGGCAATTTCATCAAAAATAGAAATTGGGAATTATGGCGGAATTAAAGTCGATTCAAAATTAAGGACAAATGATTCAAACATTTTTGCAGCTGGTGATTGCATTGAAGTGATTAACAAAATAACAAATAAAAACGATTATATTCCAATTGCAACTTTAGCTCATGAATTTGGTCATATTGCCGGAGAAAATGCTGCTGGTGGTAATCTAATTGCAAAACCAATTGTAAAAAATATTGCTGTAAAAATATTTGATAATATTTATGAATTTGTTGGCTTAACTCTTAATCAAGCTATTATAAATAAATTTAACTCATTATCTGTTAATGCAATCGTTCCAAATATTATTAAAGTTATGCCAAATAGTAAAAATGTTTTTGGTAAAATTATCTTTGATAAAAGTTCAATGCTGATTTTAGGTGCATCATTCTATGGCGGTAGTGAAGTAATTGGTTTTGGAGATATTATTTCTTCATTTGTCCATAATAAAATCAAAGTAACTGAACTAGCAGAAGTAAATTATAATTATACACCACCGAGTTCACCATTTGTAAATTTACTTTCAGTTTTGGGAAGAAAAGTCAAAAAGGAAATAAAATGAATAATTTAAATTTAATTGAGAATCCATTAGTAAAAAGAGATGTTACAATTTTAAGAGATAAAGAAACCAATACAGCTTCATTTCGTGCGGCATTAAATAGAGTTTCTTATGCTATTGCAATTGAAATTGCAAAATCATTTGAACTCGAACAAATTGAAGTTACAACTCCACTGGAAAATACAATTGGTTATAAAATTAAAAAACAAATTGTATTAGTACCTGTCTTACGTGCTGGTTTAAGTATGGTTGATGCGTTTCTGAAAATGATTCCAGATGCAAATGTTGGTCATATTGGCTTACAAAGAGATGAAGTAACATTAAAACCAATAGATTATTATTACAAAGCACCAAAAAAATTAGATGAATCTATTACAATTGTTTTAGATCCAATGCTTGCAACAGGTGGCAGTGCAGTAGCTTCTTTTAATTCATTGAAACAGAAAGGTGCAAATCATTGTATGCTTGCTTGTTTAATTGCCGCACCAGAAGGAATCAAAAAAATGAATGAAGAACATCCAGATGTTCCAATTTATACTGCAAGTTTAGATAGACAATTAAATGATGTTGGATATATTTTACCCGGTTTAGGTGATGCCGGCGATAGAACATTCGGAACTTTATAAATTTAATTATGGAAATTACACTTAGCATAAAACACCAAAGAATGCTTGATGATTTGCTTAATTATTGCAAATCGAATTTACGTTCTGTAAATGAAGAGCTGATTAAAAAAGCTTTTGTGCTAAGCTATGAATCTCATAAAAATGATTTTCGTGCTTCAGGTGAACCTTATTTTAATCATCCTTACGAAGTTGCTACTATTGTTGCAAGAGAAATTCCCCTCGATGATATTTCTGTAATTAGTGCTTTGTTACATGATGTAGTAGAAGATAGCGACATAAGTTTAGAATTTATTTCAAAAGAATTCGGTAGTGAAGTTGCTGAAATTGTTGATGGAGTTACAAAAATTGGTGGTGTATTTAAAGGTCAAGAAATAACTCAGGCAGAAAATTATAGAAAGCTTTTACTTTCTATGATAAAAGATGTTCGTGTTATACTTGTGAAATTTGCAGATCGCCTTCACAATATGCGAACACTTGAATTTGTTTCTCCTCAAAAGCAAAGAAGAATTGCAAAAGAAACTCTGGAAATTTATGCTCCATTTGCTCATAGATTTGGTCTTGGAGTTTTAAAATGGGAACTTGAAGATCTTGCATTTAAATATTTAAACAAAGATGCTTATGATGACATTGCAAAAAAAATTAAAGATACAAGAAAAGAAAGAGAAGCCTTTATTCAAAGATTTTCTAAACCTATAAAAGAAAAACTTGATGAACTAAATTTGAAATATGAAATTAGTGGCAGACCTAAACATCTTTACAGTATTTACAGAAAACTTGTAATGCAAAATCGTCCATGGGAAGATATTTATGATTTACTTGCAATTAGAGTTATTCTCGAAAAAAATGATCCTAACGAATGTTATCTTGTACTAGGAATTGTAAACCAAATTTATAAACCAATTGCAGAAAGATTTAAAGATTTTATTTCCATTCCCAAAAAAAATAATTATCAATCAATTCACACAACAGTTATTGGTCCTGAAGGAAAACCAGTTGAAGTTCAAATCAGAACAAGAAAAATGCATGAAATAGCTGAACGAGGTGTTGCAGCACATTGGAAATATAAAGAACATGTTAGTACTGAAGATCAAGATTTAGAAGAATGGGTAAATTGGGTTCGTGATATTTTTGAAAATGTATCAAAGGATGAAGCTTCAAAAGAAATTATTGCAAGTTTTAAATTGAATTTATTTCAAGATGAAATTTATGTCTTCACTCCAAAAGGTGAATTAAAACGATTACCTATAAACTCAACACCAGTTGATTTTGCATTTGAAGTTCATAGTAATGTTGGATATCATTGTATTGGTGCTAAGGTAAATGGCAAAATTGTTCCACTCGATACAATCCTTCATAGCGGTGATCAGGTTGAAATTATTACATCTAAAAATCAACATCCAAATAAAAGTTGGTTGCAATTTGTTCATACTCAAAAAGCTAAAAACAATATACGTAAGTACTTAAATAAAGAAGAAGAAAAAGAAGTTGAAGCCGGCAAAGAAATTTGGGAAAAGAAAATCAAAAAATTAAAACTTTCTTTTTCATCAGATGAAGTAGCTAAGCTTGCACGTAAATTAAAATTTGATAATAGTCGTCAGTTTTTCAGATCAATATTTTTAGATAAAATAAATCTTGATCAAATTTTAAATCCAAAGACAGGAACCGATAACAAATCATCTCATGAAATTGAATTCGATAAATTTGTTGATATTGCAAGAACTTCTGCAGGTAATGTTTTAGTCGAAGGTGACTATAAAGGTTTTGCTTACAGCTACGCTAAATGCTGTAATCCAATTCCCGGTGATCAAGTTATTGGCTATGTTACAATAGGTGAGGGAATTAAAATTCATCGAAAGGATTGTAAGAATTTGATTAATATGGTAAAATCCGGTGAAGATCGTTTAGTGCCTGTAACATGGCCCAAAACAAGTGATACTTACTTTGTAGCTGGAATTTCTATTCGTGGAGATGATATGCCTGGAATTTTGAAGGATATTTCTAATAGCATAACTACCTATCAAAATACAAACATTAAATCGGTTAATATTTATACGCAGGATTCTTTATTCAAAGGAACGATTACAGTTTACGTTAAGGACCTTGACCATTTGAATAAATTAATAGAGCGATTAAAAAAGAATAAAGGAATCTTTTCTGTAGAAAGATTTGATGCAGAAAATAATTGAGGAAAGTAATTGGAAGAAAAAAGAATTTTAGCAATTGATTATGGTTCAAAAAGGATTGGCATTGCAATTACAGATCCATTAAATATGTTTGCTTATCCACTAACAACGTTATCAAATGATTCAAGATTTTTCGAGAATTTAAAGAAAATAATTGATGATTATCATGTAATAAAAATAATTGTCGGCACTCCATTAAAAGAATCTGGTGAAAGTTCAATAACATCACTCGCAGTTGAAAAATTTGTAGAAGAATTAAAAAAGAAAATAAATTTACCAATTGAACTAATTGATGAACGATATTCATCAGAAATTGCTAA
Organism: Stygiobacter electus; assembly: GCA_029210465.1. Taxonomy (GTDB): domain Bacteria; phylum Bacteroidota; class Ignavibacteria; order Ignavibacteriales; family Melioribacteraceae; genus Stygiobacter; species Stygiobacter electus. The sequence continues at coordinate 71,207 of JARGDL010000007.1, forward strand.
ACAAAGAATAATTGAATCAGTAAAATCGAAAAAGAGAAGAAGGGATAAATCATTAATTGATAAAAATGCTGCGGCTGTAATTTTAGAAGACTATATGAAAAGTTTATAAGAAAATTTGGAAAAAATTTTGCAAATAATAATTATATCAACTATTTTAGAAACAAAACAAAATCAATTTGGGAGCATAAAAATATGACACTAGACGCACTTGGAATGATCGAAACAAAAGGGCTTGTCGGTGCAATTGAAGCAGCCGATGCAATGGTTAAAGCCGCAAAAGTTGAATTAATTGGTAAAGAAACAATTGGCGGTGGTTATGTTACTGTTATGGTTCGCGGTGATGTTGGAGCAGTTAAGGCTGCTACAGATGCTGGTGCTGCTGCAGCTCAAAGAGTTGGTGAATTAGTTTCTGTTCATGTTATTCCTCGTCCTCATTCCGATGTTGAATTAATTTTACCTAAAAGAGCAAAGTAATTAGTTTATGCAATTGGCATTAGGACTTATTGAAACAAAAGGTTTAATTGGAGCAATTGAAGCTGCTGATGCTATGGTGAAAGCGGCTAATGTTAAATTAGTTAGCAAAGAAAAAATTACTGCAGCATTGGTAACAGTTAAAATAATTGGTGAAGTAGCAGCTGTTAAATCTGCCGTAGATGCTGGCGCTGCTGCAGCTCAAAAGGTTGGTCAACTTGTTTCTGTTCATGTTATTCCTCGTCCTGATGAGCAATTAAATGATATTATTTTTACTCCAGAATTAAATGTTGTTTCAGTAGAAGAAAAAGAAAGTTTTGTAATTGATAATGATGATAAGACTCAGGAAATTGACATAAATGAGACTTCTGAAGAGCATGGAAAAAGTATAGAACAGCAGGAGTTTTTATTTGAAGAAGTAAAAGAAGAAAAAGTTCGTAAGCAAAGAAAAAAAATATCTTCAACAATTGAAACTTTAAAGAACGAAGCAATATCTGAACTACAAGAAGAAAGAACAAATGTGAAGCAAGATATTCCTTCCGAAGATGAATTATCAAATCTAAATGTTCATGAATTAAGACATTTGGCAAGAGCATTTGAAAATTTTCCAATCAAAGGGAGACAAATTTCGAGAGCTAATCGTGAAGAACTGATTGAATATTTTAACAAACTACGATAAAAAATTTTAGGTTGTTCAAAAGTTTAAATTAATTATTACTTTTGAGCAACCTATTTTTATATTTATTTATGAAGAAAAAAATTATTACTATTTCTGTACTTGCAATTTTTTCAATTTTATTTTGGCTCTCCATTGCCCTCAATAATGAATATCTATCATCAATTAATGCTAGATTAGTCATTAAAGATCCTCCTAAAAATTATTCAATCAGTGTAGAACTTCCTGACGAAATATTAATTAGTGTAAAAGGTACTGGTTGGAATTTATTGAAATATACACTTTTTGAAAAAGCAGAATTTGAAATATCAATTCATAAAAAGGTTGGTAAGAAAAAAATCGACTTGAAAGATTTCGTTAACTCAAATAATTGGCTGTCGAGTAACTTTAAAGTTATTGATATAAATCCAAATTCATTTGATATTGATTTTGAAAGATCAATAAGTAAAACTGTAAGAGTCTATTCAAAATTAAAACTTGATTTTGAAAATGATTATGATATTGTTTCAGATATCGAAATTGAACCACAATTTATCGAGGTAGTAGGTGCGCCTTCTTTATTAAAAAGAATTGATTCAGTTTTTACAATTCAAAAAGAGTTTAATAACATTAAAGAAAATTTCTTTGAAAACATTCCTTTGCAATTAATTAAAGGTACAGAATTTTCAGATGAATATTGTACTATAAAATTTAACGTACAAAAAATAGTTGATAAAAATTTTGAAAATATTCCAGTCAATGTAATTAATGCTCCTAATGATCAGGAAATAATTCTTTATCCAAGTAAAGTGAATATTTTATTAAAAGGTGGAATTAATATTTTAGGAAAACTTACTAACGACAGTATTAAAGCATTTGTTGATTTTGATAAATTAAATAGAGATGATAACTATGTCATTCCACAAGTAGTTCTCCCAAAATTTATAAAATTAATTTCTATTGAACCAAATAATTTAGAATTTGTAATTAAAAAGAATTGATATGTTTATAACATTTGAAGGCTTAGATTTTTGCGGAAAATCAACTCAAGTAAAGTTACTTGAGAAATATTTCTTAGAAAAAAATAAAGAAGTAATTTTAATTCGTGAACCCGGTGGTACAAATATTTCTGAAAAAATTAGAAATATTTTGCTTGATAAAAAAAACAAAGAAATGTTAATTGAAACTGAATTAATCCTCTTTGCTGCAAGTCGTTCGCAATTGGTTGGTGAAGTTATTATTCCCGCTCTTGAAAAAAACAAAATTGTAATTTCAGATAGATTCCACGATTCATCAATTGCATATCAAGCCTTTGGCCGTGGCATAGAATTAAATTTTGTTGAAGAATTACAAAGATTTGTTATTGGTAAAGCTATACCTGATATTACTTTCTTTATAGATACACCTATTGATGAAATAATTAAACGAAAAGCAAATGTAAAAAAAATTGACTTAGATAGAATTGAAAGATCTGCAATTGACTTCTATGAAAAAGTACGAGAAGGATATTTATATCTTTCTAAAAAAGAAAAACGGTTTTGTAATATTAATGGACTTCTTTCAATTGAAGAAATTCATAAACAAATTTTGTCAAAAATAAATTTGAAAGTATAAGTTATATGAATTTTTACAATCCAATAAAAAACAAATCAAAATTAGTTATTTCATTTTTTATGATTTTTCTTTTTTCTGGCTTTCTGACAAGAGATAATGATATTTATTTTGAAATAAGTAAAGGTATTGAATTATTTGGCAAAGTTTATAGAGAAGTAACTTTAAATTATGTAGATGAAATTAATCCTAAAGAATTTGTGCTTGCCGGAATAGAAGGGATGTTACAATCGCTCGATCCTTATACAAATTTTATTGATATTAATGAACAAAAGGATATTGATTTAATCACTAAAGGTAAATATGGTGGAATTGGCGCTTCGATCGGATTAAGAAATGATGAAGTAACAGTTGTTGATTTAGTTGAAAATGCACCAGCTCAAAGGCAAGGAATGAAAATAGGTGATGTTATAAAAAAGATTAATGTTGTTGAAATTAATAAAGACAATTATGAAAAATTAACTTACTATCTCAAAGGTGATGTTGGTTCGGTTGTTAATATTGTAGTTTTAAGAAATGATGAAGAAATAATCTTTAATTTAATACGTGAAGAAATTGAAATTAAAAATGTGAGTTTCTTTGATTTTGTTCCACAAGAAAGTAATAATGCATATATCAAACTTAGTAGTTTTTCGCAAACTGCGGGGTATGAGGTTAAAGAAGCTATCCTTACTTTAAAATCAAAAAAAGAAATTGAATCGCTCGTTTTAGATTTACGTGGTAACCCTGGTGGATTATTAGACGCTGCAGTTGATGTTTGTGAAAAATTTTTGCCTAAAGGATCATTAGTAGTTACTGTAAAAGGACGCGATACTACTAACATTAAAAAATATTTCGTAAACGAAGAACCGATTTTAACTAATCAAAAAATAGTTGTTTTAGTTAATGAATTTACAGCTTCAGCCGCAGAAGTTGTTGCTGGGGCATTACAGGATCATGATAAAGCATTAATTGTTGGTGAAAATTCTTTTGGTAAAGGATTAGTTCAAACATTAATTCCTTTACCTTATAATACATCTTTAAAATTAACTACAGCTAAATATTTTACTCCAAGTGGAAGATGTATTCAGAAAATTGATTATTCAAAGAAAAATGACGTGTTGCTAAATAATTCTTCATTAAAGAAAAATCAATTTTTGACTGACAATAAAAGAAAAGTTTTTCCTTCTGGAGGTATTTTACCAGATTCAATTGTAAAGAGTGATAGTGAAGATGAAATAGAAAGTATTCTCAAAGCAGAAGGATTAATTTTTAGATTTGTTACAAAATATTTAAATGATAAAAAAGAAGTGCAAATAAATAAAATTAATAACGAAGAAATTTTTAGAGAATTTAAAAAGTATTTAATAACTCAAAAATTTTCATATAACCCAAAATCTTTAAAATTAATAAAACAGCTTGAAGAATTTAATTATCGTGAAATAAATGAAAATAAAAAATTAAATGATTTGTTTTCACAATTAAAAAATAATATTGAACAAATAAATAATAATAAAATAGACGCTAATAAAGATAAAATAATCAATGAATTAAAAATTGAAATCGCTTCAAGAATTTCAGGCAAAGATGGAAGATTTATTGAATCTCTAAAAAATGATGTTCAGTTTCAAAAATCTTTAGAATTAATAAAAGACAGTAAAAAATATTATGCATTATTAAATATCCATAATTAAATTAGAAAATAAGTTTGAGGGTTTTCCAAAAAAGATCAGTACAAGGGAGAATATGGCAAAAGACAAAATTTTATTTTATCGCAATCCACAATTTTCAAGATGTCCATCTTGTAAATCAATTGGAACATTACATCGTTCACGTTCAAGAAATATGTTTGAACAGATTGTAAGAAAAACATCATTTATAAAAGTTTACAGATGTAAAGAATGTGGATGGCGTGGGTTTCGTTCAACTTTAATTTTTACAAAAAAGTCAATTAGAACTTTATTGATATATATATTATTAATGGGCATTACTGCTTATTTAGCTCAATATGTAATCTTGCATTATGTCATGAAATAATTTTTATAAAATAAATTCATTGCTAGTTCTTCTTTTGTTTTGTAATTCCGTAAATAATGAATTTTAATTCGAGTCTTGTTTTTTAGTAGCCAGGTAAGGCTAATTTTCAATCTTTCCAAATTGGTTTCATTAATTGATTCATTGATTGAAATTGTTCCACTGAAATAATCATCAATTGCATAGTCAAAATCATTTTTATTTTCTAAGAAAAAATTTTTAATGAAAACCTTGCCATCAATTAGTAATAAAAAGTCAGATTTCGGATGAGAATCTATTTCTATCAAAACTTTAGCTTTATTAAGCGGTTCTGATAATATTGATGTTTTATGAATTTGATTTAAAATATTTTGAACTAAATCACGAATTTCAGCCGCCTCTTCATATTTTTTTTGTTCACTAAGTAATTTCATTTTTAATAGCAATCTGTTAACTGCACTTTGATTATTGCCATTTAAAAAATCATATATTTTTTCTAATTCTTCGTTATAAGATGAAAATTCATAATTGATACAAGGCGCTAAACATCTTTTAATATCGTATAAATAACATTTCCTCTTTTTCTTTAATTCTTTATCGTTACATTCTCTAATTTGAAATGTTTGATCAATTATATCTTTCAGTTTGTGTACAATCAATCTATTTGGATAAGGTCCAAAATAATCATTGCCATCAAATTCGAATTTTGTTGCAGGTTCAACTTTAGCTATATTGTTTTTGTTGATACGAATGAAATAATTGTTCGGATATTTTTTTAATAATACATTAAACTTTGGATTGTGAACTTTAATTAATTCTGTTTCTGCAATTAAAGCTGATAATTCTGAGTTAGTAATTATGAAATCTAATTTTGATGCCTGTTGAACTATCTTTTTTGCTTTTCTAACTGCATTGTTTGAAAAATAATTTTTAACTCTTTCCTTTAATGATTTTGCTTTTCCAATGTAAATAATTTTATCTCGGGCATCTTTAAAGAAATAAACTCCAGGTAAATCTGGAATTTGTAAAAAATCTTCAACTAAATTTTTTTTAATAATTCTGAAAGATTTAGCATTGCTGGAAAATGATTGGACTTTTATTAAATCATCAACAGTATAAATATCAAAATTTGATTTAAGCTGTTCAAACATTCTCAAAAAAACTTTTGCTGTTGCAGTCGCATCTCCTAAACCTGTGTGAACATCACGATGTTTTATTTTTAAAAATTTAACAAGACTGCCTAAAGATTTGCTTTGCAAATCGGGAAAAATTCTTTTTGCTAATTTTAATGTACAAATAGCAGGATTATCAAGAATTTTCAAGTTGAATCTTAAACATTCATATTTCAAAAATGAAAAATCAAATGATAAATTATGAGCAACAAGAACAGAATTTGATACAAAATTTTTTATCTTTTGATAAACCTCATCGAAATAAGGGGCATTCTCAACATCTGAATTTGTAATGCCAGTTAAAGTTGTAATAAAATAAGGAATAGGTTTGCCGGGATTTATGTAAGAAGAAAATGTATCAACTATTTTTTTGTTTTTGATTCGAACAATTCCTATTTGAATTACATTTTCAAATTTTGCTGAAGTGCCAGTTGTTTCGAAGTCAAAAACAGAATACTCAGCTTCCTCAAAAGGAATTTCTTTTATTTCAATTTCTTTTTTTATCATCACAGGCAATTTAATCAAATTCAAAAAATCATAAAATTTTAATATCCAATTCATTTTAGATATATTTAAAACTCAGAAGAAAAGATTTCATAATGAATATTTTATTTATAGGTGACATAGTTGGTAATCCAGGAATGGACATTGTTCGAATGTGGTTGCCAAGTTTGCAAAAAAAATATAAAGCAGATTTAGTTATTGCTAATGGAGAAAATGCTTCCGATGGTAAAGGTTGCACTGAAAAGGAAGCAAAACAACTGTTTGAATTAGGTGTAAATGTTATAACCGGAGGAAATCATACTTGGGATAAACAACAATCACAAGATTATCTTAAGAAGGATTCACGAGTTATAAGACCATTAAATTATCCAAGAGGAACGCATGGAAATGGTTACACTATTGTTGAAACACATGCTGGGAAAGTGTGTGTTGCAAATTTACAAGGAAGAGCTTTTATGTCTCCAATAGATTGTCCATTTCGTGCAGCTGAATGGTTAATATCAAAAGTAAAGAATGAAGTAAAAATTATTTTTATAGATTTTCATGCAGAGGCTACTGCAGAAAAATTAGCTTTAGCGAATTTTCTTGATGGTAAAGTAAGTGTAATTGTTGGAACACACACTCATGTTCAAACATCTGATGAAAGAATTATGAAAAATGGAACTGGTTATATCACCGATGTCGGAATGACCGGTCCTTATGATTCTGTAATTGGAATGAAAAAAGATGCAGCTATAAATAGATTTTTATTTCAAACACCTCAAAAATACCAAACGGCAACTGATGAGGTTCACTTTTCTGCATTATTTGCAAAAGTAGATGACAAAACTGGTAATACAATATTGATAGAAAGAATTTTTATCCCTGAATTTGAAAAGAGTATAAATAAAATTGATGAATAAAATGGCTCAAATAATAGATGGCAAAAAAATTTCTTCAGAAATAAAAGAAGAAATTAAATCAGTATGTTCACAACTAGTAAAAGAAAAAAAGCAATTACCTGGATTAGTTACAATCTTAGTTGGAAATAATCCAGCATCAAAAGCTTATGTTAATTCAAAAGCAAAATCATGTAATGAAGTTGGAATGGTTTCAAAAATTGAAATACTTGATGAATCTATTTCCGAAGAGGAATTAATTTCTTTAATTAATAGATTCAATAATGATAAAAATTATCATGGAATTTTAGTTCAATTACCATTACCCAAATACATTAATGAAAGTAATGTCATAAAATCCATTATTCCAGAAAAAGATGTCGATGGATTTCATCCAATAAACGTAGGAAAACTTGTCATTGGAGAAGAGACTCTTATACCATGTACACCTTACGGAATTTTAGAATTACTTAAACGATATAATATTGAAACAAAAGGGAAACATGTTGTAGTAGTTGGAAGAAGTAATATTGTTGGTAAACCAATAGCAAATTTACTTTTACAAAAAAGAGACGGAGCAAATGCTGTAGTTACAATTGTTCACTCAGCCGCAAAAAATATATCATTTTATACAAAGCAAGCAGATATATTAATTGCAGCAATCGGTTCACCAAAATTTATTAAAGCAGAAATGTTGAAAGAAAATGTTGTAGTTATTGATGTTGGAATAAACAGAGTTGAAGATGCAAATTCACCTAAAGGATATAAAATTATTGGTGATGTAGATTTTGATGAAGTTTCTAAAATTGCATCTTTTATAACTCCAGTTCCAGGTGGTGTTGGTCCGATGACCATTGCAATGTTATTAAAAAATACATTAATTGCTTATAAACATTTAACAAAAAATATAGAATAAAATGAATTCATCATTAATTGACAAAATAGTTTCAGAAGTGTTTATTGAAAAAGCGTTACAAAATTTTTATTGCACAGCACAAACTTGTGCAGGTTGGGAAAGAAATGTAGTTGATCAACCAAATGCAGTAAAAAAAATTATTGAAAATGGAGCTGAAAGAATTGCAGCAAGCACTGGTGTAGAATTTGAAAAAATTGATCAAAACATAGCCCGTATGATTGATCATACCTTACTTAAGCCTGAAGCAACTCCTGATGAAATTAAAAAATTATGTGCAGAAGCAAAACAATATAATTTTGCAAGTGTTTGTATCAATCCTTGTTATGTTAGTTTATGTGCAGATTTACTAAAAGGCTCAAAAGTAAAAGTATGTACTGTCATTGGCTTTCCTTTAGGTGCAACAACAACTGAGGTAAAAAGATTCGAAGCAGAACAAGCTATTCAAAATGGTGCTCAGGAAATTGATATGGTTATTAACGTTGGAATGTTAAAACAAGGGAACTATGAATATGTGTTTAATGATATTAATCAAGTTGTGTTAGCCGCAAAAAGAAATAGAGCTTTAACAAAAGTTATTATTGAAACATCTTTATTAACAGACGAAGAAAAAGTTAAAGCATGTTTGTTAAGTAAAAATGCCAAAGCAGATTTTGTTAAAACATCAACAGGATTTAGCAAAGGCGGTGCAACTGCTGGTGATGTTGCATTAATGCGTTATGTTGTTGGTTCTTCAATGGGAGTTAAAGCATCTGGTGGTGTTCGCACTGCAGAAGATGCTAAGGCTATGATTGAAAGTGGTGCAGATAGAATTGGTGCTTCTGCAAGTGTTAAGATTGTATCAGGTTCCGGTTTAGATTCTTCATATTAATTATGATTTTAGATTTAATTATCACAAAAACAGATGATGGATTTTCATCAGAAATACCTTCCTTAAAAGGTTGTGAAAGCTGGGCTCACTCAGAAGATGAAGTGATTGAAAAATCTGTTGAACTTTTAAGATTTTATCTGAAAATTCCTGAAAAGAAAATTAAAATTGATTTGGCAAGAAAAGAAGATTATTCTAAAATCTATAAGATTATTTTTGACAAGTAATGAAAAAATTCAAAACTGAAAAAAGACTTGCGAAGATTACAAAGGCAGCTAGAGCAAGGCAAAAATCTCTATTTGTTATTCTTGAAAACATACATGATCCACATAATGTAAGTGCAATTTTTCGCTCTTGTGATGCCGTTGGTGTATTAAGAGTGGGTTTAGTTTATACTAATGAAAAATTTCCTAAAATAAGTAGAGTTACTTCTTCTTCTGCAAATAAATGGATTGAAACAATAAGATTTAATTCAGTTGATGAATGCGTTTCATTATTAAAGAAAAATAATTTTAAAATTTATGTAAGTGTTCTTGACGAAAATGCTAAAAGTATTTATGATGTTGATTTTACAATTCCTTCTGCGATTGTGATGGGTAATGAACATCGTGGTGTATCAAATGATTTTATTAATTATGCTGATGAAAAAATTTATATTCCAATGCGAGGAATGATTCAAAGCTTAAATGTATCTGTTGCTACTGCTGTTACTCTTTATGAAGCTCATCGTCAAAGAACTATGAAAGGTATGTATGATATTCCTGACTTATCAAATGAAGAATTAGAAACATTAATTAATCATTGGTGCGAAAAATGAATCAGCAATTTGAAAAAATAAATTCTTTAAATGGAGAAATATTTTTAGCAGGAGATAAATCAATATCTCATAGAGCGGTTATGTTTGCATCTATGGCAAAAGGTGAATCTATAATTTATAATTGTTCTGAATCTGAAGATGTTTATTCAACAATTAAATGTTTCAAAGAACTTGGTTGTGAGTTTGAATTAAATAATAATACTATAAAGATAATAGGAAAAGGTTTTAAGAATTTTAATAAACCACAAAATTTTTTAGATGCAGGTAATTCTGGAACTACAACAAGATTAATAAGCGGAATTTTAGCGGCTCAGAATTTTGAATCCACAATTGTGGGTGATGATTCTTTATCAAAAAGACCAATGAAAAGAATCGTTGAACCATTAAGATTAATGGGCGCTAATATTGAACCATCAGAACATGGAACATTACCATTAAAAATATTTCCTTCCTTCAATTTAAAACCAATTGAATACACATTAAAAGTTGCAAGTGCACAAGTTAAAAGCGCTTTATTATTACTTGCATTACATCTTGAAGAAGAATCTGTAATCATAGATCCTTTTAATACAAGAAATCATACTGAAAAAATGTTAAATCTAAAAGTAGAAGAAACATCTGAAGGGAATAAAATATTTTGTTCGAAGAAAAATTATCCTAAATCTTTTGAAATAAATGTTCCATCTGATATTTCAAGCGCTGCATTTTTTATTGTCGCAGCTTTAATAACGAAAAATTCAGAAATATTAATTAGAAATATTTCCATTAATCCAACTAGAATTGGTGTGATTAAAATCTTAAAAGAAATGGGTGGAGATATTGAAATATTAAATCAAAAAGAAGAGTGCGGCGAAGAAGTTGGAGATATTTTAGTCAAATCAAGTCGGCTAAAAAATATTGAAATACCAAAAGAAATAATTCCAAATATTATTGATGAAATTCCAATTTTATCAGTTGCAGGAATTTTTGCTGAAGGGGATTTTATAATTAAAAATGCAGAAGAATTACGTGTTAAAGAATCTGATAGAATTAAATCCTTGTGTGAAAATTTTAAGAAAGTTGGACTAGAGGTTATTGAAAATTCTGATGGATTTATTTTATCTGGTGAATTAAAAAATAATTATGCTGAATTTGATAGTTATGGTGATCATAGAATTGCTATGACATTTGCAATTCTATCATCAATGCTTGGAAAAGGTGGAGTTGTCAATGGATTTGATTGTGTAAAAATTTCTAATCCTAAATTTATGGAACAACTAAAATCTTTACATTTCTAAAATTTGATGATGAAACTTATCAATTTTTAATTCATCATAAAGCCACTTTAAGAAATCCATTCCATACTTATTAACAAAGTAAATAAAGTTTAATTCACGTTCCTGTAGATTTTGCTTAGGATATAAAACATTTTGAACTTTTGTTAATTGACGTATAGTTATTTCATACTTTCTTTTTTCTGCTTCTGATGTTTTTGTCCTCAAGTACTCAAGTAGTTGTTGAACTTTTTGTTGTGTCTTCTGTGAAAAATCTTCCAATGTTTTATCAACTTTTGTAATGTTGAAAGTTATATTGTTAAAAATATTTTCTAATTCTTTGCTTGCATCATTAAAAACTTTTTCAGTGTTTAGCTCAGAACTAATTTGAATAATATTTTCTATTAATTTTTTTTGCTCAACAAAAATTTCAATCACAGATAAATTATATTTATTCAAAACCTGATTTACACCTTTTTCAACAATTGTACTACTTGCCCTTGGATAAATGAATGGTTCTTCAATACTAAAAAATTCATATAATGGATTTACTTGGGCAAAGTAACTTATTTCACTTGGACCTGCAACATAAAAACCAGTTGGGAATAAATAATCTTGACAAATAGGACGAAGTAAAACATTTGGACTAAATTTTTCAGGTGAAACTTCAATTAAATTCAACATTTCATCAAATGAAAATTTTTTACGTTTGCCTTTTAATCTTAATTCGCCAGTTTCAGTTGGTTCAATCAGCAATCTTTCTTTTTCATCAATATAGAATAAATTTATTGCTTTAACTTTAACTTGAGCATGATAAATTTCTTCAAGTTCAGCACTTCTTTCCACTAATGCTGTTGAATGAAATTTATATTCATTAATAGCTTTTTTGAAAATTGGTTTTAGTAGTTTTTTAATTTCATTGTCTAAAGGATTGAAAATTATTAATCCATATTTATCAAAAAGATTGAACATAAGTTCTTTGAATGATTCTAAGAAAGTTTTATTTGATGTGTAAATAGTTTTTAGAAGGTCGATTAAAGAAGCTTTAAATTCTGTATCACGAAGTGAATTTTGTAATTCATCATAAATTAAATTTATATTTTCATTGAACTTAAGTTGACCTATTGAACCACGATTTAATTCCTCTTCAATTCCATCATGGTATGTAATATCTACAAGATTATTTTCATTGTTCAGAATTGAAATTGAACTAACTTCATCAAAATCGTGATCATCGCCTTCGAGCCAGAAAATGGGAACAAAATTAAACTCGGGGAACTCTTCTTTTAATTTCTTTGATAATTTAATTGCTGTTATTGATTTATATAAAGTATAAAGTGGACCAGTGAAAATTCCCAATTGCTGACCGGTAATTATAGCTATTGTGTTTGAAGATTTTAATAAGTCAATATTCCTTTTAGTATCTTCTGAAATGTTAAAATATTTATACTGGTTAGTAATAATTTCAGATAGATGATTCCTGTGTTCTTTATTTTGAGAAGCAAGTTTATTGAAATGGATTAAATATTTATCTTTATCTCTGAAATTTTTAGAATAGAATCTTGATACGTTGTCAAATTCTTCAATGTAATCTAAAAATAAATTATGACTGGCAGGAATATTTGAAAAATTTATAAACATTTTTTCTCCAAAATGAATAATTAACTCTTATATTTGTAAAGCAAACCATAAATTCCTTTACTAAATTTAAGAAAATAATTAAAACTAAACTTAGAAATAAAAAGGTATTATATGAAAAAGAGCTACATAATTAGCGTTGATCTAGGAGGTACAAAGATTTTATCAGCATTAATTGATAATCAGAATAAAATAATTTCAAGAGTCAAAATTGAAACAAATAAGGATGAAGGTGGATTAGGTCTAGTAAAATCCATCTCAAGTTCTATCTTGCAATTATTAAATGATAATGTAGTAAGTGAAAATGAAGTTAAAGCAATTTGTTTAGGTGTACCTGGTGCTGTAAATCCACATATTGGATTAATAGAAGTTGCTCCAAATCTCGGTGTGGAAAATTTTAACATCAAAGAAGAATTAGCAAAAGAAATATCCATCCCAATTTTAGTTGAAAATGATGTTAATTTAGCTGGTCTTGGAATTAAAAAATTCGAGTTGAATGATAATGTCAAAAACATGTTAGTCATTTTTATAGGAACCGGAATTGGCAGTTCACTTTTTTTTGATGGAAAAATTTATCGTGGTTCTTCATATTTCGCAGGTGAAATTGGTCATATAAAAGTAAATGCGAAAGGTGAAATTTCCACTAATGCAAAAAGTCTTTCTTTTGAACAATTAGCAAGTAGAACCGCAATTGTAAAAGAAATTAAAAAAGATTTGAAAAAAGGGAAGAAGAGCATATTAAAGGAATTCAAGTCATCAAAGAAAACTATTAAAAGTAAAACATTAGCAAATGCAATTAAGAAAAATGATCCACTTGCTGTTAAACATGTTACTAATGCTGCAAAAATTATTGGCTCTGTCTTGGGCAGTATTACAACATTATTAAATATTGATACAATTATTTTAGGCGGTGGAGTAATAGAAGCAATGCATGATTTTATGTTACCAATAATTGAAAAGAATTTTAACAAGACTGTTATTGAAGCTTGTGGAAGAAATGTTCAAATAATTGAAACTAAACTTGGTGATGATGCTGCTTTATTCGGTGGAATTGCTTTAGCAGAAGAATTTTTAAGTTAATTATTTGAATTGTTTTTCTATTTCTTCAAGTTGATTGCTTAAACTTGACCATATTTCATATTTATTTTCTAAATCACTTTTAACTTTTTCATAAAGCGAGTTAGTATTTTTTGCAATTTGTGGATTACTAAAAATTTTTGGATCAGCAAGCTGGTTTTCAATTTCAATTTTTTCTAATTCAAGTTTAGAAATTTCATTTTCAAGTTTTTCAATTTTAGTTTTAATTTCTTTAGTTGCAACATATCTTTTTTGACGTAATTCGGCTTCAATCCTTTTTTGATCCTTTCGGGATTTTTCTGTTTGATTTTCTTTTTCTTCAACTTCAATTTTTCTATCGAGTTCTTGTTTTTTGATTAAATAATTTTCAATTCCACCTAAAAATATTTTTATGGAATTATTTCTCAGTTCAAAAACTTTATTAACAATAGGTTTAAGAAAATCGATGTCGTGTGAAACGATCATAATTGTTCCTGAAAATTCAATTAAAGCTTTTTGCAATATTTCTTTTGATGCAAAATCTAAGTGATTTGTTGGCTCATCAAGAATTATAAAATTCGATTTAGTTAATAATAATCTTGCAAGTGCAATTCTACTTTTTTCACCTCCTGACAAAACTTTTATCTTTTTAAAAACATCATCTCCAGAAAAAAGAAACGAACCTAAAATAGTTCTAATCCTTCCAATTGGGATTTCTGAGTTTACATCTTCAAGTGCATCAATTAAATCAAAATCAGGATTTATTGAATCTGCAACTTCTTGTTCGTAATAAGAAATTATTGTGTTGTTACCATAAATTATTTTGCCTGATGTTGGATGTAATTTATTAGCAATAATTTTTGTCAATGTTGTCTTTCCAGCTCCGTTTGGACCAACAATTGCAATTTTATCTCCACGTTCAATTTGTAGATTGATATTTTTTAAGACGGCTATATCATTAAATGAATGAGTAATATCAATTAATTCAACAGGAATTATTCCGCTCATTGTTGGAGAAGGGAAGTGAAGTTCGACTTTTTTTTCTTCTTCAAGTATTTCTACAATTTCAATTTTTTCAAGTTGTTTTATTCTGCTTTGAACTTGTTTTGCTTTCGTTGCTTTGTATCTAAATCTTTCAATAAATCTTTCTAACTCTTTAACTTTTTTTTCTTGTTGCTTTTGTAAAGAAATTAATTGTATTTCTCTTTCATCCTTGAATTTTAAATATTGAAGATAATTTCCCGAATAAAAATTTATTTGTTTGTTATAAATTTCAAGAGTTTTATTTGTTACACTTGTAACAAAATGTCTGTCGTGCGAAACAATTATTAATGCAGAAGTTGTAGATTGCAAATATGATATCAGCCATTCAAGACTATCAATATCTAAGTGATTTGTAGGTTCATCCATTAAAATTAAATCATTATCAGCAAGTAAAATTTTAGCCATCTGAATTCTCATTTGCCAACCGCCCGAGAATTCATCGGTCATTCTTGAAAAATCTTTTTCTTTGAATCCTAAGCCTATTAATATTTTTTCTATTTTAGAATTTGTCGAATAAAAATCTAATTCTTCTTTTCTTTGATGAATTTCGCCTAACTCATCAATTAATTCATTTCTATCTTCTTCAGAAATAGATAAATCATTTAAAGCAGATAAAACAATACTTTCCTGTTCTTCTAATGTTTGAATATCCTGCAAAGAAGTTTTTACTTCATCGAATAGAGTTTGCCCTTTAAATGAATTAATATCCTGAGGTAAGTAGCCAATTCGAATTCCTTTTTGCTTTTGAATTATTCCTGTTTCAGGTTGTTCAATCCCAAATATTAATTTTAATAAGGTTGATTTACCAGTTCCATTTGATCCGACTAAAGCAATTTTATCATGTCGAGATATTTTAATGTTAACATTTTCAAAAAGATTTTCTCCGGTGAACTGAATTGAAAGATTTTTAATATCAATCATCAATAGACCTATTTTCTGATTACAGCAATTTTAGAAGTTTTAACATTATTCGCTTCATTGTCATAGGCAACAATGTAATAAACGCCTGAAGAAACCAGATTACCTTCTTTATCTCTTCCATCCCAAAAAGCCATTTTACCACCAGGAGATTCATATTCTCTTATAACTTCACCATTAATCTTTAATATTTTAATAATACAATTTGCAATTAGTCCTTCAATGGTTACGATATTTTTTTCATTATTGCCAATGATAAATGGACTTGGATAAATGCTTAATTCGTTAAACGTTTCCTCTGGTTGAATAAATTCAGTTTTCAAAGTTGCAAGACCATAATCAGTCCCAATGAAAACCATTCCACTTTTTGAATCAAATGCAATGCTTGTAATATTATCATCAGGCAAAGGACTATTTTTTGAATTATACTGCTTAATTAATTGATATCCGTCGGATGAAAGAACAAAGACTCCATTGTTAGTTCCAATCCATTTTTGGTTTATAGGATCAACTGCAATACAATTAACATTTTGACTACGTACAGCAAAGCCAACTAAAGTTGTGAGTGTAGATTTTGGTTTTTGTGGATCAGAAATAACATTAACTCCTACATTTGTCCCAATCCAAATAGCGCCGCGTTTATCTACAGCTAAACATGAAATAATATCACTTGAAAGACCATCGGATTTTCCAATAAATCCCTGAGTATCATCACTAAAATTTTCAAATGTTCCTTTTTCATTAAAATAATATAAACCTCTATTTCCTTGAATAGAAAAAAACCATTTAGTATCATATTGATCAATAACCATTTTATCTAAAAATTCATTAGTTGAAATAACTGGGTTTGTAAAAGAAAAATGATACCATTTATTTTGTGGAGTCAATACTGATAATGGTTTCCCTGCGGCTGAAAGTGGATTGACAAACCAGGTATTTCCTTTTGAATCTTGTTTGATATCTGATATAACTAAAAATTTATCATTGGCAGGAATTCCAACCATACCAGAATTTGCATTGTTGTAAATAGTTAAATTATTTTTTTTGAAAACTCCAGCACCGAATCCCCATGTAGCAAGATAAATTGCTGAATCTTTTCCAACGTAAATATTATAAATAGCATTAGTTGGTAAAGAGGGAATATTTTTTGTGTTATAATTAAACCATTTTTCACCGTCAAATTTATAAAAACCTTTTCCAGTAACATCTTTACCAGTTGCAACCCAAAGTTCTCCATTTGTCGAGGTTGCAAGATTGAGGAAAGAATTACTCCCTGGACCATTTGGAATAATTTGTTTAGTAAGATTATTTTGATATTCAAAAATGCCTTCGTTTGTAGCTATATAAATTTTTTGATTTGCAACAATGATTTTATTAAAAACTAAATCAGAATTTTCGTAAAGCTTTTCAATTGAATTGTTATTGTATTTATACAATTCATTATTAGTTATAAAATACATTTCATTATTGAAGAAGAATAAATCTTTGATTTTTTTTCTATCTAAAATTAATGTTTGCCAAGTTCCATTAGAAAATTTTATAATTCCATTTGAAGATGCCAAATAAATTTCATTATTGAATAAAACCATTTTAGTTGCAGATGAAGCAGGTATGTGATTAATAAAATAATAATTATTCCATGATTCCGGTGCCGCTAAATTTGTTGCTCCAGCTTTTTGAATAGCCACACCCATTTCTGTTAAAACGTAAATTGTGTTTTTATTTTTAATAGCATTATAAACTTTTATTTCAGAAGAGAATGAACCAAACTTTAAATAACTATCAAGTAAAGAAAATGTTTTTGAGTTGATTATTGATAATCCAAAATCAATTGATACTAAAACTGAATCAGAGGAAATAGATAAATCGTTTATCTGCTTTTTGCCTTTGCTGGTGTTATAAATATCAACAATTTTAGTTAATGAAAAATCATTTTTGTTGATTACGTTTATAAAACCTTCACCAAAGCCAATCCATATATTTTTTGAATTATCAATAAGAATTGAAGTTGCGTTTTGACTATTCATTCCGTTGGCTTTTGAAAATATTTTGAATGATGAATCAAATGAATCGAATTTAAATACACCGCCATTAGAAGCAGCCCAGATTGAACTTCCATCCAAATTCATTGAATTGACATACTTCAGATCAGAATAAATATTCCATGTCCCAATTGTTTGTGCAAGGAATAATTTTGATGCCAATAGTAAAACTAATATGACCTTTGAAGATTTCATAAAACCTCAAAATAAATTAATGAGTATTGTAAATTTAATATTAAAGTTGTTCTAATTAGTAGAAAAATTCATAGGCGAGATTGAAATTTATAATTTCATTTGAGTCATTTTTTTTATTGCAGATAATTGAGTTCCACTAATAAAGTACTTACCAAGATTTTCAGAATCCATTTTTTTACCTCCATGAAAATCTGATCCACCAGTTTCAAGAAGACAATATTGATTTACAATTCCTCTGTAAAATTGAATTTGATTTTCGTTATGGCTTGGATGAATTACTTCAATACCATCAATTCCATATTCAATTAATTTAATCAATAGATTTTCCTTCATATATCCGGGATGAGCAACAAACGATAATCCGCCAGCTTCATTGATTAATTTTAATGCACTTTGTACTGAAACATGAATTTTCCTCTCAAATGCTGGTGAATAATCGCCTAAAAATTTTTCAAAAGCTTCTTGATAATTTTTTACATAACCTTTTTCTATTAAAGTATTAGCAATATGTGGTCTTCCAATTGCAGAATTATTTGCAAATTGAAGAACATCATCAATTGAAATTGAAATACCAAGGTTATTTAGTTTGTTGATAATTCTTTTGGCACGGTGAAACCTTTCTTCACGAAAAAAATTCAAGTATTTTTTAAGTTCATCACTATTTATATTAATGAATAATCCTAATAAATGAATTTCCTTGTCCTCAAGATCAGTGCTAATTTCCACTCCTGGTATTAATTCAATATTAAAATCGTTAGCACATTCATATGCTTTCTCGTATGCATTAATTGAATCATGATCAGTAATACTTAAAGCATTAATCCCATTTTTATTAGCAAGCTCTATTAATTCACACGGTGAATACACACCATCAGAAAGATTTGTATGAGTATGTAAATCAACTTTTATAGAATCCATTAATAATATTTTTCTCTGAATTTTTCATAATCAACAATAATTAATTTGTTGCCGTCCATTTCAATCAAACCTTTTTTGGCAAATGAATGCAATGTTCTTGAAATAGTTTCTCTTGAAGTTCCAGCCATATTCGCTAAATCTTGTTGAAGAGGTAGCTTCTCAATTTCTACTTTTCCATGTTTTATTTTCCCAATATCATCTGCAATTTGAAGAATAACAGTTGCAACTTTACCTTCTGCATCTTTCAAAGAAAGAGATTTAATTTTCATATCTGCATTTCTCAATCGAGTGGTTAACTCTTGAAGCAATGCTACAGAAATATCAGGATGAGCATAAAGTAAGTCAATGAAATCATTTCTTTGTAAAATAAAAACTTCACTTGGTTCAATTGCAGAAACTGTTGCCGATCTTTTTTGTCCATCAAGAATTGCCATCTCGCCAAAAAAATCTGATTCATTTAATATTGAAAGAATTACTTCTTTGCCATCATTACTTGAACGTGCAACTTTAACTTTGCCAGATATAATTATAAATAGTGCAGATCCGGGGTCATCTTCCATTAAAATTACTTCCCCTTTATTATAACTTTTTCTTTGTCCTATCTTTTCAATTTTTTCCAAAGTTTCTTTTTTTAATTCAGAAAAAATCGGAACCTTAGATAAAAATTCATACGAAGTCATTTTAATACCTTTTTTGTTTTTAAGTTCTAAAATGAAAAATAATATAATTCCAACTCTAATTTGCAAAAAATGTAAAAATGATACAATTGAAACTTCTTTCAGATTATAATATATTTGCAATGAGAATATAACCACATGAAAAGGAGAAACGTAATTATGGCAGTAAAAGTAGGTATCAACGGATTCGGTAGAATTGGAAGACAAATAATGGGAGTTCTTGCCGAAAGAAACCTTCTTGGAAAAGAAGTTGAAGTTGTAGCTGTTGTTGATGTAAGTACAGATGCAAAGTACTTTGCATATCAACAAAAATATGATTCTGTTCATGGAAGATTTAAAGGAACAGTATCAAGCAGAAAAAGTGATCCATCTTTAGAAACAGATGATATTTTAATTGTAAATGGACACGAAACAAAATGTATCATGGCTCAAAAAGAACCTTCTCAATTACCATGGAAAGAACTTGGTGTTGAAATAGTTCTTGAAGCAACCGGCTTATTTACAGATTCCGAAAAAGCAAAAGGACATTTAGCCGCTGGTGCAAAAAGAGTTTTAATTACTGCACCTGGCAAAGGTGACGTTAAAACAATTGTTATGGGTGTTAATGATCATGAATATAGTCCTGAAAAGCATTTTATTGTTTCTAATGCTTCTTGTACTACTAACTGTTTAGCACCAGTTGTTCATGTACTTCTAAAAGAAGGAATTGGAATTGAAACTGGATTAATGACTACAATTCACTCATACACAGCTACACAAAAAACAGTTGATGGTCCTTCTAAAAAAGATTGGAGAGGCGGCAGAGCAGCTGCAATTAATATTATTCCTTCAACAACCGGTGCCGCAAAAGCTGTTGGTGAAGTTTTACCTTCTACAAAAGGAAAATTAACTGGTATGTCTTTCCGTGTTCCAACTCCAAATGTTTCTGTTGTTGATTTAACATTCCGTTCAGAAAAAGAAACTTCAATTGAAGAAATTGATGCTCTTATGAAAAAAGCAAGTGAAACTTATTTGAAAGGCATTTTGGGTTACGCAGATGAAGAAGTTGTCTCTACAGATTTTATGCATGATAATCGTTCTTCAATTTACGATTCATTAGCAACCAAACAAAATAATCTTAAAGGTGAAAAAAGATTTTTCAAAATTGTTTCTTGGTATGATAATGAATGGGGATATTCAAACCGTTGTGTTGATTTGTTATTAAAGATGGCGAAATAATTAAATATCAAAATTAGCGTCCGCTTAAGGCGGACGTTTTTTTATAAGTAATATAGTTTGGAGTTTAAAATGAAAAAATTAAGTATTGATAATGTTGAACTAAAAGGGAAAAGAGTTTTAGTTCGTGTTGATTTCAATGTTCCACTTGATGAAAATTTAAATATAACAGACGACATAAGAATAACTTCAGCATTACCAACAATAAAAAAAATTATTAATGAAGGTGGTAAATGTATTTTGATGAGCCATTTAGGAAGACCAAAAGGAGGTCCAAATCCAAAATATAGTTTAAAACCAGTTGCAGTTCGTTTAGGCGAATTATTAGAAGCTGAAGTAAAATTTGCTCCTGATTGTGTTGGCGAACAGGTTAAAGTTATTGTTGATAAAATGAAAGAGGGTGAAGTTTTATTATTAGAAAATTTACGTTTTCATCCAGAAGAAGAAAAAAATGTTCCTGAGTTTGCTAAACAACTTGCCGAGTTAGGTGATGTTTATATTAATGATGCTTTTGGCTCCGCTCACCGAGCACACGCTTCTACTGAAGGTGTTACAAAATTTATTAAAGTTTGTGCGGCTGGTTATTTAATGCAAAAAGAGTTAGAATATCTTGGCAGCGCAGTTTCAAATCCTGTTCGTCCGTTTACTGCAATTCTTGGTGGTTCTAAAATTTCAGGTAAAATTGATGTCATTGAAAATCTTTTACCAAAAGTAGATTATTTACTAATTGGCGGCGGGATGGCTTATACATTTTACAAAGCTATGGGTTATGAAATTGGTTCTTCACTTTTGGAAGAAGAAAAGATTGAATTAGCTAAACAAATGTTAGAAAAATTCAAATCATCAAAGGCAAAAGTTTTATTGCCACTTGATAATGTTGTTACTTCTGAATTTAAAAATGAATCACCTGCTATGGTTGTTGATGCTGATAAAATACCAGCTGGTAAAATGGGATTAGACATTGGACCCAAAACTGTTGAAGAGTTTCGAAAAGTTATTCTTGAAAGTAAAACAATAGTTTGGAATGGTCCAATGGGTGTTTTTGAGTTTGATAACTTTGCTACTGGAACAAATGCTATTGCTCAAGCATTAGCTGAAGCTACTGAAAAAGGTGCAATTACTGTTATCGGAGGTGGTGATTCTGCAGCTGCAATTAGTAAAGCTGGATTGGATGACAAAGTATCGCATGTTTCAACTGGCGGTGGTGCTTCATTAGAATTTTTAGAAGGAAAAGTTTTACCCGGTGTTGCAGCTTTGAACGATGCAAACTAATTGTTTGTTTATAAAACAAGAGTAAGAAAATTTGTAATATTCTGACAAAGATTTATCTTGCTCTTGTTTTTTTAATTTTAAATTACAGGAACTAAAATGGGTTTAGATTCAAGAGATTATTATCGTCCATCTGGTTTTGGAGGATTTTCATTATTCCCACCAATGATTAAGAATTTGTTAATTCTAAATATTGCAGTTTTCGTTATTCAACAGATTCTTAATAATATATCATTTTCAGGAGTTCCAGGTTGGTATGTTTTGAACCATTATTTTGCATTAAATCCAATTTCCGGCTTTGACAGTTTTGGTACTCCTTTTAATTTCAAAGTATGGCAATTGTTTACATATCAATTTATGCATGGAGATTTTGTTCATATACTTTTTAATATGTTTATGCTTTGGATGTTTGGAATGGAAATTGAAAATTTAATGGGTTCAAAAAGATTTTTAATTTTTTATTTGTTAAGCGGTATTGGTGCTGGATTAATGCAAATTTTAATTGGACCAATTTTAACAGATTCATTAGCATACACAATTGGTGCTTCGGGTGCTGTTTATGGTATAATGATTGCATTTGCTATGTATTTCCCGGATAGATACATAATGTTTTATTTTTTTATTCCTGTAAAAGCAAAATATTTAATTACTTTCCTTGTTATCATTGAATTCTTTTCTGTTCGTGAAGCTTCTTTTGTTGCACATTTAGCTCATGTTGGTGGTGCATTGACTGCATTTATTTACATTTTATTATCAAGAAGAAATGAGTTCAAATCAAGAAGATTTTCTAATCCTTTCAGCAGTGATTTCTTTTCTAAAGGGAAATTTAGTTCTACATTTTCTAAAAAGAAGCGAAATGATATTGATATTGAAGATGCAAAATTCTTTGATATAAATGAAAAAAAAGATGATGAAATTGTAACACAAGAAGAAATTGATAGAATACTTGATAAGATTTCTCAATTTGGATATCAGGGTTTAACTGAACGTGAAAAAAGAATCTTATTTAATGCAAGTAAAAAATATTAAAATATTAATTCTAATAATCATTCTTTTTTTAGGCTGTAGTTCAAAAAAAAATGATGATGATACCTTAGTTAAAGTTTTTGTCGAAAAATTAATTATTGATGAAACTTACTTCAGAGATAAAAAAATATTAACTGCAAAAAAAGAAGAGCTTTTTAATAAATACAAAATAGCTGAAAAAGATTTTGAAATTGCTCTAAAAGCTAAATTGTATAATAAAGATGAGTATAATGATTTCTTCAGAATGTCTAATAAATTATTATATGATTTAAAGAATAGTGGTGCGATTAACTAGTCAATAGCTTCAAAACTATTTTTATTTTATTATAACTAATTTTTTTATTGAGTTGTGCAAATAATTCTTTTATATCAAAAATTCCTTGATTAAACTTTTCTTTCACTTTTTCAAATTCATCTTTAGAAATTAAATTCATGTAATTAAGATTTTTATAAGCTTCAATCATACTAACTATTTTTAATGCTAAAACAGATTCTGGGATTTTTGTTAAAGAGACTATGTCATCAAAAGAGTAATTCTTACTTATTAAATCTATTAATGTAGTTAAAAATTTATCTTTATCTTTTTCGAAATTATTAATTTCATATAATAAAGTCTCTCCAATTTTATTAAACATTCTTTGATTAAATCCATTAACAGATAAAAGTTCGGTTGGTGTAACAGGTTTTATTTTACTTATTTTGAGTAAAACTTCATCGGGACAAATTATTTGAGCTGGTTGATTGAATTTCTGAGAAGCTTCTGTTCTTATGTTCCTTAATTTGTTATATAGTTCAAGGTCCTTTTCATAGTCGTGTATTTCTTGATTATCTTTTTCATCAAAATCCAAAATTATATCTAATGCATTTCTACTTATTTTTACTGTGTCTTCTAATTTTAAAAGTATTTTTTTTGCAACTAGTTCATCGATTATTAATTCTAATTCTTTTTTTGTAAAATGCTCGCAAGTACCAAATGTAGATATATTTTTTAAATTATTAGAAACATCTCCTTTTAAAATCTTAACCAAAAAATAAATTTTTATAGGTTTTTGATATTCTTGCAAAGTCTTTAAAATAATTTCTTCTAAATAATTGGAAGATGATTTGTTTTTAGAATTTTTATTCAGACAATTATCACATTTATTACATCTATAAGCTTCATCTTCTTGCCCAAAATAGTTTATAATAAATTTCATTCTGCAAGTGTCAGTAAAAATAAATTCAATCATTTTGTCAAGTTTGTATTTAAAATGTTTATAAATTGCATTTACTTTTTCCATATCTAAGATTAAATCACTTGAACGAATTCTTGGTTGGACTAAAGTAATAGTTTGAAATTTTGAGGGTATTGTTAAATCAATAATTCCTTCATTAAATAATTGTTCTAGCAACGAAATAATTTTTGTGGAATTAGTTTCAAGCTCGTAAGCAAGATTTTCAATAATTATCTTATTATTCTTTTCAAAAATCTGTTTAGAATATTTTTTAATTAATAATACAATTAATTCTTTTTGTTCTTGGCTAAATTCATTTTTGATATAATTATAAAGTTTTGATTGACTGATGTTGATTTTTACTAAAAAATCCTTTTGAAATTGATTTTGGTAACTTATATAGTTAGAACTATTTAACACATTTAATGATGATTCAACAATCGCACTGCTTAAATCTTTTAACTCGAAAAGAGATTTTAAATTATTGTCTAATAAAATAGGTTTATTGTTTTTAAATCCTAATGCAATATTCCCATAATCACAAATTGCATCGTAAACCAATTCAATTTGTTGACGGGAAGGATGAGAAGATTCAATAAAAAATTCTTGAATGTCTTTATCTTTATTATCATAAAACAAAAAAATATTTGAATCTAAATTATCTCTACCAGCTCTTCCAATTTCCTGGTAATAGTTTTCAATTGAACCTGGCATATTAAAATGGATTATTGTTCGAATATTATTTTTATCTATACCCATTCCAAAAGCATTTGTTGCAACAATTACTTTAGTGCGATTATTAATGAAATCATCTTGTACAATTCTTTTAATTTCAGAACTTAACCCTGCATGGTAGTAAGTTGCTTTAATTCCATTTTTATTGAGGAAGTCTGAAATATCTTCACAGTATTTCCTTGTAGATGTATAAACTAGAGCAGGCTTCTGATTTGTAGATACTATTTCAAGCAGTTTCGATTTCTTATCAATATTCGAAAAAACGTTAATACTAAGATTTGTTCTTTCAAAACCTTTTATGAAAACTTTTGGATTTTCAATTGCAAGTAATTTAATAATGTCTTTTCTTACTTCTTCAGTAGCTGTAGCTGTAAATGCAGAAACATTTTTAACATTACAATAATCAATGAAGTCTTTTATCTTGAGATAACTTGGACGGAAATTATGTCCCCACTCACTTATACAATGTGCTTCGTCAATAAAAATATATGATGGTGATAAATTTTTAATTCTTTCAGTAAAAAAATTATTTTGTAATTTTTCAGGAGATACATAAAGAATTTTTACAACACCATTTTGAATCTCTGCAAAGACATTTTCAATTTCTTTATCATTTAATGTGCTGTTTATAAATGATGCTATTTTTTCTTTTCTATTTAATGAATCGACCTGATCTTTCATTAATGCAATCAATGGTGAAATTACAATTGAAAATTTTCCTGCAACTATAGCTGGAATTTGATAGCAAAGTGATTTACCAGCTCCTGTTGGCAAAATAGCTAAAACATTTTTTCTTGAAATTATTTCGTTAATTATTTCTTCTTGAACGGGTTTGAGTGTGTTATATCCAAAATATTTTTCTAATGCTTGGTAAACAGTCATAAATATTGATTTTTTTTATTCTAAAATAGCAAAGTTATTTTTAACATAAGATATTACATGACCATATATCGAAAAATTTCTAAAAAAGTAAAATTAATTTCATAAATAAGAAAAAATCTGAATTATAATTATTATTAGTTCCTATTTAAGTGGTATTTTTGTGGTATAATAATTGTTAAAAATTGATGTTTAATAAAAATTAGAGAAAATTATGGCTGATGAAAAATTAAAATTAAAAGATCTATTAGGCGATGTTCAAAAAAATGAAGAATCAGAAAGAATTGATTACGTTGCTATTATAGGCGGCGGAATAATGGGACAAGGAATTGCACAAACAATTTCATCTGCCGGAATAGATGTTTTAATCATCGAAAAAGATGAAGAAAGAGCAGAAAAATCAAAAGAAAACTTAAAGGCTTCAATGGAAAGAGAAATTTCTCGTTGGGCAATGACTCAGAGTGAAATGAAATCTATTTTAAGCAGAATAAAATGGGGAACTGATTTTTCAGAAATTCCTAATTGTGATTTAGTGATTGAAGCTGTTGATGAAAATTACGAGCTGAAAAAAGAAATATTCAAGAAATTAGATAAAACAGCTAAACCTGAAACAATATTTATTTCTAATACATCAACATTAAGTTTAACTAAAATTGCAGATGTTACAAATCGAAAAGATAAAATTATTGGAATGCATTTCTTAAATCCTGTCCCTAAAATTCCTTTAGTTGAGTTAATTCGTGCACTCGATACTTCAAATAAAACAGTAGAGATAATTAAAAAATTTGCATCAAGAATTGGGAAAACTGCTGTTGAGATATATGAATATCCAGGATTTGTAACTACAAGAGCAATAGTTCCTTTGCTTAATGAAGCAATGCATATTCTTTTAGAAGATATAGCTTCAGCAAAAGATATTGATACTGCGATGAAATTAGGATATGATTTCAAAATGGGTCCGCTTGAAATGGCAGATTCAATGGGTCTTGATGAAGTATTAACATGGATGGAATCACTATGGTCAACTTTAGGTGAACCAAGATATCGCCCTTGCCCAATTCTGCGTAAACTTGTACGGGAAAGAAAACTTGGAAAGAAAACAGGTGAAGGTTTCTTTAAATATGATTCAGAAGGTAAAATAATTTCTTAAAACAGAGGAAGAAATGAAAGTATTAGTTCTTAATTGTGGAAGTTCATCAATAAAATATCAATTCATAGATACAAAATTATCTATAACACTTGCCAAAGGAATGGTAGAAAGAATTGGAATGTCCAGTGCCGTTTTAACTCATCAACCACATGATAGAGAAAAAATTAGAATTGTTGGTGAAATACTTGATCATACAATTGCAATTGAATATGTCATAGCAGTTTTACTTTCTAAAAATCATGGTGTAATTAAAGACAAAAATGAAATTGATGCTGTTGGGCATCGTGTTGTTCATGGCGGTGAAACTTTCTCCGGTTCTGTTTTAATAACTGATGAAGTAATGAAAGCATTGAAAGATAATATTGAATTAGCCCCGCTTCACAACCCGCCAAATATAAAAGGTATTCAAGCAGCAAAAGAATTATTAAAAGATATTCCACAAGTTGGCGTATTCGATACATCATTTCACATTGGAATGCCGCCACATGCATATCTTTATGGTATTCCTTACGAGCTTTATAAAAAATATAAAATTCGTCGTTATGGATTTCATGGTACTTCTCATAGATATGTTTCCCAACGTGCAGCAATTTTAATGAATAAACCATTTGAACAATTAAAAATTGTAACAGCTCACTTAGGAAATGGTTGTTCTATGGCGGCAGTTTGTAATGGAAAATCAGTTGATACTACAATGGGATTTACACCACTCGAGGGTTTATTAATGGGAACAAGAAGCGGTGATATGGATCCCTCAGTTATTTTATACATAATGGCTAAAGAAGGTTTATCTCTTTCTGAAGCTAATACTTTGCTAAATAAGCATAGTGGGTTAATTGGTATTAGTGGTGAAAGCAGCGACATGAGAGAAATTGAAGAGGCTGTTGCCGAAGGAAATAAAAAAGCAAAAATGGCTTTTGATGTTTTTACTTATCGTGTGAAAAAATATGTAGGTGCTTATGCTGCTGCAATGGGCGGAATTGATGCTCTCGTTTTTACAGGTGGTATAGGTGAGAATTCTTCTCTTGTTAGAAAAAATGTTTGTTCAAATATGGAATTTTTAGGAATTGATTTTGATGATGAATTAAATAATAACGTAAAAGGTGAATGCTCAATTACCAAACCTGATTCAAAAGTGAAAGTATTCAGAATTCCAACAAATGAAGAACTTGTTATTGCTTTAGACACTGAAAAAATTGTTTCTAATAATTAAAAATCTTTTTATTCCAAAGCCGGATTAGTTCCGGCTTTTTTTATTTTTAAAAAATTATATTTTTGAAAATAAAAATAGGTGAAGCATGAACTTAAATATCAAAGGGAAAAATGTTTTAGTTACAGCTTCAAGTTCCGGAATTGGAAAAGCAGTTGCTGAATTTTTTATTAACGAAGGTTGTAACGTTGCTATTTCATCAAGTAATAAAGAAAATTTATTGAAAACTGTTAATGAATTTAAATCTTCACATAATTATGAAGTTCTTTGGGAAGTATGCGACATAAATATTAAATCTGAAATCGAACAATTAGTTAAAACAGTATCTACTACTTTTGGTTCAATTGATATTTTAGTAAATAACTGTGGTGGTCCAACTCCAGGATATTTTGAAGAATTAACAGATGAAAATTGGGACCATGCTTTCAATCAGGTTTTAATGAGTGCCGTAAGATTTACTCGATTAGTTTTACCAGAAATGAAAATAAAAAATTGGGGAAGAATTATTAACATTACTTCACTTTCTGTAAAGCAGCCTGTTGATAATTTAATTTTATCTAATTCATTAAGAAGTGGTGTTACAGTATTTGCTAAAACATTAAGTTCACAAATTGGAAAATATAATATTACAATAAATAATGTTGCTCCAGGTTATACTTTAACAAGTAGATTGTATGAACTTGCAGTTGTTCGTGCTAAACAATTAAATATATCTCACGAAGAAGTTTTAGCTAATATGGCAAATGATATTCCAATGAAAAGATTAGCTCGTCCTGATGAAATTGCCGCAATGGTTGGATTTTTAGCAAGTGAACAAGCAGGCTATATTACTGGTCAAACAATTGTTGTAGATGGTGGAGTAACAAAAGCAACATATTAATTAAAAAATATTTTCCTCAAAACAGAGGACATAATTCAATGATAAAAGAAATCGAAATTAGCGTTTTACCAAAATATGTTAATGATTATTCATTTCAGAAAAATTTAGCTGCAAGAAAATTAAAATTATCGTTAGAAGATATTACAGCTGTTCAGGTAATCAGAAGGTCAATTGATGCACGTTTGATAATTCCACATTTCAAATTGTTGTTAGCAGTTTACATTAATGAAAATCCAAATGAAATTTATCGACCAATAGAATTCAAAAAAGTTCAAACAAAGCAATCTGCAATTATTGTAGGCATGGGTCCTGCTGGAATGTTTGCAGCATTGAAATTAATTGAACTCGGAATTAAACCAATAATTTTTGAAAGGGGAAAAGACGTTCAACAAAGAAGAAGAGATTTAAGACAAATCCAGCAATTAGGAATAGTAAATGAGAATTCCAATTATTGTTTTGGTGAAGGTGGCGCCGGCACGTATTCAGATGGAAAATTATATACACGCGCAACAAAGCGTGGTGATATTAAAAGAATTTTAACAATTTTAGTTCAACATGGAGCTCACAATGAAATTTTAATTGATTCACATCCACATATTGGATCGAATAAATTACCAAAAGTTGTTCAGCAAATTAGAGAAACAATTTTAAGGTGTGGCGGAGAAATTTATTTTAATTCACTTGTTACCGATTTAATTATTGAGAATAATAAAATTAAAGGTGTAGTTGTAAATAATGAAAAAGAATATTTCTCAAATGCAGTTATACTTGCAACAGGTCATTCTGCCAGAGACATTTTTTATTTATTAAATAGAAAAAATATTTTAATTGAAAAAAAACCTTTTGCAGTTGGAGTTAGAATTGAACATCCTCAAAAATTAATTGATGAAATTCAGTATCATTCAAAAGAAAAAGATCCAAATCTTCCTGCATCGAGTTATAATTTATCATGTCAAATTGATGATAGAGGTGTTTATTCATTTTGTATGTGTCCAGGTGGAATAATCATTCCAGCATCAACATCACAAAATGAATTAGTATTAAATGGAATGAGTGTATCGAAAAGGAATTCACCATTTGCAAATGCTGGATTTGTGGTTACAGTTGATGAAAAAGATTGGCAAACGAAAAATGAGTTTGGTGTTTTTGCTGGTGTTGAATTTCAAAAAGAAATAGAAAGAATTATGTTTGAATATGGTGGAAAAAATCTAAAAGCACCCGCACAAAGAATTACTGATTTTGTCAAAGATAAATTATCCGCAACTTTACTAGATTCATCATATATACCTGGAACAATTTCGGCCCCGTTGCATGAATTACTTCCTAAACAAATTGTAAAAAGTTTGAAGAAAAGTTTATTTGTATTTGATAAAAAAATGAAAGGATATTACACGGAAGAGGCACAAATTTTAGCACCGGAGACAAGAACAAGTTCACCAATTAGAGTTACTCGAAATAAAGATTCACTAATGCATATTCAGGTTGAAGGATTATTTCCAAGTGGTGAAGGGGCTGGGTATGCTGGCGGTATTGTATCTGCTGCAATTGATGGTGAACGTGTTGCCGAAGCTGTTAAAAGATTTTTAGAAGTTAGTTAAAAACCCTTCTTCTTCTAAAATTTTTTTTGCGAGTTTTGCTTCTTCTAATTTTGAAAAGGCTAATCTAAAAGTTCCACCTGAACCTTCACGTATTTTTAGTAATTCCATGTCTTTGATATTAATATTTTGTTTGTATAAAGCAGTGGAGATTTTTGATATTTCTCCAGGTTGATCTTTAACAAAAACAAACAAATCAAATAATTGTGAAATCATACCTTTTCTGTTTTTAGGAATTTCATCCCTTTTCTTTCGAGCCGACTCAAATTTTTCAGCAAGTTTTTCTAATTCACCATTTTCAATTAAACTTTTAATTTGCTGAAATTCATTTTCAAATGAATCAAAAGCCGCAAGTATTTTTTCTTTATTTAATTTTATTATTGATTCCCAAATATCAAAACTGCTTGAAGCAATTCTTGTCATGTCGCGAAATCCACCAGCGGCATAATCGTAAAAATGAATATCGTTGTTTTGTAAACTTGCAGAATTAATTAGAGAAACAGCAAGTAGCTGAGGAAGATGACTAACTGAAGCAACTACAATATCATGAACCTTTGGTGAAAGGAAATTTATTCTTGCACCGAGCTTATGAATTATTTCGATAAAATCATTCCAAGCGAAATAATCTTTCACTTCATTTGTCAAAATATAAATTGAATTTTCAAAAAGGAGAGAATCAGAATTTTGAAATCCGCTTACTTCTTTGCCTGTCATTGGATGACCGCCAACAAAAAAACCTTTTGAATTTATTTTGTTCCATTCTTCGTGAAAAATATTTTTTACTCCGCAAACATCTGTGATAAGATTTGATGAATCTAATTTTGGTGCAAGTTCTTTAAAAACCTTGAGAGACAAATCTAAAGGGAAGCAGAGAAAAATTATTTCAGATTTTTTTGATTCTTCAATTGAAGCAAGTTTTTCATCAATCACATTTTGTGAAAGAGCTTGCTCAAGAATTTCATCTTTGTCATATCCAAAAATTTTAAAGGTGGTTTCACTTGCTTTTAATGATTTTGCAATAGAGCCACCAATTAACCCTAATCCTAAAATTGAAATACTTTTTACTTTCAAATCAAAGTCCTGCCAATAGCTTCAGCAATATTTTGAAGTTCATCCATGAGTTTAAGATAGGTCTCAGGTAATAAAGCTTGTGGCCCATCACTTAAAGCTTTTTCAGGATCATGATGTATTTCAATCATTAATCCATCAGCACCAGCTGCAACAGCGGCACGAGCCATTGGTGGTACTTGATCTCTTAATCCAGTTGCGTGAGATGGATCTGCAATTACCGGTAAATGACTTTTTTTATGAACAACAGGAATTGCAGAAAGGTCGAAAGTGTTTCTTGTATAATTTTCAAAAGTTCTAATTCCTCTTTCGCATAATATAACATCTTTATTTCCGCCAGATAAAATATATTCCGCAGACATTAACCATTCTTCTATTGTTGCCGCAATTCCTCTTTTTAACATTATTGGTTTATCAACTTTGCCAAGTTCTTTTAAGAGAGAAAAATTTTGCATGTTGCGTGCACCAACTTGAAAGATATCGGTGTATTTATAAATCAAATCAATTTGTTCATTTTGCATTACTTCAGTTATTACCAATAAATTATATTCATCAGCTGCTGCTCTCATTAATTTTAAACCTTCTTCACCTAAGCCTTGAAAAGTATATGGTGATGTTCTTGGTTTGAAAGCACCGCCGCGTAAAATTTTTGCACCAGAATCAGCAACTATTTTTGCTAACTTAAAAATTTGTTCTTCGGTTTCAATTGAACATGGACCTGACATCATCACAAGTTTATTACCGCCAATTTCAACATCTTTTACTTTTACAATTGTGTTATGTTCTTGAAAACTTCTACTGGCTAATTTAAATGGAGTTGTAACACGATATACTTCTTCAACCCCGTCAAGTATGCTAATATTACGAATATCAAAGTTTGGTTTTACTCCAATTGCTCCGATTATAGTTTTTTCTGCACCAGTTGATTGATGAATTTGAAAACCAAAACTCTTTAAATGATTTATAATATTTTCAATTTGTTGCTCAGTTGCATTTTTTTGTAAAATAACTACCAATTTATTTCTCCTTTTTAATCATGAAATTTTTTTTCACCTGCTAAAATTTTAATAGGAATATAATCTTCCTTTGTTGGTATTGCACATGAATATTCTGCTGAGTATGCACAATATGGATTATAAGCTAAGTTAAAATCTACTTTGTAAATATAATTTGGATCTTCATTCAATTCAAAGTCAAGATAACGACCTACTCCGTAAGTCTCATTGTTTGTTGTTAGATCTGTAAACCAAATAGAATGATAAATATTTCCATTTATAGTTTGACTTTCATATACATTTACTTTATAATCTTTTCCTTCATAATTTATTTTTAAGTACCCGATTCTTAAAACATTTCTTGGTTCACCTTTAGTTCCGAATATTGTAATTGTATCTTTTTTATCATAGAAATATAACTTACTTGAGAATACAAACTTTGGGTCTACGTCAAAATAATTTAAATCATGAAATTCAACTTTGCTCTTTAAGTTAAATGGTGAATCCGGATCGTTTTTCATCCATTCATTTTTTTCTTTTCTTTCTTGTTCAATTGATGAAATATAAAATTTTTCTTCAGGTGTATAGTTTTTTTCGCAAGAAATCAAAAAAACAGTAATTAATAAGTATGCTATTAAATTAATTTTCATCATCAATTTTCTTTTTTAGTTCATTTAATTTATTCAATGCCTGAATTGGTGTAAGATCATCAATTGGTATTTCTGAAATTTCTTTTCTAATGGAATCATCTTTTATTTCAAATAGATTGATTTGTAACTCATCAGTTTGCTTTTGTTTTGCAATTTTAACTTTTTTCATTTCGTAAGGTGTTAATTCTTTGCTTTCAAGATTAGCTAAAATTTCTTTTGCTCGTTTAGTAACAAAAGTTGGTAAACCAGCCATTTGTGCAACTTGAATTCCATAACTATGATCTGCAAAGCCTTCACTTACTTTATGTAGAAAAATAACTTTATCGCCATATTCACGGACTTCAACTTTGTAATTTTTTATACGTGGAAAAATATCTGCCATTTCATTTAGTTCATGATAATGAGTTGCGAACAAAGTTTTTGCTTGAAGTAATGGATTATCATGTAAATATTCAGTTATTGCCCAGGCAATTGAGATCCCATCGAATGTACTAGTTCCTCTTCCGATTTCATCAAGCAATATTAAACTTTTGCTTGTAGCATTATTTAATATGTTTGCAGCTTCCTGCATTTCAACTAAGAATGTTGATTCACCAGCTGAAATATTATCGCTTGCACCAACTCTTGTAAAAATTCTATCAACCAAACCAATTGATGCTTTAGTTGCAGGAACAAAAGAACCAATTTGAGCTAGTAAAACAATTAATCCAATTTGACGAAGATAAACTGATTTACCGGCCATGTTTGGACCAGTTAAAATTATTATCTGATTTTCTGATGATGACAACTTGCAATCGTTTGGAGTGAATTTTTCTGATGGGGATAAAATTCTTTCTACAACCGGATGTCTTCCTTCTATGATTTCAATTGCATCAGATTCATTTAATTCGGGTTTGCAATAATTATATTCAACTGCACATTCTGCAAAAGATTGAAAGCAATCTAATGTTGCAATTAGTTTTGCATTCTCCTGAATTTCTTCAACATGTTTTACAATTTCATTTCTTACTTCTTCGAAAATTTTGAATTCAAGATTTAAAATATTTTCATGAGCATTTAAAATTTTATCTTCATATTCTTTCAGTTCCGGAGTTATATATCTTTCGCTGTTGACGAGCGTTTGCTTGCGAATATAGTTATCAGGAATTTTATCTTTGTGTGCATTGCTAATTTCAATATAATACCCAAATACTTTATTGTAACTAACTTTGAGTGAAGGTATTCTCGTTCTTTCTCTTTCACTTTTCTGAAGCTCAGCTATCCAATTTTTTGCATTTGATGAAATATTCCTTAGTTCATCTAACTCTTTATTGTAACCATTTTTAATAACATCGCTATCGCTCAATGAAATTGGAGGATCATCATTTATAGCATTTTCGATTAATTCTACAATTTCAGAAAGAGGATTTAATTTAACATTTATTGAAGTAATAAATTCATTTGTTGATTGGTCAAGTATTTGTTTTATAAGTGGAATTTTTTTAAATGAATTTTTTAGCAAGACTATTTCACGTGGATTAATTCTTCCTGTGCAAACTTTTGAAGCAAGTCTTTCAATATCTCCGATTTCTTTTAATTCATTTTTAATATTTTGTCTTACAATTTTATTATTTACAAATTCATCTATACAACTTTGTCTTTGCAAAATAGGTTCTAATTTTCGAAGTGGGGAAGTAATCCATTTCTTTAAAAGTCTTCCACCCATTGATGTTTCAGTTTTATCGAGAATAGAAATTAATGAACCTTCCCGTTCACCACCTTGAATTGTAAATGTAATTTCTAAATTTCTTTTAGTGGAAAAATCCAGAATCATAAAATCAGAAGGGTTGTACCGTGATATTTTATTAATATGATTCAGGTTTGTCTTTTGTGTTTCCTTCAAATAATTTAGAGCTGAACCAGCGGCACAAATACCATTCTTGTAGTTTTCAATTCCAAATCCTTTTAAAGTTTTTATATTAAAATGATTAATAAGTAAATCGTTACCATAGTTAAAGTCATAAATCCAATCATCAATTTTTGTGATTCTTGTAGAAGGTAAAATTTTTTGAATTTTTTGCTCAAGAAAGTTTTTATGTTTTTTGGGAATTAAAATTTCCGATGGGTGAATATTTTCAAGTTGCTGTGTAAAATTATTTTCTGAAACTTCAAAAACCTGAAATTCACCAGTTGAAATATCAACAAATGCTAATCCTGCAATTTCATTTTCAATATAAATTGATAGCAAATAATTATTTTTTTTATGATCTAAAATTTTATCAGAAGTTGTAACACCTGGAGTAACAATTTCAATTACATCACGTTTAACAATTCCTTTTGCAAATTTGGGATCTTCAAGCTGTTCGCAAATTGCTACTCTGTAACCAGAACGAACTAATTTTGGCAAATATGAATCAATAGCATGATGTGGAAATCCGGCTAAAGGAACATCACCAGCGGCACCATTTGCACGTTTAGTTAAAGTTATTCCCAAAACTTTAGAAGCTAATTTTGCATCTTCTTCAAAAGTTTCAAAAAAATCTCCAACTCTAAAAAGCAAAATTGTATCTGGATAATTTGCTTTTATCTTTGCGTACTGTGTCATTAATGGTGTAACTGACATACTTTCCTTAAAATAAGCGGCTCAAAAATAGGTGAATAGGTTTTTATAATCAAAGTGAAGTTTAACTTCAAAAATCTTATCATTATATTAAGAACGTAATTAAAATGGTTTGAGTTTAATATGTCGAATTTGAAATTTGAATTTCATATTGCAAAAGAAGTCAGAAAAAAATATGAATTATCTGATGAACTTTTTTCCTTAAATGGAAATGTAATTTTTGCAAATTTTGTTGCTGTAAGAAATTTTGTAAAAAAAATTAATGACAAAAGAAATGTTGAAGATCATGTTTCAGCCGGGTTGATAAATGCATTTGGACTTATTGATGAAATTTATCATTTCATTTTTAGAATTTATGAAACTCAAATTAATCCCGGTGTTTTTGAAAGAGCGTTTTACAAATTAAACAAAGAACTTGGTGATGATAAAGTAAAAAAACTTCTTTTTGAATTTTGTTCTGTTTATCCACCGTTAAATGTTTATAAAGGTAAAGAAGAAATTTATGATTATCTCAATTCCTTTACTGATGAAAGAGCAAATACTCTTATTACACTTGAGGAATTAATTCTTTTGTACTTTGCAAACTTTAATCCATCGAATACAAAAATTAAAGAACT
Organism: Stygiobacter electus; assembly: GCA_029210465.1. Taxonomy (GTDB): domain Bacteria; phylum Bacteroidota; class Ignavibacteria; order Ignavibacteriales; family Melioribacteraceae; genus Stygiobacter; species Stygiobacter electus. The sequence goes on from JARGDL010000007.1 coordinate 107,931, forward strand.
ATTCGATGAGAATTATCTTGGTCAAAAATTAATTTATCAAAATGCAATTCAATTACTTGAAGAATTCTTTAAAAATGAAAAAAAAGTTAGTCCACTTAATCAAGATATATTTACACTTCTCAAATTACCAATTATAAATAATCCAAATGATATTGAAGCACAATTAGATTTTATAAAAGAAAAATTTGGTATTCTAATTAGTGATAAATTCATTAAAAGAATATTAAGCAGTAAAGATTTATTTAAAGAAGAATTTGTAATTCAGCATACTGGATTTGGAGGAGCACCGACTGTAACTCCGGATTATAAAGGCAAATCTAATTTAGATTTTTTAACTCTTGGAAAATCTGGTTACAAGTATGCTCAGGACTCATGGAAAGATTTTGTAGAGCCTGAAAATTTTACACAAGATATTGATTGGATGCCCAATGTAGTGTTATTAGCAAAAAATACTTATGTGTGGTTAGATCAACTTTCTAAAAAATATAAAAGAGAAATTAAAAGACTTGATCAAGTTCCAGATGAAGAATTAGATCTTATAGCAAGATGGAATTTTAATGGTTTATGGTTAATAGGAATTTGGGAACGAAGCAGTGCATCAAAAAAAATAAAACATTTGATGGGAAATATTGATGCTGTTTCTTCTGCTTATTCATTGTACGATTATATTATTGCACATGATCTCGGTGGTGAAGAGGCATATAATAATCTAAATCATCGTTGTAAAATAAGAGGCATTCGTTTAGCAAGTGATATGGTACCAAATCATACCGGAATATTTTCAGATTGGATAATCAATCATCCAAATTATTTTATACAAACAAGTCAATCACCATTTCCAAATTATTCGTTTCATGGTCCAAATTTATCAGATAATGATTCAGTTCAAATTAGAATTGAAGATGGTTATTGGAGAAGAACTGATGCGGCTGTTGTTTTTCAAAGAATTGATAATAAAACTGGTGAAGTAAAATATATTTATCATGGCAATGATGGAACAAATATGCCATGGAACGATACTGCACAATTAAACTTGTTAGAAAAAGAAGTTCGAGAAGCAGTTATCCAAAAAATTTTAGATGTTGCTAAAAAGTTTTCTATTATTCGATTTGATGCCGCAATGACTTTGACCAAAAAACATTTTTCAAGATTGTGGTATCCTGAACCCGGACGAGGCGGTGATATTCCTTCTCGTGCAGATTTTTCAATGACAAAAGATGAATTCGATCAAAAATTTCCTATTGAATTTTGGCGTGAAGTTGTTGATAGAATTAACAATGAAATGCCAGAAACTCTTTTACTAGCCGAAGCTTTTTGGCTACTCGAAGGTTACTTTGTTCGTTCTCTTGGTATGCACAGAGTTTATAATTCTGCTTTTATGCACATGTTGATGAAAGAAGAAAATAATAAATACAAAAAACTAATTACAGAAACTCTTGAATTCGAACCAGAAATTTTGAAACGATATGTAAACTTTATGAGCAATCCTGATGAAGAAACTGCAATTAAACAGTTTGGTAGTGATGATAAATATTTTGGTGTTTGTACATTGATGGTAACTCTACCAGGATTACCAATGTTTGCTCATGGACAAATTGAAGGTTATCATGAAAAATATGGAATGGAATATCAAAGAGCTTACTACAATGAAACTCCAAATCAATGGTTAATTGAAAGACATGAAAGAGAAATTTTTCCCCTTATTAAAAAAAGATATTTATTCAGTCATGTGTCAAACTTTTGGTTTTATGATTTTATTAATGATTATGGTAATATTGATGAAAATGTATTTGCCTTTACAAACAGTGAAAAAGGAGAACGTGCAATTGTTTTTTACAATAACAAATATCAAAGTGTATCTGGAAAAATTTTCCATTCAACACCAAAATTAATTTCTGTAAATGATAAAAAAGAATTGCAAACTAAAACTCTTGGAGAAGCTCTCCGAATTAAACCAACTCTTCAACACTATTATATTTATCGTGAACATATTTCTAATCTCGAATATTTGAAATCCGGAAGTGAACTTACTTTCGAAGGATTTTATGTTGAATTGGGAGCTTTTAAGTATAAAGTCTTTTTAGATTTTCATGAAGTATATGATGCCGAAGGAGATTATGAAAAACTTGAAATGGAGCTAAAAGGGAAAGGTGTTCCTTCAATAAAATATGCACTTGCAGAAATGAAACTCAAACCGATCCATAATGCTTTCGAAAATATTTTTGATGAAACTGCAGTACAAGAATTTATAAATGAAGTAGTTCTCAGTGAAGAAAAAATTTCAATCGATTGTTGTCAGTTATTAACTAAAAAATATAATAAATTAATTAATATTATTATTAAGCATTATGCACTTAGCATGAATGGTAAAAATAATGTTGTTGAATTTTCTGATTTGATAAAGAAAGTAAAAGTAAGAGCTTCATTAATTAATAAATATTTATCTTTCAAACCGGATTCAATTCATAGAAATAATTTCCAACCATTTATTTTAAGTACAGATACTGATTACAAAGAGAATTCAATTTTATTGCTTCAATATTTAGTAATATCCACTTTAAAAAAATTATTTGTTGACGAAGAAGAAATTAACGGTAATAATTTTATTGAAAAGATGATGCTGAATATTCCTGTTAGAAAAATGATTTCACGACTTGGCAAAGGAGATTACGAAGTAGATAGATCAATCCTTTTACTAAATATCATATTGCATTACGAAGAACAATATACTCACTTATTTAACGATGATAAACGAAATTCTAAAAAAGATGTTGAAACGAAATTTGAAAAAGAAAATAATTCACTAATTCAACATCTATTTGAAGAAGAAGCGATAAAATTATTTCTTGGTGTAAATCAATATGAAGGCGTTACCTTTTATCACAAAGAAAGTTTTGATGAACTACTGAGCTGGATTTTCTCAATCAACTTACTCAATAGTAAATATGATGAAAAAGAATTTATAGAAAAGATGAATGAAGAATTAAAGCGATATATTGAATTAGAAAGATATTCAAAAGAATCGAATTATGTATTTGATAAATTTTTAGAAAAAATAATAAACTCATAACAAGCTTTAAAATAAAAGCAGCGGATTTAACCGCTGCCTTGAGGGGGTTTATGAAGATAGCTGGAATTAAAAAAATCGTGGACTAATTCTAAGTCCAACACTTGAACTCCAGCCAACTATATTAAGTCCATCAGAATAAATACCTGCATCAAAATTTAAATACACATTTTGAATAATATTATAATCAACACCTGCACCAAATCTGGCATCAAAAATATTTTTGGTCTCTTCAATACCATTTAATCTGTAATTGTAATTTCTGTAGGTATAAACAATTCCAGAAGAAAAGTATGGTCTAATAACATTAGTATCAAAAGGAGTAAAATAAGCTGAAAGGTGAGTGCGTAAATCAGTTTCATCTCCCAAATTATTCTTTAAGTCATCTTTAAAGTATTCACCAGTAAACGCTACTGTGAAATCTTTGTTAATATTATAACCTAAAATTATTCCATAGCCAAAAGGGACTTCAATTTCAGTTAGTTTTTGACCATCGCCAATGTTTTCAAATCTAGTTCCAACCAAACCAATTGAAAAACTATTTTGGGCATAAACTGAGCTAATAAATAAAACATAAATAAATAAAGCTGCTTTGATTAATTTTTTCATATTAACCTCATTTTTGTTTTTTAATTAAGTGATTTATCCTTATGTAAGAAAGTACGTAGTATAGAATTGATATCATAATTAAATGAATTATTATCAAATAAATATTTTCAAAAGATGCTTCCATATGATAAATTTTTATAAATGCGTTTGAATATGGAGTGAAAGGAATTAACCAAGAAAATATTCTTAAGAAAAATGGTAATGATTCTTGTGGCCAGCTAAATCCTGAAATTAAAAATATTGGATATGATGTTAATGATAAAAATTGAATAACTAAAATTTTTCTTGGGAAAAATGAACTAATAAAAATGCTAAAGAAAATAATTGAAAGTATTGTTATGAAAGTAATTATTATGAATGGAATTATATGACCTGAAAAATTAATTTTAAATAAATTTAATACTAAACCAAATAGAAACATTGAATATGATGAATAAAGAATTAAATAGAATAAGCTTTTACCAATAATAATTTTATTTATAGAATTATTAGATAATTTTTGTAAAATTCTTAATGTTGAAAATTCTCTTTCTTTTGCAAAACTTTCTGAAAGGCCAATTAATAATGTTTGATGTAATATTAAAATTAATACAGCTGGAATTAAAAAGTCGCCGTAGCTTTCTGTTATATTATATAAATTACGAATATCAGCATGGATTGGTTCAATCATTCCAAATGATTGTTTGTAATTGAACCCTTGAGAAAGAAAATATTTTAATTTGATGTTTGAATTAAAATTGTTGATTACTTCATTAATTGATTTATTAATGTCATTTGAAATTAAAAACCTTGTAGAGTTTAAAAATAATTTTACTGTAGTACCTCTACCATTTCTTAAAGTTGCTTCAAAATTTTTGGGAATATATAAAATCCCAAATTCTTCTAATTTATTAATATCATTTTTAGCATGGAAAAAGTCTCTGCTTATTTTTTTTACTTTTATCAATTTGTGTGCATCAAGATTTCTAATTAAAAAATTTGATAAATAAGAATTGTCATTATCTACAACTACTATATTGACATCTATTTCGGATTTGTTAATGTAAATAGAGCTGTAAAAAAAAGCATAAAAAATTGGAGCAATTAAAAGAATAGTAATCAGATTCCTATCTTTTATTATACGTCTAATTTCTCTATAAAAAATTATTTTTATTGCATTCATTTTATAGTTTAATCTAAATCTTTGTTAGAATTTTTAATTTTATACGAGATTGATAAAAATGTAATTACCAATGAAATCATAATTAAAGCAGAGAATATTAATATTTCATTTTTGATATAACTCAAGCTACAATTCATATACATTATTTTTATGGATGAATTTATGAAATAAGTAAAAGGCATTGTATATGCAATTGAAGCATGAATGTTTGGCATAGCCCAAAGTGGAAAGGTGAAACCGCTGAATATAAATGCCGGAGTGTTAAAAAACACTACTACTTCAGTAGCAAGTTGTTGGTCTTTTATTAATGAAGAAACGGCAAATGCTATTAACAAATTTGTTAATACAAAAATTATATAAATAAAAAATAAATTAGTGTATGCTCCTTTCACATGAATGTTAAAAAAAGGAAATATGATAAAAAGTATTAATAAAATGTTTGTAATATGAATTAAAAAATGAGATGTTAATTTTCCAATAATAATATTGAATGAACTAAATTTTGATATTCTTACTAATTCGTTAAAACTTCCATGAGAAAATTCAGATGAAAAAACTAAGACTGAAGAAATCATAATCATCATTTGCAAAGTAAATCCAATAAGTCCTGGAACTAAATAATTCAAATAGCTATAATTATAATTATAAAGGCTTGCTGTTTCAATTCTAACTGGATTAATAATATCAAGAGATTTATTAAAAGAGTTACCTTTAGATCTAATTTTTTTTAGTAAGATTGAAGCTGAAACTGTTTTTATAATAGTTGTTGCATCTTTAAGTATAATATTGTTAAAAATTAAGTTTGATGAATTAATATAAACCACAATTGTTGAATTCTTATTCATTTTAATATTCTTTTCAAATCCTTTTGGGATATAAAAAGCGGCGTGAACACTTCCACTTTTAAAATCATTCTTAACTTCTTCCAGATTAAAATTATATTTTACTATTCTTAATGAGCTGGAAGATTCGACTTGTTCAATTATTTTTTGGGATAGGGAAGAATTATCATTATCATAAATTGAGACAGGAATTTCTCTAATGATTTCTTGCTTGTAAATAAATCCATATGTTAAAAAAATTATTATTGGTAAAATGATAGAAATTAAATACAAAGTTTTTCTTTCAAATATCCTATTAAATTCTCTAAGTAATATTTTAATATATGCCGATGTCATAATTATAAAATGAAATTAACTGTCATTCCAGGTTTTAAATCTTCAAGAAATTTTAATGGTTTTAAGTGAATTTCAAAAGTGCGTAAATCAAAATCACCTTTTTGATTAGTTGGTTTCCAGGTTGCAAAATCAGCCATTGGAGCTATATAATCTACTTTAAAGTCGTAGTTATTATTGTTCAATGATGGTATAGTCCCTTGAATTATTCTACCAATTTTAACTTTACTTAATAAATCTTCACGAATTTGAATTGTTACATAATATTTGCTTTTATCTATTATTGTCACAATGGGATATCCGCTATTAATAATTTCACCTTCATCAGCAATTATTTGATAAACTTCTCCATCAATAGGAGATTTAAGTTTTAATTCATCATAATAAGCCAGTGCCTCTTTATAAGCATTCTCAGCTTGAAAGAACAATTGTTCTGAAGCAGTAATCTCTTCATCTCTTGCACCTTTATTAACTAAATTTAATTTAGCCTTAGCAGCTTCCATTTGTGATTTAGCAGCTTGATATTTAAATACCATTTCATCCATCTCTTGTTGTGAAATTACTTTATCATTAAAAAGTTTTATAAATCTTTCATATGTTTTGCTTACATAATCAAATTGAGATTTTGCTTGTTCAAAAAGTTTTTGAGTAGCTTCTTTTTCTTCACTTCTAACGCCATTTTTCACTAATTGATATTTAGCCTTTGCTGCTTCCATTAATGCTTTTGTTTGTTCCACTTTAGCATCCATTTCTTTGCTTTCAAGAATAGCTAATATTTGCCCTCTTTTAACCTTGTCACTTTTTCCAACTAAAACTGAATCGATTCTACCAGGAATTTTTGATGAAACATCAATTTCTGTTGCTTCGACTATTCCGCTAATAACTATTTCTTCTTTATGGAGAGAGTTATTTATTATAAAGATTAGAGATATTAGTATAACTAAAAATGGTATCACCATTACAATTTTATTCGTCTTTATTTTCATTTTAATCTCCTAATTATTCCAAACTTTGAAGAAATCTTGTGTTTTACCTAATTGTAAGTATAGATTCGCTAAAGTCAAATAATATTGATACAAAATTGTACTTCTTTCCAATTCAACTTTTTCAAGGGATAAATGAGCATCTATTACTTCTAAAGAAGTACCCATACCAGTTTCAAATCTTTTTTCATTCTGTCTTAAATTTTCCTTAGCCAACTCTAAAGAAGAAATCAATTTATGATAATCATTTATTTTATTAGTTATTTCCAAATTTGTATTAGTTAGTAATAATTCAATTTTTGATTTTGTATCTCTTTCAATAAGATCAACTTCTTCTTGAAGATGTTTAGCCGATTGCAATTTCAAGTAATCTTTAAAGCCATTAAAAAGATTATAATTTAATTGAATACCAACAGCCCAACGTGGTTCTAAACTTGAAAGGTATTCAGGATAAATTTCATATTTACCAAATGCAAACAAAGAAGGCAAAAAAGCCGATCTTACAAAATTGTAATTACTGGTAGCAACCTCTTTTTTTGCCTCAAGGATTTTTAAAATTGGTTGATTATCGAATGCAATTGACTTTAATGAATCAACATTAAAGGTTGTAGGAATATATTTTAATGAATCAATAAAGATAATTGAATAATTTTTGTCAATATTAGTTATAGTTTTGAATGATTCAATTGAAAGTGCAAGATTATTTATATCTTTATCTAAATTTCTTTCTGCTTCAGCTAATGCAACTTCAGTTCTAAGTAAATTGTGTTTAGCAATTAATCCTTCGCTAAATAATTTTTCTGCTTTTAATTTATGTCCAATTATACCATTTAATATATTTTTTCTTGTTGTTACAATATTCTGAAGTAAAACAACTTTTAAATAAGAGTCAATTGTTTGTAAAACAATGTCATTTTTAACTTTTAGTAGTTCATATTTTGAGGAATTTAATTCATTAAAAGCATATCTATTTGCTGCTAATAATTTACCACCAACAAAAATTGGTTGAGTAATTGTAAAAGTCCCTGTATAATAATTTTGTTCCTTAAACGTTTCTTGAAAACTTGGTATCAAATTGTTTAAAATTGAAGAGAATTGGTTTTTTAATTGAAGTTTTTGAGCATCTGTTAAACCAGATTTACCTGATAAAATGCTATAGATGTTTGCAAATTCAACTTGATTTGATGACTGTAAATTTATTATAACATCTCGAATTGGATCCAGATTAATATCCATATCTTTATTCAAGTGAGTATAACTCAAAGCAAAATTTATGTTAGGTAAAAAGTTGCCATAACTAGATTTATAATCAAAATTTTTCTGATTATATTTTTCTTCATATTGTTTAATAAGTAAATTATTATCTAATGAAATATTTACTGCATCGTATAAATTTAATTTCATTTCTTGTGGAAATAACAAGGTTGTATTAATCAAACAAATAAAAATCAAATAAAATTTTTTCATATTATACCTGTATAATGAATCAATATTCATAATAAATTTAAAAAATTATTTTTCTATACCATATTTGATAATAAACTTTATGTTTTGACGAATTTTATTTAATGGATAATTTTTAGGATCAACTGCCCAATGTTGTAATAGTGTTTTAATGGCTCCAAAAATGAAATATCTTAATATTTTTATGTCAACAGATGAACTAATTTGATTTTTTTGAATACCTTCTTTAATTATCTCTTCACCAAGGTTTAAAAACTTTTCATAATATTCTGTAAAATATTCTTCTGCACTTCTTTGAATATGATTTTGTTCATTAACAAATACTAAAGCAAGATTAGGATTTTCAATATAAATATCGAATATTAAATCAATCATCGAATCAAATTTTTCAAAAGGGGAAATGTCATCATTTTCTTTTATTGATTTTAATTCAGTATATAGCTTGCGCCAGATGTTTTCAAAAATTTTCAAAAGTATGTCTTCTTTGTCTTTAAAATAAAGATAAACACTCCCAGCGGCAACTTCTGCTACTTCTGCTATTTTTGCAATTTTTGCTTTATGGTATCCCACTTCTGCAAAAACTTTAATAGCAGCTTCTAAAATATCTTTTTCTTTATTACCTTCTTTAATTCTCATAATTATTAATGAATAACAATTCAAAAATAAGTTGATTAATTTATTTTGTCAAGTATTTATTAAAAAAATATTATAGAGACATCTTTTATGTTAAAAAA
>JARGDL010000008.1 GCA_029210465.1 Stygiobacter electus
ATAAATATTCATTTAAAGTATTAATAAAATAATTGCCTTGATTGGGTTACTTATATATAAATCGAACTTTTAAGTAAAATTAGATTTAATGAAAAATTATTTTTTATTAAAAATTTGTTACAATGAATTAATAAAAATGGAAAAATTAAAAAGATTAATGAAAGGAAATTATTTATTAATTATAGTTATAGTTGTTTTAATTACTACCGCAATAAATATTTATTGGGATATAAAAAAAGAGTAGATAATAATTCGACTATATCCAAAGAATTAAAAGATGAAATGGCATCTAAAGAATTATTACAAGAAATAAATATTGAAAAAAGTGAAAAAGAAAGTATAATATTTACTAAACCAATAAATTCATGTGGTAAATGTTTAATAACAGTTCTAAATAAATTGTTAAATGATAACCAAATAAAATATTCTAAACCTTATATAATAATGGAAATGAATGATAAAAATTTTATTGCAGCATTATATACGGTTGGAATATTGGATAAAGTTAACCTTGTAACAAAAAGCAAATTAGTAAAAGAGTTAGAAACATATTCAGGTGAAGGATTATGTTTAATATTGAATAAAGAAGGAAGAATAATTTATTCTGAAGAAATAAATAGTGTTAATATTGATACAGTTAAAAAATATTTTTTATAATTATAATTTTCCTCTTGACAATTTATATATATATATATATATTACAGCCAAAAATAAACCAAAAAATATTTTACAAGTTAATGAGGGTAAAATGAGTAATTACCTGTAAAATAAAATACCCACTTAAATTTTTTCCTTTACTTCATTATTAAAAGTTTGCCCGGGCATAAAAAAACAAACTAATTAATAAAAAAAGGAGAATAATTATGAAAAAGTTAATATTTGTTGTTATTGTTTTAATTACAATGGTAGTATCACTTTCTGCACTACCACAAGCATATTGCACAGTTAGGTCAGCTTGTAGCAATAATGTGAATGATTTTGTTGAATGCTCAAGTGATAATGGACACTGTGAAAGAGGAAGTTATTGGGTTAAATGTGATGGTACTGTTATTAATTGTTAGAAAATAATTTTAAACTATCAAATGAGTAAAGAAAAATCCAACTCATTTGATAGTTATTAATTTTTAAAAGTTCAAATAAAATTATATTTTTATGAAAATTAAGATTAAAAATAAAGTTATTTTATATTTACTAATTATAATTATAGAATTAATAGGTTGCCAACATGAAAAAAGAAAAGATTTAATATTAATAAATCCAATTGATTCTATAGGAGTATTATCTGATTCAAGCTATTTATCCACAGTTTATTCAATGATTTTGTATGATAAAAAATTATTTGTATCAGATTATAGAAATCAACGAATTATTGAGCTAACAAAAAGTAGCGAAAAAATTCATACTTTTGGAACATATGGGCATGGACCTGGAGAACTAATAACATCAGGATTTATTTTTATTAATGGAGATTCTTTGTATGTAATAGACGAATTTAATACACGCATAAATGTTTTTAATATTAAAACAAAAAGATATTTGAAAAACTATGATTTTTCAAAATATGGTATAAGAAATTCAAATTTTATTGTAAATAACAATATAATATTTCTCTCAACCCCTTATATGAATTATCCAATTTCAAAATTTTATGGTAATAAATTGATCAAATCATTTGGGAAATGGATTTTTAATAATGGATTAGTACATAAGGGAAGAAGTATAAGAAAAATATTTTTGTTAAGAAATAAATATATATTAGCTATCCCCGAGTCAGAACCTTTTTTTGAAATATATGATCTAAATGGAAATTTATTATCTGAGATACAATTTAATTACATTCAATATATTAAACAAAGATATAAGTTGTCTGAGAGTGAATATAAAAAAGATATAAAAAATCGTAAAAGTATTTTATTAATAAATGATGCTTTTTTATTAAAAGAAAAATTATATTTATTATTAATTCATAATAATGATAATTCTCTAAAGGAAATACAAAGTAATATATTATGTGTATTAAAAATTGCTAATGATTTTTCCATTTCAAAAGTTGATTACTTCCAGCTCTCTAACAATTTAACTTATTTTACTGCAATTTGTGCTGATACAAATAATATTCTTTCTTATAGTCCAGAAACAAATAAAATTTACACATTTAAAGTTAAGTAATGAAAAAAATAATATTTATCTTAATATTAATAATAAGTTCTGTTATAATTTTCATAGATACTTCGGTTCATTCGTCTAGACATGAAAATAATAGTATTATTAACAAAAAAATAAATACAAAAATAAAATACATAAGAAATTTTTTAGCTGAAAACAAAATTAAAATTGATAAAGAATATCTAATTTTATTATATAATGGTTTCGATTGTCCAAGTTGTATTGTAAAAGCATTAAAAGTAATTAAAAAATATACATCCCAAAATAGAAACGTAATTATTATAAGCTCTGCTTCAAACATACATTCCGAATTTGAACAGGCTAATTTAGATATTGATAATATTTTTGTAATTAATGACGTTCATGATTCTATCAGACGTGTTTTAGCATATCCTAAAACTCCATTATTATTTATAATAAATAAAGACATTATAACAAATGTCGTAACAATATCTTATAATGATAATTATACAATTGATATGTATATTGATTCATTAGTAAATTAATATAAAAATAAAAATTTTATTGCAGCATTATATACGGTTGGAATATTGGATAAAGTTAACCTTGTAACAAAAAGCAAATTAGTAAAAGAGTTAGAAACATATTCAGGTGAAGGATTATGTTTAATATTGAATAAAGAAGGAAGAATAATTTATTCTGAAGAAATAAATAGTGTTAATATTGATACAGTTAAAAAATATTTTTTATAATTATAATTTTCCTCTTGACAATTTATATATATATATATATTACAGCCAAAAATAAACCAAAAAATATTTTACAAGTTAATGAGGGTAAAATGAGTAATTACCTGTAAAATAAAATACCCACTTAAATTTTTTCCTTTACTTCATTATTAAAAGTTTGCCCGGGCATAAAAAACAAACTAATTAATAAAAAAAGGAGAATAACTATGAAAAAGTTATTAATCAAACCACTTTCAATTTTACTTATTGCTAGCGGTTCGTTATTTATTTTTCATGATGACATTTTTGCAGCCAAAAACAAATGTTGTTCAACTTTGTGGGCATGTTGTGAATGCGATGGACCATGTGAAGCTGGTGTATTTGATTGTAGTTGTTTGCCAAATGGCAGTACTATAACAGAGTAAATTGATGTTAAAAACAGGTGTATTTAATTGTAGCTGTTTGACAAATGGTTACTAAATTTAACAATGTGCATGTTGTTAATTTGAAATAACATGCACATCATTTCTTTTTAAAACTTTAAGGAGAAGTACAGTTATGAAATTAATCATCGTTTTTATTTTATTTTCGTTCAACATTATTGCTCAAAATAAATTTAATTTAAAGGAGGATTTACAAATTGATGATAATAAAGTTGGGCTGATTCAAGGTATTGGTGTCGATAATTATGGTAATATTTATGTTGGAGATTTAATTAATAAAAATGTTATGAAATATAATAACAAAGGTGATTTTTTAGAAGAAATAGGTAGACGCGGTAGTGGACCTGGGGAATTTCGATCAATCACTGGATTGGAATTGTGGAAAGATACACTATTTATTTTGGATTTAGAACAATCCAAAATTAGCGCTTTTAATATCAAGAATAAAAATAAATTAATTTATGAAATTAAATTGCCAATCCATCCAAACGGTCTTAATCCAGTTGTCTTAGGTAATGAAAGAATAGGTATAAAAAATTTTTGGGTTATTAATAATCAATATTTTCTAGTCCTATATGGAAAATACACTTCATCAAATAACTTAAATAAAACAAAAAACATAAATGGATTATTAATAACACGAAAAGGGGCATTCAAAAATTTAATGCCGGCTTTTGAAGTTTACGATAGAGAAATGATTATTTACAAAATGAAAAATGGTTTTTCTACAGCGCCAATGCCTTATGGTAAAACTGGTATAATAAATGCTGATATAAATGGAAATATTTATTATATGAACAACGATGAAAAATTTATTTCAAAATTTATTTACTCGACAAATGAAACTAAAAAAATAAATGTTGCTCTTGAGAAAGTGTTTGTAAGTAGTAATATAAAAAATATTTTATTAGATGAAATACCTGGGGAAATAGGTAAATTGCTTGATAAAGCTAATTCTAAATTTCCCGAATATCTGCCCGTCTGTGAAAATTTTTTTATTTCAGAAAATTTAATTTGGCTATCTGCATATAGTAAAAATATTAATGTACATACATGGTTTGTATTTGATCAATCAGGAAATAAAATAACGAGTATCGATCTTAAACGAAATGATATTTTCCTAGTCGGGAAAGGAAATTTTCTATATGGTATAAGAAATAAAAGCTTTGGTTCACAGCAAATTATACGTTATAAAATTGTAGGTAAAAAATGATCAAGAAGATTAATTTATTTGTAAATATAATTCTATTTTTTTCAGCTATAACTATAACATATATTGTAATTAAAAAAGAACTTTTCAATAATGAAAAAGAACCAACTAAAATAGATAACTTTAAAAGCTATTTAAGAAATATTAGAACCAGTGGAAATCCACAAGCTAATATAAAAATTATTTTTTTTTCAAATTATCAATGTCCCTATTGTAAAAAAGTAAATGAAATTTTGAAACAATTAATTCATGAAAGAAATGATATCCAGATTATCTATTATGAATATCCAAATGAAGCAAGTAATGTGTCTTTCAATTATGCAAAGGTTGCTATATGTGCTGATAAGTTTAATATTTATGATGAAACTAAAAATATTTTATACAATTTAAGAAATGATAAAAAAGAAATTGACTTGGAACAACTAGCTAAAACTATTGATGTCAATAAAGATACTTTAATTAAATGTTTTAATAGTTCTAAAACAGAAGATATACTTTTTAATGATATACTAACTGGTAAAAAAATTAAAATAAGATATACACCCACTTTAATCATTAATGGTTATTTAGTTGAGGGGTTGTTGCCAAAAGAAGATCTGGTTAGTATAATTGAAAAAATAAATAAAAAAGAATTTTTGTAATTGGGATAAAATATAAATAGTAACTCTGCCTAAATATTAAGAATTATAATTATTAAAAATCAGGATAAGCTTTACTTCATTATATTAAAATTATTTTTTTATCAAAGTTTTATTATGTACTCTATAATTAACTTATTGTATATAAAAATGAAAATAAACTGAAAATTTTAAGAATCTTGCAAAATGAAAGCAACAATTTTAACTAATAAAGACATACTTAAAAATTATAAAATTGTTTATAACTTTTTATATTACTTTATATCTGCATTATTAATATTTAGTGGAATTGTTAAATTAATAAATCCGCAACCTACAATTGAAACATTAAAGGTGATTTTTCATATTTCTGAGAAAATGATTTATTTTATAAAAATTCTTTTACCAGTAATAGAAATAACACTTGCGCTTATGATGATTTATAATCATAAAAGAATCTTAATATTAAATTTAATAATATGCCTTTTTTCATCATTTACATTTTTAGCAATTTATGGTACTTTAATAGGAATACAGACAGATTGTGGCTGTTTTAGTAATATAGTAAAAAGTGAATTTGGGGTTACAATGATTTTAAGAAATTTAATAATTACAGCAATAACAATTTGGTTATTAATAGAAAATAAAAAGTTTGCCCGGGCATAAAAAACAAACTAATTAATAAAACATAAAAAAATCAAAAAAATCTGTACATGAGAAAAAATTGAAATAATTACAAACAACAGCTAATTTAAAACAAAAAAAAATTTCTTGATTAATAAAATAATTCAACGACCAGTAACAATCTCAATGTTATATATAGGCTTGGCAATTCTAAGCATTTTTGCTTTTGCAAGCTTAGGTGTTGATCTTTTGCCCAATGTAAACATACCTCATTTAATAGTTCAAACAACTTATCCTAACGCTACTGCTGAAGAAGTGGAAAAACAAATAACAGAGCCACTTGAGTCTGCTGCTGGTACTGTAACAGGTGTAAAAAAAGTTACTTCATTATCAAAAGAAGGCATATCATTTATTTCTATTGATTTTATATGGGGCACTGATATGAGATATGCTTTACTTTCATTAAGAGAAAAATTAGATAATGTAAGCTTTGCGTTGCCTAAGGAGGCTGGAAGACCAACTATTATTCGGGTTGATCCATCATCTTTTCCTATAATGACACTTGTACTGTCTTATAAAAATAAAAGTAAATCAAATATTAGCTTTGTAGATCATACATCTACATACGAAGAGATAAAAAGTTTGATTGATTTAAAGGAAGCAGCTCGTGTAATTTTTAAAAGAAGATTTGAACAAATTGAAGGCGTTGCTCAAGCTGTAATAACAGGTGGTCTAGAAAGAGAAATTCTAATTGAAGTAAATCCGGATTTAATGATTTCTTATAACATAACATTTGAAGAAATAGAGAATTCATTAAAATCTGCTAACCTTAACTTGCCAGCCGGCAATATTATGAAAGGTTTATTCCGATATTCCTTAAGAACAATGGGAGAATTCCAAAACATTAATGAAATTAAAAACACAGTTATATCAAACAATCATGGAACTAAAGTTTTATTACAAGATATTGCAAAAGTTACAGAAAACTTTAAAGAAAGAGATGGCTTCACAAGATTTAATAGTAATGAGGCCATCGGTGTTTTAATTTATAAACAACCTGATGCAAACACAGTAACAATTTCTCAACTTATTAAAGAAACAGTTGAATCGTTAAAAAGAAATTACCCTGATTATGATTTGTTAATTGTTTCTGATCAATCTGGATTTATTGAGCAGGCAATATCAAATGTAAAACAAGAAATATTTTATGGTGGAATTCTTGCAGTTATTGTTCTTTTCTTTTTCCTTGGCAGCATAAGAAATATTTTTATCATTGGTGTAACAATTCCAGCATCACTTATAATTACAATTTTACTTCTCTACTTGTTTAATATAAATTTTAACATCGTTTCACTTGGTGGTATTGCTGTTGGTATAGGAATGCTACTTGATAATGCAATTATTGTAATTGAAAATGTATCAAGGTATAAAGATTCTGGTTATAATAATAAAATAGCTGTTTTAGTTGGGTCAAAAGAAGTTGCCATGCCAATTATTGCATCAACTTTAACAACAATTGCAGTTTTTCTTCCATTGATTTTTGTTAGAGGAATTGCAGGTGAATTATTTAAAGACCAATCATATGCAATTGCTTTTTCTCTCTTTTCGTCAATTATCGTTTCTTTAACTTTAATACCAATGCTTGCTTCAAGAGATTCATTTAAACTTACTAATAAAGTATTCTTGAACAGTAATTTATTTTTAAAAGTTAACCCCCCTTCAGAAAAATCATTATTTTGGAAAATATCTTTTTATCTAAGACTTCCTTTTATAATCATATTCAAATCATTCTTCTTTTTACTGGTAAAATTATATTTGATTTTAGAAAAGTTAATTCTAAAAAATATAAATATATTTTTTAAGCTTGCTGATAAATTTTTAGAGAAAACAATTGTAAAATATAAAAATTTACTTGAATGGTCTTTGAATAATAGAAAGAAAGTTTTACTAATAACATTTGGATTAATATTAATTACAGTTCTTGCTTTTATTAATATGAAAAAGGAATTTATACCTAAAGGAGAGAATGATGAATTTATGATTGAAATAGAATTTCCATCAGGAACTTCATTAAAAGGTAATGCTAACTTAACTTCAAAAATTGAAAAAAGTATTTCTTCAATTAAAAGTGTAAATGCAATTGTTTCGAACATTGGCAGAGTAAATGATTTTGATTTTTTAGACAAAGAGCAAGTTTCGGTTAATAAAACTAACTTGATAATAAAAATAGACTGTTATGAAAATTATAATGATGTAAGGAAAATATTAGAATCCATTTTAAATAAAAATAATGGATTTAAATATTCATTTAAAGAGATTAAAAATTCATATTCAACAATAATTAATCCATCAGAAAATGATATAGTAATAAAAATAAAAAATAAGAATGTAGATAAAGCATTAGAAAAAGCAGAGCTGATAATTAAAAAAATTAATAATGCAAGACTTGAAGGTATCAAAGAAGTAAGACTTGGAATAGAAAAAGGAACACCAGAATATTCCATTACAATTGACAGAGAAAAATGTTTGACTTATGGAATTTCTGTTAGTCAAGCTGCCATGGAAATAAGCAATTTAGTTAAGGGCAATGTTATTACTTACTTTTCAGATTTCGATAAAAAAATTGGAATAAATATTAAATCTACCGAAGAGACTCGAAATGATATCAAAAATCTAATGAATCAGTATTGTCAATTTGAAAACAAAAAAATACGGATAAAGGATATAGCAAACTTTCAATATGGTAACAGTTTCAATGAAATATGGAGAGAAGATCAATCAAGAATAACAATGATATATGCATCGCTAAATGAAACAAGTTTAACTAAAGTTATAAATAAAATAAAAAATATTATAAATAAACTACCCAAAAATCAGGATGAAGTAATTTTAGTTGGCGGTGTAAATGAGGAAATAAATGATGCTTTTAAAGTTCTATATGTTGCTTTAATTATTTCAGTTCTGCTTATGTACATGGTTCTCGCCTCAGAATTTGAATCATTCCTTTTTCCATTCATAATTTTATTTTCAGTTCCACTTGGATTAATAGGTGGAATATTATTACTATTTATTTTTGGTGAAAGTATAAACATAATTTCAATCATGGGTTTAATTATACTCGTGGGAATTGCCGATAATGATGCTGTCGTTAAAGTAGAATTCATTTTAAGAAAACGTGAAGAAGGATTATCAATTCACGATGCAATTGTTCAAGCTGGTAAGGATAGATTTAGACCAATTGTAATGAATACATTTACAGTTATTTTTGGTTTAATACCAATGATGATTGGTATTGGTGCCGCAACTCAACTTAGAGTTTCTCTTTCATTAGCTGTTATTGGTGGATTAGTTTCATCTACTTTTTTAACATTGATAATAATACCTGTTCTTTATACTTATCTAGAAAAATTTTCAAAGAAAAAATTTGTTTTGGGAAAAAAGAAATAAAATAAATTGAGTGAATTATGAAAATAAAATCATGGTTAGCAATTTTAGTAGCAATTATAATTGTTATAGTTTTAACATTAATATTGTACCCAAATAATTCAAGTGAAGAAAATATTAACGATAAAACAGTAAATGTAAATTATGATAAACTCAATGAAGTTGTGTTTGATGTTGTTACAAAACCAGTAATTAAAGGAGACTTAATTCTTTACACAAATGCAAACGGTATAATCAAAGCTTCTGAAGAATTAGAAATAACTCCGAACATAAGTGGTACAATTAAAACATTGAATATTTATGAAGGTGAACAAGTTAAAAAAGGCGATTTGTTAATTGAGCTTGACAATCGTGAATATGAAATTGCTCTAAATGAAGCTATATCAAAAGTTACCGAAGCAAGACTAGAATATGGATTTTTGGCTAAAGAATCGGGAGTTGAAAATAATATTGATTCAAAGTCTAAAGAATATCAAGAAAAACTTGAAGCTTTAGAGAAAGAATACACAACTGGTAAAATTGATGAGTCGAGATACAATGATTTGAAAAATGAACTTGAAATGAAATTAATTTTTTCAGGTGCTAAGAGAGATGAAATAATTCAAAATAAAAGTGGATTAACAAGCGCAATCAATAATTATAAAAGAGCAAAATTAAATTTAGAATACACAAAAATAGTTGCTCCTTTTAGTGGTCAAATAGGAGACTTTAATTTAGTTGTAGGACAAAGAGTATCTACAGGTCAAAAGCTTTGTAAATTATTTAATACTGCAACATTAAATATTGATGTTGGTGTTTTAGAAAGTGATATATCAAAAATTAGTATTGGAAACCATTCCATAATTGAAATTCCATCACTCAATAATGAAAAATTTTATGGCTCCGTTTCTTATATTAGTCCATATATAGACAAAGAAACAAAAACATGTAAAGTAACCATAAGAATACAAAATCAATCGAACAAAATTAAATCGGGAATGTTTGCCAAAGTATTAATTGAAAACGAAAATTTGAAAAACAGAATTTTAATACCAAAAGAAGCTTTACTTGTAAGAGATAAAAGAACTTTAGTTTTCACAGTTGAAAATAATTTAGCAAAATGGAAATATGTTAAGATTGGAAAACAAAATGAACAGTACATTGAAATAGTAGAAGGTTTAGAGCCGGGTGAAAATGTAATAATTGAAGGGCAATATAATTTAGCCCATGATGCAAAAGTAAAAGTGATTAAATAAACAACCTAAAAAAATTGAAAAATATTTTTTACACTTTTTTAACTCGCCCAGTAACAACAACAATGTTCTTCTTTGTAGTTATTGCTGTAGGAATAATTTCAGTTTTAAATTTACCTATAGAATTAACTCCCAATGCTGAAAATCCAAAATTAACAGTTAGAATTTCATGGTATGGCACTTCTCCAGAAGCAGTTGAAGCATATGTAACATCACCTATAGAGGCAGAATTATCAACTATTAATGGTATTAAAAAAATATCATCTGTTTCTTCGAGAGGTTTATCTCAAATTAATCTTGATTTTCATCCAGGTACCGATATAAATTTTACCCGTGTTGAAATAAATGAGAAATTATCATCATTAAAAAATACTTTACCAGTTGATGTAACTCCTCCACAAATTTCGCAATATGTGCCGCAAGATTTTCAAAACTTACAAGGTTTTTTAACTTATTCAATATCTGCTAACCACTCTGCTAATGAAATAAGAAAATATTTGATAGATAATGTTTTATATAAACTTAAAAATATAGATGGTGTATCCAATGTGGAAATTAATGGCGGTTCCGAAAGATTAATTGAAATAATAATAGATTATGGTAAAGTTAAAATATTTAATATTACAGAAGATGAAATAAACAATTCTATTTCAGAAATTGAGAAAATTTTGTCTGCCGGTAAAATTGAAAAAAATACAAACAGAATTTTATTAAAGATTTATAATCAAATAAAAATTAAAGAGGATATATCCAATCAAATAATTAAAACACTTCCAAGTGGTAATTCAATCCGCTTAAAAGATATTGGAACCATTACTGATGATTATGAGGAAGAAAAAAATTATTACAGAATCAACGGAAAAGAAACTGTAACTCTAATTGTTGATAAAGAACCTGGTGCAAATACTTTAGCAACAGCAAAATTAGTTCAACAAAAAATTATTCAACTAGCAAAAGGGTTCCCACACGATTATGTTTTAACAAAAGAACTTGACAGAAGTGAAAATATAAACAAAGATTTAACCGAGCTATTAAAAGATAGTATCTTATCTCTTACGTTAATTTTTATAATTATGTTTTTAATTCTAAAAAACTTACAATATACTTTTATAATTTTTTCTTCCATATTTTTTTCTCTCTTGTTTTCATTTGGATTGTTCTATTTGTTTAATCTAACATTGAACATATTAACTATATCATGTTTTGTAATTGGATTTGGTTTTATTGTTGATAACAGTATAGTGGTACTAGATTATTTAGATAAAAATTGTAATAACCAAAATAAAAAAAGGTTAACTGTTTTATTAAAAAATATTTTTTACCCATTATTAATATCTACTGTTACAATAATCTCTGTCTTTACCCCCTTAATTTTCTTAACGGGTGAGTTACAACTTTATTTTAAGCAGTTTGCACTTGGAATTGGATTTACTTTAACTGCTTCTTTAATTGTTGCATTTACAATTATTCCTTTTTTATATGCAAAAAGCTTTAAAGATAATATTACAAGTTCAAAACAATCATTAACATCAAAATATTTATATGAAATCTATGATAAAATTGCTGAAAATGTTTTAAAGTGGAAAAGATTAAGTATTACTATTCTTGTTTTAATTATAGGATTACCTGTTTGGCTGTTGCCGGGGCGAATTGAAAAAGTACCATTTTCAGAAATTTACAATTCAATTTTTGATACGGAAATTTACAGCGAAATAAAACCTTATATCAATTATGCATTTGGTGGTGCGTTAAATCTTTTTTTTAATCATATAAATCGTGGAGATGTTTGGAGTTATGGTTCAGAAACATTCATTTATGTAAGACTTGAATTACCAAATGGAAATCGAATTGAAAGAATAAACCAACTTTGTAAAAATTTAGAAAATGAAATACTTGCTTATAAAAAAATTTTTAAGAATCTAATTGCAAATGTTATTGATGAAGAAACTGCAACACTAAGAATTGAATTTAACACCGAACAAGCAAATTCTGCTTTCCCTTATTTATTAAAAAATTTCATTACAGCTTATGCAGTTAATCTTGGTGGAGTTGATTCTTATGTTTATGGTTTTGGACCTGGTTTTTCAAATGCTGGTGGTTTTTCTTCTAGCATGTTTAATGTTGAAATTAAAGGTTATAATTATGAACGTGTAAAAAAATTGGCTGAAGATTTTAGAAAAAAGATCATTAAAAATCCAAGAGTAGATAATGTTGATATAGATAAAACAGCTTTTTTCTGGACAAAAGATAATTATGAAATAATTGGTAAAGTTAATCGCGAAAAAATTCTTGAATATGGAATCTCAATTACAGACTTGTTAGCAATAATAGCTAAAAATTCTGGAGGTAATGTAACTTATAACAAGTTTAGAATAGAAAATGATGCTGTTAATTATAAAATTAAATATTCAAATTATAATGAAATGCAGTTGAACGAATTAGAGAATTTGATAATTACTGATAACCAAAAAAGAAATATAAAAATTGGTGAACTAGTAAATTTTGAAGAGAAAAAAACTCTTTCAAAAATAAATCGTGTTGATCAACAATATGTTAGAAATGTAAGTTTTGAATTCAAAGGTCCTTACAAATTTGGTAATATTTTTTTGGAATCATCAATAAAATCATTTTTAGTACCCGAAGGTTATTCAATAAAAACAAAAGATACTTACTTCTTTTTTGAAAGTGAAGAAAAAGAAATAGAGATATGGAAAATATTAGGTACATCTATAATCATAATTTTTATGATTACCGCGGGATATTTTGAATCATATCGCAAACCAATAATAATAATATCAGCAATTCCATTTGCTTTTATTGGGTCAATATTTATTTTTTGGATTACCGATAGTACTATTGAAAGAGGCGCTTATGCGGGTATGCTGCTTTTAGTTGGTTTGTCTGTTTCTAATTCAATTACCTTGGTTAATTATATTTCTAAAAATCTTAATGAACATAATAAAATTGCAGAACTTACAAAAAATAGATTGCGGGCAATATTTTTAACATCATTAACAACATTTAGTGCATTATTGCCTTTTATTTTGGGAGAACGAGAAACATTCTGGAAAAATCTTAGTCTTAGTATTTTGGGTGGAATTGTTACTTCAACAATTTTTGTGGTATTCTTTGTCCCATTAATTTATCAAATTTTATTAAAAGTAAATTTCAATAGATTTAGTAAAAACAATTAACAAAAAGGCTGTCAAAATTTGACAGCCTTTCTCATCTCAAGCAAATTATACTTTATCTTCCAACCTCATCTAAATGTTCTTTCTTTGCTAAAAGTTGTTCTTTAGTCTCAACTCTGTTTGTATCCCGAACTATAGCTTCAGTTGGGCAAGCTTGAATGCATTGTGGTTCATCATAAAATCCAACACACTCTGTGCATTTATCAGGAACGATGTAAGTATGTTCTTCATTCAAAGCAGCATACTCTTGTCCGCCAAGAATGTAAGGTGTACCAGCTCCATAAATTGCAAGATTTGGACATTCAGCTTCGCATGCATTGCATGAAATGCATTCATCTGTAATCATTACTGCCATAAAAATCCTCCAATATGAATATTATTATAATTGCGGTCGTAAAAATAATAATATTCCGACAAATACAACTTATTTTATTAAAATTATTTCTTATCAATTTGTTTTAATAATTCCTCGCAAGCTTTTTTAAGTTGTTCATCTTCACCAGTTGCAAGCCAGTTAACACTATTTTCAACAATAATATCTGGTACAGCAGGACCAAGTTCCTGATTTTTATCAGTTGCTTTTGTGAACCAACCTCGGAATGGCATTCTTACAAAAGAGCCATCTATTAATTGTTTTCCACCTGTTGAAATTACAGATCCATTTGTTGGATAACCTACAAGTTTACCGATTCCTAAAGTTTTATAAGCGTGTGAAAATATTTCTGCATTTGAATAACTGCCTTCGTTACACAAAGCTATTGATGGTTTTAACCATGCAGCAAACACTAATCTTTCTCCAGTTGGATAATAATTTCGGAATTTTAGTTTGTCTTTTTCCAAATCTTTACTTGCACCACGTGGAATTGTGTAAGCATGTTGTTTGTAATTTAAGATTGTCATTAAATAATCTGTAGTTGAACCACCGCCATTATAACGAACATCAATTACTAATCCTTCTTTGCCTTCACCAGCAGCTGTTAATTCTCTTTCAAAAGTTTCAAAGCTTGGATAATTCATACCTTGAATATGAATGTAACCCAATCTTCCATTTGAATATTCATCTACAAGTTTCTTTCTGTTATCGACCCATTCTTTGTATAACAACTGATGAGTGTCATTTATTGGACGAATTGCTATTTCTCTTTCTTTCCCGTCTTTTGATTTTACTGTAACTAAAACTTTTTCATCAACTTTGTTGGTAAGATATTGATAAAAGTTTTCATCCTGATTAAATGGATTTCCATCGATTGCGATGATTATTTCACCTTCATTTAATTTGCTTGATGATTTATCAGCTGGAGAATTTGGAATTACTCTTTGAATTTTCATTCCTTCATTAGTTGGAAAAAGTTCAACACCTAGTAAACCAGTTTGATCTTTTTGAGTTTCTATTCTATCGGCAGAAGTAAAACCCATGTGACTTGAATTTAATTCTCCAAGCATGTTATTAAACATATCCCTAAAATCATTTGGTGTAGAAGCAATTAAACAAAGTTCCTCATATTTCTTTTTTAGTGAGTTCCAATTTTTTCCATGAAATTGTGGATCATAAAAACCATCGCGAATTGTTCGCCAAGCTTCATCAAAGATTTGCTTTCTTTCAGCGGTGTAGTCAATTTTTATTTTTGCAGAATATGGAAGAGCTTCTGATTTATCAGTTTTAATTTCATAACGTGTTAAAGAACCGCCAGTTTTGGTGAAGTATAAAAACTTTCCTTCTTTATCCATTTGAACTGAATTTGGATTGCTTCCGCCTTTTGTAAGTTCTTTTAATTCTTTGCCATCCCATTTGATACTATATAAATCTCTTCCACCTTTTGCAGTACTGCTATTTCCGACGTAGAAAAATGTTTCGCCATCTTTTGAGATTATTAAATTAGATTCATCACCCGGAAAATTTGTTACTTGAACTAATCTTTCATGAATATTATCAAAATCAATTTGAATTGGTTTTACTTTTGGTTCATCTTTTTTTGCATCTTTTGGTTTTTCATCTTTCTTTTCAGAAGTGGTTGATGGTTCTTTTTCTTCCCAATCAGATTTTGTTTTTTCCCAATCATCTTTTTTTAACCATACAAACCAAACATCTCTTGTAAATGATAATCCACCGGTAATTGAATTACTGCCACTGCGAGATGAAAGAAAACCCAGCTTGCTTCCATCAGCACTCCAAAATGGATTTGAATCTCCACGAGGATGCATAGATACATTTACAGGTTTTTTAGAATTATCAGCCGAATGGATATAAACTTCTTCGTTGAAATATAAATCTTCCATTGAATATGCAAGCCATTTATCGTCTGGACTCCATTTTACTCCAGATGGCGTTGCCCAACTATCAGTTAATATTTTTTCGTTAGTTAATTTTCCATCAGTTGAAATTTCTGAAACAACTAATTGTCTTGTGTCTTTACCACGAATGTAAGCTATTTTTTTGCCATCGTTTGAAATTACAGGATCACTTTCATCTTCATCTGTTTTGGTTATTCTGATGATTTCATGCTTTAGTGATTTGAATAGATTCGGTTGTTGTTTATCAGCAGATTTAACTAAATATAAATCGTAATTGTTATCATTTCTATCTGAAGTAAAAACCAAAATTGTATCATTTAACCATGCAACATTGTTATCGCGATAAGGTGAATTTGAAAGATTTACACTTCTGCTTTTTTCTTTATCTACTTCTTTTACGAAAATTTCACCGCGTACTGAAAAAGCAATGTATTTTCCATTTGGAGAAATTGAATATTCAGTTAAATTATTCGAGAAAGTTTTGTATTCAATAGGATCAAATCTATCATCGGCAGAAATTATAATATTTAATTCTTTTGGTTCTATATCCGAAGTTTTAGAAATGTAAATATTTTTTCCTCTTTCAAAAACTAAAGTTGTTCCATCATTGGATAAACTTAAATATCGAATTGAATGATCTTTGTAGTTTGTTAATTGTTCCGGTTTTCCAATTCCTTTTCCATTATCATCAATTTTAATTTTGTAAAGATTATATTTACCCGTGTTTGAACTTAAAAAGAATAATGTTCTTGAATCACTCCATTGTGGATTAATATCATTTGTTTCAAAGCCAACAAGTTTAAAGTAATTTTTTGTTTTGGTATCATAAAGCCAAATATCTCTATTTGACGAGCCGCGATACTCTTCGCGAAAAACAGGATTAATATCGCCGCGGACAAAAGCAATAAATCTACCATCAGGCGAAGCAACCGGTTCAAAACCCATTGCATCTAAAATTCTATATTCTGTTCCACCACTTGATGAGATTGCATAAACTTCGAAAGGCCTTTCAATTTGATTGAACTCGCGATTAGTTGAAAACAAAATATTTCCATCGTTTGTCCAGCTTGAAATATTATCTTGTGCTGAATGATAAGTTAATCTTTTGGGAGTTCCTCCTTCGGTTGGAATAATAAAAATATCATTATTTCCATAACGATTACCA
The DNA here is from genome assembly GCA_029210465.1 of Stygiobacter electus. Taxonomy (GTDB): domain Bacteria; phylum Bacteroidota; class Ignavibacteria; order Ignavibacteriales; family Melioribacteraceae; genus Stygiobacter; species Stygiobacter electus. The sequence continues at coordinate 17,074 of JARGDL010000008.1, forward strand.
CTGAAAGCAATTTGTTTTCCATCAGGTGAAAATTTTGGATAAGCTTCATATGCTTCGTGAATTGTTAAACGAGTTGCTTTACCGCCAGAAGAAGGGACAGTCCAAATATCACCTTGATAAGAAAATGCAATTAAACTTCCATTATTATTCAAAGAAGGAAATCTTAAAAGCAAATCATTTTGAGAAAAAATATTTGATACTGAGATTAAAAGAACAATAAAGTAAAAAATTAACTTCTTCATTTTTTATTCCTTTTGTTTTTGAAATATTTAATTTACAACAAATTACTTGCTAATTCAGCAAGAACAGATCTTTCACCTTTTTCTAAATTTATATGTGAATATAATTTTTGTCCTTTGAAATGATCAATTAAATATGAAAGTCCATTTGATTGTGCATCAAGATATGGATGATCAATTTGATAAATGTCACCAGTCAAAACAATTTTAGCCCCTTCGCCAGCTCGAGTTATAATTGTTTTAATTTCATGTGGTGTTAAATTTTGTGCTTCATCTACTATAAAATAAATTCTTTGTAAACTTCTGCCTCGAATATAACTTAACGGTTCAATCACAAGTTTTTGTTCTTTCACCATATTATTTATGGTTTGATAATTTTTATCTGTTTCGGCAAACTGATCTTGTATAACTTTTAAATTATCCCAAAGTGGCTGCATGTATGGTGCAAGTTTACTTTCAACATCGCCGGGCAAATAACCAATATCTTTATTGCTAAGAGGAACTACAGGTCTTGCAACATAAATTTGTCGGTACAGTTTTCTTGTTTGTAATGAAGCCGCTAATGCTAATAGAGTTTTGCCAGTACCAGCTTTTCCTGTAATTGTTACTAATGGAATGTCAGGATTCAACAAAGCATCAACTGCAAAAGTTTGTTCTGCATTTCTTGGTTTAATTCCATAAACAAGTTGTTTGTCAATTTTTCTAAGAGTTGTTAAATCATTTGTTAAATATGCTAAAGCACTTCTATTTTGATTTCGTAAAATGAAATATTTATTTGGTACAAGTTCTATTTTCAATTTCTTATTTAGTTTGGATGCCTGAATTTCAAATGGTGATTGATATAATTTTTGTAAAAGATCATCATCAAAATTTTCAATTATATCTTTTCCAGAATAAAGTTCTTCAACATTTACAACTTGATCTGTTGTGTAATCTTCTGCAGGAATGCCCAATGCTTTTGCTTTCATTCTTAAGTTTACATCTTTACTCACAAGAATAATTTTGTCTTTCTTTTTACTGATTTTATGTGCTTCAAATGCGGCACTTAAAACTCTATGATCAACATTGTCTTCACGAAAAACATCATGAATTTCTTTTGATAAACCTTTGGTTATTACAATTCTAACTTTGCCTTTTCCACGACCAAGCGAAACACCACCATTAAAAATTTCATTGCCGGTAATTGAATCTAAAGTTCGTGCAAATTCACGTGCATTTAAGTTTATAACTTGATTGCCTCTTTTGAAGTGATCAAGTTCTTCAATTACTGAAAGTGGAATTATGATATCGTTTTCTTGAAAGTGATTAATACAAGTTGGATCGTGCAAAATAACGTTTGTATCAAGAACAAAAGTTTTTGGATTTTTTTTCATGTTTAGTTTTGTTTTTTGTTTGTAATATTCTGTTTAATTTCCATTAGAACTTAATAAAAATTTTTGATGAATTCTTTTCTTCATATCATTTTTATAAACAATTAATGGTTAATTAAAATGGCTATTCAAAGTATAAATCCTTCAACAGGTAAATTAGTTAAAAAGTTTGAATCTTATAAAAATGAAAAAATTAATGAACTAATTTTAAAATCAAACACTGCATTTCAAAAATGGAAAAATGTTTCTTTCGATGAAAAGAAAAAACTTATGAACAACGCTGCAAAATATTTGCGAGGTAATAAACTTAAACTTGGCGAGACTATCACGATTGAAATGGGAAAACCAATAAAACAATCAATTTCAGAAGTTGAAAAATGCGCATGGGTTTGTGAATATTATGCTGAAAATGCAGAATCAATTTTAAGAAATGAAATAGTAAATACAGATGCAAGAGAAAGTTATGTTCAATTTGATCCATTAGGAATTGTGCTGGCAGTAATGCCATGGAATTTTCCATTCTGGCAAGTGTTTAGATTTGCCGCACCTGCTTTGATGGCAGGAAATGTTGGATTATTAAAGCATGCTTCAAACGTTCCTCAATGTTCGATTGAAATTGAAAAAGTTTTTATCGAAGCAGGATTTCCAGAAAATGTTTTTACCAATTTATTGATTGAATCTTCACAAGTAAAATATGTTTTAGAAAATGAAAAAGTTAAAGCGGCAACTTTAACTGGCAGTGAATATGCTGGAAGTGTTGTTGCACAAACATGCGGTAAATTATTAAAGAAAACGGTTCTTGAACTGGGTGGAAGCGATCCTTTTATTGTTCTTGAAGATGCTAATTTAACAGAAGCAGCAAAAACTGCTGTAACAGCAAGATTAATTAACAATGGCCAAAGCTGTATAGCCGCAAAAAGATTTATTGTTGTTGAAAAAGTTTTTAATGAGTTTACAAAATTATTCGTTGATGAAATGAAGAAAATAAAGATTGGTGATCCATTAAATGAAGAAACTGATTTAGGACCAATTGCTCGTGAAGATTTACTTTATGAATTAGAATCTCAAGTAAAAAAATCTGTTGATGCAGGTGCAGAAATTTTAATTGGTGGGGAAAAAATAAATAAAGAAGGTTTTTATTTTGAACCAACAATCATTGCAAATGTTGATAGATCAATGCCAGCATACAAAGAAGAAATATTTGGTCCAGTAGCAACTTTGATAAAAGCTAAAGATGAAAATGAAGCTGTTCAAATTGCAAATGATTCTGATTTTGGCTTAGGTGCTTCTTTATGGACAAATGATTTGCAGAAAGCTAAAACTCTTGCATCAAAAATTGAAAGTGGTTCTGTGTTCATAAATGGAATGGTAAAATCTGATCCTCGTTTACCTTTTGGTGGAATTAAAAAATCTGGATACGGAAGGGAACTTTCTCATTATGGAATAAAAGAATTTGTTAACATTAAAACTGTTTGGATTAAATAAAATTATTAATAGCTGGGTTTTAAAATGAAATTAAAAATTATTTCAATCATGTTTTTGTTTGTAATGACTTTTTATTCTCAAAACAAAAATCAAAAAACATATTGCAATCCAATTGATATTAATTACAGATACAATTGGGAACAGATAAATGAAAATATTTCATATCGAAGTGGAGCTGATCCAGTAATTGTTAATCACAAAGGTGAATACTTTTTGTTTGTAACAATTTCGGGTGGATATTGGCACTCAAAAGATTTATTAAATTGGAAATACATTGAACCAACTAAATGGCCATTTGAAGATATGTGTGCGCCAGCAGCTTTATCTGTTCATGATACTTTGTTTTTGTTCCAATCAACATTTCAACAGAGACCAATTTTATATTCAACTGAACCAGAAAAAGGGGAACTAAATTTTTATAACCGTTGGCTGCCTCAATTACCAAAAGATGTCGGTCCATGGGATCCAGCAATTTTTTATGATGAAGATACAAACAGATGGTTTATGTATTGGGGTTCCTCGAATGTTTATCCAATTTATGGTTGCGAACTTGATCATTCTAAAAAATTGACTTATAAAGGAAAATACAAAAGCTTAATTAAACTTCATCCTGAAAAACATGGTTGGGAACGCTTTGGTCCGAATCATACTTCAAACATAAAACCATTTATCGAAGGTGCATGGATGACAAAATTTAATGGAAAATATTATTTACAATACGCTGCACCGGGAACCGAATATAATGTTTATGCAAATGGAACTTATATTGGTAAAGATCCTCTGGGTCCATTTGAATACGCACCAAATAATCCAATCTCATATAAACCAGGTGGATTTTTAACTGGCACTGGTCATGGAAATACTTTTCAAGATAACTTTGGAAATTATTGGAATACTGGCACACCATGGATTGCAATAAATTGGAATTTTGAAAGACGTATAGCAATGTTCCCCGCCTTTTTTGATAAAGATGATTTACTTTATGCTAATACACGATTTGGAGATTTTCCTCATTACTTACCTACAAGAAAAATTCAAAATAAAGATGAACTTTTTACCGGTTGGATGCTTCTTTCATACAAAAAACCTGTTGAAGCTTCTTCTGTTCTTGACACTTTTAAAATATCAAACTTAACTGATGAAAATCCAAGATCATTTTGGGTTGCAAAAGAAAATAAAAAAGGTGAATGGTTAAAAATTGATTTGCAAAATGAATATGAAATTAAAGCAATTCAAATTCATTTTGTTGATTACAAATCAAATTTGTTTGATAACGATACTTCAAAAGTTTATACTCAATATAAATTTTATGTTTCAAAAGATGGAAATGATTGGATAAATGTTGTTGATTTATCGAATGTAAAACAAGATAGACCAAATGGATATTTCGAATTAGAAAAACCAATTGTAGCTCGTTACGTTAAGTATGAAAACATATATATGCCTACTCCCAATCTTGCTATTAGCGATATTCGTGTTTTTGGAAATGGCTTTGGTGAAATTCCACTCACACCAAAAAATTTAAAGGTATTTCGTCAAAAAGATAAAAGAAATGCAACTATTACATGGTCAAAAGAAAACAACGTTGTTGGCTATAATGTACTTTGGGGAATTGCAAAAGATAAACTCTATCAAACTTATCAATGGTTTGGTGATAAAGAACCTAAAATAGAATTAAGAGCTTTGACTATCGGTCAAGATTATTATTTTGCAATTGAATCTTTTAACGAAAATGGTGTTTCTAAACTAAGTGATGTAATTCATATCAAATAACTAATCACAGAATAAATATGAAAAAATTATTTTTAGTACTTCTAATAGCAACTTCAATCTTTGGTCAGGATATAATCCAAAAAGGGAATAAATATTATTTATCAAATACATTAATCATAAAATTCAAAGAGGGTGTTCAAGTTGAACAATTTAAATCATCTTTGTCTAAAAAAGTTTTTGGAAATCTTTACTTCACACAACTAAAACAAATTTATCCTGCAACTCAACTTCAAAAAAGTTCTTCTGAAAGAAATATTGAGAGAATATATTTAGCAGCTTACAATACAAATGAAGATCCAGTTGAACTTTCTAAAAAAATTTCTAAATCGAAATTTGTTGAATATGCAGAACCAAAATATATTCATCGAGTTGTAACTTTTGCACCGAATGATTCATTAATAAATTTTCAAGGAAATTTATTTAAGATAAATGCACCTCAAGCTTGGGATTACACTAAAGGTGATTCATCGGTTATTATTGCAATAGTTGATACCGGTGTTGACTGGGACCATCCTGATTTGTATGGAAATATTTATAAGAAAAATGATGGTAAAATTTTAGGTGTTGATTTAGGTGGGGCAAACGGAATTCCAGATGATGATCCAAGAGAAGATACTGCTCCAAATAATGTAAATTCATACCATGGGACTCACGTTGCCGGGATTGCGAGTGCAGTTTCTAATAATAAAATTGGAATAGCTTCAATTGGTTATAATTGTTCATTAATGCCAGTTAAAGTTAGTAGAGATGATAAACGTGATGCAAGTGGGTATCCTTTTATTTATTATGGTGTAGAAGGTATTAAATGGGCTGCTGATAATGGGGCTAAAATTATTAATTGCAGTTGGGGAAGCACAAGTAAATCGCAATATGAACAAGAGATAATTAATTACGCAACTGCTAAAGGTTGTTTAATTGTTGCTGCTGCTGGAAATGATGGGATGCTAACAGATTTCTATCCAGCAAGTTATAAAAATGTGTTATCGGTTGTTTGGAATGATATAAATGATGTAAAAAATTCTAAAGGAAATTATGGTTACAATACTGATGTATCTGCACCTGGTACATTTATTCTTTCAACGTGGCCGCAAAAAGCTCCGATAAATAATTTGTATAATTCTATAAGTGGTTCATCTATGGCTTCTCCTTTAGTTGCAGGATTAGCTGGACTTGTCGCTTCTAAATTTAAAAATTATTCAGCTTTACAAATCGGAGAACAAATTCGTGCAACTTGCGATGACGTTTCATTTTTAAATGATCCTGATAAAAAATATTTAATTGGAAAAGGAAGAATCAATGCATTGAATGCAGTTAGTAATCCGAATGCAATATCAGTTAGGGCAACGAATATTTCTTTTATAGATAAAGGAAATGGTAATGGTTTGTTTGAAAAAAATGAAACTATAAATGTTAAAATTAAATTGACAAATTATTTATCACCAGTTAATAATCTTTTAATTAGTTTAGAAACGGCTGACAGTTCAGTATCAATTATAAATTCCTCACAAAGTGTTTCAATATCTTCAATCCAAACCATGCAAGTTGATTCATCTAATGTAAATTTTTCATTTACTATTTTGCCAAATTCAAAATATAATCATACTGTAAACTTCATGTTAAAATTTACAGCAAATAATTATGAAGATTACCAATGGTTTAGTGTTAGAATAAATCCCACTTATGAAACCATGAACGCAAATAGAATTGAACTGAGCATTACAAGCAAAGGTGCATTAGCTTTTAATGATTATCCCGACAACACAGAAGGCGTTGGCTTTAAATATGAAGGTGGTGATAATCTAATGTTCGAAGGTGCTTTTATGTATGGCGTATCTGAAAGTAAAGTAATGGATGCCGCAAGATCATTGAAGGTTCAATCAACTGATTTTAATATGATAAAACCTATAGCAGTTTCCAATGAACAATTATATCAAAAATCAAAAACCATTTTTAATGATGATGGTGCGGGATATAATAAACTTGGCATTGAAACAAAACAAACAGCTTTCAGTTTTAGAAATGAACCAAATGATAGATTTATTATTATTGAATATTTATTAACTAACAAATCATCAATTGATATAAATAATTTATACGCCGGATTGTTTTATGATTGGGACATGCCTGCTGAAAATCCAATTGCTGATACAACTGCTTATGATTACAATTATAACTTTGCTTATGCAAAACACAAAGATTCAAAAGTTCTAAACACAATTGTAGCATCTGCATTAATTTTATCTACCAATTGTAATTTTTATCCTATTGATAATGCTGCAACAAGCGGTGATGTTCGTCTTTTTGACAGCGATGAATTTACCGATCGTGAAAAATGGATAACTCTTTCAAGTGGTATTGTTAATAAAGATGTTGGTTATTCAGATATATCATTTGTAGTTAGTGGTGGTCCATTCAATATAAAAGCAAATAGATTTTTAAGATTAGCTTTTGTCCTTGCAGCTGACACTTCATATAAAAATTTACAGCAAAGTATTGTACAAAGCAGAAAAAAATATTTAGAAATGATAAGCAATGTTGAAGACAGAAATGAATTGCCAACTGAATTTGTTTTATATCAAAATTATCCCAATCCTTTTTCAGCCAGAGGCAGATCCGCCTTTGGCGGAAATCCCACAACAACGATAAAATATTCTATACCAGCAGTCATCCTTCGACAAGCCAGCCTGTCGGCTGACAGTGCTCAGGATGACAATGTCATGGTGAGCCAGCCTGACCGGCAGGCAGGCATGTCGAACCATGACAATTTCGTTACACTAAAAGTTTATGATATACTTGGAAGAGAAGTGGCTACATTAGTAAACGAATACCAAAAACCAGGAAATTATAGTGTTGAATTTAGAGTTCTGAGTTCAGAGTTATCGAGTGGAGTTTATTTTTACAGATTAACAGTTGAAAATCCGAACAATCCAGGAAAAGTTTTTATCCAAACAAAAAAAATGGTAATAATAAAATGACAGTAGCTGAAATTATTTCATATTTGAAAAAAAATGGAAGCGAATATAATCGTCAAGGAATGAAAAGGTATGGAATCAATGTTGAAAATGCATTTGGTATTTCGGTTATACACTTGAGAAAGTTAGCAAAGCAAATTGGAAAGGATCATAATCTTGCAATTAAATTATGGGATACTGGTTGTCACGAAGCACGACATTTAGCAAGTATGATTGCAGATCCCAAGCTTGTAACAAAATCATTGATGAATAAATGGGTTAATGATTTTAATTCATGGGATATTTGTGATGGAACATGCAGCAACTTGATTAGAAAAACGCCCTTTGCTTATGAAAAAATTTTTGACTGGTGTAAAAATAAAAAAGAATTTGTAAGAAGAACAGCGTTTTCATTGATTGCATATTTAGCAGTACATGATAAAAAAAGAAATGATGATGATTTCATTAATCTTTTTGAGATCATAAAAAAATATTCGACTGATGAAAGAAATTTTGTTAAAAAAGCTGTTAATTGGTCTTTACGACAAATTGGTAAAAGAAGTAAATATCTCAATCAGAAAGCAATAGAACTAGCAAATGAAATTAAATTACTTGATTCTAAATCTGCAAGATGGATTGCAAATAACGCATTAAGAGAATTAACTGATGCAAAAGTTTTGGCTCGAATTAAAAATTAACTCTCTACTTCTAACTCAACAAGTTTAGAAGAAACATTTTTAAGTAAAGAAAGTTTTCTTGCAATTTCTTGATTTTGTTCATCCGTACCAACTAATTCTAAAATTAGTAAACCTGAATCAGAACAATTTTCCAGAACACCATCATGAATACCTAAACGAGTTTTAATTAAGCAACCCCATCCAGTTAAAATTTGTTGTACTTTAACAGCTTCTTCTTTTCTATTGCCAATTAAAACTAAGAGTATTGATTTTTTCATTGTAAACTCACTTTGTTAATGAAAATTTATAAATGAATATTTAAAAACTCAATTGATTTATAATTATGCATATTTATAAATTTGAACTCAAAAAAGTTGAGCTATGATAAATTATCTACAAAACATGCCCGTAATAATAAGAACGTCATTCATGCTTATTTTATCAAACATGTTTATGACATTTGCCTGGTATGGCCATTTGAAAAATCTTAGTGATAAAAAATGGTATATCGCTGCTATTTTGAGTTGGGGTATAGCATTGTTTGAATATTTACTACAAGTTCCGGCTAATAGAATCGGTTATACTGAACTAACTCTATCTCAATTGAAAATATTGCAGGAAGTAATAACACTCTCAGTTTTCATCCCATTTGCAATGGTTTATATGAAACAGCCATTTAAACTTGATTATGTGTGGGCGGCTCTTTGTTTGGTGGGAGCTGTTTATTTTATGTTCCGATCATAAAAATTACACTACGATTTTAAACCCGTGATCACGGAAATTTTTATTTAAAAAATATTTGCATAATTATGCATAATAGTGTATAATTATGCACTAAATTTTTAAAGACTTTGTAATGATAAAAATCGCAATAATTGGTGCATCGGGTTATTCAGGTGCCGAACTTTTAAAGATATTACTTAATCACCCTCACGTTGAAATTAAAAATCTTTATGGCTTGTCAACAGTTGGTGTTAAAATATCTGAAGTCCATAAATCGCTAAGAGGAATGATAGATTTAACTATAGAATCATTTGATGAAAATAATCTGAATGAAATAGATTTAGTGTTTGTAGCATTACCATCGGGCGAATCAATGAAAGTAATTCCAAAAATTTTTGAAAAAGGAATTAAGATAATTGACTTGGGTGGTGATTTTAGATTAAATGATTTAAATGAGTTCACAAAATATTATAAACATGAACACTCTGCTTTAGATTTTCTGAAAAATGCAGTTTATGGTTTAAGTGAATGGAGTGAAAACGAAATTCAATCGGCTCAATTAATTGCTAATCCTGGTTGTTATCCAACATCAGTTCAGCTTGCACTTTTACCTTTACTAAAAAATAAAATTGTTAATGAAAATTTTATAAGTATAACGTCATATAGCGGAACAAGCGGCGCTGGTAAATCTGCAACTCAATCAATGATATTTTCTGAAGTAAATGAAAGTGTAAGAGCTTATAAAATTTCAAGCCATCAGCATATACCTGAAATCAAACAATATTTAAAACATTTTGCTAATTCTGAACCTAACTTTTCATTTGTTCCTCATCTGCTTCCTGTAACAAGAGGGATTTATACTACAATTTCTGCAACAGTAAAAAAAGAAGTCGATGAGAATTTAATTAATCAAATCTTTGAAAAAGAATATTCCAAAAAGCCTTTCATTAGATTGCTTAAAAATGAAATTCCCGAATTGAAAGACGTTGTTTACACTAATTTTTGTGATATAAGCTGGAATGTAGATGAAAATAAAAACTTAGTTCTTATTTCAACAATAGATAATTTAATTAAAGGTGCTGCGGGACAAGCAGTTCAAAATATGAATATTATGTTCGGCTTGGATCAAACATTAGGCTTACTAAAATGTACAGAGAAGAAATGGTAACAAAAAAATTAACAATTGGAATAACAGCTCCAAAAGGATTTAAAGCTGTTGGTATTCATTGTGGAATAAAAAAAGCTAAAAAGGATCTCGCTTTAATTTATTCTGAATTGCCTGCTACTGCGGCTGGTGTTTTTACAAAAAATAAAGTTGTGGCAGCACCTGTGATTCAATGTAAAGAAAGTTTGCAAACCTCCGAAACGTTTCATGCTATTTTAATCAATAGTGGAAATGCTAATGCCTGCACAGGAAAAGTTGGACTTGAAAACGCATATTCAATGGCAATTGAAACGGCAAAAAAATTAAATGTAAATCCAAATCAAGTTTTTGTTTCTTCTACCGGTGTTATTGGTGAACAGTTACAAATGGATAAAGTTATAAATGGCATTGATAAAATTTGTTCATTAATTGATGATGGAGATGATCTTTCTGCGGCTCAGGCAATTATGACTACAGATACTTTTCCCAAAATTTTTCATAAAACATTCATCATTAATGGGAAAGAAGTTTCTATCGGTGGAATTGCAAAAGGGAGTGGAATGATTCATCCTAATATGGCAACAATGTTAGCATTTGTTACTACTGATGCAAAACTTAAAAAATCATTATTACAAAAAACATTAAAAAAAGTAACAGATTTAACATTCAACAAAATTGTTGTTGATGGAGACACAAGCACAAATGATATGGTTTTGCTTTTAGCAAACGGTGCAAGTAAAGTTGAAATTAATGAAAACACAGATGAATATAATATATTCGAAAAGAATCTTTATGATGTGCTTAAAAAACTTTCTATTGATATTGTTAAAGATGGTGAAGGTGCGACAAAATTAGTCGAGATAAATGTAATTGGTGCATTGTCAGATGAAGATGCAGAAAAAGCTGCACGGCAAGTTGCATTATCTCCATTAGTAAAAACTGCAATTCATGGTGAAGATGCAAACTGGGGAAGAATAATTGCCGCTGTTGGTTATTCCGGGATTGACTTTAATCCAGACTTATTTGAAATAGAAATAAATGGAATTCCAATTCTTAAAAAATATTATGAGGTTACTTTACCTGTTCAACTTGCAAATCAAACTTTGAATTCATCTGAGATTAAAATAAATCTCTACTTGAATATAGGCGAAGGTAAAGCAACTGTATGGACTTGTGATCTTTCCGAAGAGTATGTTAAAATTAATGGGAGTTACAGAAGTTGACAAATCCAATTTTTAGAAAAGAAGAAGTTTTGGTAGAAGCACTTCCATTCATTCAACAATTTGAAGGTAAAACTTTTGTTGTAAAATATGGTGGTGCGATTATGACAGATGAAAATCTTAAATCTATGATTGCACAAGATGTAACACTTTTAAGAAAAATTGGAATTAATGTTGTCGTAGTTCATGGCGGTGGAAAAGAAATTACTTCGCTTGCCGATAAACTTGAAATTGAATCTAAATTTGTAGATGGTCAAAGATACACTGATGAAAATATGCGTGATGTTGTTCAAATGGTTTTAGCTGGATTAATTAATAAAGATATAGTAAGACGCATAAATATACATGGCGGAAGAGCCGTTGGAATTAGCGGCATTGATGCGAACTTGATAACGGTAAAAAATGTAAATGAAGAACTTGGATTAGTTGGTGAAGTAACAGATGTGAATTCAAGCTTCATTAACAACTTAATTCAAAATGGTTATTTGCCTGTAATTGCTCCAATTGGTGTTGATGAAAATGGCACAATACATAATGTAAATGCAGATTTAGCAGCAGGTCCTATTGCAGCATCAATTAACGCTGAAAAGCTTGTATATATTACCGATACTGATGGTGTGCAAGTTAATAATGAAAGAATATCTCACTTAACTGAAAGTGAATCCCAAAAATTAATTAACGAAAATATTATTACTGGTGGAATGATTCCCAAAGTTGAATCAGCTTTGGCTGCTATTGATGCAGGTGTTCAAAAAGTTCATATTATAAATGGAAAAGTTGAGCATGCTTTGTTGCTCGAAATTTTTACAAAAGAAGGCGTCGGTACGGAAATCGTAAATGAATAATTATTCATGTATTTTTATGATTATAAAAAACCATAATTAGAGGAAACCATGACAAAGAAACTTCAAGATATTTACAAACGCCATTCTTTAATTAAATCTTTAATCACTACACAAGATGTTTTTAATCAAACTCAGTTGGTAAAACTTTTAAAACAAAATGGAATCAAAGTTACACAAGCAACATTATCAAGAGATTTAACAGAACTTGGTGTAGTTCGTGTACCAACGTTAAAAGGAGTTGTATATAAAATTGATTCTAACGGAGTTGATAAAACTTTACAAAATCATATTTCAGAGGAAGTTGTTTCTATTTTTTCAAATGAAACAACAATAGTTCTAAAAACTTTTCCTGGGCGTGCTCAGGGTGTAGCTCTTTTTCTTGATAAAAAAAATTTAACTGAAATTTTAGGTACTGTTGCTGGTGATGATACTATTATCATTATACCAAAATCAATAAAAACAATAGATAAAACAATTCAACAATTAAAAAACATTATAGGATTTAAATAATGGCAAAGAATAAAATAGTTGTAGCTTATTCAGGTGGTCTTGATACCTCTGTTATGGTCAAATGGTTAAAAGATAATTATGATGCTGAGATTATCACTTTTACCGGAAATCTCGGTCAAACAAAAGAACTTGTTGGTCTCGAAGAAAAAGCAAAAAAATCAGGAGCTTCTAAATCATACGTTGTTGATTTAACAAAAGAATTTATTGATGATTTTGTTTTCCCAGCATTGAAAGCTGGTGCAATGTATGAAGAAGCTTATCCAATGGCTTGTTCGATCGGAAGACCATTACTTGCAAAAACTCTTGTTGATATTGCAAAGCAGGAAGGTGCAAATATGGTAGCTCATGGCTGCACTGGAAAAGGAAATGATCAGGTACGTTTTGAAGTTGCTGTTGGCGCTTTGGCTCCTGATATTCAAACTCTTGCACCATTAAGAAGCTGGGAATTTAAAAGCCGCGAAGAAGAAATTGAATTTGCCGCAAAGAATAACATTCCTGTTTCTGCAACAAAAGAAAATCCATATTCAATTGATGAAAACATTTGGGGAATTGCGATTGAATGCGGCGTGCTTGAAGATCCAATGGTTGAACCGCCCGCAGATGCTTTTCAAATTACAGTTTCACCGGAAGAAGCACCAGACGAACCTGAATATGTAATTATTGAATTTGAAAAAGGAATTCCTGTTGCTCTCAATGGAAAAGAAATGGATAGTGTTTCTCTCGTGAAAGAATTAAACAAAATCGGTGGAAGAAATGCTATCGGCAGAATTGACATGATTGAAAACAGATTAGTTGGAATTAAATCACGTGAAGTTTATGAGGCACCTGCTGGAGTTATACTTCACACTGCACATAAAGAATTAGAAAGAATTACTCTTGAAAAATCTGTTGCACATTATAAAACTCAGGTTGCTCAGGAATATGCAAATTTAATTTACAATGGTTTGTGGTTTTCTCCTTTGAGAGAAGCTCTTCAGGCATTTGTTGATAAAACTCAGGAGAAAGTTACGGGCATGGTTAAATTAAAATTGTATAAAGGAAATTTAATTGTTTCAGGAAGAACCTCACCATTTTCTTTATATGATCCTGAACTTGCAACATACACTGCAGCAGATCAATTTGATCATAAAGCATCAGAAGGTTTTATTAAAATATTTGGGTTACCTTATAAGACTATAAACAGAGTAATGCAAAAAGCAGAAGCAGAGAATCTTGTTCAATAATACGAGAAAAATCTAATGGCAATTTGGAATAGCAGGTTTCAAAAAAGTTTTGATAAAGGTGCATTGAAATTTTCTTCTTCAATTGATATTGACGGCAAACTTTACAACGAAGATATTGAGGGAAGTAAAGCACATGTAAAAATGCTGATGAAGCAAAAAATTATTTCAACGAGTGATGGCAATGCAATTCTTAAAGCACTTGAAGAAATAAGAAAAGAAATTTCAAATGGTAAATTAAATTTTGACTGGCAGAAAGAAGATATTCATTCATTGATCGAAGAAAGATTAGTTGAGAAAATTGGTGAAAGAGGAAAACGTCTTCACACTGCAAGAAGCCGAAATGACCAAATTGCCTTGGATGAAAGATTGTTCCTTCGTAAAGAAATTAATATTGTTAGCAAGCTGATTACTGATTTTCAAAAAGCATTACTAAAACAAGCTCAGCAAAATAAATCAACTATTATAAGTGGATACACACATTTACAGCAGGCACAGCCAATTCTTTTTGCTCATCATCTGATTGCTTATATCTCAATGCTTCAAAGAGATAAAGAAAGATTTAATGATTTGATGAAGCGAGTGAATCTTTCGCCACTTGGAGCGGCAGCTTTGGCTGGCACATCACTACCAATTGATAGAAATATTGTTGCAAAAAATTTAGGAATGAATGGAATTATTCTTAATTCGCTCGATGCTGTAGCTGACCGTGATGTTCTTATTGAATTTATTAATGATTGTTCAATTGTAATGATGCACTTAAGCAGATTTTCTGAAGAAATGATTTTGTGGAGTTCGCAGGAATTTTCTTTTGCAAAGATTGATGATTCGTTTGCAACGGGAAGCAGTTTAATGCCGCAGAAAAAAAATCCTGATATCGCTGAACTAATTCGAGGTAAAGTTGGAAGAGTTTACGGTTCTTTGATTGGAATTCTTACAATTATGAAATCATTACCGCTTGCATATAACCGTGATATGCAGGAAGATAAAGTTCATCTTTTGGAAGCAACAACAACAACAAAAGATTCTTTGTTGATGGCAACAGAACTTTTGAATAATACTAAATTCAATAAAAATCGTTTTGAAAAAGAATTGGATGGTAATTTACTTTTATCAACCGATTTAGTTGATTACTTAGTTCGCAAGCAAGTTCCATTCAGAAAAGCACATCAAATGGTTGGGGAGATAGTTGCTCTTTGCATTCAAAGAAATATTAAACTAAATCAATTGCCGATTCAGGAATACAAACAATTTTCAGTAAAGTTCGAAGAAGATGTTTTTGAACTATTAACAGCAAGAAAAAGTATTGAGAATAAAATTTCACAAGGAAGCACTTCACCACAGGAAGTTGAAAAACAAATTTTATTTTGGAAAAAAGAGTTAAGTAATTCTCTAAAAGAAAAAAAACAGAACATTCATAACAACAAAAAGAATATTAAATAATTTAACTGGCTTCTACCATATTAACTCCATTAAACTTATTTTAGAGTAAAACTAAATAAAAGTTTAGTTCGTCATATAAAAGCCAAATTAAAATAAAATGGAGTTAATATGAAGCGTGAAAAAAATCTTTGGTGGATACCATCATTGATACTTATTATTTTTTCAATTCTACTACTTACCACAAATGTAAATGCACAGTACAAAAATGGATTTGATTTATCTAATTTGGATAAATCAGCCGATCCAACAAAAAACTTTTACCAATTTGCCGTTGGTGGTTGGGTAAAAAATAATCCTATTCCAGATGATCAAGTTCGCTGGGGTTCGTTTACAATTTTAGCCGAAGATAACAATAAAATACTTCGTGAAATAATTGAAGCTGCAGCTGCTAAACAAAATTGGGAGAAAGGTTCAGCAAAACAAAAGATTGGAGATTTCTATGCGGTTGCGATGGATTCAGTTAAAATTGAAAAACTTGGTTACAAGCCAATCATTCCAGATTTAAAGAAAATTGATGCACTTAACAAAAAGGATTTAGTTAAATTTTTAGCAGAAGAATACTTAAATGGAAATGGATATATTTTCAACTTTGCTGTTACAATTGATGCGAAGAAAAGTGATTCATACATTCCTCATTTAAGTCAAGGTGGATTGGGTTTACCTGATGTTGAATATTATACCAAAGATGATAATCGTTCTAAAGAAATTCGTGAAAAATATTTAACTCACATTGCTAATATGTTCAAGTTAATAGATGTCAATCCAGAACTTGCAAATCAATACGCACAAAAAGTTTTAGATATTGAAACAAAGCTTGCTAAAATTTCAAACACACGTTTAGAAAACAGAGATCCAATTAAAACTTACAACAAAATGACAGTTGATAATCTTGTAAAATTATCACCAGATTTTAATTGGAAAGAATTTTTTGATGGACTTGGATTAACAAATTTAAATCTTGTAAATGTTGCACAACCTAAATTCTACAAAGGATTAGGAGAAGTTTTAAACAACGTTCCTTTTGATGATTGGAAAATTTATTTCAAATGGAATGTTTTAAGAAGCTCTGCAAATGCTTTAAGTTCACCATTCGTAAATGAAAGATTTGATTTTACACAAAGATACCTTAATGGTGCAAAAGCAATGCCGCCAAGATGGAAACGTGTTGTTCAATCTATTAACATGACGATGGGTGAATTGCTTGGTCAACTTTATGTTGAAAAATATTTTCCGCCAGAAGCAAAAGAAAGAGCAAGAAAAATCGTTGATAATTTACTTGTTTCGATGAAAGAAAGAATTGAAGGACTTGAATGGATGAGCGATGAAACAAAGAAACAAGCTTTAACAAAGTTAAGTACTTTCGGTGTTAAAATTGGTTATCCAGATAAATGGCGTGATTACAGCGAGTTAGAAATTGCTCGTGATTCTTATGCAAAAAATTTAGAAAGGGTTTCAAAATGGTCTCGCAAACAAATGCTTGCACGTTTAGGTAAGCCAGTCGATAAACAAGAATGGTTTATGAGTCCACAAACAGTTAATGCTTCCTACAATCCAACAAAAAATGAAATAACATTTCCTGCTGGAATTTTACAACCACCATTTTATAATCAAAATGCTGACGATGCAGTTAACTATGGCGCAATGGGTGCTGTAATTGGCCACGAAATTACACATGGTTTTGATGATCAGGGAAGAAAGTTTGATGAAAAAGGAAATATACGTGAATGGTGGACAAAAGAAGATGGACAAAAATTTCAAGAACGTGCTCAAAAATTAGTTAATGAATACAATAACTTTGTAGTTGTTGATACTTTTAAGGTTAATGGTGCTTTAACTTTAGGTGAAAACATTGCTGATCTTGGTGGACTCACAGTTTCATTAAACGCATTTAAGAAAACTGAACAATACAAAAAAGGTGAAATGATTGATGGATTTACTCCACTTCAAAGATTCTTTTTAGGCTGGGCTCAAGTTTGGGCAACTAATGCTCGTGATGAATATTTAAAGATGCAAGTTAAAACAGATGTTCATTCACCTTCTGTTCAAAGAGTAAATGGACCTTTAATGAATATCCCAGAATTTTGGGAAGCATTTAATGTTAAACCAGGTGATCCAATGCGTAATCCTGATGACAAAATTGTTAAGATTTGGTAAGTAGAAATATTTGAGTAAGATCAAGAGTAAGAGTAAGATCAAGAATAAGAACAAGAGTAAGAATAAGATCATGAGTAAGAGTATGATCAAGAGTAAGAATAAGATCATGAGTAAGAGTATTATTACAATATTTCTTAATCATAATCATATTCTTGATCTTACTCTTAATCAAAGTCTTGTTCTTAATCATACTCTTGATCTTACTCTTAATCAAAGTCTTGTTCTTAATCATACTCTTGATCTTACTCTTAATCAAAGTCTTGTTCTTAATCATATTCTTGATCTTACTCTTAATCAAAGTCTTGCTCTTAATCCTAATCCTAATCTTCTTCACGGCTATATAATTAAAAAATAAAAAGAGGGAAAAAATGTATTCGCTTGAAGTAAAAAATTTAACTAAAACTTTTGGAAAAATTACAGCAGTTGATAATGCAAATTTTGAAGTTCCAGAAGGTTCAATATTTGGATTAATTGGAAGAAATGGAGCTGGTAAAACAACGACCATCAGAATGATGATGGGAATTTATTTGCCCGATAATGGTGAAGTTGTTTTAAAAGGTGCAAAAATTGGTCCCGAATTTAAAAGTCGTGTTGGTTACTTGCCGGAAGAACGTGGTCTTTATAAAAAAATGAAAGTAATTGATACACTTTATTACTTCGCAGAAATAAAAGGTAAAAGAAAAAATGAAGTGCATAAAAAAGTTGATGAATACTTAAAACGTTTTGAACTTTATGATAGACGTCTTTCTAAAGTTGAAGATTTATCCAAAGGCAATCAGCAGAAAGTGCAATTCATTGCAACCATTCTTCACGATCCTGATTTTATTATCCTCGATGAACCCTTCAGCGGATTAGATCCAGTCAATACAAATTTATTAAAAGATATAATTCTTGAAATGAAGCAAAAAGGTAAAGTGATAATTTTCTCTACTCATTTAATGGATTTTGCTGAAAAACTATGTGATCATATTGCAATGATTGATCATGGAAAAATTATTTTAAAAGGTTCTCTCAAAGAAATTAAACAAAAATATTCGCAGAAAAATGTTAGTCTTACTTACAATGGTGATGTTTCATTTTTAAATCATCATCCAATAATTGATAAAGTGGAAAACTTTGGCAATACAACTGGTATTAGACTGAAAGAGGCAAATCAAACACAAGAGCTTTTGAAATTGCTTTTAGATAATAATGTAATTGTAAAAAAGTTTGACGCAAATGATATTTCTTTGCAAGAGATTTTCATTGAACTTGCAGGAAAAGATGAAGATAATTTTAAGAAGGAGGTTGCCAATGTTTAATTATAGAATTCTTGCTGTTATAAAAAGAGAATTAATGGAAAAACTTTTTTCCAAAGCTTTTATAACAATGACGCTTTTAGTCCCAGGTTTAATTTTCTTAATGCTTGGAATTCAAGCTTTTTTATATTCAAGCGAAAAGAAAAATTTAAGAATTGATATTATTACTGAATCCAATGAATTAACAAATTCATTCTTAAACGATTTTATTAAAAGTGAATATTCAAAAAGTGGGAAATATGTTTTTTCTTTTCAAACTATGAACAGAGATGAATTGAAAAAATATCTTGAAGGAAAGAAAAAAGAATTGATTGATGAAAAACTTGGTGGAATAGTTTTTGTACCAACATCAGCACTCAATGATAAAAAAGTTGAATATTATTCAAAGAGTTCTCAAAATATTTCTTTGTTTAAAGATTTAGATGGATTAATCAATAAAACATTAATTGATCAATACTTTCATAACAAAACTTTATCAAAAGAAGAATTAGATTTTGCACGGCTTGGTGTTGATTTTACTGGTTTCAAAGTTTCTGAAGATGAAGGAATAAAAGAAGAGGGCTACGGAAATTTAGTTCTTGCTTATCTTTTTACATTTTTACTTTACATTAGTTTGCTGATGATTGGACAAATGACTATGCAATCGGTGATCGAAGAAAAAAATAATAGAATTGTTGAAGTAGTACTTTCATCTGTTAGTCCAACAGAATTAATGACAGGAAAAATTCTTGGTGCGACATTAACCGGAATAATCCAAATGGCAATATGGTTATCACCGGTTATATTGTTAATGTCAACAACAATTTTTGTTTTACCGAAAGAACTTTTATTTAGTATAAACATAAATGTAATAATTTATATGTTAATTAATTTCTTGATTGGGTTGTTAACATTCATTGGATTATTTGCAATGCTTGGTGCAATATTCGACAATCCTCAAGATGCTTCAAGTGGAACATTGCCAGTGATGATGTTAATTATTATTCCATTTTTTATTGCACTTTCAATGATGGAAGATCCAAATAAGCCCATCGCAGAAATTGCATCATTATTCCCTTTCGCATCAATTATAGTTATGCCTGCGAGAATGACTTTAGTGGGTGTTCCAACTTTACATTTAATTTTAGCTGTTGTAATTAATATTTTAACTTTTATTGCAATTTTTCCAATCGCAGGAAAAATCTATCGAATTGGAATTTTAAGAACCGGCAAAAAACCAAAATGGAGTGAAGTCTTTAAATGGTTGAGATATAAATACTAATGACAATTGCTAATTGCAAATTGCGAATTGATAATTTTAATTTGTGTTTATCTGTGATATCTGTGGTTTAATTTTTAAACAATTAAATTTACATATTATTACTAAAGTAAAACTTAATCTTGAATAACAAACAACACAATTTTTTAATTACTAATTTTCAATTTTCAATTCGCAATTTTCAATTTTCAATTATCAATTAAAAATAATTATGAATAATAGCCCAGAAATATTTACCTCTTTAGTTGAGAAATTAAATAAAGATTTTTCTCTTGAAGGTAACAACTTACCAGTTAATTCTGATTTTGAAATATTGAAAAAATTTTTCACCGAAAAAGTAAAAGAATTAATGTCAAGCAATTATGATAGATTTTTAAATAGTCTTTATAGAATTGATGTTGATGAAACCAAATTAACTCAAATACTTCACTCAAAAGATAAAACAACAATTGCAGAAAAACTTGCCGATTTAATAATAGAACGTCAACTATTAAGAGTCAAAACTCAACTACTCTACAAACAAAGTAAGAATAAATAATTTTTGAAGTTCAATTTCAATCTTTATTTTTGAATTAAAAATTAGAGCAAATAATGCCCTCAAAATTCCTCAAAAAATTTCCAATTATTGATTACACCGCAATAATTTTTGGTTCAGCTATAATGGCAATTGGCATCGGTGTTTTTTTAGTTGATGCTAAAGTTGTTCCGGGCGGTGTAAGTGGTTTAGCAATGGCTTTTTATTATTTATCCGGAAATAAAATTCCAGTCGGCATTCTAATTTGGTTCTTAAATATTCCATTGTTTATTTGGGGTTTAAAAGAACTTGGAAAAGAATTTGGTTTGAGAACTTTTGTCGGATTTTCTTTGAGCTCATTATTTATCGATTTTTTCCGTGGCGATTTACCTGGATTTAATTATGTCCGTCTTCAAGATTCTGCTACAGTTCAAGACTTATTAAAAAATGATTTTTTGTTTTTCATTTTAATAGGTGCTGTTTTGGTTGGTGTTGGTCTTGGAATTATTTTTAAATTCAAAGGTACAACTGCTGGCAGTGATATTGTTGCATCAATTATGCATAAACGGTTTGGAATTAAACCGGGTCAATCAATAATGCTAATTGACTTTTTTGTAATTGCTCTTGCTGGTGTTATTATAGAACTGAAAGGACTTTCACCAGAAAAACCAGCTTTATCACTTACATTTTATGCTTTGTTTCTTTTGTTTGTATCATCCAAATTAATAGATGCAATAATTGATGGATTTGATTACGCACGTGCAGCTTACATTATCTCAGATAAATTCAAAGAAATTGAAGATAAAATTTTACATGATTTAGGTCGTGGCGTAACTGCAGTCGAAACGCGAGGCGCCTTTAGAAATGTTGAACGCGAAATGCTTTTAACAGTTGTTCCTCTTCGCGAAGTTTCTCGGCTGGTAGATTTAGTTAAAGAAATTGATCCACATGCTTTTGTAATTATTTACAATGTTCACGAAGTTTTAGGTGAAGGATTTAGAAGAAGAATTTAATTTGGAACAAAAATGAATAATACAAATAATGAATTATTAACTCAGCAAAAAATTAGAGAAATAGCTTACGCTTTTCAATCGAGTAGAATTTTATTAACCGCTTTTGAACTTGACCTTTTTACTTATCTGGATAAACATTTATTAACTTCTGAACAATTAGCTGTTGAATTAAATTGTAATTCTAAATCTCTTGAAAGATTATTAAATGCACTGGTTGGTTTGGGATTATTAAGAAAAGTTAAAAACAAATTTTATAACACCGAAGCTGCTTCAAATTATCTTGTTAAAGGTAAAAATGAATTTCTTGGAAATCTTTATCATACAAACGATTTGTGGCGTTCATGGAGTAATTTGACCGACGTTGTTAAAAGCGGTAAAAAAGAAACTAATAAAAAAAGTGATGATAATTGGAAAGAAAATTTTATAGCAGCAATGCACTTTAGAGCAATAAAAGAATCAAAAATTTTAGCTTCGATGCTGGATTTACAAAATGTAAAAACTATGCTTGATGTTGGCGGTGGCTCGGGTATTTTTTCTATGGCTTTTATCGAAAAAAATAATAATATCAAATCAACTATTTTTGATTTGCCACATATTATTCCAATTACAAAAAAGTATGTCAATGAATTTCAACTAAAAGAAAATATTACTTTTCAAGAAGGCAATTACTTAAATGATGATTTTAAAAACACTTTTGACTTAATTTTTCTTTCTTCAGTTGTTCACATAAATAGTTTTGATCAAAATATGGCTCTTATTCAAAAATGTTGTAATTCGTTAAATAAGGGCGGTCAAATAATAATTAAAGACTGGATTATGAATGAAAATAAAACTGAACCATTTGGTGGTACTTTATTTTCAATTAATATGTTAGTTGGATCTGAATTTGGTGATACATACTCTGAAAAAGAAATGAAAGATTGGTATTTGAATGCGGGTATTAATAAAATTGAAAGAAAGTCTTCAAGTTTTGGTTGGAACTTATTAATTGGTTATAAAGAATGAAAAAATTGATTTACATTTTATTGATGTTATTCATTGTTTCATGTGCAAACAAAAAAGATGTCAAAAGCATTCTCAATGTAAATTATGAACAATATGTTTTATCAATTGAAAATCCAAAGATTAAAGTTAATCTTGGTAAGATTGATAAAAACATTATTCTCCTTTTACATTATCGTATTGATGAACAAGAAATTAAAAAGCAATTAAAATTAAATGATAGTCTTTGGAATGATAAAATTAATTATCTCTTTGGAAATGGATTTATAAAAAAGAAAGACGAAAAATTTATTCCATCGATTTTTATTCTTGATGAAGATACAGATAAAGACTTGAAAAAATTTACCGATTCTCTCGGAAATGAATTAAGCATAATTACAGTTGACAGACTGGACAAAATAAAAGAAGCGACAAATAAAATATTTCAATCGAAAAATTATCAGTTTGATGATATATCATTTTTTGTTTTAGGTGCAGTAGTTAATGACTACTTTCAAATTAAAAATTTTCAGAATGAATTTATTAAATCATTTGTTCCGCAAAGAGGAGAACAAAGATTTTACTATGCTTTAATTTCAAATGAAATAAATAATAATGAACAACCGAAAATATATGAAACAACATTTTATGAATATCCAAAATTTGATTTCATAACATTTTCATTAAATAAGTTTGATTACAATATTCCAACATTTCCAACTTCTGATTTGATAAATAGTTTTGGAAAAAAACCACAAGTTGGCGATTCAATTTTTCAATTACATTTAATAGAAGAAATATATAAATTATCAACAACGCCAGATTACAAACCGAATAAAAATATTTTAGAAGGATTTGAAAAATTAGGAATTACCAATAAATACAAACTTAAAATACCATTAATTGATTCAAAAAAACTTAAAGATCTCAATAATATTTGTGAAGCAACTAAAACCGATTTAATTAATTATTTTGAAACAAGACAAACATTATTCTTAAAAAAATATCTGAATTCTAACTTTGTAGATGAAGTTAATTACAAAGAATGGATGATTTGGATTTATAAAATGATTTCTGCAAAAGCAATTCAAACCTTAATTGATAAAAATATTATCAAAAAAGGAATTGCTTCCCCCGCTCTGATTGTTATTAAATAATCAGTTCTAATCCACAGTAAAAAATTTTTAAATAATGAAACTTTTTGTGAACTGGAAACGTCAAAAACGTGTTTCGTTTCCATAGAAACTTTTCATATGTTTGTAATAAGTAAAATGGTAAATAAAATGGAAGAAAAAGACATAAAACAAAAGATTTTACAAAAAGCTGAAGAAATGTTTCAAAAATACGGCTTTTCAAAAGTTACTATTGAAGAAATTGCTTCTTCTTTAAATATCAGTAAGAAAACTTTGTACAAGCATTTTTCAAATAAAGAACATATTCTTAAAGAAATGGTTTATCAAAACAAATGTGAAGTTGATGATTTTATAGATGAATTAATGAGTGATAAATTAACACCTTTTATAGAAAAACTTAAAAAGTTCATGAACTTCATTGCAAAAATTTCTAAAAAAATTGAAGGCACAATGGTTCATGATATTATGAGAACACATCCAGAAATTTGGAAAGACATTGAACAATTCAGAGAAAACAGAGCTTATAAAAATTTATCAAATTTAATCGAAGAAGGAATTTCAAATGGAATTTTTAGAAATGATGTTAATACAGAAGTAGTTGTTCTCGCCTATGTTTCCGCTATTCATACATTAATTAATCCAGAAACATTATCAAAGCTTCCAATTTCTGCTGATCAGGCTTTTAGAGACATTTTAAAAATTTTATTTGAAGGGTTATTTACTACTGAAGGAAGAAAGAAATATAAAAATACAATTAAAAATGAATCATTAGGAGAAATATCTTTATGAAAATAACAAAATTAGTTTTGCTGGTTCTCATTGTTTTTTCTGTCGAACAATTTCCACAAGAAAAACTATCAATTTCTCTTGAACAAGCAATTGAAATTGGATTAAAAAACAGCAAAATGCTTCATTCATCTTTTATGAAAGTAAAGAGTGCAGAAGCAAAAGTAAAAGAAGCAAATGCAATGAGATTGCCTTCATTAAAATTGAGTGCACGTTATACTCGTTTAAGTAAAGTTGATCCATTTGTAATCACAACTCCATTTGGTACTTTTCCAATTGCCCCAGGAATTTATGATAACTATGCAACTCAACTTTCATTGTCTCAACCTTTGTTTACTGGATTTAGACTTCTTGGAAATCTTTCACTTAATGAAGAACTATCTAACGCAACAAACGAAGAATACAATAAAGACAAATCTGAGCTTTTATTTAACATTAAAAATGCTTACTGGAATGTTTACAAAGCTCAACAATTTAAAAAAGTAATGGATGAAACAGTTGAACAAATGAAGGCTCATTTAAATGATGCTAAAAATTTGGAAAAAGTAGGAATGATGACAAGAAATGATGTGCTAAAATTAGAAGTGCAATATTCAAATATTTTGTATCAACAAATTGACGCAGAAAATGCAGTTAAACTTTCAATTGTAGCTTTGAATAACACACTTGGAATACCACTCGAAACTCAAACAGAAATTACTTCAACAGCTAATTTAAATGTTTATCCGACTGAAGATTTATCTTCTTTAATTTCAAATGCAATTGAAATAAGACCTGAAATTAAAGCGGCAGATTCAAGAATTCGTGCAAGTGAAGCTGGTGTAACTTTAGCGCAATCTTCTTGGTATCCGCAAATTGCACTTTATGGAAATTATTATTACTCAAAACCTAACCAAAGAATTCTTCCATCGAGAAATCAATTTGATGCAACTTGGGATGCTGGCGTTATTCTTAATATGAATATTTGGGATTGGCTTACAACAAAACATCAGACTGATCAGGCACAAGCTCAGCTTGAACAAGCTAAAGATGGTTTAGGGTTGATCAAAGATGGAATTACTCTTGAAGTTACTCAGAATTATTTAACTGTAAATCAAGCCAAAAGAAAAATTGATATTGCAAAACTAAATGTTGAACAAGCTGAAGAGAATTTAAGAGTAACATCTGAGAAATTTAAAAATGGTTATGCTACAAGTTCTGAATTAGTTGATGCTGAAACAGCATTGATAACTGCAAAAACAAATTATAATACTTCGGTTATTGATTATGAATTAGCAAAAGCAAAATTAGAAAAATCAATTGGTAAATAAATTTTGGAGAAAACATATATGAAAAATTGGAAAATATTTGTTGGACTAGCTGTGATAGCAATAATTATTATTTCAATTCTTGTTATTAATAAGAAGAAACTAGCACAAAATACTTCCGGCGGAATAGATCTTAAATATTTTGTTACAGTTGAAAAAGTTCAAAAGAAAGATTTAGAAACAAAAGTATCATTAACAGGTACTGTTTATGCAAATAATGATGTAAATATTCTTTCAGAAACATCGGGAAAAGTAGTTGCCGTTTATGCTAAAGTAGGTGATTACAAACCAGCTAATTCAATTATAGTTCAAGTTGATGATGAATTACGAAAAGCTGCATTAATGAGTGCAGAAGCTAATTATGAAAAAGCAAAAAAAGATTTTGAACGTTTTCAAAAATTATATCAGGAAAAATCTATAAACGAAGGGCAACTTGACCAAGCTAAAGTTGGTTTAGCTATGGCAGAATCTCAATACATTATTGCAAAAAGACAATATGAAGATACAAAAATTAAAACACCAATTTCTGGTTACATAACTGCTAGAAATGTCGATATTGGAACTATGCTTCAAGGTGCACCACAACCAACTTTTGTTGCTAATGTTGTTGATTTATCTCGTGTAAAAGTTAAAATTAATTTATCTGAAATTGATGCTGCAATATTTAAACCAGGTGATCAAGTAAAGGTTATTACAGATGTTTACCCCGGAGTAATTTTTAATGGAAAGATTGAATACATAAGCAACAAAGCTGATGAAGCACATACTTATCCAACAGAAATTTCAATTGTTAATCAGACATCACATTTATTAAAAGCAGGAATGTTTGCACGTGTTGAGTTATCATCAACAAAAAATAAAAATGTTTTAGTTATTCCACGCGAAGCTCTTGTTGGCAGTGTAAAAAATCCACAAGTGTATGTTGTTGAAAATAATATAGCTAAACTAAAAAATGTTGTACTTGGTGCTGAAAGCGGAATTTATGTTGAAGTTCTAAGCGGATTAAATGTTGGTGAATTATTAGTAGTCAATGGGCAAAATAATTTGGAAGACAACACTAAAGTTGAGATTATTGACAAATAGAAGGAATTAAAAAATGACTATAACAGAATTATCTATAAAAAGACCATCGTTAATTATTGTTGTATTTGCAGCATTAATTGCACTTGGGTTGTTCAGTTATTCTAAACTTAAATATGAACTTTTACCAAAATTTTCTCCACCAATAATCACTATAACAACAATTTATCCTGGTGCATCTCCGAATGAAGTTGAAACTGGTGTTACAAAAGTTATTGAAGATGCAGTAGCTGGCATGGATAAAGTTTCTGAAGTTCGTTCATCTTCTTTAGAAGGCGTTTCGATGGTAATTATTGAACTTCTCCAATCAGCGAATACAGAAGTTTCACTACAAGATGCTCAAAGAAAAGTAAATGAAATACAGAACAATTTACCAAGCGGTGCTAAAACTCCAACAATAACTAAATTCGCTTTGGATGAACTTCCTATTTTAAGAATGGGTGTAACATCCAATATGGATTCACGTTCTCTTTATCAGTTTATAAAAGATAAAATTCAACCACAGCTATCAAGAGTTCCCGGCGTTGGGCAAGTTGTTTTAGTTGGTGGTGATCAAAGAGAAATAAAAGTTAATCTTGATTTGCAAAAAATTAAAGCATATAATCTTTCAATAATGCAAATAACACAATCTATAAAAACATCAAATTTAGACTTTCCAACAGGAAAGATTAAAGATAAAGATGGACAATTTATTGTTCGTGTATCTGGTAAATTAAGCTCTATTGAGGAACTAAAAAATCTACCAGTTGGTATTTCTCGACAAGGTGGGATTGTAAAATTAAGCGATGTTGCAGAAGTAGAAGATGGGATTAAGGAATACAACAATATCCTAAAATTAAACTTCAAAAGCACAATTGGAATTATAGTCCAAAAACAAAATGATGCTAATACTGTTGAAGTAGCTGAATTAGTTAAAAAGGAATTAAGAAAAATTGAACAACAATATGTTGACGATGGATTGAAATTTGAAATTGCATCAGATGCATCCTTATTTACAATTGATGCCGCAAATGCCGTAAAAGAAGATTTAACTATTGCTGTAATTCTTGTTGCGATCGTAATGTTGATGTTTTTACACAGTATCAGAAATTCAATAATTGTATTGATTGCAATACCATCATCTTTAATATCAACATTCATTGCAATTTATGCTTTTGGGTTTTCATTAAACTTAATGACATTACTTGCACTTTCTCTTGTTGTTGGAATATTAGTTGACGATTCTATAGTAGTTCTTGAAAATATTTATCATTACCTTGAAAAAGGAACAGAAAAAAGAACTGCCGCATTAAAAGGAAGAAATGAAATTGGTTTTGCCGCTCTTGCTATTACATTCGTTGACGTTTCTGTATTCTTACCTTTAGCTTTAGTCGGTGGAATTGTCGGTAACATATTGCGTCAATTTTCTGTAGTTGTTGTAGTTTCTACTTTAATGAGTTTATTTGTTTCTTTTACTTTAACTCCATTGCTTGCATCACGCTTTGGTAAACTAGAACGGCTAACCAAAGCTACTCTTCTTGGAAAATTTGCTATTTGGTTCGAAAATTTTTTCCGCAATTTTACTGATAAGTATATCGAACTATTAAAATGGAGTTTTAAAAATCGCGGTAAAGTTTGGATTGCTACAATATTACTTTTCTTTGCTTCTCTTTCTCTTGTTCCAATAGGTTTAATTGGCTTTGAATTTATGTCTCCTGTTGACACTGGTGAATTCACTGTTAATGTTGAATTAAAACCGGGTACAACCATTGAACAAACAAATAAAATTTCACAAAAAATTGAAGGAACAATTTCAAAAATTCCTGAAGTAAAAAAAATTTACACAAATGTTGGTTCTTCAAGCGAAGGATTAATTGGTTTTTCAACACCAAATAATTCTGAAATCACTGTAACCTTAATTCCAAAAAATGAAAGAAAAAGATCAACTCAAGAAGTTAAAGATGAAATAAAACAAAAAGTTGTTCAGATAGCAGGCGCAAAAGTTAGAGTTAATGATGTAGGAATTTTTGGAACAGCTAATGAAACTCCAATCCAAATTTTATTAAATGGTACTGATAATGATGAATTAATTGAGACAGCAAAAGATGTTGCTAAAATTGTTAAAACAATTCCCGGTACTGCAGATGTACGTTTGTCGTCAGAAACAGGAAATCCAGAAACCAAGATAACAATAGATAGAAATAAATTACTCAACTATGGCTTAACTTTAGCAGAAGTTGGTGCAACTTTGCGTGTTGCACTTACCGGCGATGATGAATCAACTTTACGTGAAGGTAACACTGAATATGATATTCGTGTAGTTCTTGATCAATTTGATCGTTCAAAAACTGAAGAACTTGGCAACATTTCTTTTACTAATAGATTTGGTCAGCAAATTTATTTGAAACAATTTGCAGATATTTCTCGTTCTACTGGGCCAACAAAATTAACACGTCAGGCAAGAAGTGCTTCTGTAATTATTTATTCACAAGCTATAGGAAGACCAAGTGGCAGCATTGCTCAAGATTTTGAAAATAAAATGAAAGAATATAAACTTCCCAAAGGTGTAACCTATAATTTTATTGGAATGGTTAAAAATCAAAAAGAATCTTTTGCTGATATGTTTTTAGCTTTGTTTGCTGGAATTCTATTCACATATATGATTATGGTTATATTATATGATTCATTCATTTATCCATTTATTATTTTGTTTTCAATTCCACTTGCTATGATTGGAGCTTTGTTCGCTTTGGCTCTTGTTATGAAATCTTTAACAATATTTTCAATGCTTGGTGTAATTATGCTTGTTGGTCTTGTTGGTAAAAATGCTATTCTTTTAGTTGATAGAACAAATGCACAGCGAGCATTAGGTGAAAACTTACACGATGCATTAATTGATGCAGGCAGAATGCGTATTCGCCCAATTTTTATGACAACTTTAACAATGATTTTTGGCATGCTTCCTATCGCTTTATCTGTTAGTAAAGGTGCAGAATGGAAAAGTGGTTTAGCCTGGGCTTTAATTGGTGGATTAACTTCTTCTTTGTTCTTAACGTTAGTTATAGTTCCAATTGTTTATACAAAAGTTGAAGAAATTAAAATTGCATTTATTCCTTTTGTGAAGAAAATAATTTCTAAATTTTCAAAAAACAACCAAGAAATAATTGTTGATGAAAACAAATTAGACTTCGAGAAATAAAAGGACAATTATTTTTCATAAATGCCACACTACAAAAATTTTGTGTGGCATTTTTTATTTAAACAGAACTATTTTCAATGTGTAAGATGTTATAGCATGACAAACATGAAAGAATTTCAAATGCAAGAAAATCATAATTTTTCACCTTGTGACGGAAATTGCCAAATAGATTCTTTAACGAATTATTGTGTCAGTTGTTTTAGAACAATAAATGAAATAATAAACTGGATTACCTATTCAGAAAAAGAGAAAGAAGAAGTATTAAAAAAAATAGAAAATAGAAAAGAATTACTTAAAAAGAACAGTAATAAATAAAATTATTCTACTTGCAATTTTATTATTAAATTGAAATAACAAATTACAAGTGAAAGTATTGAACAAAGGATTTATTCAAGTTTATACAGGTAATGGAAAAGGAAAATCAACAGCTGCAATAGGACAAATTATTCGTGCCGCAGGTTTTGGTTACAAATCTTTTATTCTTATGTTGATGAAAGAATTTCCTTATAACGAAATAAAAATCTTTGAACAATTAAAAAATTTTATTTCATTTGCACAGGTTGGAAAAGATGACTTTGTTTTCAGGAAAAAATTACCATCTGAATTTGAAAAGCAGAAAGTTGCTAATGCACTTGCTGATTTTACAAACAAAATGCTCTCAAATGAATATGATGTATTAGTTCTTGATGAAATATTTGTTGCTATTTATTTTCGTCTTACAACAACTGAAGAATTAATAAGAATTATAAAACAAAAACCTGAAAACGTTGAATTGATTTTAACAGGCAGATATTGCCCACAAGAAATTATTGAAATGGCTGATCTTGTTACTGAAATGAATGAAATAAAACATTATTACCAAAAAGGAATTTTAGCAAGAAGAGGAATAGAAAGTTGAAAAAACCATTATTAATTGATTTGGATGGAGTTTTAAGAATTGGCAAAGAACCCTCACCACATGTTGAGAAGTTTTTTGATTTAATAAATACACTTCAAATTCCTTCTTGTATTTTAAGTAATTCAACTCTTTCCACTACAAATGATGTAAGGCAGTTTTTTGAGTTTAATGGAATCCAAACGAAAATTCCAATATTAACGGCAGTTGAAGCAGCGGCAATGTATGCAAGATTAAGATATAGAAGAGTTGCGGTTTATTGCACAGATCATGTTAAATCTTTATTTCGTGGTTTACTTGATTATGAAAATCCACAAGCTATAATAATTGGTGATTATGGGAAACGCTGGGATTTTGAAACATTAAATTACATTTTTAGAAAAGTAAGAGAAGGTGCTGAATTAATCGCAATGCACAAAAAACGCACTTGGAAAACCGCTGAAGATGGAATTTTACTTGATGTAGGACCTTTTGTAGTTGCAATTGAATATGCAACTAAAAAAGAAGCAACAATTATTGGTAAACCTTCCGAGCTTTATTTCGCTTCTGCTCTTAGTTTGTTTAATTTAGAATTGCATGATCCATTCATTATGATTGGTGATGATTTAGAAACTGATATCGAACCAGCAAAAAAACTTGGTGCTGAAACTATTTTCTTCAATTCTGAAAAAGGTTTTACTCAAGAAGCAATTCTAAAAGCTAATCCTGATTACGTTGTAAATAATTTAGAAGATGTTATAAAAATTCTTAAGGAAAAATTTTAATTTCTAAATCTCTTGTCAATTTCACTTTTTCTTTGATATGCTAACTCAACAATCATAGACAACATTTTTGAGTAAGAATAACCCGCATAGTGGGCCGAACGCATAAATCCAGCACCTTCTTGCAAATCTGGATTTGGATTGACTTCCAAAACATAAAGTTGATTATCCTTTGAAGAAAGTCGCATATCAACTCTTGCATAATCACGAACTCCGACAGCTTTAAAACATTTAATGGCAATTTCTTTTGCTTCTTCTTCAATTTCTTTTGGTAATTGTGCCGGACAAATTGGAATTGTTTTGTGGTATGCTTCGTGAAATGGATCCCATTTAGCTTGAAAACTTACTATCGGATATAAATTTTTTGGCATCTCAGAAAAATCTATTTCACTTATAGGTAAAACTTTTAAATCTTTATCTCCAAAAACAGCAACGTTTAATTCTCTTCCTTCAATAAATTCTTCTACTAAAGAAGGTTGTTGTAATGAATTAAAAATATATTCAACACGCTTCTTTAATTCATCTACGTTATTAACAATTGAATTATTATCAATTCCAACACTTGCATCTTCAAAAGCAGGTTTAACAATTAGTGGATAATTTAACTCAACTCTAAAAGATTGGTCCATACTTTTTATGAATTTAAATTTAGGTGTTTTAATGCCAAGAGTATTAATAATTCTTTTTGTTAATGTTTTGTTTTGACAAGTTGCAAGAGCCATTGGTGATGCACCTGTGTAAGCAACCCCCATCAACTCGAGCAACCCAGTAAAATTCATTTCAAATTTTGGCTGGTCTTTATAAAGTTCAACAAGATTGAAGACTACATCTGGTTTGTTTTTTTCATAATCTTTAATAAATGTCAAAAAGTCATCTTTAATATTAAGTAAATATGCATCATAACCTTCTTGTATCAGGGCTTTATGCATGTAATTGAACTCTAAAATTGGATCGGGAGTTTCTAAGTCGAAGTTAGCTTCAAAATTAACTTTCTTAAGATTTTCTTTTAAGTTATTATAAATTTCGGGTGCAGCTTCATTAAAAACAATTGCAACTTTCATAACTTCACAAAATTTTTGGCACAAAGTAAATAAATTACTTTGCTATTTCAAAAGATTTATTATTTTTGCTTCAATTCAATTAGGGCAGTAAATGAGTTTTTATCCTCAGCCAAATAAATATCAGTGTGGTCCATTTGCGTTAAAATATGCACTTGTTATGTTGGGCGTATTCAAAGGGGAGGATCAAATTGGAATTATTGCCGGAAGTACCTGGTGGGCCGGCACTGATGAATTTGGTTTGGCTCGTGCTGCACGACGATTTAATTGTCAGTTAAAACATTTCCAATCAAGCAATCCAAATGATGCTCGTAAATTATTAGTTCAACATCTCAAGAAAGGGTACCCTTGCATTTTGAGTGTAAAAAACTGGGAACATTGGTGTACTGTTGTTAATTATCAAAAAGGAAAATTTGTTGTAATTGATAGTGAGCTTGATAAAGTTGTTAATGTTCAAACAACGCAAAGACTTTTAAAAAGATGGCGCTACATTGAAGAAGATACTGGAATTGTTAGTTATGATGGATATGTTTTGGTCCCAAAATTTAAAGCTTATACACATGCTCAGTTTACTATTGAGAAAGCAAAACTTCTAATGTATGATAAGAATGAAGATCTTGCTAATAAATGGGACCAATACACAAATGATTTAATTAATATTTGTAAACCGAGAACAAAACTAAGCTTGAATGTTATTACCTTTTCAGAATTTTTAAGAAGAAATGAACAAAATATTATAAAACGTGTTGCTAATTGGCATGGTGAACCAACTTATTCTGAATTAAAAAAAATTTTAGCTAATATGAAATTTGTAGCTGAAGTATACGATTTGATTATTCCTGAGGATGAAGAAAAAAAAGCTTTGATTGATATTACTTCTATCTTAATGATGTATGCTTGCGGTAAATATGGTATGAATAAGATTTATTAATTGATAATTGCAAATTGCAAATTGATAATTATTTATTGTAAAAATGTGTTTAGATTTTCAGCCACAAATTCTTCGAATAGTATATAAGGAAAATATTTAATGAGACATCCTAAAATTTTACAACGTGAAAAAACAACTTTGTTGATTATTGATATTCAGGAAAAAATTTTACCTGTTATAAATGAAATTGAAAATGTTATTCTTAATACTTTGAAACTTATTAATGGTTTTAAGGTAATGAATATTCCAATTTTCTATACAGAACAATATCCAAAAGGTTTGGGTACCACAGAAAAAAGAATTAAAGAAGCACTTGAAAATTCAGAAGCTATTCAAAAAATGTCTTTCAGTTGTAGTGGTGCTGGTGATTTATTTAATGAATTGAAAAACAAAAATATTTCACAAGTTGTAGTTTGTGGAATTGAAAGCCATGTTTGTGTTCAGCAGACTGTTTTAGATTTAATCGCAAATGGATTTCAAGTTGATGTTGCCGCTGATGCAGTTTCTTCAAGAAGAAAATTTGATTTTGAAATGGCATTAAACAGAATGAGAACAAACGGTGCTGAAGTTACTACTACTGAATCTATCTTGTTTGAATTGCTAAATGTATGTGGAACAGATGAATTTAAAGCTGTTTCAAAAATTGTTAAATAATTATTCGTTACTTTCTTCTTCATTATACTCTTTTATTAATTCATCAACACGACAAATTAAAAAGTAATTGCAATTCTTGCATGCTACTTTTTCTTTGTTTTTTAATTTTGACAAATGAAATTCTGCATTGGAAATTGATTCAATATAATTTTTTATATAATTGATAGAATCACGTATTACATCGTTAATGTTTTTCCCTTTGGGTAAAGCTACTTTCATTTTACCAAATTTATCAGTTTTAAATTTTAGAGAATAAATTATCATTTCGTTTGGAGAAAAATTTTCATTAAAAGTTCTGCTTAGTAATTCTTTAGTAGCATATAAATAAAATGGCAGTTGAAGAGATATTCCTTCGGCAATATCATTTTGAGTTGGTTTTTTGCCGCTTAGTTTATAATCAACAACATTAAATGATTTTGCTTCTTCATTAATTTCGATTCTATCAATCTTACCGCGCAGTTTAATTCCATCAATGTTAATTGGTTGCTCAGAAAATAAACTTTCATCTGAGCCATCTTTTTTTATTTTGCCAAAAGCAACTTCAAAAAATTGTGGAATGAAATCTTTACTCTCTCTTTCAATTTTTAAAAATTGGAATAAAATAGACTGTTCAAAGTTTCCATCAATACCTAATATTTTTTCTTTTTCATAAAAATTTGTTGGTGATTTGAAAATAGATTTTTCAACATTTTGAGTTGCAATTTGAATCATTATTTCTTTTGACTTTTCAAATGTATCATCATCACAATTTTGAATTGTAATGCCGTTTATTCTTATTGTTGTATAAAACTCAAATAAAATTTTGTGTAAAATTCTTCCTAACTCGATTGGCTCAATATCTTCCGAGGGTTCTTCGATTTTTTTTATTGATAAAATGGTTTCAATAAAATATTTAAAGGGGCACAAAGCATATTGTTCTAGTTGTGTTATGGAAAATTGTTTTTCTTTGAAGTTTATAAAATATTTTTTCAAATCTTCGGTACTTAAAGAATCATCAGATAACAAATAACCATTGTAAACACTTTTATCAAATGGAGAATATTTCCTCGTATTATTAATGTTTATTGATTTATTAATTTTTTCTTTATCAAAATTTATTTTCTCATCGTTGATGTAATTGTAATTAATTTGTGCTTGTTCCTCGGTAAATATAAAGTTTGAAAAATTTGACTTGATAATTTTGCTTGAAAAAAAAAGTTGATCAAAATCATCTAAAAAATTTGATCTTATAAGTTCACTTTTGTTTGTTATTAAATGGTAGCTTAAATATAGTTTTTTATTAAAAGAGGTTAATGCTTTGTAAAACAAAAATCTTTCCTTTGAATAATGTTCTATCGCTTTCTTCTTAAATGAACTTGAACGAAATATTTGTTGTGAATATTTTGTAGGTAAAATCCCTTCAATTAAACCGCTAATAAAAATATAATCAAACTTTAAACCTCTTATTTCTTCAATTGATGTTACAAGCACACCATAATTTGATTTTTCTTTTACATTAAATCTTGCCCAATTACAAATTGTTCTAATTAATTTTAAAAAATATGCTGTTGAATGTTTTTGTGGTTCACTCTCTTCGTTTTTAATTAGTGAAAAAACTTCTTGAACCGTATCTAAAAAAATTGTTAAAGCTCGTGAGTTAGCCTCCTGTTCATTCCCATTTGATAATATGTTAAAAGGAATTTTTAATTCAAAAATAAGATTAATTAATTTGTCGTAGAATTCGTCGATAGAATTATCAACTTCAAAAGGTGATAATAAATCAGAAACTTTTTCAAAATCTTTTTGTGCTTTTTGAATTTGCTCTAATGACAAATTGGATTCATCAAAGTCATCTCGGTTATTAATTGATAAAATTTCATTCCAGTTATTCTTACCAGAAATTATTTTAAATTCAGATGCAATAAATTGAAGATTATCTATGTCAATGTTCGGCAAGTAAATAAAACTACTATTTAATGCTCTGAATAAACTTTTATAATAAAAATCCGTTTCAACTACTTCTAGAAAATTTATAATTGATATTATTGGTTGGGAAGTATCAAGTGATTGTCTATCTGTTAAGTTAAATGGTAAACCGTATTTTTCAAATGTATCTTTAACAATTTCAGAATATTCCTGCACCTGATTAAAAACTACACAAATATTGCTCGGCTTTACATTATCTTCAATTATCAATCTTTTTATTTCAGAAGCAATTAATTCAATTTCATCTTCTTTTTTGTTGCCATACATTTCAAAAATTTTATCGGTGAAATTTAATTGTTTGGCATTTTGGAAAACAAAAAGCTTTTCACGAACTGTAGTTGTAAATCTATCGAGAGGATATATTCTTTTATCAATTATTTCTTTGAAACCAAAATCTTTTA
Organism: Stygiobacter electus; assembly: GCA_029210465.1. Lineage (GTDB taxonomy): Bacteria > Bacteroidota > Ignavibacteria > Ignavibacteriales > Melioribacteraceae > Stygiobacter > Stygiobacter electus. Next base: position 54,041 of record JARGDL010000008.1, read on the forward strand.
ATTTGTCGAATGTCTTTCTAATGTGTGAAAATATTTTATCGTTTTTGTAATCATAATCAAATGAAACATAAATAGATTTATTATTTGAAAGTTTATTAATTATTTGAACTTCCGGATTAGTAAAGTCATTAAATCCATCAATTAAAATAAAATCAACGTCGAAATACAATTCATGAAAATTATCGTTAAAAATTTTATCAGAAAGATTTAATAATTCTTCATAAACATCACCTAAGTCAAATGCATTTAAATTTTTACAAATGAATTTGTATTCTTTGTAAATTTTTGAAATATCACTTGCTTTTCTTTTTTCAGCCAATTCAATAATCTCATCATCATTTCTAAGTTCTTCTGGTGTTACGCAATTTCTTTTTAATTCCAAAATAAGATTTCTAATTTTCTCTAAAGTGCCTTCTGGAATTTCTTCTCGATAATTTGAATAATACTCGAGCTTTACTTTAGATAAAGCTTGTTTAAGAAAAATAATAGATGCCGCTTCGCTTATAGAATGAAAAATTTTAGAAACAATTAATAATTTTTCTGAAAGAGTTTCAAGTGTTTCAATTTTTATTCTCTCTGCCGACTTATTTTTTGCATAATTAAAAAGGTCTTTTTTAAGAGCTCGTGCTTTTCTATTTGTAGGAACGACAAATAGAATTTTTTCGATGTATCCATTTTCTAAATATTGTTGGATTAAATCATCTATGTTTATTTCTTTTATATTTTCTTTTGAAAGTATCATTTTTCTTGCAATAAATTTTTATATGATTTTCGTATCTCAATACAATCAGTTAAATGAAGTAATTCTTTTATTTCGTTAAATCTTTTTGTTGCATCATTACGATCTTTTATCAAAAGAGTTTCCAACTCTAAAAATTTGCCGAGACCTTTTACATCATCAAGATGAACACGAGTGTTATTATACAAGTATACCTTTCTTACTTTTTTAACAACTATATCTACTTCAAGTAAATCATTTAAATATTTTTCTGGATTTTTGCCTTTTAATTCTAGAAGCTCATAATTGCTCCATCGTTTTTTGTCTTCATTTCTCAAATATTTTATAAGAGAGTAGCTATTATTTTCTATTCTTAGTTTTAATAGACCATTTTTAAATTTATAATAAATATCTTTTTGTTTAATTATTCCTTTATATTCATCACAAATTTTGTTCAGAATATTTTCATAAAAATCAAATGATTTAATTTTTGTTTTGAGTTCTAAATTATAAGCCATAAACTTTTTTCTTCGTTTAATTGTTAAAATGTATAAATCATACAATACAAGTTTACTAAACTTTAATTATCTTTAATTATAAGATTAAAAAAAGGAAATTAAAATGAAAATAAAGTTAATCTTATTACTTTTGCTTAGCACTCAAATATATTCACAAAAAATTGGAAAATTAGCTCCGGAAAATGGTCCTGAAATATTTCCTCCAAATAGTTGGGGTGCAGATATAATGTTTGGCGAAGGCGGTTTTGGTTTGGGAATTTTTTATAAAAAAGATTTTAACATAAATCTTTCAGGAACTTTAGACTTTTCCATTTCTGAAACTAAAGACGAACGTGAGATTGATTATTATGATCCATACTGGGGAACAACTTTCACTCCTTACAAAGTAAATCGTGCTTTTTTAATGCCATTAAATGCTGGACTGCAATACAGAATTTTTACAGAATCATTAACAGGTAATTTAAGACCATATATTTCTGCCGGGGTTGGTCCTACTTTTATTGTAACAACGCCATATGAAGAAGAATTTTTCACAGCTTTCAAATGGGCTAAAATGCATTATGGAGTTGGTGGTTATATTGGATTGGGTGGTTACTTTGGTGATAGTAAAAAAAATTTAGTCGGTATTAATGTTAGATATTATTACACAAGTTTATTTGGCAATGGAATTGAAAATTTAATTTATCAATACAGAAAATCATTTGGTCAGTTTTATATTTCATTAAGTATAGGAACCATGTTTTGATTCGAGATAAGTTTAATGGATTTAATAAAGATATCTTTTCATTTTTTAGTGAATTAGAAAAAAATAATAACTTAGATTGGTTTAATAAAAACAGAGAACGCTATCAAAAAAATATTGTTCAACCTACAAAAGATTTTATCACTTCGTTAGCTCCTTTCATAAATAGATTAAATGCTTCAATTAGAACTGAACCGAAGTTTAATGAAACCATAATGAGAATTAATAAAGATCTTAGATTTGCAAAAGGGGCACCGTACAGAAATTATTGGCTAATTCATTTTGGAAGATTTAAAATGGACAGCGAGTTTTTCCTTTACTTTGATTCAACAAATTCTGATATGGGCTTATTTATTAATAAATCAAAAGGTGAAAATTTATTTTTTAAAGATAACTTTGTTAAGTACAAACAAGAAATAAAAAAAATATTTCAAACCAAATCACTAAATGATAAATACTCACTTTATTCTCTCGATGAAAAAGAACCAAAAGAAATAAAGAAAAAATTTAACGCAGAAAAAGATTTTAATCTTATTGAAAATTTGAAAATGTTTCTATTGCAGAAATCTATACCAAAAAAAATTATTTCTTCAGATAAAATAATTTTAGAAATGATAAAAATGATAACAGAACTTTACCCGATATATTGCTTTTGTATTTCACCAAATCCATTAAAAGAAATTGAAAAATTTGAAAATGAATATGGTGAAATTGTTGATTGATTTTAATGCTTCCACTTTATTGTACAGCCAATTGTAAACGTTTCTGGTACGGAAATTTTTTTACCAGCTAAATATTCATCAATAGCATTCCTTAAATATTTGGAACGAACATTTTTCTCATCTTGCCAGTTGTCATCAATTTTACCATGAAATATTAATTTCCTTTCTTCATTAAAAAGAAAAATTTCTGGTGTGTGGGTTGCATCGTAAGCTTTTGCAACTTCTTGAGATTCATCTCTTAAATAAGGAAAATTAAAATTTCTCTCTTTGCTTCTTCTTTTCATTTCTTCAAATGAATCTTCCGGATATGCGATTTCGTCATTTGAGTTTATCGCTACAATTTGTAAAAATTCTTTATAATCATTTTGGATATTCTTTATTCTCTCTTCATAAGCTTGAACATAAGGACAATGATTGCAACTAAAAATTACAATTAGCAATTTTTTATTTTTGAATGACTCCAAACTGTAATAATTTCCATCAACTGAAAGTAAATTGAAATATGGTGCAGGGCTTCCTATTTTCAAATTATTTGTTGCCATCATATCTCCAACTTTTTGTTTATTTTAAGGTGCGAATTGAAAAAAAACTTAGTCAAGAAAAATTAAAAATAATTAAGAGTAGAAATTGAAAATATTATTAAAAGAACTATCGGAAAAATACGAAAATTATAAAGAAGACAATTTACATTCTGATTTTATTACTCATAACGAGCTTAAAAACAAAATATTGCGATTAAAAGAATCTAAAAATTTTGCTATAAATGAAATTGGGAAATCAGTTCAAGGTAGAGAGATATATTCAATTAGATTTGGAAAAGGGAAACGAAAAATATTAGCATGGTCGCAAATGCACGGCGATGAACCCACAGCCACAACTGCATTATTTGATATAATAAATTTCTTCCAAAATGAAAATGATTTAACAGAAATAAAAAATGAAATATTAAATGAACTTGAAATTCATTTTATTCCAATGCTTAATCCTGATGGAGCTGAAAAGTACAAACGTGAAAATTCGTTTAACATTGATTTGAATCGTGATGCAATTGAATTTCAATCGGATGAATCAAAATTGCTTTGGGATTATGCACAAAATTTGAAACCAGAATTTGCTTTTAATCTTCATGATCAAAATAGTTACTATGCGGTTGGCAGAAATAAAAAAACAGCAGCATTATCATTTTTAGCTCCACCAATTGACTATGTTAAAAGTATCAACTATACACGTGAAAAAAGTATGCAGTTGATTGCTCTCATATTCGATCATCTTGATGAAATTATTCCGGGGCATATTGCAAGATATAAAGATGATTATGAACCGCGTGCTTTCGGTGATAACTTAATGAAAAGCGGAATAAGTACAATCTTAATTGAATCAGGTTATTATCCTGATGATGAGAAAAAAGATTTTGTTAGAAAGTTAAATTTTGTATCAATAATTTTAAGTTTGTATGCGATTACAAAAGAAAAATATAAGAACATTTTATATTCAAAGTATTTTGAAATACTTGAAAACAATGAATTATTTTTTGACTTACTCTTAAAAAATCTTACACTGAACTACAATTTTAGAAAATTTGAAGTTGATATTGCAATTAACCGGATTAAAAAATTAAATATTGAATTAATGAGTTTTTATTACGAAAGTAAAATTGTTGCTATTGGTGATCTTTCAATTTTTTATGGGATAGAAGAAAAAGATTTATCTGGCTGTGAAATTAATTTTGATGAAAATCTATCAGTTGATTCGGATGCAAATTTTATGATTTATCAAAACTCAATTCCTGTTTATGAGGTTAAAAGTGGATTTTTATTTAAAACCTCTTGACAAAAATTTTTCTAATTTTCAATTAACATTTTGAATTATTATTATAAAATGGATGTTATAGATAACACTGGAATTAATAAAGCAACAAAACAACTCTATGAGGATTTTCAAAGAGAAGCGATTCCTCATATGGCAGCGGTTTATAATTATGCATTAAAAATTACCGGTGATGAAGATGATGCTAACGACCTTGTACAAGAAACATATTTAAAAGCTTTTCGTTTTTTTGACAAGTTTGAAAAGGGAACAAATTGCAAGGCATGGTTATTCAGAATATTAAAAAACTCATACATCAACGATTATAGAAAAAATGTAAAGGAACCAAATAAAGTTGACTATGAAGATGTTCAGAATTTTTACGAAAATATTCAGCCAAATGAAATAAGTTCTAGTCATTACGAACAAGATGCTTTTAGCAATTTACTTGATGATGAAATAACCAAAGTAATGTCAACTTTACCCGAAGATTTTAGAACAATAATTATTCTTAGCGATATTGAAGGTTTTACATACGAAGAAATAGCAGACTTTGTTGATATACCAGTAGGAACGGTTCGTTCTCGTTTGCATAGAGCAAGAAAAATGTTGTATTCCTTACTTTATGATTATGCAAAGGACAAAGGATATATTAAAAAGAATAGTAAGTCACAAAAAAAAGAAAATAAATGAAAGACATAACAGAATACATTGATGAAGCTTTAACTGATCAAAAAGTCTGTCCAATGATTATGGAAGATATTCAAACTGATCCAATTATTAGTAAAGAATATCATGTCCAAAAAACAGTTAAACAGTTATTGAAAACAAGATTTGTTCAAAACTGTCCCACAAAAAAGTTATTCAAAATTATATACAATAAAATTTCGAATTCATTTAGCTAATCACTTATTTTGAAATTACGATTACAATTCTTAGTTTTACGCCGCAAATTTTAACAACAAAGAAGGCAGGTGAAAAAAGTTGGTAGGTATTACTATCGGAGAGAACGAAAATATTGATAAAGCATTAAAACGCTTTAAGAAAAAATATGAACGTTCTGGAATCCTCAAAGAATACAAGAAGCGTACTTTTTACGTAAAACCATCCATTGAAAAAAGAATGGACGCAATTAAAGCTAAAAGAAGAGCTTCGCGCGAGCAAGCGATGAAAGATCGCAATGCATAATTAAAATTTGTCACCCTGAAATTATTTACTTTTAGTGAAAATTTAGGGTGACTTTTTTATCCCACAAAAAATCTTCCAATTAGTATCAAAATCATTTGAACCAAAAAATAAATTTTTAAGTTTATTACTATAGTTATTTTAAAATTTAACTTCGTTGAAAGGAGATAAACACATGTTTTATTCATCATTAGTTACACTTCATATAATATTTGCGGGAATTTGGTTATCAAATTTTTTAGTAGATTTATTTTTAAGAAAATATCTCACAAGTTCAAATAGAATATTAGATATTTATCTCAAAATCATAAATTTGTTAAGCTCATTTAGTGCTGTTGGTATTTTAACAACCGGAATTTTACTTGTATTAAACAGTGGATATGGATTTTTTAGAATGACAGATAATCATTGGCTTGCAACTAAACAAATTTTAATGGTTGTTCTATTAGTTGTTATTGGCGCATTTGTAATTCCAACGGCAAAAAAATTAAGAAGTTCATTATCAAATTCTGATTCAATATTAAATTCTGAAGAATCTAAAATATATCTTAAAAAACTCTTATTTTACAATAACATAATAAATACAATTGTAATTCTAAATTTCCTTTTTGCGATTACTCATAGATATTTTGGTTAATAAATGAAAAAAATACTAATTCTTGGTTCTACAGGTTCAATCGGTCAAAGTACGATTGACATTGTTAGAACTTTTCCCAAAGAATTTGAAATTGTAGGTTTGAGTGCTAACCAAAACACAGAGGATTTATTAAAACAGATTAAAGAATTTAAAATTAAAACTGTTGCCATAAATGATGAAGCAAAAGCAAAAGAATTAAAATCAATATTAAACAGTAAATGTGAAATTCTTATAGGCGAAAAAGGAATTATTGAATTAGTCAGAAGAAATAATTATGACATATTAGTAACAGCTTTAGTGGGCTTTGCCGGTTTAATCCCAACCATAGAAGCAATTAAATTAAAAAAAAGAATAGCACTTGCTAATAAAGAAACTTTAGTTGTTGCTGGAGAAATTATAATTAATCTTGCCAAAGAATACGGCGCTGAAATAATCCCAGTTGATTCTGAACATAGTGCAATTTTTCAATGTTTGGTTGGAGAGAATAAGAATTATATAAGCAAAATTATTTTAACAGCTTCGGGCGGACCCTTTCTAAACAAATCAATAAATGAACTTTATGATGTAACAATTCAAGAAGCATTAAATCATCCAAATTGGAAAATGGGTAATAAAATTACAATTGATTCTGCAACAATGATGAACAAAGGATTAGAAGTAATTGAAGCATTTTGGTTATTTCAATTACCAAAACATAAAATTGAAGTTGTGATTCATCCCCAATCTGTTATTCACTCAATGGTTGAATTTGTTGATGGCTCTATAAAAGCTCAATTAAGTTCACCCAACATGAAATTACCAATTTTATATGCTTTGACTTTCCCTGAAAGATTTCAGTATTCGCAAGTTTTAACAGACTTCAAAAAAATTTCAAATCTTTCTTTTTTTGAGCCTGATTTTGATAAATTTGTATGCCTTAAAATTGCTTATGATGTAATTTCAGAAGGTGGTGTTTCTTCTTGTATATTAAATGCCGCTAATGAAGTTGCAGTTGATAGTTTTCTAAAAGGTAAAATTAAATTCACGCAGATTCCAGATTATATCAAATTTGCATTAGATAAAATTGATAATAAATTCAATTTTGAGATTAATGATATTATCGAAACGGATAAAAAAACGCGTGAACTATTAAATTCAATTATTAATTAAGTGAGTTCTATGGATTATATAATTTATTTTGTTATTACAATTGCAATTCTGGTTTTTGTACATGAATTTGGTCATTTTGCCGCAGCCAAGTTAAGTAAAATGAGAGTTGACATTTTTGCTATTGGTTTTGGAAAAAGACTTTTCGGCTGGAATAAAATTACTGGTTTTACTTTTGGGGATTTGTCAAAAGATTTTGATGGACAGGGAAATACAGATTATAGATTATGCTTGTTGCCATTAGGCGGTTATGTCAAAATTGCTGGAATGATTGATGAAAGTTTCGATACAAAATTTGTTGAAGAAGAACCAAAACCGTATGAATTTAGAGCTAAATCTACTCTTGCAAAAGTATTTGTTATAACTGCTGGTGTTATGATGAATTTAACTCTTGCTGTTTTGATTTTCTGGGGCATTAACTTTTTCCAAGGTAAACAAATCTTTAAAACAACAACTATTGCTAATGTATATGAAAATAGTTTGGCTGATAAAGTTGGATTCAAATCTTACGATAAAATTATTTCTATTAATGATAAAAAAGTTAACAACTGGGAAGATGTAGTTGATAATTTAATGGTTAGAAATTCTTATAAAGATGCTGAAGTAGTTTTGGAAAGAAATGGTCAGATAGATACACTCTCTATAAATCGAAATGTTTTAAACAAAAGTATGCAAAATGGTTTTTTTCTCTTCCCATATCCAACAAAACCAGTTGTTGTTGACGTAATTAAAAATTCACCCGCACAAGAAGCTGGAATAAAAGCTGGTGATTATATTATTGCAATTAATAACAAAAATATTACTGAAGGCGAAGAAATAAATATTATAGTTAAAGCTAATAAAAGTAATGTAATTCCAATTGTATTGTTAAGGAATAAAGATACTGTTAAAGTTAAAGTAAAACCAAGTGCCGAAGGATTAATCGGAATTTCTCATTCAACAGCCTTTATTGGTGAGATAGAATATAAAACTTATGGATTTATAGGATCGTTTTCGCAGGCGTTTAAAAATGTGGGGCAATATACAATTCTTACTTTTGTAACGTTAAAAAATGTTATCGTTGGTAAATTAGCCTTTAACCAAGCCTTTGGTGGACCAGTTAAAATAGCACAGTATGCAGTTAAATCTGCTGATACTGGTATAACATCGTTTCTTTATTTCTTAGCTATGTTAAGTTTAAGTTTAGCCATTATAAATATTTTACCTTTCCCAGTTTTGGATGGTGGTCATTTTGTGATAATTCTTATTGAAGGTTTGTTAAAAAGAGAATTACCTATAAAAGTGAAAATGGCAATTCAAAATACGGGATTTGTAATTCTACTTTTATTAATGGCGTTTATATTATACTCTGATTTAATAAATTTATAAATAATTGTAAAAACTCTTTTTATTGCTCTTTGAGTTCCTTTGTGTTACGGTAATTAATATTTAAGAAAACCGTACCCGAATAATTTTGATAGAATTATTCATGCACAAAGAAACTCCCAACTTGAACAATAAAAAGAGTTTTTTATTTTAAAGGAAAATATGAAAACTACTATTTCAATTTTGTTAGTAATTACATTTTCAATATTTGGACAAACTAAAGTTTATAAACTTGAAGAAATAATTGTCTCTGGAAGTAGATTCCCTACAAATATTGAAAATTCCAGTAAGAATATAATTTTGCTTTCTGCAAAGGATATTTCTCAAATTCCAGTTAATAACTTTTCTGATTTATTAAAATTTGTAAACAGCGTGGATGTTAGAACTCGCGGTGCTGAAGGGATGCAATCAGATATTTCAATTCGTGGCGGTTCATTCGAACAAACTTTGGTTTTGATTGATGGTGTCAAAATGAATGATCCACAGACTGGTCATCATAATCTAAATTTACCATTAAGCCTTGATAATATTGAAAGAGTGGAAATTTTAAAAGGAAATGGATCTAAAGTTTTTGGGGCTAATGCTTTTAGTGGTGCTGTAAATTTTATAACAAAGAAAAATTTTTCAAATTCAATTTCTATTAATTCCATTGGTGGCGAAAATGGGTTATTTGATTTAGGCTTGTCTATCAACACTTCCTTTAATAATTCATTTTTTATTTCAAGAAAAAAATCAGATGGTTATAAATTTAATACAAACTTTAAAAATGATTTACTTTCTTTTTCTCAAAATATTGTGAAAGAAAATTTCTACGCTAATTTATTTGTTGGTTATGTAGATAAAGCATTTGGAGCTAATAGTTTTTACTCTGATAGATTTCCAAATCAATTTGAAAGGACATTAACAAGAATTGCAAACATAAAGAGTGAAATTGATTTTGATGATTTAACTTTTTCTTCTAAAATTTTTTATAGAAATAATTTTGATGATTATCATTTGGATTTTGTTCGTCCTGATTGGAATCATAACACTCACTTTACAGAAGTTTATGGTACTGAAATACAAACAAATTATAATTCCTCTTTTGGCAAATCTTCAATGGGAATAGAATTTATTGAAGATAAAATTTCAAGTTCAAATCTTGGAAAACATTTGAGAAATCAATTGAGTGTTTTTGCTGAACATAATTATATCTTGGAAAATAAATTTTCATTATCTGCAGGTTTATTTTTTTATAAGTATTCAAACGTCAATCTTAAAATATTACCCGGTATTGATATTGGTTACTTCCTAACTGAAAAACTAAAAATGTTTGTTAGTTATGGCTCATCTTTAAGAGTCCCAACTTATACTGAACTATTTTATGTGAGTCCAGCAAATATGGGAAATCCATCTTTACTTTATGAAGAATCAAACAATTATGAAGCAGGATTAAATTATAAAACAGAGTTTTACAATTTAAACAGTTCTATTTTTTTTCGTGATGGGAAAAACTTGATTGATTGGGTGAGATTAAATAAAACAGATCCATGGAAAGTTGAAAATGTAACTAATCTAAAAACCACAGGAATGGAATTATCAAGTAATTTTAACATTAAAAAAATTGTAAATAATTTCTACATAAATAATATTGAATTAGGCTATACATATCTTTCATCAAACAGAAAAACTGAAAGATATGAATCAAAATATTTAATAGAGCATTTCAAGCATCAACTTGTTATTAAGATGAACACCAATTTTATTTTTGATTCTAATTTTGATATTGCTTTTAGATATGAGTTAAGAGAAAATTATCCATCCCGAAGTTTGATTGATGCACAATTAACAAAATCATTTAACGAATTATTTTTCTTTGTTAGAGCAACGAATTTATTAAACAAAACTTATTTTGATTTTCCTGGAGTAATTTTGCCTGGCAGATGGTTTAGTGCGGGTTTGAAATATACATTTAAATTTATGGATGAAAAGTAATGGGAATTACCATTTGAACTTTTACAGGTTTTCCATTTTTCTTTCCGGAACGAAAGCGAGTGTTTTTTATAATCCACGAAGCCTCTTCATCACACCCAAAACCTAAACCTTTAATGATTTCAGTTTTTGTAACTTCACCATTTTCATTTATAAATGCTTTAACAAAAACTTTTCCAATTATTGAATTTTTTCTTGCTTCATCTGGATAAGTTACATTTTGTTGAAGTTTCTCAATTCCACCAAAAGGTTCTGGCATTACATCAACTGATACATAATAAGTTTCATCAACGGCTTCAACTTTTTTTTCAACCAATTTTGAATCTTCTACTTTTACATCTCTAACCGGTTTAGACTCTTTTGGTGTTTCAAAGTCAGAAGTTTCTTCACCTTTTTTTGCGGCTTTCAAATTTCCAAATGTTGGCTTTGAATTTTCTTTTATAATATTTATTTGATTTTCAATTATAGATGGCGGTGGACCAAGTTCAACATAATTAACGATTTGAAGTTTTTCCTTTATCATTTCTTGAGATTCATTTTGAGTTAAAAATATTAATGACAGAAATAAAAAGAGATGAAACAGAATGGCAAACACTAATCCATAAAAATAATTTTTAAGATAAATTTTTTTAAGCTCTAAAAAACCATAAATATTTTTGTCTAATGTTGATTTCACAAATGTAAGGTATTATGATATGTAAAGTTAATCATCAATGAAAGATGTGACAAAATTAAGTACACAGACATTTTTGAAAATCTGTGTACTTATAAAAAATTAAAAGTTGATTGGAATAATTACTTTTTTAACGGCTTTCTTTCCATTTTTTTCACCCGGTTTAAATTTAACTGAACGAACAGCTTTTATTGCTGCAGAGTCGCAAGCTGGGTGTAGTGCTTTATATATTTTGGTTGCAAGTATTGTCCCTGTTGAGTCAACAGTAACCATTACTTGAACTTGTCCTTTTATATTTTTCCCTTTAATTTCATTAGGGTATTCCACTTTTTTTGCAACGGCTTCCATTCCTCCAACTGGCATTGGAGATTTGTCACCTTTTTTTTGAGCAAAGTTTGATATAGATAAAGTTGCCATTAACAAAAAAAGAACAACAAATTTAATTTTCATAAGACCTCGTTATTTGGTTATTGAATTAATTGATTTTAAGATAGTGTTTTGTAAATCGAATAAAGATTTTTGTTCCGAAATATTTTTTGTGGTTGCAATTACTTCGTAAAAAATATTTTTATACTTGAATATTACAATTCTAGTTGGATTAGATTTGGCATCTATAAATTCAAAAGCTGAAAAAACATTTCCTGACATTTCAAAATTTTCAATGTTTGTAAATCCTTTAAATGTCTTTCCGAAATTATTTTTAATTAATTCCATTTCTATCGATGCTAAATTTTGTTCATGTAATTTATAGGCTTCTGGATTTATTGATAATGTTCTAAATTTTATTGTAGATAAATAATCATTTTTAATTAACCAGATATCAATATTGTCGTTATCTTCTGCAACAAACCAGTTTTTAGGAATAAAAATTTGTAAATCTGTAGCATGTGAATTTGTGGTTTCATTAGTAAGTTCAGAATTGAAATTATAAATTGATTTTGTTGAAGTACATCTTATTAGTGTAAAAAATAATAAGGTTAGTGTTATAAATCTTTTATATAAATGATGTTTAATAATCAAATAAATTTTATCCTTTATAAAAAAGTTAAAGAGATTTAGCTGTTTAAATAACAGCTAAATCCCAAAAGACCTATATTTTACCAACTAATTCTTCACTTGGTATTAAAGTTTCTTTGCCTGGTTCCCAGCTTGCGGGACAAACTTCACCGGGATGTTCACGAACATAAGAAGCGGCTTTTACTCTTCTTAAAATTTCTTTGGAACTTCTACCAATACTATTATCATGAATATCAATTGATTTTAAGATACCATCAGGATCAATAATAAAAGTGCCACGCAAGGATAATCCATCGTTTTCAATATAAGTTCCAAAAGTTTTGCAAATTGTTCCTTTTGGATCAGCGCCCATTGGAAATTTAATTTTTCCAATTGCTTTTGAAGATTCATGCCAAGCTAAATGTGTGTATTTTGTATCCGTGCTAAAACTAATTATTTCAGCACCTGCATTTTTGAATTCTTCATAATAATTTGCAGCTTCTTCTAATTCTGTTGGGCAAACAAAGGTAAAATCAGCTGGATAAAAAAGAAGAACTAACCACTTACCTTTGTAATCATCAAAACTTAATGTTTTGAATTTATTATTGTAATAAGCATCAAATGAAATATTTGGGATTTTATCGCCTATTTTTAACATATGTCCTCCATAGATTTTTATAATGTACAATACAAAAATATTAAAGAATTTATTGTATGTGAGTTGACTAAAACATTTTTAATTACCAGTTCTCATAAATCGAGGTTCTTCTAAAGTTAGAATTAAAGAAATTCTATGAGTATCTGGTAATCTTTCTGTTTCAGATTGACTAAATCGAGCAAATGAATAATCTATTTGTAATTTGGGCAAAAATAATCCAGCACCAATTGTAAATTGCTTTACTTCATTAAATCCGCCACGAACAGCAAAAAGATTTTTAAATTTATATTCCAAACCAAAATGCGGATCGATACTAATAGCACCCACATTAAGGATTGAAGCAGTTTTTCTATTTTCAAATCTTATATCGAAATCAACAATAGGTAAAATTTTTCCTGCAAATGCTTCTATTTCGTAAGCAGTGCCAAGTTTTAAAGTTGGTGTGATTAATTCATTTCTTCCGGTACTCCAGGCTACAAAAGTTGTCGTTACATCATTAAGAACTGCAGCAAGATGAAATTTTTCAAAAGGATTAAAGTATGCCCCAATATCAAATCCAATTCCGAAAGCATTATATTCAGCAATATCTCTTGCAATTAATTTTACATTTGCACCCCAATAAAATTTTTCATCATATCTTTTAGCAAATGAAAAATAAACAGCCCAATCTGTATTGTTAAATTCTGTGATTTTAGAATAATCTAATCTATCGGAATGAATATCTAAAACACCATCACCATTTGCATCATAAAGTGCATTACGTGTATCTGGGATTCCATCAACACTTAAGCGAATAATGCTCAAACCAAAACTCATATCTTTGTCATAAGGAATTGCAACAGCGGCGTAATTATAATTTACAAGATTACCAAAATGTTCTTCGTGCATCAACGAGATTTGTGGATAATTTAATTTTGCTAAACCGGCTGGATTCCAATAACCAGCAGTAACATCATTTACAATTGCAATGTTTGCGCTTCCCAAAGCTGAAGCTCTTCCACCTACACCGATTGACAAAAATTCACCTGCATACTTGCCAATCACGGTTTGAGAATAAATTGAACTGAACGATAAAATAAAAAAGAAAATGATATTGCGTTTCATTGTTTTTCCTTTTGGTTAAACGAGGTATAATTCTATCGTTCTTTTTCCCTTTTTTGTTTGCAATTATAAATGATTACTTAATTTAATACAAGATAATATTAACAAACTTAGTTGAAAAAATTCGGTCTTCACAATTCTCTCTTTAACAGAAAAGAGAAGATCGATAATAAATTATTTCTTCTCAGTTTGCTTTGCAACTGCATTAATTGCAGCATTAATAGCTTCCTGATCACCTAAATAGTAATGTTTAATTGGTTTTAGATTTTCATCTAATTCGTAAACCAATGGAATACCGGTTGGGATATTTAATTCTGTAATTTCTTCTTCGGAAATATTATCAAGATATTTTACTAAAGCTCTCAAACTATTTCCATGAGCGGCAATTATTACTTTCTTTCCACTTTTAATAGTTGGAGCGATGGTATCGAACCAATAAGGTAAAAATCTATCAACTGTTAATTTCAAACTTTCAGTTAGAGGAATATCCTTTTTGTTTAAGTCAGCATATCGTGGATCTTTACCTGGATAGCGTTCATCATTTTCATCTAAAGCTGGTGGTGGAACGTCGTAACTTCTTCGCCAAATTTTAACTTTTTCATTTCCATATTTTTCAGCTGTTTCAGCTTTATTGAGTCCTTGTAAAGCACCGTAATGTCTTTCGTTTAGTCTCCAATTTTTTATAACTGGAATCCAAAGTAAATCGAGCTCTTCTAATGCTAAATTTAAAGTTTTAATTGCACGTTTAAGAACAGATGTAAATGCTATATCAAAAGTGAAACTTTCTTGTTTTAAAACTTTACCTGCTTGTTTTGCTTCTTCAATTCCTTTTTCTGATAAGTCAACATCTGTCCAACCAGTAAAAAGATTTAATTTATTCCATTCACTTTCGCCGTGACGCAATAAAACAACTTTATACATTTTTTCCTCAAAATTTTTAATTTGACGTTCAAATATAATTGATTGTCAATTTGATTTCATATTTAGTTGAATTATCTTTGCTTAAAATTTTGGTTAAAAATGGAAAATATTATATACAATTTCTTTTCAGATGATGATTTTCTAAGAATTTCGAATGAAATAAAAAAAATTGAAGCGAAAACATCAGGAGAAGTTCGAGTTTCAATGAAAGAAAAAAGAACTTTTTCCGAGAAGAAAAAAAGTTTAAAAGAGCTTGCCGAAATTGAATTTGTAAAACTAAACATGCATAATACACGTGATAAAACAGGAATATTAATTTTTGTTCTTTTCGAAGAAAGACAATTTTACATTTTAGCAGATGATGGAATTAATCAAAAAGTTGAACCAAATACTTGGGATGATATTCGTGATGAAATGCAAGAAAATTTCAGAAACGGAAAATTTTTAGAAGGAATTAAAAGTGGTTTACAAAAAATTGGAAGTATTTTAGAAAAACATTTTCCAATTAAAGAGGATGATACAAACGAACTTTCAAATGAAATAGTATTGGAATAATTTCTTTAGGAATTTTTCAGTCTAAAAATTTGTTTTGTTTCTATGAAAAGAAAAGAATTCATAAAGAAAAGTTTACAAGTAACAACAGCTCTATTTATATCTCCTTTTTTAATAAATCAAAAATTAAATGCCAAAAATATTTCTCCACTAAAATTCAAACCTGAACCAGCTAACTGGAAAGATGATCAAATTACTTTATCATGGATTGGACATTCAACTGTTCTAATAAAATTTTTTGATAAATGGATTTTAACTGATCCCGTAATTTTTGAAAGAATTGGTGTTTACTTTTTTGGTGGAAGTATTGGCCCAGCAAGATTAATACCGCCAGCTTTAAGTTATTATGAATTTCCCAAACCAGATATAATTTTACTTTCACATGCACATATGGATCATATGGATTATCCAACTCTAAAATATTTTACAGAAAAATATCCAAATCAAATTGATGTTGTTACAGCATATTTAACTAAAGATGTAATTGATGATTTACCTTGGAAATCAATATCGATTTTGGATTGGGGTGAAGAAAAATTTGTTCAAGGAATTAGATTCAGGGCAAATGAAGTTCAACATTTTGGTTGGCGGTTTCCGTGGGAGAAAGATCGTTCACGCGGTTATAAAAAAGATGGAAGAAGTTTTAATGCATATTTAATTGATTATAAAAACAGAAAAATTTTATTCGGTGGTGATACTGCTTATACAAACAAATTAAATCAACTTAGGAATGAAAATATTGAAATAGCTATAATGCCGGTTGGAGCTTACAATCCATGGAGGCGAAATCATTGCAATCCAGAAGAAGCAATGAATATGGCATCAGATATTGGAGTGAAATACTTTGTTCCAATTCACACAAAAACATTTAAACAAAGCAATGAACCATTTAATGAAGCAATTGATTGGATAAAAAAAGATTATCAAAAGTTTAATTTGAAATTAGGATTGACTGAAATCGGAGAAACGTTTTCAATCTCATGATTTTACATTAGGGAATAGTGTTACTTGTGTTAAATTTATTTTGAGTAAGATTAAGAAAATGATTAAGAGTAAGAATAAGAATAAGATCAAGATTAAGTTTTAGAACAAGAGTAAGATTAAGGATAAGAAAAATTACAAAGTGTAAATATTGTTTTGAAACTGTGTTTAATAAAAATTACCAATTAGCAACCTGACTGCCGTCAGTCAAGTCATCAATTTGCAATTTGCAATTATCAATTATCAATTTTACACTATACATTATTCAAAGCTTTTTTTAACGAATCAACACAATAATCAACCATCTTTTCATTTGAATTATAACCCATTAAACCAATACGCCAAACTTTACCAGCTAAATCGCCAAGTCCAGCGCCAATTTCAAGATTAAATTTATCGAGTAAATCTTTTCTTACTTTTGCTTCATCAATTTCATCAGGAACTTTTATTGCAAGTAAATGAGGTATTCTTTCGTTTGTTGGAACAATTGGTTCGAGATTTAATTCATCTTTTAATCTTGAAATTAATTTATTACTGTTTTCTTTATGTCGTTTCCACGAATTCTCTATTCCTTCCTCTTTTAAAATTGATAAAGCTTCATGCAAAGCATAAAATTGATTTGCAGGTGCAGTATGATGATAAGCTCTTTTATTTTCACCAAACCAATATGGTTCAAGTAGATTAAAATCATTAAACCAACTTTTAATTTTTGTTTTTCTGTTTTTGATATGTTGAACAGCGGCATTGCTAAATGAAATTGGAGACATACCGGCAACACAAGCTAATCCTTTTTGAGAACATGAATAAACAACATCGAGATTCCAGTCATCTACGAATAAATCAACTGCGCCAAGAGATGTAACGACATCTGCAATAACTAATGCATTATAATTGTGAGCAATTTTAGATAAAGTTTTTGCGTCACTTAAAGCACCTGTTGATGTTTCAGCATGAACAAATGCAACAATTTTTGTATCCGGATTTTGTTTTAATGCATCTTCAAGTTTTTCTGGACTGATTGCTCTTCCCCAATTTTCTTTTACCAGCACAACATTGCCGCCAACTTTTTCAGCAATTTGAGCCATTCGATTTGAGAAATAACCACCAACACAAACAATAATTTTATCACCTTCTTCAATCATATTAACAAGCGATGCTTCCATTCCTAATGAACCTGGGCCCGAGATAACAAAAGTATGTTCATTATTTGTTTTGAATGTATATTGAAGTAAAGCTTTTATTTCTTCCATTAATTGAATGAACTGTGGATCAAGATGACCAAGTGTTGGTTTTGATAACGCTTCTAAAACTTTTGGATGAACATTTGCTGGTCCAGGTCCCATTAAAATTCGATTAACTGGTTTAAATGTTTCGTACATATTTCACCTTAAAATTTCTGTTTGTATTAAAATGTGTTTTAATTGTTCTTTATCTTTTTCATTTAAAGGCAGTAGAGGAATTCTTGGTTCGCCGCCAAAATAGCCAAGTAAATCCATTGCATACTTTAATCCAGCTACACCATATTTAGAAGTTACAGCTTTATTTGCGGGAATCATTTTTTGTTGAAGTTTTAATGCTTCGTCATAATTTTTTTCATCGATTAATTTATGTATTTGAATGCATTGATTCGGTGCTATGTTTGCTAATGCTAAAATTCCACCTACAGCACCAGAAGTTATACCGCTAAACAACATCGAAGCAGTTCCTACAATTACTTTAAAGTCTTGTTCTGTGTTTGAAACAAACTCAATTATTTGTCTTGAATTTTCTGTGCTGTTTTTTATTCCAACAATATTTTCATGTTTAGAGAGTTCAGCTACTGTTTCGACTTCAATATCAACGCCAGTGAATTTAGGAACATTGTAAATTATAATTGGAATTTTGGATTTGTCAGCAACTTCAGAAAAATATTTTATATAATTATTATGCTTCATTTCGGACTTATAAAAAGATGGCGTCAACACCAAAGCAAAATCAGCACCAAGATTAGCGGCAGAATTTGTTAATGCAATTGTTTCTTTTATTGAATCACTTCCTGTTCCAGCAATAATAATTTTTTCAGATGAAGAAAATAATTTAGTGTGTTCAATCAGTTTTAACTTTTCTTCTTTAGTAAGTAATACAGCTTCACCATTTGAACCCATAACAACATAACCTGAAAGTTTTGTTTTATTCCAAATTGAAATATTATGTTGAAGTTTTTCAATTGATAATACACCATTGACAAAAGGAGTTGTTATTGGTGGAAAAATGCCATATAAGTTTTTCATTTTAATACCAATTTATTTAAAAATGTTTTTCAACACGAACCATATATTTGCAGGTCGCTCGGCTAATCTTCTCATATACCATGCATACCAACTATTTCCATAAGCAATTAATATTGAACCTTTGTAACCACGTTTAACTAAGTTTCTAATGTAATTGTTTTTAATTCCGTATAACATTTGAAACTCGAGTTTCACTTTTGAAAGATTTAAGTACTTACCTTCTTTAATTATTTTTTCTATTAGTATTTCGTCATGGGTGCCAAATATTACTCTCGAATTTTTCTCTTTAATACTTTGCAATAAAACTTTAGAAAGCTCCAAGTAATTTTCATCAACATCAATTTTTTTAGGAAAAGCAATTTCTTTTGCTTCGCGGTATGCACCTTTGACTAATCTAATTTTTGTGTTTTCTTGTAATAAATTTTTCAAGTCGGTTTCAGTTCTATAAAGATAAGCTTGTAAACAAAGTCCAACATTTTCATTTGTTGTTTTTAACTTATTATAAAAATCAATTGTGCGTTGTGTATAGGCACTTCCTTCCATGTCTATAAACAATGTATTTCCTAATTTATTTTTAACACTATCAGCAAGTTCATTACAAAAAGCAAAACATTTTTCTTCAGAAAGATCAAAACCAAGTTGAGTAAGTTTAATGGAAAGTTCGATATTCAAGTTTTTCTTTTTAATAAGTTCAATCAAGTCTAAATAATGATTTTTTACATTTTCCGCTTCTGATATTTGAATAATATTTTCACCAAGTTTTGTAAAAGTAATTCCAATCTTTTCGCTCAATAAATTAACTGCTTCATTTAAAGCATCGTGTTCTGTTTCGCCGGGCATAAATTTTCTAATTGCCTTTTGAACGAATTTAAGTTTAGGGATTTCTCTTTTGAGAAAGTTATTTTCGGACATCCAAAGTAAAATTGATCTTGATAATTGCATTGTAATTTCCTTTATCTTAAAAAGAAACCATTTTTTAATGGATCATTGGGAGCGATGTAAAAAGTATTTTTCCCGGTAATAAAAGCATTACCTTCAACTTGTGGAATAACAGCTGAATGATTACCGAATTTAGTTTCAGAAATTACTTTTACAGAAAATGTAGTGTCAATTATACTTTCAATAGAGATTTGTTCATTAAGTTTAATCTGATTCTTCAAGTATAAAATTGCAGCTCTTGCACTTATACCAGTTCCTGTTGGACTTCTATCAACTTCGCCATTAGCAAAAACACAAACATGTCTGCTATGATTTTTATCAGACTTTGGTTTTGAATAAAAAATTGTACCATAAAGAAAACTCAATTCATCATCAAAAGGATGTTTGATTTCAAAATTTTTCATCACTGCATTTTTAATTAACATACCTTTTGAAATTATATCTTTGTAATTATCAGTTTGAAGAGCAAGATTAATATTATCTGCATCAACAAAGGCATAAAAAGCACCACCAAATGCAACATCGAAATTAACTTTACCAATTTGCGGAACATCAACTAATTTATTTTCTAACAAAACGAATGAAGGAACATTTTCGAAATAAACAGAATCAATTTTTTTATTTGATACTTTTGCATATGAAGTAATTAATCCTGCAGGGGAATCAATTTTTATTTTTGTAGTTGGTTCAACTTTATCAAACATTCCTGTTTCAAGTACAACTTTAGTAACCGCAATAATTCCATGTCCACACATTGTGCTGTAACCTTCATTGTGCATGAATATTACACCAAAATCAGAATTGTTTGAAACAGGCGGAGTAATTATACAGCCATACATATCTGCATGACCACGAGGTTCGAACATCAATGATGTTCTTAAATAATCAAAATTATCTTTTAAGAATTTTCTTTTTTCAAGAATTGAATTTCCTTTGATTTCAGGAAATCCACTTAAAATAATTCTCAAAGGTTCACCAGCGGTGTGAGCATCAATAGTTTCGATTTCTATCCAATCATCCGGATGATTCCATTCTGAAATTTTTCTAAAGTGTTTTGTGAATGTCATAATACTTATTTTAAAATGAATTTTTTTACTTTCAATAGAATGAAAGAAAAAATAAATATTTTTTAAAAGAAGAAAACCATCTGCTAAATTTTATCACTTGCAATTTCTTCAACATCTTCAACAGCTTTTGGAATAGGTTTACCTAAAACACGAGCACCATTTTTAGTAACGACAACATCATCTTCAATGCGGACACCGCCGAAGTTTTTGTATTCGTTCACTTTTTCGTAATTAATGAAATCAACATGTTTTTTTTCTTTTTGCCATTGTTCAATTAAAGCTGGAATAAAATAAATTCCGGGTTCAACAGTGAGCACAACATTTTCTTTTAATGGTTTTGCATAACGCAAATATTTTAATCCAAACTGAGTGCTTCGTTTATGTTTTTCATCATAACCAAAATTGTTTTCACCATAATTTTCCATATCATGAACATCGAGGCCAAGCAAATGACCTAATCCATGCGGGAAAAACAAAGCATGTGCGCCAGCTTTTACTGCGTCTTTTGTGTTGCCTTTTATTAAGCCAAGTGCTTTTAATCCTTCTGTTATTGTTTCAGCTGCTTTCAAGTGAACTGAATGATAAGTAATGTTAGGTTTAATTTCAGAAATTGCAACTAATTGTGTTATTAAAACAATTTCATAAATATCTTTTTGCATTGAAGTAAATTTTCCACTTACAGGAAATGTTCTTGTAATATCACTTGCATAATGAAGTGTAGTTTCAGCGCCGGAATCGTTAACAACTAAATCTCCATTTTTTAATTTGTTTCCATAAGAATGATTGTGTAAAATTTCTGAACGGCGAGAAAAAATAACAGGAAATGAAAGACCACTACCGAGAGACATTGCCAATCCGGAGATAAATCCCATAACATCTTTTTCATACATACCTGCTTTTGCAAATCTCATAGCAGTCGTTTGCATTTCATAGGCAATTTCAATTGCTTTTTCAATTTCATTAATTTCTTCTTGAGATTTGACTAATCTTTGCTCTGCAATTGCTTTTATTAAATCGGTTGATGCGTAATCATTACTATGTTTTGGTGCAATTCCAAGTAGTTTGTGAATTTTTAAAATGTTATCGTAACGATATTGTGGAACGAAATGAATTCTTCTGCCACGTTTAAATGCATCTTCACAAAATTTTTCAAGATCTGAAAAAGTAGCAGTATGTTTAACACCACAGCTTGATGCTTCTTGTTTAATTGATTTTTGCGGACCCATCCAAACAATATCATCAATAGTAAAATCATCGCCAAAAATAATTTCTTTGTTTTCATCCAGATCGATTATTGCGGCAAGATCTGGTCTGTCAATTCCAAAGTAGTAGAGGAATGTACTATCTTGACGAAAATGATAAGTATTTGCGGCATAGTTCATTGGAGCTTCACTATTACCAAGAAATAAAATTACTCCAGATTTTATTTTCTTTTTTAATTCTTCTCTTCTTTGAACATATGTTTTTGTTTTGAACATAAATACTCCAATTAAATTATAAACTTATGTGCTCAGTTCTGCGAATAATTTTTTTAATATATAAAGATATAATCGAACTTGTTGTTCAATATTAATAAACATTTTTTTTGTTGTAATTAAAATAGTAAAGAGAAGTAGGAAAGAAAAACGAAGAAAGACTTATTGAATTATTTTTTTTAACTCAAAATCAATTGTACCAAATCCGAGCAAATCTCTTAACATTCCAGTTAAACCACCACCTAAAATTTCGATGTGAGTTTTAACCATTCCAATATTTTCAGCAAGCCATTCAGTAACAATATTTTTTGATCCGCCAGAGGATTCAACAATGGTTTGAATTTTAAGAGCATTAAAATCACCAGCTTCAGTTTTTATTGTTTCTTCAGCTAAAACTCTTGCATTTAATTTTACAGGGTTACCTTCTTCATCAATAAATTCTGTTGTTTCATCCTGCCATTCTAAACCAACATATAAAGGTAAAGCATAGCGTCTTAATGGTTTTGAATATGAAATGTTATTTTCTTTATGTATAAAAAGAAAAATTTTAACCCATTGATAAGTGTTGTTAACAAACAATCCATTATTTTTTAATTCGAGCTTTTGATAATACTTGAATTTGCTCGATTCAGATCGTGTATTTATTAAGTCATTTTGAATAAAAGCTTTTACTTTTGTTTCTCCAAATGTTGAATTGTAAATGTATTCTTTAGTGGCGCTTAATGGAAATAATTCGCGTCCATAAAGTTTTTTAGATTTGTCTGTAGCATTAAGTTTCAAAGAAAAAATTAAAATGAATAAAATTATTATTTTCATTCGCATATTAACTTTATTTTAGTAACATTGAAAAATAACTTTCGGCTTCAAAATTGATGTTTAATTATTATTAAATTTTTGTTAAATAAATGTTCAAATTGAAAATATGAAAAAACTTACACTTTTACTTTTAATATTTTCCCTTTTAATGAGCTGTAAAACAGAAAACACTCATTCAAAAAAAGGGAATTTCATTGTTGATGATTTAGGAAATCGATTCTATTTTGAACAAAAACCTCAAAGAATAATTTCGCTTGCACCAAATTTAACTGAAATGATTTATGATCTAAAATTAGAAAAATATTTAGTTGGAAATACAATTTATTGCGACTTTCCTGAAGAAGCAAAACATGTTGAAAAAGTTGGTGATATGTTGACTTTTAATTTTGAAAAAATTGTTACTCTAAAACCAGATTTAATTTTTATAACAGTTGAAGGCAATACAAAAGAAACCTATGATAAATTCAAAGAACTAGGATTAAGAATATTCGTTTCTAATCCACGAAATTATGAAGGCATAAAAAAAACTTATCAAGATATTGGGAAAATATTTTCTGTTAATACAGAATCAACATTGAAAAATTGGGATTCAACTATTAACAGAATTAAAAATGGATCAAAAAATTTTAATAAAACTGCAATGTTTATTGTTCAATTAACCCCATTAATGATTGCAGGACCAAATACATTTTTAAATGAGTATTTAAATTTTTGTGGTTTAAAAAATATTGCATATGATTCACCATTAAATTACCCAATATTTAACAGGGAAGAAGTAATAAAGAGAAATCCAGATTTTATTATAATTCCAACTAGTGATAATGATTCAGCAGACAAAATGATTTCAATCTATCCGGAATGGAAAACATTGAAAGCAATTAAGAATAAAAAAATAATTTATGTTAATAATAATTTATTTTTAAGGCCGGGACCAAAGTTTGTTAAAGCTGTAGAAAATCTTTTTAATCAAGTTCTTCAGTTGGAGGAACGGGTTCAGCATCATTAGATATAAAAAGCATAGCACACATATCACCATTGAATTTGCCGGAATGTTTACACTTTTGATGTCGTTTTTCAATTTCCTTTTTATCGATTTTACCCACAATACCAAAATCAGATAAATCATCACCACATTCGGTGCAAAAGAAAATTTCTTTCTTCAGATCTTCATCTTTATTGAATTTGTGTTTTTTAACTGACATTTTCTTTTGGTTCCCAATCTATACCATCGCAAGGTATTTTTTCAATTGTTGGATGAATATCATATTTCATACAAAGCACAGCAGTTTTATCAAAGTATTTACATGAAGAACATAATGTATTCTCAATTAGTTCTTTGTTAGCTTCAAAAAACATTCTGTATTGAATTGCAAGTGGATGAATAATTATTCCATAAATCGATAGAATAACAAACCACCACCAATATTTATATTCAATAAATCCATAAAGCAACCATAAAGCTGGAATTAAAACAGCAGTTCGAATGATTGCCCAAAAAATAATATGTCCCATTTTTATTTTGGTAAAACATAAATTGTTCTACCTAATTTAGTGTGTTCCTTCTTCTAACTTATAAATAATATTTTTAAAAACGCCATCTTCAACATCTAATCTTGGTTTCTTTTTCTTTGTTCCATATTCCATTTTTTCAACTACAAATTCAAAAGTGCCTGAAATGGTTTTAGTTTCATTATTAAAGGAAGTTATTTCTGCCTTCCCTTCAATTGAATTCCATTGTGGTTCATCTGGATTTGGAGCCCATACTAATTCAACATCTGGAATTTGATTTTCTTTTGGTTCGGAATATTCAAGTTTAACTGGTAATTCGCCTTTTAACTTTTCCATTTTAAGATAAAGAAAAAGTAGTTTACCATCGTTTTCAATTTTAATTTGAATGTAATCTGTGTTTAACATTTTTATTTGAGTTGCATCAAAATTTTTAGCAACAAATTCATCACCATCAATTTTACAACTGAAAACAGTTTGCGCATTTGATACTGTAGTTATTAAAAGAAAAATTAAAATATATAATTTATAATGTTTCATAGAGTCTCCTTTTGTTAATAAATCTGAATAGCGATTGCAAACTAAATGAAAATAAAATTTTGTTCAAGTGATTTTTAGTATTGATGAACTTTTCTAAAAAATTATTTATAAAACACAGCAGAAAGATAACCTACAACTTCAGAAAAATCACCAGTTACATCACCAGAATCTGATCGTGATAGTATTTTAACTTTGTCATAATTTTTATTTAAGGCAACTTTCATTAGTACAGCAATTGGACCACCGCCACAAGCTTCGCAAAGATTTCTTTCTAATGAATCAACTAATCCAGCGGCATCCAAAGAAAAAATTTTATTTTCAACAATAGAATCTAATTTGTTTGCTTCATCTTTTGAATGAAAATGTGATAAATCCGAACTTGCAACAATTAAAGTTTCTTCATCTATTATATTTGATAATTTTTCAGCTAAAGAGTCAACAAAGATTTTTCTTTGGTCACCCATAACGATAGGAACAAGCAAAAAATTTCTTAAAACGGTTTGAAGAAATGGTAACTGAACTTCTAAAGCATGCTCATTTCTGTGACCATTAATACCAGAAAAAATCAGTTTTTCATTTTCAATTAATTTAGAAACAAATTCTTTATCAACATCAATTTCTCCAAAAGGAGTTTTATAAGCATCACCATTGTAAACAGAAATACCGCGAAAATACTCTCGATGACTTGGAGAAATAACAACGACTCTTTTATAAGTTTTGTTTTTTAAAGTTGAATATGCGTAAGCAGCAGTTTTACCTGAATAAACATAACCTGCATGCGGGGAAATAATTCCAATTATTTGATCGAAGGATTCAGTCAAATCAACTTGATTAAATAAATCTTCAATATCTCTTTGCAGTTTATTAGACGAGGCTGAGTAAAACATTCCAGCAACGGCTGGTTCTCTTACTATTTTCATTTTACTTTTCCTCTTTAATTGATTCTTCACTAAAAACTGTTGCTGTAAATCCACTTAATTTAACCTGCTTTTCTCTCCAAAGATTTTTGGGCAGACCTGCCTTTTGGCAAATTGCATCAAGATATTCCTCTTTGTTCATTTTATGCTCAATAGGGACTTGTGGAAGTAATAAACCTCTTCTTCCTTCTTCTTCAATGATTAAACCGTGAACTCCAAGTTTGATTTCATCATAACTTTTTAATGGAAAAGGTTCAGACAAAATTGAAATTTCAATTGATATTCTTTCAAGCTCATTTTTTTGCAAAGGATAAAATCGCAGATCATGAAATGCCGCATGAATTGCAGCATCGCAAACTGTATCAAAAAGTTTTTTGTTTGATATAATGTAACCAATACAACCACGTAAATTTTTGTTTTCGGTTAATGTTACAAAAGCACCTGATTTTGATTTTAAAGTCGGATATTTATTGTAGTCAGGTGCTTGAATTTCAGTTTCTTCAAATTTACTTTTAATTGAATCACGAGCAGCATTTAATAAAATTAATTTTTCTTCGGTGCTGATTTTCATTTTTCACCTCAGATTTTAGTTTAATAAATAAATATCAATTTCGTTTTTCCCTTTTAACACAAAAAGAAAATTTTTATAAATAAAAAATGAATCGGTTAAAAAGTTTTTTGCTTTTGTGTTAAGTATTTCCTCTTGAATTATTTCTTTATTAGAAATATTAAAAACTGCAAAATGATTTGTTAATGTTTGATCATCTTCCTTTGTGTGAAATGAAATAAATTTCAGCTCTTTGTATGCGGATTCTTCTATTTCACCAACGATTGGAAATTGAATTAAATAATTTGAAATGGTTGTGTCATAAATAAAATCACCTAGTTTTTTTATTTCAGGATAAATGTAATTGTCCCAATTCTTATTTAATTCTGCTTCATTTTTTAATTGATTAATGAATGAATAATTACTTCCAAGTTCTTCCTGAATTTCTCCCGTTAAAAAATCTAATGAATAAAAAAATCTATCATCAAAACCTTGAACGAAAGAATAAATTAAATTTTTATATGCAAAATGAAAAGTAAGTTCTTTATTATGCCAAAGAACTTTTTGACTTGCAATATCAAAAGCAATTATTTCTTTATGACCCGGCAAATCTCTTTGAGGATAGCGATGGAAATAAATTATATCTTTATAAACTGTTTCAATGCCAATCCAATTCTTTTCTTCAAGTTGAAGATCAGTAAAAACGTTATTACCATTTTGTAAATCTAAGCATTGAAAAAAAACTTCTTTTGTTTCTTGATTTCTGTTTTCTAATATTAACTTGTCAGATTCAGAAATAAGTATTCGCCAAAGTTGTTTATCTGAATTATAGTTAAATAATTTTTCCATTAGTTTATTTCTCTAAATTTAGCTGTAAAATGACGAAGCATTGGAGCTTCATAAACTATTTCAAAACCTTTTAGTTTATCACGATTTTTAAAAACTTCAATTATAACTTCAGCAACGTAATCAATGTGGCTTTGCGTATAAACTCTTCTTGGAATTGCCAAACGAACTAATTCCATCATTGCGGGAATTAATTTACCATTTTTATCATATTTACCAAACATAACACTGCCAATTTCGCAAGCACGAATTCCACCTTCTTCATAAATTGCACATGTAACCGATTGTCCCGGAAATTGATCAACAGGAATATGTGGTGCAAATCTTTTTGCGTCAATATAAATAGCATGACCACCCGGTGGTTCAATGATTGGTATTCCATTGCTTATTAATTTTTCTCCTAAATATTCTATACTGCGGATTCTATATTGAAGATAATGCTCATCAACAACTTCTTCCAAACCTTGTGCAATTGCTTCAAGATCTCTTCCAGCTAAGCCGCCATAAGTAACAAATCCTTCTGTAACTATTAAAAGATTTCTACACTTCATTGCAAGCTCTTCATCATTTAAAGAAAGCCAACCGCCAATATTAACAAGCGCGTCTTTTTTAGCACTCATAGTTGAACCATCAGCATAAGAAAACATTTCCTGACAAATTTCAAGAACAGATTTGTTTTGATAACCTTCTTCGCGTAATTTTATGAAGTAAGCATTTTCTGCAAATCTGCAAGCATCAAGAAAAAGTGGAATATTATTTTTCTTGCATATTGCAGAAACTTCCCGAATATTTTTCATTGAAACAGGTTGACCACCGCCTGAATTATTTGTAACGGTTAGAACAACTAAAGGAATGTTTTCTCTTCCATATTTTTTTATAAAAGATTCAAGTGCATCAACATCCATATCACCTTTGAAAGGTGCTCTGATTTCCGGATGTTTTCCTATCTCATTTAACAAGTCAAAAGCTTCTGCGCCTGTGAATTCAATATTTGCACGAGTTGTATCGAAGAAAGTATTTGCGGCAAAATATTTTCCTTTTCCACCAATAACAGAGAACAAAATTTTTTCTGCCGCACGCCCTTGATGAGTTGGAATGATAAACTTATCACCAGTTATTTTCTTAACTGCACTTTCAAATCGATAAAAACTTTTTGCGCCAGCATAACTTTCATCACCTTTCATAATTCCGCTCCATTGTTCAGAGCTCATTGCAGATGTGCCGCTATCAGTTAATAAATCAATCAGAACATCATCAGCATGAATTAGAAAAGGATTATAACCAGCATTTTTTAAAATTTCTTTTCTTTCTTCTTTGGTAGTAAATCTAATTGGTTCAACAGATTTGATTTTGAATGGTTCGATGATGGTTTTCATTTAGATCCCAAATTTTTGATAGAAAATTAATAAATAATCATTTGTTAAAGAATGAAGACAATCCAAAATTTCATTTCTTTTTAATTGATTTAAAAAATATTTTCATTAATTTATAATTACATTTAACCAATAAATGGAGAATCAGATGGAAGAAATGCAAAACCAAGAATCACCAAAATTATCATCAGTTGATGAAACTGAAGAACTTGAACTTTCCCATACTGA
Organism: Stygiobacter electus; assembly: GCA_029210465.1. GTDB lineage: Bacteria > Bacteroidota > Ignavibacteria > Ignavibacteriales > Melioribacteraceae > Stygiobacter > Stygiobacter electus. The sequence goes on from JARGDL010000008.1 coordinate 83,257, forward strand.
TAAGTTAGTTGGAGTTTTTACAGAACCTGTGAAAACATTCTCAAAAATTTCAAATTTTCCTGCAAAAACAATTGATTGGATTATCCCGATTTTAATTGTAATTGTTCTGGTTATTCTTTCACAATTTTTAATGTTAAGCAATCCAGAAATTAAAAGACAGCAACAGGAAAAAATGATGCAAAAGGTTGAACAGCAATTTGATGAAGCTGTTAAAAAAGGACAAATGACAAGAGAACAAGCAGATACTCAATTGCAGAAAATGGAAGAAAATATGGGGCAGGCAAATGTTTTTCAAACAATTGGAATAATTGTTGGCGTTCCCGTTGGTATGTTCATTGTGTTTTTTGTTGTAACAGGATTCTTTTTCCTTGTGGCTAAATATGGATTACAATCTGAAATATCTTATAGTGGTGTAATGGTTTCGTATGGTTTGTCTATGTACATTGCGGCAATTGAAACAATAGTAATGGCAATTGCGGCTTTAGCAATGAATAAATTTTTAACTGGTGTTAGTGTTGGTGATTTAATGGGTGTTGAAAAAAATACAATCTCGGGTTTCTTTTTAAGTAAACTTAATCCCTTTTCAATTTGGTTTTACGTAGTGTTTGCTATTGGTATAGCTAAGTTCAGCAAATCTGATGATGTAAAGAAATATATTATTTCAATAATTTTAATTTGGTTAGTAATGAGCTTTTTACTTTTCTTGGTTGGAAAACAATTTCCATTTCTTTCAGGATTTGCAGGATAAAAAATTTATAAATCATGAATGACACAAACATTTACAATTAAAATTTTAGTTTGTGTCATTCAATTTTTATTTAATTAAAAATTTACTTTTATAACTTTCGTTTTTATTATTTGATGCAACGCAGTAAGTAAAATTTGGAGATAAGGAATAAGTTCCAATTTTACCATCTTTGCGAAGTGCAATATATCCAACTTGAGTAGTTTCATTTTTCTTTAGCAATTTTCTGATACGTTCTGTTGCAATCTTACATGCTTGTTCGGGTGAATAACCTTCACGCATTTTCTCAACGATTAAAAAAGCTCCGCATGTTCTCATTACTAATTCACCTAAACCAGTTGCAACTGCACCACCAATTTCATTATCAACAAAAAGTGCAGCACCAATAATTGGTGAATCACCAACTCTGCCATGTATTTTGTATGCTAATCCACTAGTTGAAACACCACCGCTCATATTGCCATTTGAATCAATTGCCAGCATTCCAATTGTATCGTGATCAATTCTATTTTGATTTATGTTTTTACTTTTCCATTCAAGGTAATTTTGTTTTGACTTTTCAGTTAAAAGATTTTCTTCTTTCATTCCATTTTCAAGAGCAAATTTTTTTGCTCCATCACCGGCAAGCATAACATGTTTGGTTTTTTCCATAACAAGTCGGGCAAGTGAAATAACATTTTTAATATTTTCTACTGCGGCTACGGAACCGGCATTACTTTTCCAATCCATTATGGAAGCATCTAAAGTTACAATTCCATCTTCATCTGGTGCACCGCCATAACCAACAGTTGTATTTTCTGGGTCATCTTCAGCAACACGAATTCCATATTCAATTGCATCAAGTGATGTTTTATTTTGTTTAAGTAATTCATAAGCTTTTTCGGTTGATTTAATAGTTGTTTCCCAAGTTGATACTGCAATAATATTTTTTGATTTTGGATATGCAATAGCTTCATTTGAAAAAGAATGATTAATCAGTAAACCACTTCCTGCAATAGCAGCTGTTTTAACAAAATTTCTTCTTGAAATTTTCATTTTATTCACCCAACTTTTTTTGTTCAATATGCTGATTGATTTTAATTAATTCGGGATTTTTATTAAGAAAATTGATTACATCATTCAGGTTAAAAAAATTGTTTGAATCGAATAAAGAATCATAAATTATTTTTATGAGATTATAATCTTCTTGTGTATCAATTGTTAATCTTAAAGAAGAATAATCTTTATTGATTTTATAAGAAACCAGCTTAAAAATTTCCGGGTGATTGTAAATAAATGGAGTTACATGCTCACGTTCAAATTTTTCCTTGGCTTCAAAAAAAGTTTTTTCTAAAACACTAAATGAAAAAACTTCTGTATCATAACCTCGGGGAAAGGTTCTTTCCAAAACATTGCTTGCATAATCAGCATTTTCACTGATAAATAATTTTATAATTTCATCAATAACATTCGAATCAATTAATGGACAATCGGAAGTTATTCTAACTATAATATCTGATTGAAAATTTTTTGCTGTAAAATAATAACGACTTAAAACATCATCGGAGCTTCCCCGGAAATAATTTATTTTATTCTCGATACAAAACATTTCAACTAAATCATCTTCAGGTAAATCTGTTGTGGCAATTATAACATTATCAATCAATTTAGATTTTTTAACTCTTTGATAAACATGCCACAAAATTGGTTTACCAGAAAGCGGCAAGAAAATTTTTTTTGGTAATCTTGTTGAACCAATTCTTGCTTGAATTATTGCAGTAGCTTTTAAACTGTTATTGTTCAATTAAATCCCAGCTTAATGGTGTCCCTTTTTCAATTTTAGTTTTTGCTTTTCTGCCAAGTACATCTTTTAAATATTTCGGGGCTAAACCATAATTAGGTCTGATAGAACGAACATTTTGTTCTGTAAAAATTTCACCTTGTTCAATGTTTTCAACAACGAAAAGTGAACGTGCAAATTTTCTACTCTTTAGAATTTTTTCTGATAATTCAAATTTTGGTTTGCCAATTGCTTTTTCTACATTACGAATTGATTCAACCATTTGTTTGAATTCATTTGGTTCAAGTGAAAAGGATGAATCTGGTCCACCGATATTTCTATCAAGTATAAAATGTTTTTCAATTACTTTTGCACCAAGTGCTACAGAAGCAATCGGCACATCAATTCCAAGTGTGTGATCGGATAATCCAGCAATAACATTGTATTTATCATTTAAGAATTTTATTGCCGATAAATTTGCATCTTCAATTGGTGCGGGATATTCAGAAGTGCATTTCAATAAAATAATTTTATCATTGCCTGCATCTTTACAAATTTTTACAACTTCGTCAATTTCTTCTAAAGTGGCAATTCCAGTTGAAATAATAATTGGTTTATTCTTTTTCGCAATGTATTCGATTAAAGGCAGATCTGTTATTTCAAAGGATGCAACTTTATAAGCTGGAACATTTAATCCTTCCAAAAAATCTACAGCTGTTTTATCGAACGGAGAAGAAAAACAAATTAATCCTAAACTTTCTGCATATTCTTTTAGTTTAGGCTGCCAATCCCAAGGTGTAAAAGCTTGTTTGTATAATTCGTAAAGTGTAGTTCCATCCCAAATAGTACCTTGCTTTATCTGAAAGTATTCTTTATCGGAATTTATTGTAATTGTATCTGGTGTATAAGTTTGCAATTTAACAGCATCGGCACCACATTCTTTAATTGCTTTAATACTTTGAATTGCAATATCAAATTTTTGATTATGGTTTGCTGAAAGTTCGGCAATGATAAAAGTTTTTTCATCATCACCAATAAATTTATCTCCGATTTGTATCTTCATTTTTTTAATTGGAATAATAAAAATTCTTGTTCATTAATTATTTCTTTTCCAACAAGTTTGTAACCAGCATTTGTAAAAGCTTTAATTGATGGAGTATTGTTTGGTCTAATTATAGCATTGATAAAATTAATATTAGGCTTATCATGAAAAAGTTTATAGCTTGCCGAAAAAATTAATTGTTTTGAATATCCTTTACCTCTAAAATCTTTATCAATACTAATATTAATATCTGCATAGTAACCATTAATATCAAAACGAACTTGACCGATAAATTGATTTGAAGGAGTAAAAGCTAAAAGGAAATAACAATTATCGTCGAGCAATTTCCCTGAAAACCAATCTAAATGATCACCCCATTTTATTGGTTCAGTGTTGATTGAATTAGCACGAACTAATCTATCGTTTGATAGATTAAAAATTATAGTTGCATCTTTTGCAATTGCATTTCTAAAATAAAAACCTGATTTGCCAACATGTTTATCAATTATAAATTGCAAAACTCTTTTAGCACCATTACCATCAATTTTTTGTTTACCTATTTTTGAAATAGGCTCACGAACTTGTTTTTTCCTAAGGTTTGAAATTAACAGCAACAATCTGTGTTCAAGATTTGGTAAGTCGAAAGTTAATTCTTGTTGTAAAAATTTTTCTTTAACCCAACCAGCCAATTGACTTTTTTGATTATCTGCAACAGCAATTGCAATAGAAGGAATTCCAACTCGAGCAAGTTCATTTAATGTTTGCCCACCTGCACAAATTGCTAAATCAGTTTCATACATTATTTTTAATAATTCAGAAGCTGATGGTGTATTTATGATTTCTGTGTTTGCATCTTTTGCTTCTTCAATTTGTGAAATGTGATCAAATGAGTTTGTTACAATAATCCTCTTTTTTAAAGTTGGATGATTTCTTGTAAGCAAGCGTAAAATTCTAGTGGTTAAATTTAATTTATCGGTTCCACCAAAAGTCAAAAGAATATTTTGAATATCAAGTCTTAAAGGTCGATCAACAATTTCCCAAAATTCTTTTCTAATTGGTAAATATTTTGTGCCCAACAAATATTCATTAGATAAAGTTTTTTTGTAGGGTAAAGATTCAGCGTTAATTGCTCCATTGAGAATTATACCGAGAGGGTAATCTAAACGAACATTATCATCCAAGTACAATGGAATAAGTGTGGATCTCGAAATGGTTTCATAAAATTCTTTTGGAGCTAAATATGAATCAACAATTATAGCATCACTGTTTTTTATTTTTTTAAACAATTCATCTTGATTATTAAGCCAATCAATAAATTCATGATTAATATCTTCTAAAAATGGGAAGGCAGTTGAATCACCGTTTAAATAAATTTTAGGAATAATATTTCTCTCTTCAAAAGCTTGATAAAGAGAAATACATCTTGTTAAATGACCTAATCCAGTTTCTTTATTCCCTTCAGTAATTATTGATATTTTCATTTATAGCTATCTAAAGTTTTTTTAATTGCATTCGTAATAAACTTTAAATCTTTTTTTGTTAAAGTCGGATAAATTGGAATCGAAATTTCACTTTCATAGAATTTTTCTGCAACAGGAAAATCTCCAGCTTTAAAACCAAATTTTTTTCTGTAAAATGGCTGTAAATGAACAGGAATATAATGCACTTGAAAAACCACTCCATTTTCTTTTAGTCTGAAATAAAATTCCTTTTTATCAATTTTTAACTTGTCAAATTTTATTTGTAATGGATACAAATGATAAGCGTGTTTAACATTTTTTGAAACAAAAGGTGTAACAACTCTATCGTCATTTTTAAAAAATGAATCATAATATTCAGCAACTTTTCTTCTTGAGGCAATAAATTTTTTTAATCTTTTTAATTGATTAATTCCTAAAGCACATTGAAAATCTGTAATGCGATAGTTAAAACCAACTTCGTGCATTTCGTAATACCATGGACCATCATTTTTTTCAAGTTCATTTTCATCTTTTGTCATGCCATGAGTTCGTAGAAGTTTTACACGTTTATCAATTAATTCATTATTTGTTAAAACAGCTCCACCTTCACCAGTTGTAATATGTTTAACAGGATGAAAACTAAAGTTAACTGCATCAGCATATTTTACGGCGTATTGAATATCGTCAAAATATTCTGCGCCTAGAGCATGACAAAAATCATTAACAAGTTGAAAACCATATTTGTTTTTTAATGAAGCTAAAGTTTTCCAATCTGATGGATAACCTGCAAAATCAACGGCAACAACCGCTTTAACTTTTTTATTTATAGATGAATAATATTTTAATTTATCTTCAAGTTTGGTTGTGTCAATTGTGTAAGTTTTGGGATTGATATCAACAAAATCAACTGTGGCTCCAACAAAAATTGCGCAATTTGCACTTGATAAAAATGTAATTGGTGATGTAATAATAATGTCACCCTTTTTCCATTGTAGTGCTAATGCAATTAAATGCAAACTAGCCGTTCCATTAGCAACAACAGAAGCATACTTTGCACCGAAAAATTTTTTTAATTCATTTTCAAACTCAACAGATTTCGGTCCTTGTGTAATAAATGGACTTGGCAAAACATTAACTACTGCGTCAATATCTGATTGTTCAATAGTTTGTTTTCCGTAGTAGAATAAATTTTTCATATACTCACATTTTTTGGATTAATTCTTTTAGTTCATCGACAGATAAAAAGTGTGGATTTGATCCACTGTTATATTTAAATCCAAATTCGCAAAACTTTCCTGGTTTGTGATTGCTTGTTAATCTGAATTTTTCAGTATCCCATAGTTTTAATGATTGAATATCACCAAGCTGAACAGAAGGAAGAATTACATAATAATCATCGAATTCAATTGTATTAAGAGCATCAGCTTCGGTAATCATTTCTTCATGAATTTTTTCACCGGGACGAATTCCAACAACTTCAATTTTACAATCGGGTGCAACAGCTTTTGCTAAATCAGTTATTCTATAAGAAGGAATTTTAGGGACAAATAATTCACCGCCCCACATTATTTCAAATGATCTTAGAACAAAATCAACGCCTTGCTGAAGGGTAATATTAAATCGAGTCATTCTTTCATCTGTAATTGGTAAAACACCAGTTTTCTTTTTTTCTAAAAAGAAAGGGATTACAGAGCCGCGACTTCCCATTACATTTCCATAACGAACGACTGAAAATTTTATATCATGAGTACCTTTGTAATTATTTGCCGCAATGAAAAGTTTATCGGAAGTTAATTTGGTTGCACCATAAAGATTAATTGGTGCAGCGGCTTTATCTGTTGAAAGTGCAATCACTTTTTTAACATTACATTCAAAGCAAGCATCAATTACATTTTGTCCACCAATAATGTTTGTTTTAACAGCTTCAAAAGGATTGTATTCAGCCGCGGGAACTTGTTTTAGTGCCGCAGCATGAACGACATAATCAACACCTGTCATTGCGCGAATCAATCTTTCTTTATCACGAACATCGCCAATAAAATAACGCATTAAAACGCCATCTTTTTTGAAACGTGAATCTTGCTGCATTTCAAATTGCTTTAATTCATCACGACTGTAAATAATTATTTTTTTTGGTGAATATCTTTTTAATACAGTCTCGATAAATTTTTTACCAAATGATCCAGTTCCGCCAGTTATTAAAATTGTTTTGCCGTTCATTTATTTTCCTATAAAACTTTTCAATGCTTTAATTTCATTACAAAAATAATCAAATGATTTTGATTAAAATATATAGATACCTTTTAAATATTGTAACTATTGTCTTTGCGAACGACCTGTTTGCCGACAGGCAGGAGTGAAGCAAACTCAAAATTAATTTATTATTCAAATTAGAGATTGCTTCGTCATTACATTCCTCGCAATGATGTTAAAAGAATAATTTTTCAGATGTCTGTATATAGTTAATTGCTATTCTTTATTAGATGTAATTCAACAAGTTAATTCATTGAGTAAAGTTACTTAGTATATTGAGCAATTTTACTCAATACTTTTATTTATAGGTATTTTGTTGAAAATTGAAATATTAATCTTATTCTTCTCGTAAAATCTATCATAGTAAGGAAGATAAGTTTCATATAATTTGTGAAGTTTAGTCATTTTATAATTTTCAAAAACCCAAAGATGTTTTTTTAGTTTCCAGATTTTTGAAAATAAATTGCGGTTATAAAATGGTGCGGCAATTCTTGTAAGAATGTAAACCAACCAATACCAAAAATGAAATTTGTAGGTTGGGTTATAATATCCAGCTTTAACTTTTTCTATAGTTTGATTGAAATAAAAAGAAGCACGAATGTGATTTAATCCATCACCGAATCCAATTATTTCTTTGATTAATTTTTTCCGTATTTCATCTTTTTCTTGTGAAAAGAATTGTTCTATTTTTCCAGTTGAATAATATTCATTAATCAAGTTTTGAAATTCTTGATAATTTTTAACCAACGGCGAACCTTTGTAAAGCGGGTCGCGATTAAAATTCGGGTCGGGATTAATAAATATTGTTTGTTTTTTCATCAGCCAACTTTCTAATGCTGTTGTAGATTCAAAACATGTCCAAATATCTGCTACACTTATTAAATCATGAATTGATTCTTCATTGCATAAATAAATTACATTTGAGTGATGAGCTAATTCACTCATTTCATTTTTTACTGGTTCAGGTCGCTCAGGTGCGTTTTCCTGCGGATGTTGTTTGAGAATAAATAAAATATCAGGATTGTTTTTAATAGCTTGTTCTAAAATATCGCGAACTAAAATTCTTTGTTCTTCAATCCATTTAAGTTTTTGTTCATCACCTTTTGCCCAATACAAAAGTTCTTCTTTGCCGCGTTTATGATCAAGTTTCCCAAAAGCCCAACCGGCATAACCAATTACTTTTTTGAAATTTGTTTTATTGTACTTTGAAAGAAAAACTTCTTTTTTCATAAACTCATAAATGGAATATCTGTCAAAGCCAACGCCACCAGTTACAACAATTTTATCTTTATATGTTGGTTCTTTTTCTTTTAAGAAGTTTGCGGTTCTTTCACTCCAGCAACAAACATATTCCTGGTAAAATTTTTTATCGCGATTAAATCCCCAATAGTTAAAAGAGCCATCAGTTCTAAAATTTCCTTCTGAGATTAATGCAAAAACTGGAATGTTTTGTTCGTGTGCAATTTTTGAAATTTCAAAATAAAGATTACTTCCAATTGTATTTGCTTGAAGAATAATATCGGGTTTTACTTTGTAAATCTGATGAATATCAATATTTAACGCATGGAAAAATTCACAATTCAAAAATTTTTCGGCAAAAAATTTAATTGGTAAAAGCATTTCAACATCGCGGCCAATGGCATCATCTGTAAAACAAAGCACTTTTATTTTATCGGTTTTATTCAATTAACTACCCTTTAAAATTTCATCGAAATATTGAGCAAGTTTTTTTGTTAGGTTTCTATTTGAGTATTGAGAAATGTCATTTTTGTTTGATCTTAATGTTCCATCCTTGAATTTTTGATAAAGGAATTTTACTGTGTCAATTGTGTTTTCTAAATCATTAAATTCACAAGTTAGACCAGCATTAACACCATGAACAATTTTTGAAGCATCGCTTTCTTTTGGTCCAATTACTAATATTGGTCTTCGAGTTGCAAGGTATTCGAATAATTTTCCGGGTAATCTTCCATTTACATTTGGCATGTCATTAAGAATTAAAAGCAATACTTGTGAGCTAAACATTTTTTCAATCGTTTCTTTTCTTGATATGTGCTGAAGTAATTTTAAATTTTCATGCAAATCAAGAGATTTAAATTCATCTAAAATTGCATGACCAATAAATCCAGCAAGTTCAATTTCAAGATCGTTAGCAAAAGATAGATTTTCTTTTTTCAATACTGATAATGCTTTCCACAAAATTTTTGCATTCCTATCTGGTCCTAAACTTCCATAATGACTTAATTTAAATTTGTTTGATAGTGAAATATTAACATTTTGAAAATCATCTTCGTCATAACCCCAAACAATCACACCAACATTTTTAGCTCCGATTGATTCTAAATCTTTTTTCCATGTATCACTGCAAATTGTAACTTTATCAGCAAATTTAAATACGCGCTGTTCCATCATCTGATGAATTTTCAATGAAATTGGATTTAACATTAATTGCGGAAAATAATCAACTTGTGTCCATGGATCTTGAAAATCTGCATGCCATGGAATAGCAAACTTTCTTTTCAATTTATATGCAATCATGTGATTTGTTTGAGGTGGTCCATTTGTAAAAAGTAAATCAACTTTATTTTCATTTAAATATTTCTTTAGATGATTAACACTTGGACGAATCCAAAATTTTCTTGCATCGGGTATAAAAATATTTCCACGTATCCAAATGCCAAACTTGTGAGCTAATGTTGGTTTTTCTTCTTCCAAAAAAACATTATGAATTCTTTCATCTTTCTTTTTACCGGTAATGAATTTAAATAAATTAAATGGTTCCCAAATTTTTGTTTTGATTACTTCTAAATTTTCAGGAACATCTTTAAAATTAATTTTATCAAGAACTGGATATTCAGCGCCTTCGGCTGTATGAACTATTGGTTCGTATCCAAATTCACGTAAGTATTTAACGAACTTTAAATTACGATGAACAGCAATTCCGCCAGCCGGCGGCCAGTAGTATGTAATGAATAAAACTTTTTTCATTTTATGTTTATGCTAAATAAATCTTTTGTGAATGCAACAATCTTTTCTTTTGATGTTAAAATTTCCAATTCTGCTTTCTCATAAAATTTAAAAATGAAAAGAACAAAAGGGAAAAGTAAAACCAGTAACAATTTCAGTAAGATGAATTCAATTTTAATTTGACTGAAAAAATAAACTGGAAGAGATAATAATAAACCAAGTAAAATCATCAAAACTAATTTGAAATTTTCAAAAGGAATTTTATAATAAATGTTAGAAACAATTTGTGTAACAATGTAAAAAAGTAAAAATGAAACAAGCGTATTAACGGCTGCAGCAATAATTCCAAATGATGGAATGAATACCAAATTAAGAACTATATTTAAAACGGCGGCGGCAATTGTTATCCAAGCAATATGTTTAGTGTTTTTAGTTAGAAGCATTCCAAGTTGAGCTGTTAAACGCATTCCACTAAATACATAAGAAAGCAAAATAATTGGTATTACAAAAAAAGAAGATTCGTAATTTCCTTTGCCTGCAAAAAGAAAAATTATTTCAGGTGAAAAAAGTGAAAGCACTACAAATCCCCACACGAAAAAAAATGTTGAATAAGTCATTAACTTAGAATAGAACCGTTTATCATTTTCTTTTCCAAAATATTTATAAGCAAGAGGTAACAAACTTAAATTAAATGGAAGTATTAAAAACATATTTAGTACGCCAGCAATTCTATACCCTAAACCATAAATAGCGACATATTTAGCCCCAATCAGCCATTTGATAATATATCTATCGCTCAAATTTAAAATCATAAATCCAGCAGAACTTAAAACAAGAGGCAATCCAAAAATTAAAGCAACTCTAAGTAGTTCCGAATTAAACTTTAATTTCATTTGGGGAATCATTTTGACAAGCAAGATTAGAAAAATTAATATTTCTGAAATTAAGAAGCTTAACAATGCACCGTAAATTCCATATTTTTTGATTGATACAAAGAAGATTGTTAAACTGATTATTAAAACTATTCGTAAAATATTTAAGGCAGTGTAATACTTTGCTTCTTCATCAGCTCTAATTTTTGAAAAGAATAAATTTGAAATCACTCGAAGTAAAATTATAAATGATGAAATTCTTAAGTAATCAAAATTTATCAATTCACCATTAAAAAGGTTGGGAAATGAATAATTTATTATTTCCACTGCTGAAATTAATATTGAAATAAAAAGAGTTAAAAAGATAAAAACAGAGAATAATGCAGATGATTTTTGATTTTTATATTCTTCAGAATTATTCAAAAAAATGATTGCACTTGCTTGACCAAGAATTAAAATTTCGGCCAGTATTTGAATTGATGTATCTAATAAATCCCAAACACCAAATTGAGCAACAGAAAAGGTTCTCAAATAAAGTGGAAGTAAAATTAAACCAGATGCTTTTAATGCAATATTGCTTAAGCTATAAATAAAAGTTTGCTGTAAAGTATTTTTAATTTTATAGAGCATCAAGATTTACTTTTTCTGTTAACAACTATTAAAGCAATTATTCCACCGAATAACAAAATATTTAAAATAAGAGAAATTGTTTTCCCGATTGCAAATCCTTTGGGTTCATAAATAAATTCAACATTATGTTTTCCTTCTGGCACAACAATACCAATGAATCCATAATTTGTTTTGTAAGTTTTAGTTTCAATACCATCTACATAAGCTTTCCATGCGGGCAAATATGTTGTACCCAAAAACAAAAATGCTTTGCCATTTGAATTTGTTTCAACAGAAATTTTTTCATCAATGTATTTTTTAATTACTGCACTTGAAGTTGAATCTGATTTAATATCAAAATCTTTTTCTTCAACAAAAGCGATTTTTTTAGGATCGAATGAATCATTTTTAATCAAGTCAAGAATTTCTTTACCGATTTTCTTTTCAACATTATTTACAAAATAAACGCGCGGCAATGCTTTTTCATTTTTATAAACAAACTCATTTTCATTTTGATTTATTAATGTAAAACCATCAACACCATAAGGTTGATCTGTGATAATATATTTTACTCCAAGCATTTTCCATAACGTAACATTGACAGGACCAACAACATCCATAATATCTTGATAACTTCTTGGTTTAGCTGCAGAGTAACCGTAAAAATCTTCTAAAAGAAAATAAACATTGAAATTAGAATTTTGTGAAATCGAACCCATTCCTTGTCTTTTCAAGTTAAGAATTCTAAATGGTTCTTTATCATTTTGTTGTTTAATTACACGAACGTAATTTGGTTCTGAAAATAGTTGATCAATTTGAGCTTTATCAACATAAGAAGCGCCGCGTGTGCTTATTCTAAAAAGATCAATTAATGAAAAAACAATTACACCAATAATCAACAAATCTTTACTAATTTTTTTAATTGAATAAGCATAAGCTAACCCAAAAGTTAAAGCTAAAAGAACCATTGCAATTTGTAAATCGGAAGTAAACATTTTACTCATGTAATCTGAAAGTGCGTTAAACATTTGTGCTTCTTGTTGGTTTGCTAATGATGAAGTGTAATTTACAACACGATTTGAGAACCAACTTTTAATTGAATCATTTGCAAGAACAGAGATTACGAATAAGCCCAAAAAGGTTAGAAATAAAATTCTTAATGACTTTGTAATTGAAATATTATTTTCTTCTCTTAATGAAATTATTTTCATCAATCCTAATCCAGCAAGAATTGGAAAAACAATTTGAAGAACATGCAAAATCATCGAGGGTGCACGGAAGTTATCGAACTGAGGAAAGTAGTAATAAAATAAATTATAAAGCAAAGGAAAATTTCTTCCAAATGATAAAATCAAAAATATAATTACAACTATACCAAGAAACTGGACGATAGGTTCTTTCCTTCTTGTAATTAAAGCAAACAAAGCCAAAGCAAAAACTATTATTCCCATGTACATCGCAGTATCGACAAATGGCATTTGACCAAAATATGTGTTCACTTCAACTTCTTGATTTTGAGTAAGTTCTCCTTTGTATGTTGATTTTCCAAAACCATAAAATGATGGAACGATAAAAGTCATTACTTCTTCAGGTGAGAATGACCAATTAGTTGCGTACTCGTATGAATTATTTTGTGATGGCATGTTTTGATTATGAATTTCAGTAATACTTTTTGTTCCGCGAGTTGAGTATGGTTTATATTCTAAAATTTGTGAATAGGTATCAAATGACATTAATAAAGCTATTACTCCAATAACAACCGTAATTCCAAATGATTTTATAATGTTATTTCTTAATTCATTATTCTTTTTGATAATTGAAAAAATTATAAAGTAAATGAAATAAATAAACGAAAGCAGAGCAAAGTAAAACACAATTTGAACATGAGCATTTAAAACAAGTAAGTGCATTCCCAATGCGAAAAGTAAAACATCAAGTAATTTAATTTCTTTCTGAAATTTGAAAAGCATCATTAAAATAAAAGGCAGGACTGATAGACTCATTAATTTTGTAATGTGTCCGATATAAAAAAGTACAGTAATGCCCGTGCTAAAAGTAATTGATGCTGAGACAAGAAAACTTAAAAGGCGATTTGCACCAAAACCACGCATCATAAAAAATGAAGTTAAAGCAAGAATAACAAAACTAAATGTGTAAATCGCATTGTAATCTGAAAATGGTGAGGAATAAATTCTTGATGCATAAGAATAAATTGCTGCAGTTAAATCGAACATACGAGGTGCTGTTGAAGTAACAACTGCGGGTATTCCACAAAAAATATGCGGGTTCCAAAGTGAATATCCATCACGTTCTTTGTTTGCATATTCACGTAAACTTTTCACTTGAATTAAATCTGCTGAAGAAAGAGTTTTATCTCCAAATGTGATTGGAGAGAAAAAGATTAAGACTAAGATCAAGAGTAAGAGTAAGAAAAAAGGTGATTGAAATTTTTCTGGTAATATTTTATCAAATGAAAATCCAATTTCTTTTGACTGTGGTTTAGTTTTTTGTTTTGACATTTATTTCTCCAAATACTTTTTAATCTTTTAGAATTGCATTAGCATAAATCTGCCAACTCATTTTTTCAGCTTGTTCAGCTACATGCTCTCGTGGAATTGGGTTACTTAAAAATTCTTTCATTACTTCATACATCGAATCAATATTTTCAGGTTCGGCTAAATATCCATTATAACCATGTTTAATTGTTTCGGGAAAATGACCAACACGTGTTGCTAAAGTTGGTAACTTAAAATTATAAGCCATTGATTCCACACCACTTGGCGTTGCAACCAAGTAAAATAAAATATTACAATCAGCAACCTGAAAATATTTTGCTACTTCTTCATTTCCAACGTAACGATTAACAACTACAACTTTATTCTGAATATTATATTCATTAATTAATTCAAGCGGACGATAATTGCTTTCATCATCTTTTGAACGAACAAGAATTTTTTTAATTGTGTCAAAAATTATCTTTTTAATTTTTGTAGAAAATTTATTTTCATCTAATGTATTCCAAAAAGATTCACCAACGATAAGAAGTGAAACATCATCTCTTTCATTTGCAAGTTTTGCAAATGCTTTTATTACATTGTGTAAACCTTTATACTTTCTAATAAATCCAAAAAAGAGAAACACATTTTTCTTTAATCCCAATTCTTGTTTTACTTTTTCTTTATCAAAATTTTGATCTGGAACGAACATATCATAAACAGGATGAAATAATTTTATAACTTTTTGTGTGTTTGAGAAATTAAATTCATTTCCTTCGATTACTTCTTTTTCTTCATTTAATAAAATGAAATTTTTATTTGAAAAAACTTTTTTAAGCTCTTCGAAAGTTTTTAATGAATGAACAATAAAAGTATGTGGTTTTGACAAAGCATATTTCAAAAGGAAATTATCAATCTTACTTCCTTCTTTTTGAGCAACAACATGGAGATCAAAAATTATTTCAATATTTGATTTTTGCTTTAGCTTATTTGCAATCCAACCCATAGGCAATCCTTGAATTGAAATTGCCCACTGAAAAACAATTTTGTCGGGATTGATTGATAAAATATAATTTACCGTTTTATTCCAACTTATCGGGTTATTATAATTTGTAATGTATTCAACTTTGATATTTGTGTTTTCAAGTAAATTTTTTTTTGAAGAGCGATCGATAAAATCACGTGGAATTATTGATGGATATTGTTGAGTCCATGAAACAATAGAAACTTCAGCTCCAAGTTTATTTAATGCTTTTGCAAGTGAAGTTGTATAATTTGCAATTCCACCTTTGAACTGAGGACCGGGACCAAATATTACAATTTTTTTCATTTTTTATTTTTTTACACTTATTAATTTTCTAGCCATCCCTCGACAAGCTTGCCTGACGGCAGTCAGGCTCGGGATGACAATGTCACCCTAAGCCAGTCGAAGGGTGACAATTGTATCAAACTGTTGTAGTCATTCCTCGATTTACCCTGTTAGCCAACGTGTAGACTCGCGATGACAAAATTATTACACTTTACCACTTTTCAATCTTTCAATGGCAACATCGTAAACGCGTTTCATTCCTTCTTCCAATGAAATTTTAGGCTGCCATCCTAATTTTTCTTTTACAAAACTCATATCAGAATAACGAGAATGAACGCCCATTGGTTTGTCAATTAATGGTTTTATTTGAGGATCATAACCTGCAAACTTTGTAAATACTTTTATCAAGTCAATGAATGATGTTAATTTACCAGAACCAATATTAATTGCAGTTCCATCATGAATTTTATCCATTGCTAAAAACATGCAATCCATAACATCATCAATGTGAACAAAATCTCGGCCTTGTTTTCCAGTTCCCCAAACTTCAAAAGGATTTTCTTTTTTTGCGGCACGCATTGCAATTGCTGGCACAGGATAACTTAAATCCTGATCTTCACCATAGCCACTGAAAGGACGAATACAAACAATTGAAATTCCATAATTCTTTGCGGCAATTTTTGCTAAAAATTCTCCAGTCATTTTTGTCCAGCCATAAGTCAAATCGGGCATGCCGAGAGTAAAACCATCAATGTTAATATCGCTTTCTTTCAAAGCAACAGCATCACTTTCGGTTTGCATGTTAATTGGGTAAGCAGCAGAAGAACTTGGATACAGAACACGTTCAGGTTTTGATTTTGCAATCCAATTAAAAAATTCAGCATCAATAGATAAATCGAGTGCCACAGCCATTGGATCACCTTCAATTTTAGCTCTGCCGCCAACAATAGCGGCAAAGTGAAATGCATCAGCAAATCTTTCTATTTTTAATCCGTATTCTTTTTCGAGCCAATTTGGTTCATCTTGAAGTTTATTTAAAAATTTTCTGAAATCCATTTTGAAAAAGAATAATCTTTCATCTTTGCCAAATATTTCTATGTCTTTTAATTTTTTTGTGGTTGAATCTTTTAACCAGGTTGAAGGATGAGTTCCGACTGAAAGATCATCAACCATTATAATTGAATCATTAGTTCTTTTTAATAATTGTTTAACTGTATTGCAGCCTACAAATCCACAAGCACCAGAAACAAGATGAAATTTCATATTAATATTCCTTGAAGGTTAAATCAAAAATAGTAATTTTTTGTGAAGTTATTTGAATTGAATTTTATCTCTGAAAATTTATTTCTTCTCTTTAATTACATATTCCTTTTCGCTTTGAGTGTTATGAACAATTAACTCGCCTATTAATCCAATTGCAAAAAATTGAACACCAACAATGATTAATAAAATTGCTAAAAAGAAAATTGGTCTGTTGTTAATTCCAATGTTATAAAATAACTTTTCAAAAGTTAACCAAGCGGCAACTCCAAATCCTGCTAATGATAAAAGCAAGCCGATAAATCCAAACAAATGCATTGGTCTTTTTATAAAACGAATTGTAAAAATAACTGTGATTAAATCAATAAAACCTTTGAAAAAGCGGCTTACGCCAAACTTCGTTGTACCAAATTTCCTTGGATGATGTTTAACTACAATTTCTGTAACTGTAAATCCTTTCCAATTTGCAAGAACAGGGATGTAACGATGCATTTCTCCATAAACATCAACTGATTGGACAACAGCTTTTTTATATGCTTTTAATCCACAATTAAAATCATGAATCTTTACACCAGTTAAAATTCTTGTAACAAGATTAAAAAACTTAGAACTGATTTTTTTTATGAAGGGATCAAATCTTTGTTTTTTCCAGCCGCTTACTAAATCGTAACCTTCATCTAATTTTTTTAGAAGATTTGGAATTTCAAGTGGATCATCTTGAAGATCGGCATCCATTGTAATAACAGCGTCGCCGGTTGCATTCTTAAAACCAATTTGTAGTGCCGCACTTTTACCATAGTTTGAACGAAAACTAAAGTATTTGATTTTATTATCAAATTTCGCTAATTCTTTAATTACAGAAAGTGATTTATCTTTGCTACCATCATCAATAAAAAGAATTTCATAATCGCAATTGACTTGTTTTATTCCTTTTTTTATTTCCTGATATAATGGTTTTAGTGATTCTTCCTCATTAAAAAGAGGAACGATGATAGAAACTTTTTTGAAACTTACATTTAAAGTCTGTTGTTGATTTTGCTGTTGAGTACTAGAATTGTTTTGTTGATTCTGATTCTTTTTAAAGTTTCTTCTGTAATAATAATGCTTTCTATAATTTTTCTTTTGCGGATTATTATTCGATTCTTGCTTGTTCTGGTTTTGAGCTTGAACTTCGTTAAAATTTTCTTCCATCTACGTAACCTGTTATAAAAATTTTTCATTATGTTGATCAAAGTTAAATCTAAACTAATCTAAAATCAATTTGACTTTTCGTTTAATTGAATTATATTTTCAAGTAAATCAATGAAGTTTAATGAAAATGATGGAAATTTATGAGGGAAATATTTAATCTTGATCCAGAAAAAGAATTTGAAAAATTCACAAAGGAAGTAGACGAATTAAAAGATATATGGCAAAAGTATCAAGAACTGCTTTTAAGCTATAAAGCAAGTGAAGAAGAAATAAAAAAGAAAAATGAAGAGCTAAAAGAAGCTAACGAATCTAAAGATGTTTTATTCTCCATAATTTCCCACGATTTAAGATCTCCATTTCAGGGATTACTTGGCATTACTGGTTATTTAGTTGATGATTTTGAATCTTTAGATAAAAATGAAATTAAAGAATTAATTGAAACACTTCATGAAGCATTAAAAAATCAGTATAGATTTTTAGATGACCTTTTGAATTGGTCGAGATTACAATCAGGAAAACTTTCTATAAATAAGAATGAGTTTAAACTTTACGAGATAACAGAAAAAATCAGAAATTTATTTTATACCAATTTAGATAGCAAAAAGATTGAATTTATTAATAATATTACAATTGACTGTGTCGTAAATGCTGATGAAGATTTAATTAATTTACTAATCAGGAATTTAGTTTCAAATGCAATTAAATTTACAAACGAAAATGGTAAAATTGAAATAAACGCAACAAAACTTAACAACAATATTCAAATTGCAATTTCAGATAATGGAATAGGAATAAAACCTGAAAACATTGATAGAATCTTTAAGATTGAAAATCATTTCACAACCCGCGGCACTAACAACGAAAAAGGTAATGGATTTGGTTTAGCATTGTGCAAAGAAATTGTTTCCAAACATGGTGGAGAAATCTGGTTACAAAGTGAATTTGGAAAAGGAACAACTTTCTTTTTTACAATACCAAACAACATTGAACTTTAGCCCGCAAAAATTTCGTTTTTATAATAAACTTAACAAATAGAAAGGAATAATTATGTCAAATGCTATATTTCATCATCCAATGCCTACAAACGAACCAATTAGAACTTATGAACCTGGTTCACCTGAAAGAGCGGCACTAAAAGCAAAACTGCAAGAAATGGAAAATGAATACATAGATATACCACTAATAATTGGTGGAAAAGAAATTAGAACAGGCGACACAGAAGAAATTTCAATGCCACACGACCATAAACACAAATTAGGGAAATATCATAAAGCTGGTAAAAAGGAAGTCCAAATGGCAATTGATTCAGCTTTGGAAGCCTGGAAAACTTGGTCAAATATGGATTGGCAAGATCGCGCTGCAATTTTTATGCGTGCAGCAGAAATGATTTATCAAACTGATTGGCGCTACACAATTTTAGCTTCAACAATGTTAGGACAAAGTAAAAATGCATACCAAGCAGAAATTGATGCGGCTTGTGAAACAGCCGATTTTTTAAGATTCAATGTTCACAATGCTTATAAATTATATCAAGAACAACCACCTCATTCTCCAAACGGAATGTGGAATAGAATGGAATACCGAGCATTAGAAGGATTTGTTTTTGCAGTTGCACCATTTAACTTCACAACATTTAATGCAAATTTACCCGGTGCGCCTGCAATTATGGGAAATGTTGCTTTGTTAAAACCAGCAGGTACAAGTGTTTTATCAGCATATTATATTATTAAACTTTTTGAAGCTGCCGGTTTACCAGCTGGTGTAATTAATTTTATTCCTGGTTCGGGTCAAAAAATTGGTGATGTTGTTTTCAATGATCCAAATTTTGCCGGATTACATTTCACAGGCAGTACACAAGTTTTTCAATCCATGTGGAAAATAATTGGCAATAATATTACTAAATATAAATCTTATCCCAGAATAGTTGGTGAAACCGGTGGCAAAGATTTTGTGTTTGCTCATTCAAGTGCAAATGTTCGTGGATTAGCAACAGCATTAATACAAGGTTCTTTTGAATATCAAGGACAGAAATGTTCTGCTGCTTCTCGTGCTTACATTCCAAAATCAATTTGGCCTGAACTGAAAGAAATTCTTGTTAATGATTTGAAAAATTTAAAAACAGGTCCAGTTACAGATTTTACAAATTTCGTCAATGCAGTTATTGATAAAGCTGCTTTTGATACTATTGTAAGTTACATTGAATTTGCAAATAAATCTGATGAAGCTAAAATTATCGCAGGTGGAAAATACAATGATAAAGTTGGTTATTATATTAATCCAACTGTTATAGAAACTACAAATCCAAAATTCAAAACTATGCAAGAAGAAATATTTGGACCAGTTTTAACTGTTTATGTTTATGATGATAATAAATATGAAGAGACATTAAAACTTTGCGATGAAACTTCTCCATATGCTTTAACCGGATCAATTTTTGCTGAAGACAGATTAGCTATTGTAACTGCTGATAAAATTTTGAAACATTCTGCTGGTAATTTTTATATTAATGATAAACCAACAGGAGCTGTTGTTGGTCAACAGCCATTTGGTGGTGCAAGAGCCAGTGGAACTAATGATAAAGCTGGTAGTTTCTTAAATATTGTACGTTGGGTTTCTCCAAGAACAATTAAAGAAACTTTTATACCAAGAAAAGATTTTCGCTATCCATTTATGAGTGAGAAATAATTGATTTGTGCTTGCTGATTTTAAATGGGGCTGACCAAAAAGTAATTTTTAATGTCACACTGAGTTTATCGAAGTGTGACTTTTAAAAATTTTTTCAGTATTTAGTCAGTCTTCGACGAGCTCAGACTGACAATATTACCCTTTTGGGACAGCCCCATAATTTTTAAATACTATTCCATCTTTCCATTTTTTAATTCATTTGAAACTCGTGTAGCTTTATAAACCTTTTCAATTGCATAAACAATTGCACGAGCATCAACTGCAACCATTCTATTGTTGTATGGAATGTAAATATAATTACCGATTATACTATCAATGTTACCATCGAATGCTAATCCAACAACTTCAGCGTTTTTATTTATTACAGCACTACCGGAATTTCCACCAACAATATCATTGTTCGATACAAAATTAAATGGGGTTGCTAAATCGAAATCAGCTGGTACTTTTTCCCATCTTTGATGTAAATCCCACGGATATTTTTTATAGAATGAATACCATCTATCATACAATCCATAAAATGTTGTGAAGAATGGAGCAACAGTTCCATTGTATTCAAATGCTTTTAATGTTCCGTCACTTAATCTTAATGTAAAGTTAGCATCAGGTGGAAGTTCAGTTCCGTAAATTTCAACAATTGCTTGTCCCAACATATCATCATAAATTCCTTCTGTATCAGTAACTTCTTGCATTTGTTTTTGTAGTTCAGGCATTCTTTTATCAGCTTCTTTTACATAATAAAGAATTGGATCTTCAGATTTCATAATTGCATCAGCACCTTCTTTAGCAAGATCAATTATATCATCACGATCGCCAAAAATAGAATTGTCTAATAACCATTTTGCAATTTCTTTTCCTTTTTTACCGCCAGAAAGTTTTTTAACTAAAGGATCATCCCAGCCTAAATTTAAAGCCATATATTCAATGTTTATCCAAAGCTTTGTGTTTTCTAATAGTTGATCAATTTTTTCCGGGAGGAGAGCTTTAAGTGTTGAGTCTAATTTTTCTGCTTTGTACTGGGCTGCTTTTTGATCTTCTGGTTTTTGTAGTTCTTTTGCAACATCAAGTAATGATTTTGCTATTGCAAAATATTTAGAGCCAAACATTCTGTTTTGAACAAATGAAAGTGATGCCATTTGAGGAGCAATTTTTCTTGCTTCATTTCTTGTGCTTTCAATGTTTTCCCAAACTTTACCATATTTTTCTTTTAAAGTTGGGTTGTTCCAAACTGCTTGTTGTAATTTCTTTTGGAAGTCAACTTTTTTAGCATAAACGTATGGATCTTTCAACCCTTTCAAAGTTGTTGAAATTACTTTTTGGCTGTTACCAAGCTGAACTCTTAGATCTTCAAATTCTTTTGCTCTTGATGGATCTTCTTTTTTCAAATCTTCAAGTGCGTAATAATATGAATCGAATAAAAATGAATTGTTTCTGTAAATGATATCTCTTGCGTATTCTAATTGAGCAACTGTTTTTAATCTGTTTGTTGTACCAGGATTTCCGACAGTAAAAATTGGTTCGCCCGGTTCAATTCCACTTAAAGAAAATTTAAAGAAATTTGTTGACTTAACGGGTTTATCATTTTCGTATGCACGATAAAAAGTGCAATCAAGATTGTAACGTGGATAAGTGAAATTATCATAATCACCGCCGAAATATGCGATTTGCATTTCAGGTGCAAATACTAAACGAATATCTGTGTAACGTTTGTAACCATAAAGTGAATATTTGCCGCCATTAAAAAGTGGAATTATTTGAATCTGCAATCCAGTTTCTTTCTGATATTTTTCTGATAGTTCTTTTATCTTAGCTTTTTTCTTTTCAGCTTTTTCATTTACTGTAGTGCCTTCCTTTTCTGCGTTGTGAATTTCTTCTGTTACATCTTTAATCATAACTAATTGATCAGCGTAATAACCGGGAATTTTTCTTTCTTCAGCCATTGATTTTGCAAAGAAACCATCTTTAATTAAATCTTCACCATCTTTTTTTATTCTTTCTAATAAACCGCGTGCGCAGTGATGATTTGTCATCATTAAACCATCTTCAGATACAAATGAAGAAGTGCAACCCGGCAATCTTAAAGCAGAAAGTCGAATATCTTCAAACCACTCTTCGTTTGTTTTTAAATCATACTTTTCTTTTAAATAATTAATTGGTGGGTAATCGAATGCCCATTGTTTTCCATTATCATGTTTTTGATATTTTACAGTATCAAGATTTAATTGTGCATTTATTGGAATTATAAATGCAAATAACAAGAAAAGAGAAATTAATTGATATAGTTTTTTCATTTTACACCTTGTTTGTTTGTAAGTTTAACCAAAAAATAAAATAGTTGTATTTCATAACCAAAATAGAAATTAACACTTGTCTTAACTTTTTTTATCATTGAAAAAAAACTACATTTCTTAAAAGAAATTTTGAGGTAATTATGAAAAACAAAATTTTAATTTACATTTTTAATTGCCTCAGTTTGTTAATTTTTTTCTCATGTACATCTCAAAATGTTTTAGAAAAAGTAATGCCCACACTTTCCGATGGTAAGTATGATAGTGAATTTCCATATCGAAATTCATCTGAACAACTTGAAGAAATTTCAAACAATATTCGTTTAATTAATAGCATTGCGTTTTACGTGAGTTATATCTTTCCAGAAGAAAGTAAATTATTTCGCGGACAAATCTTAAATATTGATTTTAAAAAGAAAGCAATACAGGAAATTACTTTTAACAAAACAGCTTCTGGTACTGCAACTATTATAAGCAACAAACTTGGCTCAGTTGTTTTATTGACGGTTTCTCATGTCGTTTCTTTCCCCGATACTATTTATTCATACTTTTTAAATAAAGATGGTAGTCTTTCTACTTATGTTCAAAGTATTTCCATAAAAACAAAACAAACAAATTATATTCCTGATTTTCCCGGAAATGGAGAAGTAGAAATAATTGTGAATGATAAAACTCTCGATGTTGCTTTATTAGGCCAGCAATATTTAGGAAATCAAGCATTAAATCTTTTACCATTTAAATATCCATGGGGAAACTCCTCTGAATTAGAATGGGGTTCTTTTATTTATGTTTTTGGTTTCCCAATGAATTATAAAATGATTTCTAAAGGGATAGTCAGCAATCCTACAAAGGATAAAAATACATTTTTAATTGATGCAGTTTTTAATCCTGGTTCAAGTGGAGGAATTGTTTTGGCAATTCGTGATGGTGTTCCAAATTTTGAACTTGTGGGTTTGGTAAAATCTGTTCCGGCAGAATTTCAACTTAATGTTCATCCTTTTTCAAATGTAAATGAGATTGATTTCAATCCGATGATTCCATACAAAGGGGAAATTTATGTTGAGCGCGAACAAATTTTAAGAACAGGTATTACAAAAGTAATTGGAATTGAAGCAGTAAAAGATTTTATACTTAAGAATAAAGATAAAATTTTGCTTAAAGGTTATTCGATACCATTTCTTTTTGACACTGAAACAAAATCAAAACTTATAAATGTTCATTAAAACTTAATTAGCTGTTAACAATTTATTTTTCTAACTTTTGATATAAAAATTGAAAATTTGAAAACTCATCAATTTGTTGATAAATTAAATTTTTTATTCTAACTAAAATCCATTTCTTTAGATGCCAATAATAAAAGGAGATACTTATGGAAAATTTTATAAAAATAAAGATGAACAAACGTAAAAAAATTGCACTTGTTGCTCACGATCATCAAAAGAAAGAATTAATCGAATGGATTGAATTCAATAAAGGTAATTTATCTGAGCATGAACTTTATGCAACGGGAACTACCGGTAAATTAATTGAAGAAAAAATAGGACTGAAAGTAAATAGATTAAAAAGTGGTCCTTTAGGCGGTGATCAGCAAATTGGTGCTAAAATTTCTGAAAATGAAATTGATGTTTTAATTTTCTTTTGGGATCCACTTGAACCACAACCACATGATCCAGATGTGAAAGCTTTATTAAGAATCGCAGTTGTTTGGAATATTCCAATTGCTTGTAATCGTTCTTCTGCAGATTTTATTTTCTCATCACATTTGATGAAAGAAGACTACAATAGAATCGTTCCTGAATTTGATAATTACCTAAAAAGAGAAATTTAATTTCGTTTTTTGCAACTATTGAAAATTGTAAACGACTAAATAGATGAAATAAAAAATTGTATTAATGTTAAAAAAACTATTATACAAAATTGAGTGGGAAGCTTTAATGTGGCTTACTGCTTTAATTTATCTTTTTTTGATTAATCCATATGAAGCACAGCATTTAACATTTTGTCCATATAAAAATATTGGTATTGAATTTTGTCCCGGTTGTGGAATAGGAAAATCAATCTCACTTCTATATCATTTTGATTTTATAAATTCATTTCATACTCATCCATTAGGAATTTTTGCACTTGTAATTCTTGTTTATCGAATCTTCCATTTAATAAAACAAAAATATTTTAACAAAAAAAGAGAGGTTGTTTATGGCTAATGTTTACGAGTTACTTCCAGAAATAGTGGGTGAAGAGCAAATATACATTGGAAGTATTATTAAAAATATGGATGACCAAAAAGCAATGCAATTTGCGAACATTTATCGTGCAAGAAGGAAAGATCCTCAAATGATTTTACTTCTTACATTAGTTGGATTTTTAGGTATAGCAGGAATTCAAAGATTTATTACAGATCAAATTGGAATGGGAATTTTGTATTTACTTACAGCTGGTCTATGTTGGATAGGAACGATAATAGATTTAATTAATTATAAAAGAATTGCTTTTGAGTACAATCAAAAAGAAGCAAACCAAATTACAGCAATGTTAAGAAATTCTTAGAAAAATAACTTTTCTTTTGAAAAATATTTTACTAAGTTTCGTTCCGCATGGTTGAAGTTTGCTATGCAAGTAATTTAAGTAATAGTTAAAGGAGTTTTATTAATGGCAGAACGCGAAAACGGAACCGTAAAATGGTTTAATGCTGCTAAAGGTTACGGTTTTATTGAGCGCAGTCAAGGCGGTGATGTATTCGTTCACTTTTCTTCTATTCAATCAGATGGATACAAAACACTTGAAAAAGGTCAAGCTGTTGAATTTTCTGTTGGTGATGGACCAAAAGGACCACAAGCTCAAGATGTTAAAGTTGTGAAATAATAGAATTATTACGTAACAACAATGCGGCTTTTAATAAGCCGCTTTTTTTAAGAACTTTAAAATATTTTTTATTGTTATTAAAATTAAAGTATTCACTAAATGAAAAAAATTTCTAAAATATCACAAACAAATTTTTTCTTCTATTCTTCCTTTCTAACAACAGCCTGTTGTTGCACTTCATTTATCTGTTGTAACTAATTTACAATTATCTAACAATTCTACATAATAAATTTTTAAGGATTTTTATGAAATTATTGAACCACAATAACTATATGCATTTTGCAAAAGAAATTTTAGAGAAAAGAAAAACACATTTTTACAATGCTCCATTAAAAAATGAATCAATAATGTTTCTTGAAAACATTATTACATTTCTTTTCCCACATTTTTCGAATAAAACATATTATTACGAAGAAGATATTATTTCAAAAATTCAATTATTAAAAAGAGATTTAATTGATTTATTAAATCTTTTAAATAATCACTTTGAAAAAGATGTTGAAAATATTGCAACAAAATTCATTGAACAACTTCCAGACTTACATAGTATTTTATGGAAAGATGCTGAATTTATTTTTAATGGTGATCCAGCGGCAGAAAATATAGATGAAGTAATTTTAGCTTATCCGGGCTTTATGGCAATTCTAATTTATAGAATTTCTCATCTATTGTATCAGCTTGAAGTTCCAATTATTCCAAGAATACTAACTGAACATGCACATCAAATAACTGGAATTGATATTCACCCTGGAGCAAAAATCGATTCACCGTTTTTTATTGACCATGGGACTGGAGTTGTAATTGGGGAAACAACTATAATTGGTAAAAATGTAAAGATTTATCAGGGTGTTACATTAGGTGCATTGAGTGTTGATAAAAGTCAAAGAAAAAAGAAACGGCATCCAACCATTGAAGATGATGTCATAATCTATGCTCAAGCTGTTATACTTGGTGGAAATACTATAATTGGTAAAAACAGTATTATTGGTGGAAATACATGGATTACAGAAAGTGTTCCACCAAATTCAATTGTTTATCACAAAAATGAAATCCGTGTAAGATCAACAGAAAATATTAACAACAATTATGATTTTATCATTTAGTTAAGGAAAAAGTTATGAGATTAAATAATATTCTCGAAGCCATTGGTAATACACCTCATCTGAAAATAAACAAATTATTTGGTAATAATCATGAGGTATGGATTAAATTAGAAAAGTTTAATCCGGGAAATAGTATTAAAGATAGAATTGCTCTTTCAATGATTAATGATGCAGAAAAAAAGGGAATCTTAAAATCGGGAAGTATAATTGTTGAACCAACCTCTGGTAATACAGGAATTGGTTTAGCAATGGTTGCAGCAGTAAAAGGATATGAATTAATATTAGTTATGCCAGAATCAATGTCTACTGAACGTAGAAAAATTATGACTGCTTATGGTGCAAAATTAGAATTAACACCACGTGAACTTGGAATGAAAGGTGCAATTGAAAAAGCAAAAGAAATTGCTGAACAAAATCCAAATGTTTGGATTCCACAACAATTTGAAAATCAAGCTAATGTTAATATTCATATTAAAACAACTGCGCAAGAAATTGTAAATGACTTTCCAGATGGATTTGATTATTTAATAACCGGCGTTGGTACAGGTGGACATATAACTGGCGTTGCTAAAGTTTTAAAGGAAAAATTTCCAAGTATAAAAATATATGCTGTTGAACCAGAATTATCACCAGTGCTTTCAGGAGGAAAACCATCGTCTCATCCAATTCAAGGAATTGGTGCTGGCTTTATTCCCAAGATTTTAGAAACAAATTTATTAGATAAGATAATCACAGTCTCTAAAGAAGATGCGTTTGAGTTTACAAAAAGAGTTGCAAAAGAAGAAGGTTTGTTTGTGGGTATTTCAACTGGTGCTTCATTAGCTGCTGTAAATAAAGTTGTTAATGAAATTCCAAATGGAAAGAAAATTCTTACTTTTAATTATGATACTGGAGAAAGGTATTTATCTATTGGCGAATTGTTCTAAAAAATATTTTAACAGGCTGTTCAAAAAGTTTATTAATGGGCATGAATCCATGTTTTTATATGCCAAATTTTTGTAATATACTTTTGGAACAGCCAATTTATACTTCTAATAATTAATTTGTTTTGAAATTCCATCAATTAATTTAAATGCTTCTTTCACATGTCTTTCTTCCTGTCTTATTCCAGAGACTACTAATCGTATTGTGAACTTTCCATTTAATTTGGTATGTGAAAGAAAAAGTTTCCCTGTGTTATTTATTTCGTTTATCAGTTCTTCATTTATTTGGTTTAATATATTTTCATCTTTGATGTGCTTTGGTTTGTACCTGAAACAAACAGTGCTAAATGGAGTTGGTGCAAGTCTTTCAAAACTTTCACTTTTGTCAATCCATTCTGCAAATTGATGTGCAATTTTAATGTGTTCTCTTATTCTTTCCCGAAGTCCTTCAACGCCAAAGTAACGAATTACAAACCAAAGTTTTAATGCACGAAATCTTCTACCAAGTTGAATTCCATAATCCATATAATTTTCAACTTCAGAATCTTCATTTGTTTTTAAATATTCAGGAACAAGTGAAAAAGCTTTTTTCAATACTTCGTGTTTGCGAATAAATAAAACACTGAAATCAATTGGAACAAATAACCATTTGTGAGGATTTGAAACAATTGAGTCTGCGTTTTCAATTCCTGAAAAATATTTTTTCATTTCAGGAAGCATAGAAGTTACACCGGCGTATGCGGCATCAACATGTAGCCAAATATTTTCTCTTTGACATATTTCTGAAATTTTATCAACTGGATCGACTGATGTAGTTGATGTTGTACCAATTGTTGCAACGACACACATTGGAATGATTCCATTGCTTTTATCTTCTTGAATTGCTTTTTCAAGTTCTTCTGTTATCATCTCAAAATTTTCATTCACTGGAATTTTTTTAATTCCATCTAAACCTAATCCAAGAGTTAAACATGCTTTATCAATTGAACTGTGTGCATGTTCTGAACAATATAATCGCAATTTTGGAATTGAAGACATTCCTTTTTCTCTAATGCCAAGATTTAAATTTTCTCTTGCCGCCGCAATTGCATGAAGTGAACTTACAGAAGCCGTGTCGTAAACTAATCCTTTGAAGTTTTCTGGAAAGCCTAAAATTTTTCTATACCAGATTAAAACTGTTTGTTCAAGTTCTGTAAGTGATGGAGAAGTTTTCCAAATCATTCCATTTGAATTAAATGTTGAGCTGATTAAATCTGCTAAAATTCCGGGTCCACTTGCAGTTGAGGCAAAATAAGCCATAAAGTTTGGATGCTGCCAATGTGTAATTCCAGGTAAAATAATTTTATCTAAATCTGAAATAATGCTTTCAAAATCTTCAGCACTTTCTGGTGGTGATTGCGGTAATTTATTTTTTATTTCACCAGGTTTAACATTTGGTAAAACAGGAAATGATTCAATGTTTTCTAAATAATGTGCTGACCAATTAATAAGTTTTTTACCGACTGAAATAAATTCATCTTTCGACATATCAAGATTTTTATTTTTCATAAATCACCAAAAAATATTTTAATAAAACATTCTGAAAAATTATTTTTTGCATACTATTAATTATTTGTCATCCTGAGCCTCACTGACGGTAGTCAGGCCTGTCGAAGGATGACTATATTTTCTGATTTCACATAATCAAGATTCAAGTTTTTATAGTTGACCATTTTACAGATTTAATTATTTCAAAGAAAATTTTTTTACAAATATCAAGACTATTCTTTCATTTAAAGTTAAGAATAAATCTTTTGAAATTTACATTTGGCGACTTCATTTCTTATCTTTGCCCAACATTTTTAAACTAACTTTAGAGAAAATGAGATTAAGTAAATCATTTATACCAACGTTGAAGGAAAATCCTTCTGAAGCTGTTATACCAAGTCATATTTTAATGATACGTGCTGGATTAGTTCGTCAACTTTCAGCAGGAATTTATTCATGGTTACCATTAGGATATAAAGTATTAAGAAAAATAATGGACATTATTCGTGAAGAGATGAATAATATCGGCGGCCAAGAATTTCATTTTCCGGGATTGAATCCAAAAGAAATTTGGGAACAAACCGGACGTGTTGAAGCTTTTGGCGATATTTTATTTCATGTTAAAAATCGTGATTATGTTTTAGCTCCAACTCACGAAGAAATTGTTGCTTTCCATGCAAAAGGTGAAATTGTTTCATACAAAGACTTGCCCCAAATTTGGTATCAGATTCAAACTAAATTTAGAAATGAACCAAGACCGCGCAGTGGTGTAATTCGTGGAAGACAATTCATAATGAAAGATGCTTACACACTCGATAAAGATGAAGCTGGTCTTGATGTTGGTTATGCGCTTCATGATAAAGCATATCGTGCAATTTTTGATAGGTGCGGTTTAAAATATTTTGTTGTTGGTGCTTCAAGTGGTGCAATGGGAGGAAGTAAAAGTGAAGAGTTCATGGTTAAAAGTGATGCCGGCGAAGATACAGTAGCTTACTGTGAAAAATGTGGCTACGCCGCTAATGTTGAAGTTGCTCAATCTGTTTCTCAAGCAGTTGAAAGACAAAATGAAAGTAAAGATGTTTTTGAAATTCATACACCGAACGTAAAATCAATTGATGACCTTTGTACATTCTTAAATATAAATGAAAATCAAACAGCAAAATCACGCGTTTATATAAATGATGATAAACCAATTTTGGTTTTAATGCTTGGTAATGATGAAGTTAATGAAACAAAACTTGCTAATGTTTTAAGCGGAAACGTACGTCCTGCTCATCCAGATGAACTGAAAGAAATTTCAGGTGCAGATGCTGGTTCTATTGGGCCAATTGGATTTAAGTATAGAATTATTGCAGATAAACTTTTGAAAGATGGAAATAATCTTTACAGTGGTGCAAATAAAAATGATTATCACATTGGTGGGATTGATTTAATGCGTGATGTTCCCAACATTGAATACTTCGATTTAAGAACAGTTGAAAGTGGTGAAAAATGTATCCGCTGTGGTTCTCAATTAGATGTTTTCAAAGCAATTGAACTTGGACATATATTTAAATTAGGAACAAAATACTCCGAAGCTCTTGGCGTTATGTATCTTGATGAAAATGGAAAAGAAAAACCAGTTGTGATGGGCAGTTATGGAATTGGAGTTGAAAGAATTCTTGCTTGCTATATTGAACAAAATTATGATGAAAAGGGAATTATCTGGAAAGATCCTCTTTCTCCATTTGATATTCATTTAATTGCTTTGAATATGAAAAATTCATTAGTCAAAGAAACTTCTGAAAAACTTTATCGGGATTTGCAAAAAGAAGGATTTGAAGTTTTATTCGATGATAGAATAGAAGGAAGTGCTGGAATTAAATTTAATGATGCAGATTTATTAGGCATGCCTGTTCAAATTATTGTTGGTGAAAAAAACTTAAAAGAAAACAAAGTTGAAATTAAAAATCGCAGAACAGGAAATAAAAAAGTTGTTGAACTTGATAAATTAATTGATAGCTTTCAAGAAATTTTTTAATCGGTGTATATCAGTATTATCTGTGTCATCCATGTTCTATTAAGTATAAGATGAATAACCCAAAACTTTATATTGTATCAACACCCATTGGTAATTTTGAAGATATAACCTTACGAGCAATCAAAGTTTTGAGTGAAGTTGATTTAATAATTTGTGAAGAATACAAAGAAGCAAAAAGACTTTTATCTCATTTCAAAATTGAAAAAGAATTAATATCACTCAACGAACACAACGAAGAAACAACAACAAACGAGATTTTAAGTTTAATCAAAGAAAAAAAATCTATTGCATTAATTTCTGATTGCGGCACACCATTATTTTCTGATCCTGGGACACAATTAGTTCAGTTATCAATTAATTCCAACATTGATGTAATTCCAATTCCTGGTGCAAGTTCAATCATGACAGCACTTGTTGGGTCAGGATTTAATTTGAATAAATTTTACTTTGCCGGTTGGCTTTCACCAAAATCAGATTTAAGAAAAAAAGAACTTTTGCGATTAAAAAACATTAAAGAATTATTAATCATAATGGAAACGCCATACAGACTGAAATCAATTTTAACTGACGTTTCAAAAATATTTTCGGAAAAAATTAAAATAGCAATTGCATTCGATTTAACATTACCAACAGAAAAATTTTTAAGAGGGACTGCAAAAGAAATTTTAACAATTGTTGAAAAAGAGAGGCTAAAAGGAGAGTTTGTTTTACTAATCGAGAACAGATAAAAAAGAAACTAATATTTGTTAAATTTCGTTTTGAAAAAGAAAGGAGAAAGCAATTATGTTACAAGTTCAAGATGTTGATTTAACACCGAATCCACAAGCACTAAAATTTATTTTAAACGAAAAACTGTTAACAAGAGAAACGAGAAATTATAAATCAAAAGAGGAAGCTGAAAACGATCCCCTTGCAAAAGGTATTTTTGAAATTGAAGGAGTAGTTTCAGTTTTTTATATGGATAAATTCATTACAATTGAAAAAGATCCTAAAGTTGCATGGGGAAATATTCAAAGACCATTTGTAGAGTTCATCGAAAAGTTTGATAAAACTTTAATACCAGAAGAAAATGTATCCGCACAAATGAATAGTATTGATGAAACAGAATTATTAAAGAAAATAAATGAAATTTTAGATACACGCGTTCGTCCTGCACTTGCAGGAGATGGCGGCGGATTAGAAATAATGGGAATTGAAGGGACAACATTAAAAATACGCTATCAAGGTGCATGTGGAAGTTGTCCAAGTTCTATAAGAGGAACACTCGTTGCAATCGAAAATTTATTACGCCGCGAAGTTAACCCTCAAATTGAAGTAGTATCAGCATAAGGGAAATTAAATTTAACGGTTTGCGGCTTGGCGTAGTGGCGGATTTCTAAGCACAAAACTATCAATACACCACAAAAGTTGATGCGAAGTAGAATGTTCAATTAACCACGTCACCATCAATTGTGCCAAACTTGTGTTAGTGGTTGGTATTTTGTCCATTTATATTTTGTTTAAACAAATCAGTTATTTCGTCTATACTTAATGCTATCTTGCGTTTGTGAATTATTGAATGACAATTTGGGCATACGGGTCGTAGGTCTCTTATTGGATCAACTTTATATATTGTCCCGACATTCGCGACTTGTCGTAGATGATGAACATGGATAAAGCCCTTACCAATTTGTCCGTATGTTTTTTCAAAGTTAAAACCGCAAACAACGCAAGAAAGTCCGTAGTGCTCAATGCACTTTTTTCTTGCGAATGGATTTCTCTCGTATTTAGTCATTGTAACTTGATTTGGTGTACCTTCTGTATAAGTTTTTTGAATTTCATTGTCTGCGGGAACGAAAGGATTGTGTCGAATTTTTTGTGTTGTTAAGAAGTCAAACCAAACCGCTTCAAGTTCGTCAACAAGTTCAGGTCTTATTGTAATGACTGAGGCTTGCGGTGTCCAATTTTGTTGAGATAAATTGCCTGTCTTTAAAATGTCAAGTGTTAATATTGGCTCCTTCTCCGGATTTAATAAAACTTCAAAGTCGAAGTCGATATATAATGCATCTTTATTTTCACCATTCCAATGTCTTTTGGGATAAGGTTTAGTTGTTGCAAAACCTGCACCAACAATTCCTTTTGGATCTGTCCCCAGTTTAACTAAAAAAATTCTGTCGCATGGTTGA
>JARGDL010000009.1 GCA_029210465.1 Stygiobacter electus
TTTTGTTTACTCTCTTACAACCCTATTAATTAAAAAGTTTTTAAAATCTGAATAATATTTCAGAGGATTCAAATAAAATAAGTTTTTATTCAAATGGATGATTAAAACAAAAAATATCCTGAAAAGAAAGGATGTCAGTTTATTCTTCTATTGACATTTAACATAACAGAGACGCAGTAAATTGCGTCTCTTTTTTTATGTTTTTTTAAAATCTTAAAAAATAATTTTGATTGATTTAATCATTTTTTTAATTCAGTTTTAATAACATCAACAAGTTTTGCAAATTCATCTTTCGAAAAACCAACAGAAGAAAATTTTACCTTGCCATCTTTACCAATCACAAAATTTCTTGGAATATATTTGCTTGCAAACAAATTATAAACTTTAGCTTCTTTATCTAAATAAATTGGAAATGTGTATTTATATTTTTCAATAAATTTTTTAACGACATCAATTTCTTCACCGCGTGAAATTGCCGCTATTACAAAATCATCATTTTTAATTCCATCATAAAGTTCACTTTGTATTAGCGGCATTTCTGCTTTGCAAGGCGGACACCATGTTGCCCAAAAGTTTATTAATACTACTTTTCCTTTTAAGTCTTCTGAAGATAAATCTTTTCCATTCAAAGCTTTGCAAGTGAATGTTGGCAAATTATCTCCAATATTTAATATTGTTGTTTCTTTCACATCATCTTGAGCAAAAATTGAAACTGCAAAAAATAAAACTATGATCGAAAACAAAATTTTGATTTTCACGTGTCCTCTTTTGAATTAATTAACTGTTAAACTTAGGTTTTCTATGTTGATGAGCAACGGCAATAATAACAATAGATTCTTTTTCAAGAGCATATATAATATTATATGGAAATGTTGATAAAACTGCTTTTCTAGTATTTTTTGTATAAAGAGGGAATGTTTTAGGGTATATTTTAATTAAGTTAATTGTTTTTTCAATTTCTCTAATAAATCTTTCTCCAAGTTTTTTATTCTGATAATTATAAAAGTCAATTGCTTCTTTAAATTCAATATAAGCTTCTTGTAAAAACTCAACTTTCATTTTTTATTAATTTTATTATAAGAAATTGTTTTAGCCTTTCCTTTAGTATATGAATTAAATCTTTTTTCAACTTCTTCTTTCCAAAGATTATCAATTTTTTTATTTGGTTCGTTTAAACTATTGCTGATAACTTCAATTAAATATAATTTCTCAGCGGGACTTAAGTTTAATACCTTTTGCAAAATTTCTTTACTTGACATTTTTTCACCTATAATTTGGTCAAATAATAAAAAACTATTTTAATTTTATCAATTTATTTATAAAAAACTTTATACTCCCAACCTTTCAAAGATAAGTTTAACTTATGTTCGAATAATTTTTTCTTCTTCTCAAATAAATCAGTGTAATTTCCATTTATTCTTTTTGAGTTGATTTCAATATTATTTTCTTTTTCAGAAATATTAAATACTGCAATAACTTGATGATCATCTTTTTGTCTCATGAATGCAAACACATTTTCATTTTTTACATTTAGCGGAAGAAATTTTCCACCAAAGTTTCCATTCCACAAAGCTGAATTTTCTTTTTTCAATTTGAAAAGTGTTGAATAAATTTCTTTCATTTTACACTCTTTCCAATTAATTGTATCCTTTTCGAAAAATTTTAAACGTTTGTCCAAACAAGCTTCCTCTCCAGAATAAACAAGCGGCATTCCAGGAATTAAAGTGGTTAAAACTGCAAACATTTCTCTTGCTTCTCCAAATCTTTCTTTATCTGTTCCATGCCAAGTGTTTTCATCATGATTTGAAGTAAAGTTCATTCTATAAGCATCTTTAGGATATTCTTCTTTTTCTTTTTTAATTAATTCATAAAAATCTTTTGCAGATTTTTCTTTTTTGTATGTCGCTACAAATAAATCCTTTAATTGCCAATTGTAAGTCATATCAAAAACTTGATGTAGTTCCGGCTCATCTGCTTCTGCAAGCATAAATATTTTTTTCTTTTGATTAAGAATTGGAACAGCCCATTTCCAGAAGTCAATTGGGACCATTGCAGCAACATCACAACGAAAACCATCAATATCCGCTTCTTCAATCCAATATAACATAGCATCTAACATTGCTCGCCACAGTTTTTTGTTTTTGTAATTTAATGCAATAACATCACTCCAATCAAAGGGTGAAACGAAACTCCCTTTTTTATCTTTCTTATAAAATTCTGGATTTGTTTTTGTCCATACATTATCCCACGAAGTATGATTAGCAACCCAATCAATAATAACATACATTCCATTTTTGTGTGCTTGTTTTACAACTTCTTTAAAATCTTCAAGAGTTCCAAATTCAGGATTTATTTCTTTATAATTTTTAATCGAGTAATAACTTCCTAAAGAACCTTTACGATTTTTTTCACCAATTGGATTAATCGGCATGAACCATAAAATTCCAACATTCATTTCTTTTAATCTATTTAAATGAGGAATAAATGCTTTGAATGTTCCATCTTTTGTGAATTGACGAACATTCACTTCATAGATTGATAGGTTTCTACTCCATTCAGCATGTGGAATTTGTTTTTTCGATCTTTGTGAAGAATTAATCATACTTGGTAAAATAAGAATAAATAAAAATATTTTTAAAATGTTCTTAACTTTCATTTATGACTCCGAATAAAAACAATTGTAAGTTAATTAAAAAATCACACTTTATGTTTGTAAAATTTACTATTTTATTTACAAACTAAAATAAAAGTTATAATGAAAAAATACACAACAGATCAATCGGTAAAATTTTTCATTTCGGTAATTGGATTATTTGCAATTTTTTTTGTTTTAAAAGAATTACAACACATTTTTATACCACTTGTTATTGCATACTTTTTATTTTTCTTTTTTGAACCGCTTAATACATATTTAGAAAAACATAAAATCCCATTAAGCATTTTAATTTTTATAGATATTCTTTTAACTGTTTCAATTCTTTATGGTTTATCACGAGTAATAATTGAATCTGTATTTCGTTTTAGTGAACAATTACCTTTGTACGAACAAAAATTAAATAAAATAATAAGTGAAACAGCACGATCGCTTGAAATTCGTGATTATACTTTAACACATTTTAATTTATCAAAGTTGTTAAAAAAAATAGATTACTCAGTTTTAGCTGGTGGAGTTTTTGAATCCACACTTTCAATTGCGGCAAGTGTTATGCTTGTTTTATTCTTTTTCATTTTTATCTCAAGTGGTCATGAAAAAACATTACAAGCTATTCGTGCACGTTTTGTTGAAAAGGAAATTAAATCTTCACTTAAAAAATTTAAGAGAGAACACAAAGATGATATGGATTTAAAAACCTTTGAAGAAAATTATCAATCAATGACAATTCAACGTGAAGAAACATTACAAAAAACTTTTAGACACATTACAGAACAAGTTCAAAAATATATTATCACAAAATTTTTAATTAGTCTTAGTGTTGGTATTGTTATGGGTTTTACACTTTGGTTGTTTGATGTTGATTTCTTTATTATCTGGGCTTCGTTTGCAGTAATATTAAATTTTATTCCAAACATTGGATCTGTAATTTCAGTCATAATGCCAACTTTAATTGCTCTTGTTCAATATGAAAGTTTTGGATATGCTTTTATTGTTGCGGCTGTTTTAATTGTAACACAAAATATTATTGGAAATATAATTGAACCGAAAATTTTTGGTGACAGATTGGGATTAAATCCATTAGTAATTTTACTTTCATTATTGTTGTGGGGTTATTTGTGGGGAATAGTTGGAATGTTTTTAGCTGTTCCATTAACCGCTGTATTGAAAATTATTATCTCAAATTCAGAAAATAAAAACATGAAGTTCATTACAAATTTGATGTCGAATTAACCGAAGACATGCTTTTATCTTGTGGATATTAATTTTTCGTGTTAATTAGTGTAATTTGTGGCTAACACTTTAACCACAAATTACATTGGAAAACAACTTAACATTTATAAATCTTTTACTTCGATAATAAATAATCTGCTATCTTTCCAAGATTTTTAACATCAATATTATTATAAGATGGCATTATAATGTTTTTATATTTTGATTTGTATTCAACAAATCTTTTATCAGTTCCAAAAGAAGATGGATTTCTCAAATAATTAATTAAATTATCACGAGTCCAATATTCTTTTAAGTTTTCTAATGCTGGCGCCATTTTAGTTCCCTGAAGATCAGCGCCATGACAAGTCATACAGCCTGCTTGTTTTATTAACGATAATCCATCAAGTTCTTGCGATGATTGCTCTGCTTGTTGCATCATCATTTGTGGCATTTCTTGTTCATCTGATTTTTCTTGAGTTAATTTTCCTAAAACTAAAAGAATTAAAAAAAGTCCAAGTGTAGCTGCTATCCATTTTTGTGCGTTAGTCATTTTAACCTTTCTAAAAAATTAATGTGTAAAATTATTGATTGGAAGTTACTTGTGCAAAAAATTGTTATTTACCAATTTCTTTACTGTAAAACTCTTTGTATTTAACAATTGAGTTAAATATTGCTTTTGCAATTTCGGATTGTCCTTCTGAACTTGCAAGATATGCTTCATCTTTTCTATTAGATAAAAATCCTGTTTCAATTAAAACACTGGGCATCGAAGCACCAACTAAAACATAGAAGCCAGCTTGTTTTACACCAAGTGAAGGAATTTCAGTTTCGTTTTTCCATGATTGATTTAGAAAATCTGAAAACGTTTCTGAATAGCGCATAAACTGCGAATGAGCCATTGAGACAAGAATAAAATTTTCGTCTGTTAATTTTTCATAACGATTGGGATTATCTTCATATTTAATTACGCTGTTTTCAAATTCAGCAATTCGAATTGCTTCTTTTGTTCTTCCGGGACGAAGAAGATAAACTTCAAAACCTCGATAACCATTATCTTTTTTTTCAGTTGAATTACAATGAATTGAAATAAAAAGTTTTCCGCCAGCTTCATTTGCAATTTTTCCACGTTTGTAAAGTTCTATAAATTCATCTGATTTTCTTGTGTAAACAACTTTTATTTCAGGAATGTTATGTTCAATTAATTTACCAAGTTTGAGTGCAATATTAAGATTAATATCTTTTTCTCTTACACCAGTTACACCTATTGTGCCGGGATCTTTTCCTCCGTGTCCCGCATCTATTACAATACAATCAAAATTCCATTTTGTTTTATTTTCTCCTGCTTGAACAAAAAGTTTTTTATGAATTGTTATTAAAATTTCTTTTGTGTCTTTATCCTGAAATGTTTCTACATTAGAATAACCATCATTCAATGAAATTTCTAATTGAGAATTATTGGCATTTAAATTTCTTACGACAATATTTTTAACCAACCCTACTTGTAAATTTTTATTCATTATTGCAGTATCAATATTTATATCATTGAAAAAAACATAAAGAACATTGTTTGAAATTGAGTTTCTCGGTTTTCTAATTATTTTGTTGCTTGTTAGTTTAATCAATGTTCCATTAACCATTTCTTCGATCGAAATATCATTTATATCAAAATTTAAGTTACGTTCAAATGGTTTTTCATTTTTTTTCTGCTCTGGTTTTTCTTCAGCTAAAACCTTTTTACTGGAGATGGTCAAATTTTTCGAGAGAGATTCATAGTAAAAATTTTTTTCAGTTACTCTGATTAAATATTGAATTGAATAAACTAATGGAATAAAAATATCATTCTTTATAAGCAAAGTTGAAATTGGCAATTGATAAGATTCGATTGAATTGTCAGTTTTATTTTGAATTACTATAAATGGATTTTTAGCAGTGAATTTTACATTGAACTTCTCAAATTTTAATTCGAGTTTTTCAGCATCTTTGTTGTAATACTTTCCAGCAGAAATTAAATTGGCAAGTTCATTCAAAGAAATATAGTCAACACCATTTTTATCCAAATAAGAAATTGACTTTTTTTCATTATCAATTTGGACAGAAATTTTATATAGCCTTTGACCAAAATTTAAATTAACGAACAACAACAAAAAAAATATTTTTAAAATTAATTTCATATTAACCAATAAATGGAAAAATAAATCCTGAATGTTTTTTATAAGCTAAAAACTTTTCACCAAAATGTTTCTGAAGTAACTTCTCTTCTAAAATTGCTCTTGCAATAAAAAGAGGAAGTTCAAATAACAATGTAATTGGAAAAATTAAATAACTTAACAATGCTAAACCTGCTCCTAAATCACTAATAATTTGACTTAAATATTGCGGATGACGAATAAACTTATAAATTCCATTTGTAACAAGATTATGCTCTTTCATTATTACAACATCTTGTGCATAATTTTTTCCCAATGTTTTATAAGACAAAACCTGCAACCAAGAAAAAATAATATAAACCACTAAACCAATTAATCGCAATTGATAAAATTTTTGTTCATAATCTTCTGATAACGTTCCAATTTTAAAAACTCCAAAAATTGTTAAAACAAAAATTAAAGCAGAAATATTTGGTGGAACACTTTGCAAAAAAGAAACGGGTCTTTCTACAGATTTTGTGACAGAGGTTTTTAATCCCTTTTTAGCGCCAGAAAAATTAGCACTACTTGTTAAAAATAAATTAATAGCTAAAATTAAATTAATTGGATCCATAAAATTTTCCTTTTTCAATTGCAATATAACAACTTGTGTAAAATTAAGACTTATTACCTGTAATATTTTCATTTTGTTACAAAAAATTGAAATTAAGTCATTTTTTTGCTTAAAAAACACAGAAAAATCAAAGCACGATTTTTGAGTAGTATAAAGGTTATATTTTCAATATTTTTTGATAGGTAATCAGGATAATTAAATGAACACTGGTCAAATGATGTTAACAATTGCAGCTCTTATGCTTTTAGGAATGGTTGTATTACGTGTAAATAATGGATTCTTATCAACCGGTACAACAGTTATGGAAACTAAGTTTAATATCATGGCTGTATCTTTAGGAACATCAATTATTGAAGAAGCAAATACAAAAGCTTTTGACTCAGCAACAGATAACGATGCAATTACAACAACCACACCATTAAAAGCATATAATCAGCTTGGTCCGGAATCAGGTGAAACTTATCCAAATTATAATGACTTTGACGACTTTAACAATTACAATAGAATAATAACAGCTAAACCACTTGGAACAATTCCTTCGGGAGTAGAAACGGTTATTGTTGATAGTACATTTCGTTCTGCTGATTTTAGATTAGATTGTGTTGTTGATTATGTTACAATTTCAGG
Organism: Stygiobacter electus; assembly: GCA_029210465.1. Classification (GTDB taxonomy): domain Bacteria; phylum Bacteroidota; class Ignavibacteria; order Ignavibacteriales; family Melioribacteraceae; genus Stygiobacter; species Stygiobacter electus. The sequence goes on from JARGDL010000009.1 coordinate 7,256, forward strand.
GAGTGAAGTTATTCCTACAACATCAAAAACCTGGAATAAAAGATTAAGAGTTACTGTAACAAGCCCATCAATGAGAGATACTGTTAGACTTCAAACTATTTTTAGTTATTGGTATTTTAGGTGATTTATGGGTTTTAGTACATTACTTGACATATTAGGTTCTACAATTGCAGGCGGAATGCTTTTAATGATTTTATTTAGATTAAATGATGCGGCGGTTCAAAATTCATATAACTATACTGCTGATTTAATAGTTCAACAAAATCTTGTTGAAGTAATTACATTATTAGAATATGATTTTAAGAAAATTGGTTATTGTAAAGATTGGACTAAAATTCCAGATCCCTCTAAAGCAATTATTTATGCTGATTCAACTGATATAAAATTTTTAACAGATGTTGATAATGATGGTAATATTGATACAATGAGATATTATGTTGGTCAACCCAGTGCTTTGACAGATACTCCAAATCCAAGAGACAGAATGTTATATCGAGTTGTAAATAATGCTACACCGGCAAGTGCAAATCTCGGTGTTACTCAATTTCATCTAAGATATTTTGACGCTCTACAACAAGAATTAAGTTTGCCTATCTCAAATTTTTCACAAATACAAACAATTCAATTAAATATTACTGTCGAAAGCAGTTATTCATATGCAAATGATTATTCAAAAGTTTTTTGGAGACAAATACGTCTTTCAGCAAAAAATTTAAGGAATAGATGATATGGGTGGAAAAGCTTCTTTATTACTTGTGCTTGGATTTAGCATAATATTTTTAGTTTTAGGTCAAAATTTTTTAGGTCTATCTAACCGCTCTATAGATAATGTGAGTAGATATTACAGCGAGACACAAGCATACAACATTGCTAATGCGGGTGCCAATATGGCGGCAAATGCAATTTTTATGGATAAATATTGGGATGCTGGTTTTTCTAATCTATCATTTGCAGGTGGAATTATTAATGTTTATATATCAAATCCATTAGCAACTACAACTGGGAAAGTGTGGATTTGTCATAAACCACCAGGAAATCCTACAGCACAAAAATCATTATTTTTACCATCATCTGCTGCAGCAACCCATATGACTCATGGCGATTCGTACGGACAATGTGGAGGTGAAACTGTTGATAATACTATTGCTACTATAGTTGCTGAAGGGACTTTTAATAATGTAACAAAAACAATTATTGTGCAGTTACGGCCAAGTAACTTTGCAAAGTTTGGTAATTATTATTCTTCAATTACTGCAATGCCTGCAACCGGTGATACTTTTCATGGTCCTTTTCATGTCAATGGAACACTTTATACTTATGGCTCACCTGTATTTTTAGGAAAAGTAAGTTCAAAAGGTAATTTAACAAAATATGGTTCTGGTTCACCTGTATTTAATGCTGGTTATCAACCGGGTGTTGATATTCCTCTCCAATTCGATACTACTGGATTAAGAACAAAGGCTGGTTCAACTGTTTTTAGAGGCACATCTTCACCAAATAGAGGTGTTGATGTAAGACTATATTTTAACAATGATGGAACTGTAACTTATCAGTCTAAACCGGAAGGCTCCTCTACTTGGTCGCCAAGTACCACAACTTCACTTTCTACCTTTGCCCCAAATGGTGTTATATATGTTGAAAAAGGAAATATTTATACAAAAGGGACTCTTGATGGAAATGTTACAATTGTTGCAACTAAAGCAAATCGAACTGGTTTTGGAAATGTTTATATTGAAAATGACATTAGATATAAAGACAATCCAAGGACGAATTCCAATTCTAATGATATGCTGGGAATTATTGCAGAAGAGAATATTAGAATTAAAGATAATACAGATACTCGAGGAAAAAATATTTACACAGAAGCCTCAATGTTTGCAATGAATGGTAATATTGGACCAGAAGATGGTTTAATAACACAAAGCTTTTTAGGAAATTGGTATATACTTGGTGGTTTAATAGCTAAAACAACTAGAGAAACAGCAACTTATTCTGGTAGCAATCCGGTTAAAGGATTAAGATTTAACCATAGATTTGATGAAAGATTTTATACAGTAACACCACCAGCTTTTCCAAACACAAAAAATTTTGAAGTTGTTTCTTGGTATGAATAAATTTTATTTAAGTAATGAAATCAATGAATCTTCTAATTTTTCATAATGAAATTTAAAACCAGCCATTTGAATTTTTTCTGATTTAACTTTTGCACCATTTAGAATTGAAGCTGCCCCTTCACCCAAAACTAATTTTAATACAAATTCTGGAACATTAAAAAATGAAGGACGATGTAAAATTTTTCCAATTGTTTTAGCAAAGTATTTCATCTTAACAGGATTCGGAGATACTGCATTGTAAACACCACTAATTTCATTGTCAATTGCAAATAAAAATATTTTAATAAGGTCGTCAACATGAATCCATGAAAGCCATTGCTTGCCACTACCAATTGAACCACCAACAAAAAATTTAAAGGGCAATACAAGTTTTGGCAAAGCGCCTTCATTTTTATCTAAAACAATTCCAATTCTAACAATAACTCTTCTTATATTTTTTTCTTCGATTGATTTAGAAGCATCTTCCCAGTCTTTTACAACTTTAGCTAAAAAATCATTTCCTGCTTTTGAATTTTCATCAACTTCGTCATTTATATTTCCATAATATCCAATCGCTGAAGCTGAAATAAAGACTTTTGGCTTGTTTGTTAAACTTAAAATTGCATCAACTAATTTTTTTGTTCCATTAATTCTGCTTGAATAAATTTTTCTTTTATGTTCTTTATTCCATCTTCTTGCCATTACATTTTCACCGGCAAGATTAATTACAACATCCACTGTTTCTATTTGTGTTTGCCATTCGTTAATATTTTTAGACCAGTCAATAAAGTTTACATTGTCGTCAAAAACATTTTTTGCTTTTTTAATTGAACGGGTTAATACAATTACTTCATCATTACGATTAATTAACTTGTCAACTATTTTCTTTCCTATTAATCCCGTTGCACCGCTTATTGCAATTTTCATGTTCTTAATTTTTTTAATGAACAAAATTTTTTGATTTAAGTATATATAAAAAACATGATTTAAATTAATTATCTTACATGATAAAGAGAATATTAAATATCTATCTTTTAATTAAATGCATTAATTAATATATTCACACAACAATTTTATAGAATTTTATTGGTTTATGGAATTTAAATCAGAAAAAATTGGCGACATAATTATCGTTCATGTTTATTTAACAAGAGCAACTTTAGCTAAAGCAGTTTCTTTTAAAGATTTTGTAACGGAATTAATTAAACAGGGAAATGTCAAATTCATAATTGACTTATCTATTTGTGAATATATTGATTCTACTTTTCTTGGAGCTATGGTTTCTTTGTTAAAAAAAGTTAATACAATGAATGGTGATTTAAGGTTGGTTTATGCAAAAGAAACTCCCGATTTAGTTTTCGTTTTAACAAGAATGGACAAAGTATTTAAGATTTTCCAAACGTTACAGGAAGCAATTGATAGTTTTGCCCCGCCAAAACCTAAATTAACTTGGAAGTAAACTTAATTTAACTGAAATTTTAGTGACTTTATTAATGAAAAAAATTATTACACAATCAAAAAATAAATCGAAAAAAAAAGTCACAGTAAAATCAACGAAAAAAAAAGTTAACAGCAATGATTTTTTAATCAAATCGCAAGCACCAATTTTAATAATTGGAAATGATTATAATGTAATTTTTGTAAATGATTACTTTGCTCAGCTTTTTAACAAGTCAAAAAAAGAAATAACGAAAGAATTCATTACGAATCTAAATTTTTATGATTTCGCCAACCACAAATTGCATTTTGAAAATTTACCTTTTATTAAAGCCATTAATGAAAAAAGAAACATTGCTGACTATGAATTAAAATTTGTTGATGAAAAGAATCTCGAAAAATGGTTTCGTGTTAATTCATTCTTAATAGAAAATGTGAAAAATGATTTTAGCGTATTATCATTCTTCACAGATATTACAAAAGAAGCCGACCTTGAAAATATTTTCAAAGAAACAATAAGTAATATTTCAACTGTGCTTTTTTCAACATCTGTTGATAATTCAGAATTTAATTTTATTTCTGAAGCAGTACGAATTGTTTATGGCTATTCTCCTGAAGAAATTTATAAAAACAAATTCAAATTACTCCGCTCAATCAAACCAAATTATTTTGAGCAATTTAAAAAATTCATAAAAGAACTTTACGACGGAAATGAAAGAACCGTTGAATATTTAATGGTTGATCGTTTTGGAAAAGAACATTGGGTTCGTCATTCCGGAATTCCAATTTTTAGAAATAATAAAATCGTTCGAATTGTTGGAATGATTCAAGATATAACCGAAGAAAAAATTACACAATTAAAACTTGAACGTTCTGAAGAAAAATTCAGATTATTAATTGATACTGCAGATGATTTAATTTTTACTTTGAATGGTTTTGGTTATTTCAACTTAGTTAATAAAAATGGGGCAAATGCATTAGGTTACACTCCTGAAGAAATGATCGGTCGTCATTTTTTAGAATTCATCGATAAAGATGATGAAGAAAAAGTTGTGGAATCTTTTAATAAAATTTTAAATTCATCTGGGATAACAATTTTTGAAGCATTGTTTTTAGATAGATTTGATAAAAGTGTTTTATTCGAAATTCACGCTAAACCAATTATTATTGATGGTGAAGTATCCGGAATGCTAAGTATCGGAAGAAACATTACCAACAGAAAAAATGATGAACAAAAAATCAAAGAACTTAATGCAAAATTAATTGAAGCCAATAGAATAATCTCTATTGAACGTGAACGAGCAAGAAATAAAATCACAGTTCTCGAAGAATTAAATAAATTAAAAAGTGAATTTATTTCTAATATTTCTCACGAATTAAGAACACCTCTTGCTTCAATTGTTGGATTTGCTGAAACAATAACTTCCGATCCTGATTTACCAAAAGAAACATTAAATGAATTTGTTAATATAATTTTAAGTGAAGGTAACCGACTTGCAAAATTAATTAACGACTTACTTGATTTTTCAAAGCTTGAATCCGGTGATGACGAATTGCATAAAGAGCATTTTAACTTTACACAACTTGCTGATGAAGTTATTTCTCAATTCGAAAATTCAATTAATGAAAAAAAGCTAATTTTGTCTAAAGAGTTTCCACAAAATGAAATTGTTATCAATGCGGATAAAGAAAGAATTAGGAAAGTAATATCGAACATTCTTTCAAACGCAATCAAATTTACAAACCCCGGTGGAAGAATTTCTGTAATTATTCAGGAATTTGGTAAAGAAGTAGAAATTGCAATAAGTGATACAGGAATTGGAATACCAGAAAATCAAATTCACAATATCTTTCAAAAGTTTACAAAAATTTCTCGCCCCGGTTCTCAAATCACCGGAGCTGGTTTTGGATTAGTAAGTTCAAAACAAATTATTGATTTGCATAAAGGATTTATAAAAGTTCGCTCAGAAGAGAACAAAGGAACTACTTTTATAATTCGTTTACCCAAATAAATCTTTGCTAATTTGAAGGGAATTTAAATTGGAAAAATTAATTTTCATAATTGATGACGAAGATTCAATTTTAAAAATGTTAACACATTGGGTTAAAAACCAATGGGGTTATAATGTTAAGACATTTACAAATGGAATAGATGCTTTAAATTCTCTTTCCGATAATCCTGATTTAGTACTTTTAGATATTATGTTGCCAGATATAAATGGAAATGAAGTTTTAAACAAAATTAAACAACGATTTCCTAATCTTCCTGTAATAATGCTTTCAGCACAAGGAAGCGTTGAAGTCGCATTAGAATCTGTTCGACTTGGAGCTTTTGATTATTTTCCAAAACCTGTTGATAAAAATCGTCTTGAACCGGCAATTAGAAACGCAATTAAAAATTATGACCTTGAACGTGAACTTGAAAGCTTAAAAGAAAACATTCACAAAGAATATAGCTTCGATAACATTATTTCAGCTGATAAAAAAATGCAAGAAGCTTTCAAAATGATTTCTAAAGTTCTTGATAATGATATTACTGTTTTAATTACAGGAGAAAGTGGAACTGGAAAAGAGCTTGTTGCTCGTGCAATTCATTATAACGGAAGAAGAAAAAATTATCCTTTCGTTGTAGTTAATTGTGCTTCTATTCCACGTGAACTTTTGGAAAGCGAATTATTTGGACATGAAAAAGGTGCGTTCACCGGTGCCCATCAAAGAAAAATTGGAAAGTTTGAAATTGCAAAAGGTGGAACAATTTTTCTCGATGAAATTGGCGAAATGGAAATGTCTCTTCAAGCAAAAATTTTACGTGTGATTCAACAAAAAGAATTTGAAAGAGTCGGCGGTAACGAAATAATAAAAACTGACGTAAGAATAATTTCCGCAACAAATAGAGATTTGAAAATCGCAGTTGAAAACAAACAATTTCGTGAAGATTTATATTATCGCCTTAGTTCTTTTCCAATTCATATTCCGCCGTTACGAGAACGCAAGGGTGATATAATTGTTTTGATAGATCATTTCATAAAACAATTCAACGAAAAACTTGGAAAGCAAATTAAAGGTGTCAGCAAAAAAACGTTAAAACTATTTTATGATTATGATTGGCCTGGTAATGTACGTGAACTTGAAAACCTTCTCGAAAGATGTATCATTTTAACCGATGGAGAATATATTGAACCAGATGTTTTACCATCAAATATTAATACATCTTCAAGCCCTATTAGTTATTCAAGTGTTACAAATTTATTTTCTGACGATTCACCCATAATACCATTTGAAAAACTAAAAGAAGAAGCTATTAGACATGCCATAAGAGTAACAAATAGAAACATTGTTGAAGCCGCAAGAAAATTAAAAATCGGTAGAGCTACACTTTATCGGTTGATGGAAAAATATAAAATTGAATCACAAAAAGAATAATAATAATGGAAATAATAGAAGAAGTAATTGATGATATTGTTGTTGAAATCATCAATCTTGATAGAGCTACTTTGCGTGAAGCAGAAGATCTAAAGGATAAAACAACATCTAAATTAAATGCTGGTTTCAATAAATTTATTATTGATCTTTCAAATGTTGAATTTATTGATTCAACATTTTTAGGTGTTATAGTTGGAACATTAAAGAAAGCCGTTAAAAATGGCGGTGATTTAAAATTAATTGGATTTCAGCCAAACGTTCGCGCAATGTTTGAACTTACAAGATTATTTAGAGTTTTTGAAACTTATCCTGAATTACAGGAAGCAATAAGAAGTTTTTATAAGAAATAAATTTTATACGGAGAATTTTGTGGCAGAAATTAAAGCAAATAAAATTTTATTAGTCGAAGATGAATTTAACATAGCAAAGCTTTTTGTTTATAATTTAACAAAAGCTGGTTATGAATGTGAAGTTGCATCAAACGGCCGTGAGGGGTATGAAAAAACAATTTCATATCGACCGGATTTAATTATAAGTGATGTAATGATGCCAGAAGTTGATGGTTACGAATTTAGAAAAATGCTTCTTCAAAATGATGAATTAAAAAAAATTCCTTTTGTGTTTCTTACTGCAAAAGGTGAAGAAGATGATATTCTTCAAGGCTACGATTTAGAAATTGAAGATTACATTTTGAAAACATCAAGTCCAAAAATTGTTTTAGCAAAAGTTTCGGCTATTCTTAAAACATTAGAAAAAGAAAGATCGAAAGTTGTTGATGAAGTTTCTAAAGCCGCTGATTCCATGGGTGTCAAAGTTGTGCCAGAAGAATTTCCAGTCTTTGAAGGATTTGAAATTAAACATTGGCATCAACCACATAAAAATGTTCCCGGCGGTGATTTTATAGACTACATAAAAATTGACAATGATAATATTGTCGTTGTACTTGGTGATACAATGGGAAAACGCTGGGGCGCTTGGTACTTTGCTGTTGCTTATGCCGGTTATGTTAGAAGTGCAACTCGTTTTGTTCTTGAAGCTACAAAAGATTATAAGCCAAGCATAATCCTTCAAAAAGTAAATGAATCAGTTTTTAAAGATGAAAGAATTTCTGATGTGTTCATAACTCTTTCAATAGTAATTATTAACAAAACGGATAAAACTGCTCGTTATTCTGGGGCGGGTGATCTACCTCTTTTCCTTAAAACAGAAAAAGAAGTTACTCCCTTTTTGTCTAATGGATTGTTGTTGGGATTTAGTGAATCGGGTGAATATCAAGATCACGAATTAAAACTTGAAAGTGGAAATGAAATATTTTTAGTTACTGATGGAATAACTGAAGCAAGAAATTCTAATGGTGAAATGTTCCGTGAAGAAGGATTTATTGATTTCTTAAAAAGTGTTCCATCGAATATTGATACATTAGAAGCATTAAAACTAAAGATGGAAGAATTTACCGCAGGCAATTATGATGATGATGTAAGTGTAATAAATATAAAAGTGTTATAAATTTTTTGATTTCAAATAATCAATTTGTTATTACTTTAAAAATCTTCTTATTGTTGCTCTTAGTTCTTCACGTGTGAATGGCTTTGCAAGATAAAAATCAAATCCTGCAGAAAGAAATTCTTCTTTGTCTCCCTTCATGGCAAATGCAGTTACAGCTAAAACAGGAGTTTCTTTATATTGAGGGAGTTCTCTTATTAATCTTATTAAATCAATCCCTGTTAATCCTTTTCCTAAATTAATGTCCATTAAAATTAAATCATATGTCTGAGCTTTAAATTTCTCAATCGAATCTTGTGCTGTATATGATATATCAATCTCAACGAAACCTCTTAAAAAAAGTTTCATTACATCAACTGAGATTTCATCATCTTCAATTAGTAATACTTTAGGTAATTCAGTTTTTTGATTTTGATTATTCACTTTAAAATGTCAACTTTTCTATAGTTCTATATTATTATCGAAAAATAAGTTCAAATGTTAACTTTACTGAATGAAAGAATATGGTCTTTCTAATTCATATTCAAGTTCTGATAGATTGATATTTCTTGATTTTCTAAATAATTCTTTCCCTTGTATGTAGAAAATTATAGTCGGGACCGAGAAGATTGAATTTTGTGCTGAAAGTTCTTTTGCTGTATTACAATCAAAATAAGCAAAAGAAAAGAGAGAAAATTTTTCTTTAAGCATTTCAATTAATTTTGGCTTTAGCACTTTACAAACATTACATTCAGGAGTACTAAAATAAACAACCGTTGCCTCATTCGAAGCAATAAAATCATTGAATTCTTCTATTGTAAAAAAGTCTTTTATTATCATATATAATTTGTCTCAATTAAAGTTAAACAATCTCCAAATAACAAAAAATTCATTTGTGATAAAATTTCTTTCGTCCCATAAAGAGAATCTGCAATCATTTTGATTTTTGTTTGTACCACATTTTTAATTTTTGCGGCTATTATAATATGATTATTTTTTGTTTTTGTTGCACGTTCAAATATTTCTTTTGTGCATTTTAGATTTACATAAAATTTTTCCTTGCTGTTAAAATTTATTTCAGCTTTCAGAAAATACTCTTTTTGACATTCATAAACATTAATTAATGTAGTATCTAAAATAACATTTTTATTAATTACAGATTTCAAATCGCCATTAAACTCATTTGCACCAAACTGCTTTTTAAGTTTATTAATTGTAATATGTTTATGATTTGCAATTTTTTCAGCTGTAGAAAATTTTTCATTCGAATTACTTCGAAGGGCTATTAATGACCATATTAAATAAACAAACAAGCTGAGAAATAATATAATTGTCTTTTTATTTTTAAAAATACTCAAAGTTAAAACTTACCTTTGTTTTCAAATTCCTCTTTGCTAACTAATCTTTTTTCACAAATACGATATTCGTGAATATCAAAATATTTTTTCAATCCATTAGAATATTTTGAAATATCTGGGATTTTAATGTATGCATCTTTTAATTCACCCGTTTTACGGTTTTTAAACTTAATGTTAATGAATAATTCTTTCGGCATTTACAAACCCTCAGCAATTTGAATGCACAAAATTAGCTTTTTTATATTTAATCATTCAAATTTACTTTGGTTCGTTAATTTTGAATCGGATACGCAACACATTATTTTCAAAACTTGTAGACACAATTTTAAATTCACCTATTTGTTTTGTTGATGAAATATGAGGACCGCTGCATAAACATTCATCATAATCGCCTATTTCAATTACTCGTAAAATATTTCCTGCTTCTTCGGGTAACCGGGATAAACTAAATCTTGTTGAAGCTTCTTCCCGTGAAATAAATTTTTCTTTTACTTGCAAGTCAGCATGAATAATCGAATTAACTATTTCTTCGATTTTTTTAATTTCATCTTCTGTTAAATTTCTTGTAAAATGATAATCGCACTTCGATTTTTTCTTTTCGATATGTGCACTGTAAGCTCTTCCACAACCAAACAATTTATCCATCGTCCCATTTAATATGTGTTCGGCTGTGTGCATCGGCGGATAATATGATTTTGGGTTTTCATTGTATTCCATTTTATCTCACTTTTTTCTGGGTTAAAATTATAGAACACTGATTCTTATGATTAAAAAAATTTTTTGACAATTTATTCATAATCTTACTCTTGTTCTTAATCTTAATCTTCTTCTTTCTCTTACTCCTGATCTTAATCTTTCTCTTGATCTTAATCTTACTCATTTTGATAGAGCAAGATTATGATTATGATTAAGAGTATGATCATGATCGAGAGTATGATTATTTAAAAAACATTTTCTTATGTAAAAAGGGAACAACAGCAACTTTTAATCCTTCGATGTAAAGCTCTTTTCTGTTCATTATTCCATTTGTAAAAAAACCGATTGCGCCTAATTTTTGTTTTGTGTTTTCTTCGTTTTGAATTTCATCCATAACATTGCCAAGTTCTATACCTTTTAATAATTTTTCAACAATTCCATCTGGTAATTCAAAATGAGGGGATAAACCAAATCCACAATTTTTATCTTCATCAATTATACACATACAACCAAAAGCAAACCATTTATCAAATTGTTTTATTATTCCGCCTTCAATACCAACAAAATAATTTGCTTTTAATTTTTGCTCTTTGTTTATCTCAAAAAGTTTTAATGCACGATTTTTAGCACCGATAAAAGTATCTTCACCAATTGGTTGAACAGAAACGTTTGAATCAACTTCGATTCCAATTGTTTCAATATTATCGAAATAAAGTGACAATGCTTCTTTAACTGCATTTATTTTAACTGGATTTTTTGAACCGACAAGTATTTTCATTTTTTCCCAAAAAATAATTTTAATGGACGCCAAATTCTTTTTGCCCAAGCTGTTTCATTGTGCTCTGCCTGGTCATCTATAAAAACAAAATAGTCTTTATTTTCTTTGTAACCTTTTTGATTTAGTATATCTATCATTGAATCTATGCCAGGCTGTAAAAGTGTTTCTAAACCTTTTCCGCCATTATCAATGTAAATCAATAGATTTTTTTTTTCACCGCCATAATCTTTTACAACTTTAACATAATCAATTGAATTAATTCTGAAAGCTGGTGAAATACAAGCGGCTTTTGAAAATACATTTGGATATTCCCAAACACAAATCATTGAAATTAATCCACCCATTGATGAACCACCAACAGCAGTGTTTTTTGCATCGGCTAATGTTCTGTAATTTTTATCAACAAATGGTTTAATCTTTTCAACAATTAATTTCATATAAAGTTTGCCAAGCTCTGTATTGTTATATTCATTTGCACGGTCATCTGTGTTGTTGATTCCAACCAAAATAAAAGGTTCTATTTCATTATTTCGAATCAGACTATCTGCAACTTCGTCAACACGCCAATCATGAAATGTGTTTGAAGTTTTTGGATCAATTAAATTTTGTCCATCGTGCATATAAAAAACGGGATAACGTTTATCTTTTTCCGTTTCATAATTTGGTGGCAGCCAAACAAAAATATTTCTTGGACGCAAGCCATCAATCACAAAGTTTTTGTAATAATCAACTTTGCCTGTAACTTGTCCTTCAACTTTGAAATTAAATTTATCACGCCAATTAATAATTGTTTTAGTTACTGTTGTATCCTTTGAAGTAATTAAAATATTATTTCGAGGAATGCTTAAATCGTTGCCGAGAGCTTCTGTTTGCCAATTTCCTTTTGTGAATTTATATTCAATTTGTTCATTTTTGTCGGTGATAAATTCATAAATCCATTTTTCTTTTGAAATTTTTTTCATTGGAATTTTATCGGCTTTCCAAAAACCAAGCGGCTCAATATTTCCAGTAACATAAACTATTGATGAATCGTCAAGCGTTGGAGTAGTTATTTCTAAAGTAATTTTCACTTTTTCCTGTGCTATTAGAAATGAAGATAAAACAATCAGAATTGCAAAATTCCTTTTTATGCTTATAATCATAATTAGAATTATTCCTTTTAGAATTTTGTTTTTAAAATAATCAAACTAATTTGTGTCAACAAAAATAAAGGATATAAAAATGAAAGTTACAAGAAAAGATTTTTTAAAATCTTCTGTTATTTTAACAGGTGGATTGTTTTTGCCTGGCTTTAAGTTTTTAAATCCATTACAAGAACAAAAATTTAAATTCACCGATTTAAGAAATAATATTGGAATATTTACTGAACGGGGTGGAACGATTGGTTATTATGCAACAAAAGATGTATTGGTTGTTGTTGATTCTCAATTTCCTGATACAGCAAAAAATTTAATCGAAGGATTAAAACAAAAAACTGATCGAAAAATTGATTTACTATTCAACACACATCATCATGGCGATCATACGAGCGGCAATGTTTTTTTGAAAGATTATGCAGTCAAAATTATTGCACATGAAAATTGTAAAGCTTTACAGGAAAAAAATTATGGGAATAATCCTGAGAAACCACAAGCTTATCCAAACATTACCTTTAAAAACAAGTGGACACAAAATTTAGGCAAAGAAAAAGTTACAGCAATTTATTTTGGAGCGGCTCACACTGGCGGCGATTCTGTTATTCACTTTGAAAAAGCAAATATCGCTCATCTTGGAGATTTAGTTTTCAACAAAACTTATCCATACATAGATCCAAATGGTGGCGGCTCAATCAAAGGTTGGCATAATGTTTTAGGTAAAGTCATAAAGCATTTTTCAAAAGATACACTATTTATTTTTGGTCATGCCATAAACGATGATTTATTAACGGGCTCAATTGAAGACGTAAAAGAAATGCAAAATTATTTTGAAGCTTTAATTGATTTTGTTTCAAACGAAATTAAAAAGGGAAAAACAAAAGAAGAAATAATTAATTCATCCTCAATTCCTAAATACGAAAATCTGAAAGAACGTTTTCAAGGTGGCAAAAAAATGAATCTTGAAAGAGCATATGACCAATTAAAACAAGGATAAATTAAAACGCTTTTTTAGTTATATTTGATTGTGAAAAGGATATAAAAATTTATATAATTTTCAATAAATGAATTTAAATTTCAATATTGCATTAGCTTCAAATTATAAGAACCTATCTCAGAAAATAAGAGTTGTTTCTGAAGATTGGACAAAAAGAGAAATTTTTTGTCCAAACTGTGGTAATCAACTTTTTCAATTAAAAAATAACAATCCAGTTGGTGATTTTATTTGTAAAACATGTGAAGAAACTTTTGAATTAAAGAGTAAAAAAAATTCCTTTGGCTATAAAATTAATGATGGTGCTTATTCTAAAATAATTGAAAAGTTGGCTGATGATAAGTTACCTAATTTCTTTTTACTTACTTATGATTTAAATAATTCATTAATTACAAATTTTGTTCTTATCCCAAAACATTTTTTTTCTTTTTCAATAATAGAAAAGAGAAAAGCATTATCTGAAACAGCGATTAGATCTGGATGGATTGGGTGTAATATTTTGTTTGAAAAAATATCCGAATCAGGAAAAATTTATTATGTAAAAGATAAAATCTCCGCAAACAAAGAAGATGTTCAAAAAAAGTGGAAAAAAACTTTATTTATAAGAGAAAATAAAAACATTGAATTACGCGGTTGGTCACTTGATATTATTAAATGCATTGATCAAATTGGTAAAGTAGAATTTTCATTAAATGATATTTATAAATTTGAAGAATATTTAAAACTGAATCATCCCGACAATAAATTCATAAAAGATAAAATTAGACAGCAATTACAATATTTGAGAGATAAAGGTTTTTTGAAATTTTTAGGCAATGGAAAATATAGGAGGGTTTGAAATGATACTAAATTTTTCACTAAAAAAATTATTAAGTATTCTGCTCATATTTCAATTTATTTTTCTCCTTTCCTCCTGTATAACCGAAAGCGATTTAAATTTTGAAAAATCTATCTCTGTTAAAAAAGATGATTCAACCACAGTTTCACTAAATTATAAAGAAAGTATTTTTATTAACGATGAGTTTTCAATTTCATTTGAAGGTGTTAATAATGATTCTCGCTGTCCAATTGATGTAGTTTGTGTTTGGGCTGGGAATGCAGAAGTTGTTTTAAAAATCAGAAATAAAAATTTTGAAAAGAATTTCATTCTTAATTCTTATTTATTTCCAAGAACTATTGTTTATGATCAATATGAAATTGAGCTAACAAAAGTTTTACCCGAAAGAAAATCTCAAATAGAACTTATGCAATCCGATTACTCTATTCATCTTAAAATTTTCTTTAACACAAATAAAGAATTACGAAAAGTTCACATGATTGATTCTAATCTCGATTGGACAATGTCAAAAGATTATCTAAAAGTAAATTCTGTTTCTCTTGATAAAAATCTATTGAGTTTTTCTTTAAGTTACAGCGGTGGTTGCAAAGAGCATTTTATTAATGTCTTTGCTTATACTTCAATTGCGAAATCTATTCCACCACAAATTAATCTTCATATTTCGCATAATGCAAATAATGATTTATGTGAAGCTTACATTACACGCAAAATGCAATTTGATTTATCGGTTATTAAAAATTTTTTAATTGGTTATAACAATGTTTATTTAAACATTTTTTCGCCAGATGGTAAACTTGTTGGTGGTTCACCATTACTTTATAAATATTAGAAAGAAAAACTTATCAGCTTAATTTTTTTCCCTTCTTCCAAATGCATTTTTTCATACTTTGTTTTTATCGAATACTCAAATGGCAAATTTTCATTTGCATATAAATCATTTGTTTCATAGTGAAGTTTTAGGTTTTCCCCTTTAATTACTTTCAAAGTATAGCTATACAAAGTGTCATCATCAGTCTTTAAATTAATTTTTCCATTCGGTGATAAAAGATTTTTATAAATATTAAGAAATCTTGGGTGGGTTAATCTTTTTTTAACACTACCATTTCTTGGGTAAGGATCAGGAAAGGTAATCCATATTTCCTCAAATTTTATTTTTCTAAAAATTTCTTCAAGCTTTTCAACATAAGAAATTAAAAAGACAACATTATTTAAATTTTGTAAAGTTGCATTTTTAGAAGCATTCCAAATTCTATTGGCTTTTCTATCTATTCCAATAAAATTTTTTTCAGTAAAATTTAAAGCAAGATTAATAGAATAATCAGCTTGTCCGCAACCAAGCTCTGCAATAAAATTTTTATGGCTATTAAAAAATTGAATTAGTTCTTCTTCAACATTTTCATTTTTGTAATCAAAAACATTTGGGAATGTTCTTACTTCTGCAATTTTTTTATGTTTTTTCCTTGCCATTTTGTCTGATTTTTTGGGGTGTAAAGTTAGTAATTTTAAACGCTTTAAGACTAAATATTTCTTAACTATTTGAATATAATTTTCGATATTAACTTACAAATAAATTACTTTTCGAGTTATTATGAAAAAACTCAGTGATTTAACAAAAAATAAATTTCATTCTACTCTTCATACAGATATTCCAATTTCTTTGTGCAATTTTTATAAATATAAAGTTCAAAATATTATCACCACAAAAGAAAATAAGCTAAAACCACTTGCATCAATTAAAATAAATACTATTACTTCAAGATTGATAAATGAATTTAACAATGTTCTTTTTATTAAACGATACAATCAAATTTATAAATAAATTGGCACTAACATGGGCGCATTAAAAAAGTTGCTTGAGAATAAGAAAAATGCTGCTTTGTTTTTCATTTTTTCTTCTCTGATAATTTTACTTATAGCTTATTTTTATTTTCTACAAATCAGAAACGATTACCTAAAGCAGGTTCAAAGCGAACTTAAAGCCGTTGCTGAACTGAAAATCTCTAAAATTGCAAAAACGAATTATGATGAGCTCAATGATGCTAAACTTATTGCGTCAAATCAAATAATTAATTCCAAGATTGAAAAAGCAATAAGTGGAGATAAAAATTCAATTAAAAAATTTCTTGATGCAATAGAAGAAATTAAGATTGCACATAATTATGAGAATATATATTTCATTTCGATTAACAATAGAGTTTTATCAACAGAAAAAAATTTTAACGGGAAATTATCAAGACATCTGCTCGAAATAATTTGGCAGAATAAAAACAATAATGAATCTTTTTCAACGGACGTTTACTTTTGTGAAGTTCATAATTCTTTTCATCTTGATTATATCTCCCCAGTAAAATCTGGCGATAATAAGTTATTAGGATTTTTGGTATTCCATTTTAATCAAGATAAACTTTTGTTTCCGCTTACCCAAAATTTTCACGGCGAACACAAATCAACAGAAACAATTTTAGTAAAAAATGAAGGTGAATACGTCATCACTTTAACTCCTCTTAAATTCAAGAAAGGAGCACAAATTCGGCTAAAAATTCCATTGTCAAAAACAAATTCTTCTGAAGTTGAAGCGATAAAAGGCAAGAAGGAATTTTTTGAAGGAGTTGATTACAGAAATGTTCAGGTAATATCATATTTAAGCCCCGTGCCGGGGACAAAATGGTTTATGGTTGCCAAAATTGATAAGATTGAAATTTACTCCAAGACATTTAACGATTTGTTATTAATACTTTTTATTTTAGGTGTAATTTTCTTTGCTTTATTCTTCTTTCTGTTTTGGATTTATTATTACAATCTAAAGAATCGTTACGAAAAATTATATGATCAAGAAAAATCCTACAGAGAATCAATGGAGGAGTATAAGACAATATTATATGGTATTGGTGATGCTGTAATTATAACTGATGAATTTGGAAAAGTAAAAAATGTAAATCCAGTTGCAGAAAATTTAACTGGTTGGACTGAAGAAGAAGCGAAGGGAAAACAGATTGAAGAAATATTCAATATTATTAATGAAAAAACAAGAAAGAAAGTTGAAAATCCTGTAATTCGTGTTATCATGGAGGGTACGATTGTTGGCCTTGCAAATCATACTTTGCTTATTTCGAAAGATGGTAAGGAAATTCCTATTGCAGACAGCGGTGCACCAATAAAAGACGAGGAGGGAAAAATTATTGGTGTCGTTTTGGTTTTCCGTGATCAGACGAAAGAACGCGAGGCT
Source organism: Stygiobacter electus (assembly GCA_029210465.1). GTDB lineage: Bacteria > Bacteroidota > Ignavibacteria > Ignavibacteriales > Melioribacteraceae > Stygiobacter > Stygiobacter electus. Next base: position 24,714 of record JARGDL010000009.1, read on the forward strand.
AAAAATCAAATTGAAAAGTCTGAGCAAAGACTTAATCGCGGCGAGCTTGTATCAAAATCCGGAAATTGGGAATTAAACTTAACAACAAAAACTATATTTGCTTCAGAAGGCGCTGCTGTTATTTATGGTGTTGATAAAACCGAACTAGACTATGAAGTTGTAAAATCTGTTCCGCTACCCGAATACCGACAAATGCTGGATGAAACACTGATTAATTTAATTAATAAAAACAAACCTTATGATGTTGAATTCAAAATTAAAACTGTGGACACTAACGAAATAAAAGATATCCATTCTGTTGCTGTTTATGATAAAGAAAAGAACACACTGTTTGGAATAATTCAGGATGTAACCGAGAGGAAAAAGATTGAAGAAAAATATAGATTAATCTCTGATCTTGTTTCTGATTATGTTTTTTCAACTATCATTCACGAAGATGGAAAATTAGAAATTGATTGGGTTGCTGGGGATTTTGAAGAAATTACTGGTTACACATTAGAAGATTATAAAGCCGCTGGTGGTTGGCTTGCTCATCTGCACCCGGATTCAATTCTTCAAGATCAGGAAGACATGAAAAAAATTCTTAATAACGAAAAAGTTATTACAGAAGTTAAAACAATAAAAAAAGATAAATCAATTATTTGGGTTAGAGTTTTTGCTCAACCATATTGGGATAATGAACAAAATCGTGTTACAAAAATCTACGGTGCAGTTCAAAATATAAACGATAGAAAACTTTCAAGATTAGCTTTGGAAGAAAGTGAAAATAAATTTAGTGTGGCTTTTAATGAATCACCATATGCACTTTCTATACAAGATGATAATAACATTTTCATTGATGTTAATCAGGCATTTTGTGATTTGACAGGATATTCAAAAGAAGAAATTATTGGAAGAACTGGTTCTGAATTAAATTTGTGGGCTAATCCAGAAGAGGCAAAAAAAATCAACCAAATTTTTGAACAAACTGGTTCAGTAAAAAATTATGAGTTTTTATTCAGAAAGAAAAATGGTGAAATTAGAAACGGAATTATTTCTGCTTCTGTAATTTTTGTCAATGGTAAAAGGGCTGATATTGCTTCTGCAATTGATATAACCGAATTAAAAGAAAAGGAACAAAAAATTCTTGACCAGCTTGATGAACTGAAAAGATGGCAAAATGTTATGCTCGATAGAGAAGACAGAGTGATTGAACTGAAAAAAGAAGTTAATGAGCTGCTGGTAAAACTTGGTGAAAAGAAAAAATATGAGGAACAGTAAAACCACTAAGACACTAAGAACACGGAGAGACACTGAGAATTATGTTGACTCAAAAATATATAAATAGTTTAGCTTATAAAATTGTTGGCTGTGCAATAGAGGTGCATAAAAATTTAGGTCCCGGATTGCTTGAATCTGTTTATGAATTATGCTTGATTGATGAATTAAAAAATAACGGATTAAAAGTCGAAAGTCAGATTTATTTGCCTGTAATTTATAAAGGGGAAAAAATAGGACATGATTTAAAACTTGATTTGCTTGTTGAAGATTTAATAATTGTTGAAAATAAGTCTGTTGAAGTTATGTTGCCATTATTTTCTGCACAATTATTAACTTATTTAAAGTTAACAAATAAGCCAAAAGGATTATTAATAAATTTTAATTGTGAAAACATAACCAAGCAAGTTGTATCACTGGTAACGAAAGCATTTGCTGATTTACCTTTAGAATAACCTTAGTGTTTCTTAGTGCGCTAAGTGTCTAAGTGGTTAAAATTTTTTTTATAAAGGTTAGAACAATGACAAACAACATTGAAGAATCAGAAAGAATGCGTAAGGCTTTACTTAGCCTTATCGAAGATCAGAAATTAGCCACGCAAAAATTAAAAGAAAGCGAAGAACTATTCCGCTCCCTTGCAGAATCAACTTCATCCGCTATTTTCATATATAAAAACGAAAAGTTTGTTTACGTCAATAAATCCACTGAAATATTAACCGGATATACAGCAGAAGAACTATATTCCATGCACTTTTGGGATGTCGTTCATCCCGATTTCAAAGAAATAGTAAAAAAACGTGGATTGGCAAGACTACGTGGCGAAGAAGTATCATCTAATTATGAATTTAAAATTATCAAGAAGCACGGAGAAGAAGCATGGATCGATTTTTCCGCAAGCAAAATTATTTGGAAAGGTGAACCAGCTGCTATTGGCTCGGCTTTCGATATTACAGAAAGGAAAAAAGGTGAAGAACTTCTTAAACAAAGTGAAAAACAATACCGTTTGATTGCTGAAAACACAGCTGATACAATTGCTGTTTTTGATATGAATTTGCAATATACATATGTAAGTCCATCCGTTAAAACACTGCTTGGTTATTCTCCAGAGGAAGTTATGAAGATTGGATTAACGGGTATATTAACCAAAGAATCATTAAAAAAAGCTCAAGAATTATATGAACAAGAAATGGCAATAGAACTTTCCGGTAAAGGCGACCCAAATAGAAGCTTTATATTCTCGTCAAATGGAATTTGCAAAGATGGAAGAATTATCGATCTTGAATCTACAGTTTCAATTATAAGAGATACAAATGGAAATGCAAAAGAAATACTTACTGTTTCAAGAGATGTTACTGAAAAGAATAAGTTAAAAAAAGAACTACAAGAAAGAGAAGAAAGAATGAGACTTATTGTTGAAGGAACTCCTAACTTCTTTTTCTATACACAGGACAATAATGGTATATTAACCTACGTTTCACCAACTGTTGAGCAAATTACAGGTTACAAACCAGAAGAATGGTATAATCAAAAACATTGGTTTGCAACTGAAAACGTCTTAAATAAAAATGCTACCGTTATAACCCACAAACATCTAAAAGGAGAAACATCTAAAGATCCAATTTACTTTGAACTATACCATAAAAATGGCAATAAAGTTTTACTTGAAATATATGAAAATCCTATTGTTAAAAGTGGTAAAGTAGTGGGTTTACAGGGTATTGCAACTGATATTACAGTTAAGAAAAAGAGGGAAATAATTCAGAAAATACAGTATAATATTGCTAATGCTGTTGTTACTTCAAAATCTTTAAATGAATTATTTGAGGTTGTTAGAAATGAACTTACAGAATTAATAGACACAAAAAATTTCTTTATTGCTTTTTATGATGAAAAAACAGATACATTAAAATCGAATATTGATAAAGATGAAAAAGATGAAATTCCTGAATGGCCAGCTGAAAAATCCTTGACCGGTTATGTAATTAAAACGAAGCATTCACTGTTACTGAGTAAGGAAGATATTATTAGTTTATATCAAAATGGTATTATCAATTTAATTGGTACTCTTCCCGAAAGTTGGCTTGGCGTTCCTTTAGTTATTAGTAATAAAGTTTTTGGTGTAATTGCTGTTCAAGATTATCATAACAAAAATGCATATGATGAACACAGTGTAGAAGTTTTAGAAATTATTGCAAAACAATTAAGCATTTATATTGAACAAAAAAGAGCAGAAGAAAAAATTCTTAAATTGACAATCGCAATTGAACAAAGTCCTGCTAGTATAATAATAACAAATACAGATGGAATTATTGAATACGCAAATAGAAAGTTCTGTGAAATAAGTGGTTATAACCTTGAGGAAGTAATTGGAAAAAATCCAAGATTTTTAAAATCTGGTGTACACGATAAAAGTTTTTATAAAGAGTTGTGGGATACTATTGAATCCGGAAATATATGGAAAAGAGAGCTTTGTAATAAGAAAAAAGACGGCTCACTTTACTGGGAAAATGAAATTATTTCACCTGTTATAGATGAAAATGGAAAAATTACTAATTTCGTCGCAATTAAAGAAGATATAACTGCAAAGAAAGAATTAAATGACAAGTTAATTCGTTCGGAGGAGGAATTCCGCTCCATTTGGGAAAATTCAGTTGATGCAATGAGACTTATTGATGAAGAAGGTATTATTATTAATGTTAACGAAGCATTTTGTAAAATGTTTGATTTATCTAAAGAAGAATTAATCGGCAAACCATTTGATGTTTGCTATACTAAAGGCAACCATATTTCAAAATTTAAGGAAAGATATATTACTAATTCTATTCCTAAAAAATTAGAAGCCCAAATTGAACTTTACAACCATAAAAAAATCTGGATTGATGTTACAAACTCAAAAATAGAAATAAAAGACAATCCACCATTATTGTTAAGCATATTCCGTGACATTACAGATAAAAAGAAATTAATTGAAGAGTTAATTACAGCCAAAGAAAAAGCCGAAGAAATGAACAGAATAAAATCTCACTTCTTTGCAACCATGAGTCACGAATTGCGAACACCTTTTGTTGGAATTATGGGTTTTGCAGAATTATTATATGATGAAATTGAAAATCAAGAACATAAAGAAATGGCAGGAAGAATTATTCAAGCTTCAAAAAGACTAACAAACACACTTAATCAAATTCTTAACATGACAAAATTAGAATTCGATAAACAGGAGTTATATATAACCAACTCCGATGCTGTCCAAATTCTTGAAGATGTTTATCTACAATTTGAAAAAACTGCTAAAATCAAAAATTTAGAGTTAAGGAAAAAATTTAAGCTCGATTCTTTTTTCATAGATAGTGATGAAAAATTAGTGTCTGAAATTTTGATTAATCTGGTTAATAACGCAATAAAATATACCGATAAAGGCTGGGTAGAAATTTATGCTAATAAAAAAATAAAAAATAAAAAGGAATATTTTGTAGTTGAAGTCCGTGATTCCGGAATCGGAATACCAAAAGAAAAACAGGAATTAATTTGGGAAGATTTTCGTCAAGCAAGCGAAGGGACATCAAGAAAATATGAAGGTACTGGTCTTGGTTTATCAATTGCAAAACGATTTGCTGAAGTATTAAAAGCAAATTTATATTTGAAAGAATCTGTTCCAAACATTGGCTCTGTGTTTGTTTTGGAAATTCCTATTGAAAATGAATCTGTAAAAGAAAAAGCGGTAATAGTTGAAGATACTAACGAAGACCGGGAATTCAAAGCAGAAAAAATTTCATTTCAAAAGAAAAAAATTCTTTATGTAGAAGATGAACAAATGGCAATTGACATAGTAAAAAGAAGTTTGTCAAACAATTATGATATCGATTGCGTTACAAATGTAAAAGACACTTTAGAAAAAGTTAATGATATTAATTCAAACTATGATTTAATTTTTATGGATATTAATCTTGGTCATAGCACGTTGGACGGAATTCAACTTACAGCAGAAATTAGAAAAATAGATAAATATAAAAATGTTCCAATTGTTGCTTTAACTGCATACGCAAGCGAAGATGACAAAAATGAGTTTCTAAGTAAAGGAATGGATTATTATTTATCGAAGCCATTTACCATTTCTGACCTTAGAAAATTAGTTAACGATATTTTTAACAAATAAATTTTTACTAATGTAAAATGTATAATTTATAATGTAGGACTTGGCATCTTTGCATGAAACAAAAACCGTCAGCATACTATAATTAATAGAGTTTTAAAAATATTTTATGAAACAGAAATGAAAATCTGCGAAATTATTTTTTCATCAGAAATCATGTTTTCGAAAGATGAGTAAATAAATTTCACATTCTTTGAAAGTGATTTATAATTTAATTCCATAGTTTCCTTCGGCCGATGATTAATTACCAGCAATTCAACATCATTTAGAATAGCTTTTTTCAATAATGCTTTAATATGAACATCAGCATCAGAAAGTGAATAACCAATAAAAACTATTTTTTTAGTCGAACGTATTTCTCTTGCCGCTTCACTAAATAGCTGGATTAATATTGGATTATTTAATTGTTTTGAAAATGATGGAGGCATAATCAATGTTTGAAAATCAGTGCCATCAATCGGACAACTAAATTCATATTCTATATTATCTGGATAAGTATAACCCAAAAATTTTCCTTTGTTCAAATCAATTTTTCTATCCCAAGGCGTTAATAAAATTTGATTACAGCAATTACAATATTTCCAATTCAAACTTCCGTGCAATTTCAAAATTTTATATGAATGCGGATTAGAATTTTCATCAACTAAAAGAGGTTCACGAGTGTTGATCCAAAAATTATATTCCTTTAATTGTGGCAGTTTTTCATAGTTCATTAAAGGAATAGAATAATCAATAAAGCCATTTTTCTTTTTGAAAATAAAATCGAATGCCTGTTCAAGCAAAGTATCATAGTTTAAAGTAATGATAGAAACATTATTGGTGTGTTCTGTAATTAAATTCCAAAACTTGTGATAATATGGGCTCGATTTATCCGTTCTTAAATTAACAACGTAATGAATAAGTTTAATTAAATATTCTTTTATATCACGAATTTTTTCAAAAGTATATTTTGCATTTAAGCTTTCATTTTGTTCGATGAAGTAATCAATAAAACCAAAAACCGCTTCAAGTTGTGGATACTGATTCAATTCTTTATTGAATTCAAAATTATCAATCAAAAATTCATTAACAATTTTCCCGATTTCAGAATTTTTTATTTCATCAATTTCATCAGATAAAATCATTGGTAGCAATTCTTTTTGCAAAGGAACACCATCGGGATTCGAAGCCCCTGCACCTAAAACAAAAATAAGATCACGCGTAGGTGAGTATCTTAAAAATTTTTCTATCATATAAGTTTAGCAAAACGATGAATGAAATTATAAATAAATTGTAGGAATAACAAGAATAATGTAAAATGTATAATTAAATCAATTTGAAAATTGATAATTGCCAATTGATAATTATAAAATCTTCTTTAAATTTTCATAATGTTAATTTGAAAAAGTAAATTGACTTTTTTTAACAAAAAGTGTTTTGAGAAAAATTTCATTTATTAATTTCAATCAAAACAAGCTTTTTATCTTTTTCATTTCTCGCATTGAAAGGTTTATAGGAAAGTTCAAAAAGAGTTGACTTTTTGATTTGAGCTTTGTATTTCAATTCTGCTGTTTTAAGTTCATCAGCCAAATCACCACCTTTAATTGCTGCTATGTAAGCTTTTTCTTTAATTAAAGGTAATGCATATCTAAAAAGAATTATCAATGGAACAGTTGCACGGCTTACTACTAAATCAAAATTGTTTGAATATTTAGAAATAAATTCTTCACTCTCTACACGTGAATTTTCAACAACTACATTATTTAATTTTAATTTGTTTACAAATTCTTTTACAGCATCAATTTTTTTTGTTGTTGAATCAACTAAAACACCACGTAAAATTGGTCGTGTAATTGCTAATGGTATTCCAGGAAAACCACCACCAGTACCAATATCTAAAAAGCGGGATACTTTTGCTGGTAAAAATTCTGAAATGTATGCAGAAATAAAAATATGATTTTCAACAATCTTTTCAACATCTTTACGTGAAATTAAATTAAGTTTATTGTTTTTTTGAACTACCAAATTTGCATATAAAGCTAATCTTTCAAGTTGATATTCATCAGGATTAATTCCATTTTCCCAAAAAAGAACTTTAAGTTCACGTAAATATTGTTCTTGTTGATCCAATATTTAAATTCCTAAAAATTAACTCTTCAAATATACTAACAAAATAGAAATATCCGAAGGAGTTACGCCAGAAATTCTTGAAGCTTGTCCAATTGTTCTTGGTTTCACTTTTGATAATTTTTCCCTACCTTCAGCCGAAATTGTTTTTAAATTAAAATAGTTAAAATTCAAAGGGATTTGTATTTTTTCAAGTTTCTCCATTTTTTCTACCAATTCATACTGACGTTGGATGTATCCTTCATATTTCAACTCAATCTCCACCTGTTCTAATGCTTTTGGATTTTGCAATAATTTAATCACTAATTCATCGTCATTTAAACCAGAATTTTCCAATACTTCTTTCAATGAAAGTTCTGGTCTTTTAACAATTTTTCCAATTATTTCACCATTATCAATTTTATTAATACCTTTTAATTCCAATAAAGGATTTATTGCCAATGGGGAAATTCTTTTTTGATTAAAGTAGTCAAATGATTTCGTAATTAAGATTTCTCTCATTTGTAAATCTCGATACATTTCTTCTGGAATTAAACCAAATTCATACCCATATTTCAATAATCTTCTATCAGCATTATCCTGCCTTAAAAGCAAACGATGTTCAGCCCGAGAAGTAAACATTCTGTAAGGTTCATCAGTAGATTTGCCAACAAGATCATCAATTAAAACGCCGATATAAGATTCATTTCTGCTCAAAACAAATTCTTTCCTTTTTTGAATTTTAAGTGCGGCATTAATTCCTGCTACAATTCCTTGACCAGCAGCTTCCTCATAACCTGATGTTCCATTTATTTGACCAGCAAAATAAAGTCCTTCAATCAATTTGGTTTCTAAAGTCAAATCAACTTGGTAAGGAGGGAAAAAATCATATTCAATTGCATAAGCTGGACGAACCATTTCAACGTCTTCTAATCCTTTAATTTTTCTTAAAGCTTCATATTGAATTTCAACAGGTAAAGAAGAAGAAAAACCATTCAAATAAATTAAATCACTATCCAAACCTTCTGGTTCTAAAAATAATTGATGTCTTTCTTTATCAGCGAACCGAACTACTTTATCTTCAATCGATGGACAATAACGGGGACCCACTCCTGAAATTAATCCAGTAAACATTGGTGAACGATCAAAACCTTTTTCTAATATTTTGTGAACTTCTGGACTTGTATAAGTTATATGACAACTTAATTGAGGCAAATATGGAAATTCATCTTTTGGAGTTCTCATTGAAAATGGTTCGGGATTTTCATCGCCAGGTTGTTCTTCTAAAATATCCCAATTAATAGAACTTTTTAATAATCTTGGAGGAGTTCCTGTTTTCAATCTACCAGAAACAAATCCCATTTTAACAAGAGATTCTGTTAGTCCAATTGCTGGTGGTTCTCCAAATCTTCCCCCTTTAGTTGCGTTAAAACCCGTGTACATCAATCCATTTAAAAACGTACCGGAACATACAACTAAAGCTTTACATTTTATTTCTTCACCTTTGGCTGTTTTAACTCCAACAATTTTTTTATTTTCTTCAAAAGCTTCAACAACAGAATCTTCAACAATTTCCAAATTTTTAGTATTTGAAACAACTCTTTCAGCTTCCACAGAATAAAGCTTTCTATCAGATTGACATCTACCCGCCCAAACAGCCGGACCTTTAGATTTATTCAATGTTCTAAACTGAATTCCAGTTCTATCAGCAATTAAACCCATCATTCCACCGAGAGCATCAATTTCATGAACCAAATGCCCTTTTGCACTACCTCCAATAGCTGGATTGCAAGACATTCTACCAATTGCATGTTTATCCATTGTAACCATTGCAACAGAACAGCCCATCAATGCAGCAGAAACCGCAGCTTCGATTCCTGCATGTCCACCGCCAACTACAATTACATCAAATTTTCTCATTTATTTCCTTTCGTTTCACGTGAAACTTAAAATTATAAGGATTGAATATTCGAATAATGTTTCATGTGAAACATTATTTTCCGATACAAAATTTCATAAATATGTTATTTAAAATGTCATCCGAAGTAACTCGGCCAATAATTTCACCCAAAGCACTTTCAGCATTTCTTAAATCAACGGCAATAAATTCACCTGATAGTTTTTCTTTAATTGATTCTTTTGCATTTTCTAAAAATTGTTTTGCTCGCTTTAGTGCATCTAAATGCCTTATGTTTGAAACTATCGCTGATTTTTCAGAATAAGTCTCCGATCCAATTGCTTTTTCTTTAAGCACTTTAAATAATGTATCAATTCCTTCTCCTGTTTTTGCAGATATTTTTACCTCGCAATTTATTTTGGTATTGGGATCTAAATCAATTTTATTAACCACTTTTATAATTCTATCTTCATTGGTATATGTTTTTAACTTTTCAAAAAGTTTATTTGAAAAACCACTTTGAACATCATTCAGAAAGATTACCACATCTGAATTTTTTATAGTTTCAACACTGCGATTAACCCCTTCCTTTTCAATTACATCTTCTGTTTCTCTTATTCCAGCAGTATCATAAAGGGTAAACAAAATTCCATCAATGTTAACTTCTTCACGAATTATATCACGAGTTGTTCCGGGAATCTCACTAACGATTGCCCTTTTTTCCTTTAGTAAATAATTTAATAGCGATGACTTTCCTACATTAGGTTTTCCAACTAAGGCTACATTTATTCCATCTTTAATTATTCTACCAAAATTATATGTTGAAATTAATTTGTCAATCTCGAATTCAATTTCTTGAAGTTGATTCATTACTTTGTTGAGCGAAACAAACTCTAAATCTTCTTCTGCAAAGTCCAATTCAAGTTCGATTAGTGATGATGAATTAATCAATGAATTTCTTAAAAAGTTCACTTTTTGAGAAAGCAAGCCATCGAGTTGATTTCTTGCACCGCGTAAAGATGCTTCTGTTCTTGAGTTTATTATATCAGCAACGGCTTCGGCTTGTGCTAAATCTATTCTGCCATTTAAAAAAGCTCTTTTTGTAAATTCACCGGGTTCTGCTAATCTTGCACCAACTTCGATTAATCTTTCAATTATTTTTTTAACTATTAATGAACTTCCATGTGAACTTATTTCAATAGAATTTTCGCCAGTGTAAGAATGTGGAGCTTTGAATACCGAAACCAAAACATCGTCAATTAATTCATTTTTTGAGTCAATAATTTTTCCATAATGAATTGTGTGTGTGTGTGCATCTACTAATTTGATTTTTCCTGAAAAAACTTCATCAACCAATTCAATCGATTTTTCACCGCTTATACGAATTACAGAAATTGCACCTACACCACTTGCTGTTGCTAAAGCAACAATTGTATCTTCATCTTGGATGAACATATTTTTCTCAAATTGATTTACAAAAATATACTAAATTAAAGGGATACTCAATTTATCATTTGTTACGAGTTCTATTATTTCGAGTTAGTAATATTATGATTAGTATTATTTTTTATTATTTGGAAACTATAAAAACTAATTTATTGTAAAAGCGAATAATTGAGTATAACAAAACTAATTTGTAAAATAACTATACAAATTTTGAAACGAGGTAATTATGGCTTTTAACTTCAACAAGCTTACAGTAAAAGCACAAGAAACCATACAAAATGCAATTGAGATTGCACAAAATTATAACAATCAAATAATTGAACCGGAACATATTCTTGCAGCTATGCTTCAGGATTCTTCAAATGTAGCTGTGTCAATTATTCAAAAGACTGGCGCTAACTTAAATCAAATGAAAATAAAGATTGGTGAACTTCTTGAAAAACTTCCCAAAGTCGTTGGCAGTGGAATTGGAAATCAATCTCTATCACAAAATAGTGCAAAAGTTTTGGATGCATCTGCTGAAGAAGCTAAAGCATTAAAAGATGAATACATTTCTAATGAACATATTCTTATTGCTTTAAGTGAAGATAAAACTCCTGCTGGAAAATTTTTAAATGACAATGGCATAACTAAAAATGTTATTCTTTCAGCATTAAAAGATATTCGTGGAAATCAAAGAGTAACATCTCAAAATCCGGAAGAAACTTATCAAGCATTAAAAAAATATGGACGGGATTTAAATGATCTTGCAAAATCAAATAAACTTGATCCTGTAATTGGGCGCGATGAAGAAATAAGGAGGGTTCTTCAAGTTTTATCAAGAAGAACAAAAAACAATCCTGTTCTTATTGGTGAACCCGGCGTTGGTAAAACTGCAATCGCAGAAGGAATTGCTCATCGAATCGTTGCAGGTGATGTTCCTGAAACTCTTAAATCAAAAAGAATTGTTGCTCTTGATATGGGAGCTTTAGTTGCCGGCACTCAATATCGTGGACAATTTGAAGAAAGACTAAAAGCTGTTGTAAAAGAAGTTCAGGAATCGGAAGGGGAAATTATTTTGTTTATTGACGAACTTCATTTATTAGTTGGTGCTGGTAAAACTGATGGGGCAATGGATGCCGCAAATATTTTGAAACCAGCTTTAGCTCGTGGTGAATTACATGCCATTGGTGCAACTACTCTTGATGAATACAGAAAATATATTGAAAAAGATGCAGCACTCGAAAGAAGATTTCAACCTGTTTTAGTTTCTGAACCAAGCGAAGAAGATTCAATCTCTATTTTGCGCGGATTAAAAGAAAGATACGAAGTTCATCATGGTGTAAGAATAACTGATGGAGCTATTGTTGCCGCTGTTCAACTTTCTAATAGATATATCACTGATAGATTTTTACCAGACAAAGCCATTGATTTGATTGATGAAGCCGCATCAAAATTAAGAATTGAAATTGATTCTATGCCGGAAGAACTTGATGCAATTGAAAGAAAAGTAAAACAACTTGAAATTGAAAGGGAGGCATTAAAGAGAGAAAAAGATTCAGATTCGGCTGCACGACTTACTGAACTTCAGGAAGAATTAAATCAACTATTAGATGAAAGAACTCGTTTAAGAAGTCATTGGCAATTAGAAAAAGAAAAGATTCAAAAAATTCGTTCGATGAAAAGTGAAATTGAAAAAGCAAAGGCAGAAGCTGATAGATACGAACGGGAAGGTGATTTTGGAAAAGTTGCAGAAATAAGGTATGGATTAATAAATGAGCTTGAAAGAAAATTAAAAAAGGAAACTGAAGAACTTACTGCAATTCAAAAAGACAATAAAATGTTGAAAGAAGAAGTTGATGCAGAAGACGTTGCTGAAATAGTTGCAAAATGGACAGGCATTCCAGTTAGTAAAATGCTTGAAAGTGAAAGACATAAATTAATTCATCTTGAAGAAGAATTACATAAAAGAGTTGTCGGACAAGATGATGCAGTTTCTGCGGTTGCAAATGCAATAAGAAGATCTCGAGCTGGTTTACAAGATTCAAACCGTCCAATTGGTTCATTTATTTTTATTGGAACAACCGGTGTTGGTAAAACAGAATTAGCTCGTGCACTTGCTGATTATCTTTTTAATGATGAACACGCTATGATCCGAATTGATATGAGTGAGTACATGGAAAAATTTTCTGTTTCAAGATTAATAGGTGCGCCTCCAGGATATGTTGGTTATGATGAAGGTGGTCAATTGACAGAAGCAGTAAGAAGAAGACCATATTCTGTTGTTCTACTTGATGAAATTGAAAAAGCTCATCCTGATGTTTTTAATATTTTGCTTCAAGTTCTTGACGATGGAAGATTAACTGATAATCAAGGCAGAACTGTTGATTTCAAAAATACAATTATAATTATGACTTCAAATTTAGGTTCTCATTTGATTCAAGATAAATTAAGTGAAATTGATGAAGACAATTTTGAAAATATAATGGGTGAACTTAGAATTAGTTTAACTGAATTATTAAGAAGAACAATTCGTCCTGAGTTCTTAAACCGAATTGATGAAATAGTTTTATTCAAACCATTGTTAAAAAATGAAATTAAACAAATCATTGATATACAATTACAAAAAGTTGGAAAACAACTTGCGGAAAAAAATATCACACTTGCGATAGATGAAGAAGCTAAAGAATTTTTATTACGTCATGGATACGATGTTACTTATGGTGCAAGACCAATGAAAAGAACTATTCAAAGATATTTAATCAATCCACTTTCTACTGAACTATTATTGAACAAATTTGAAAGCGGTGATACAATTTATATTTGCTGTCCAACAGGTGAAAGATTAGAATTTCAAAAAAGATAAAACGTAGAGCAGATTTTTATGAATTACAAAATCTTTCATAGAAATCTGCATTTTGATTTTAAACATATCATTTCCTTCTTTAATTTTCGACCTCAAAAATTTAATCACAAACTATTTGGATTTTTAAGTGAAATCAAAAATTTTAATTTTTCTTTTAATTGCCTTATTTTCAAGTTTTGCTCAAACTAAAAAAATTGAAGCTGTAAAAACTAATACTCCTCCCAAAATTGATGGCTATATAAATGAAGATGTCTGGAAACTTGCAAAACCAATTTCTGATTTCCTTCAACAGGAACCGATTGCAGGAAATAAACCATCATATAAAACGGAAGTTAGAATTTTGTATGATGATTACAATCTTTATTTATCAGTAATGTGTTACGATGACGAACCAGAAAAAATTATTGCCCGCGAAATGAAATGGGATGGTTTTATTAGTGGTGATGATAATGTAAAAATTCTTTTTGATACATTTAATGATAATCGTTCTGCATATTGGTTTGCAACAAACCCTTTAGGAGCAAAAGATGATGCTTTGCTTACCGGTTTCGAAATGAAAGATTTCAATCAAGATTGGAATGGTGTGTGGGATGTTGAATGTAAAATTTTAGAAAATGGTTGGAGTGCAGAATTTGTTTTTCCTTTTTCAACTTTCAAATTTTATGATCACGAAAAGCAAGTTTGGGGTTTTAATATTCAAAGAACTATTAAAAGAAATAATGAAGATGTACTTTGGTCTTCTGTGGGTCAAAATCTTGGTATGATGAAAATTGCAAATGCCGGTGATTTAGTTGGAATTGAAAAAATAAAAAGGGGAAATCCAATTTACTTAAAACCATTTTTTACCGCGGGTGCTCAATTTTCAAGTGGAACAAAGAATTTTATTCATGAACCTGGTATTGATTTAAAATATGGTATCAACGAAACTTTAACTTTAGATGCTACAATTAATACAGACTTTGCTCAAGTTGAAAGTGACAGAGCGAGAATTAATTTATCTCGGTTTCCTCTTTTCTTTCCAGAAAAAAGAGAATTTTTTCTTGAAGGAAAAAAGTTTTTTGATTTTAACCTTGGTGGTAATAATACAATTTTTTATTCGAGAAGAATTGGATTAAAAGATGGTGTTCAAATTCCAATAATTGCTGGTGCAAAATTAGTTGGTCGTTTGGATGATTATGAAATTGGTTTTATAGATATGCAAACAGCAACTAAAGATACTGTTCAATCAACAAACTTTTTAGCTTTGAGGGTAAAATATGATTTATTCAATTCCTCTTATGTTGGATTTATGACAACAAATAAATTTTTAAAAGATAAAATTTCAAATTCATTTGGTGCTGATTTCAATTTTTCATTCAATGATTTTCTTGGTGATAAAAATCTTGTTCTATTTGGTGCAATAGCAAAAAGTAATGAATCTAATTCTTTAAAAAATTCTTGGGCGGGTAATTTCTTTATAGATTTTCCAAATGATTTTATAGACACCTTTTTAGGTTATCGTTTTATTCAAGGTGGATTTGACCCACAACTTGGTTTTATTTCAAGAAAAGGTATCCAGCAGTTTATTTATAATCTCAATATTGAACCACGTATAAACGAACATGGAATTAAGAAACTACGATTTCAACCTATTGAATCAAACTTTTTTATTGATAGAAATGGAAATTTAGAAACCGCTTCTTTAATGTTTTCTCCAATTGGAGTTGTATTCGAGTCTGGCGATCAATTCAGTTTTGGTTTTGGAAGAAGCTTTGATTACCCAAAAGAAGATTTTGATATTTTTGATACAACAAAAGTAAAAGCCGGGAAATATTGGGAATCTGGTTATGGTTTTGAAGCAAGAACTTCAAGTTCTAGAAATATTTTTGGCAGAATTGAAATTTCAAAGACTGGTTTTTATGGGGGCAAAAGATCATCAGTTGGAACAAATGTAAGTTATACAATAAATAAACATTTCACTATTTCGGCTGATTATCAAAAAAATTTTTTATCATTCAAAAGCAGTAAATTTTCCACTGATGAATTTGGCGGAAGATTAACCTATAACATTTCAACTAAATTACTTTCTTCTCTTTTTACTCAATGGAATAATGAATTAAATGAAATAAACATAAACTATAGATTCAATTGGAAACCAAAAGTTGGAAGCGATTTTTATATTGTCTTAAATCAAGTTTTATCTACAAAGGACAAAATTCAATCAAAAGAATTTGCAATACTTGCAAAATTTGTTTGGATGTTTATAATATAAAGCAACATCTGAAAAATTGTCTTTAAATCACACATTGTCTCACTGGGAGTTTATCAATCCTAATTTCTTTTTTAATAAAATTATCCTTTCGAATGATTCATCTATTCTTCTTTCGGTAATGATATTTTTCTCAATTAGTTTTTTTATAGCTTTAATCATTTTTTCGACAAGGTCTGGTACGGGATTTTTTATGTTACTTTTAATAATTATATCAACGCCAGCATTGATTGCAAGCTCTAAAGATTTTTCTAAGGAATAATTATCATTTATAGCCTTCATGTCTAAATCATCTGTGAAAATTAAACCATTAAAAGAAAGTTTTTCTCGAAGTAAATCATTTATAATTCTTTTTGAAAGTGATGAGGGATATTGTTCGTCAAGATGTTTATTATAAACGTGGGAAATCATTATTGCATCAGCAAGATTTTCTTCTATCAAAAGTTTGTATGGGATTAATTCTTTTTCATTCCAATATTTTGTTGAATCTACAAAACCATCGTGAGTATCTGAGATTGCACTTCCATGCCCCGGAAAATGTTTTATGCAAGTTGCAATATTTTTTTCTTTGTGTGCAAGGATGAATTCTTTTGCGTGTTGAAATACAATTTCAGGATTATCTGAAAAGCTTCTTTCTTTTTTACCAATGACGTTCAAATCTTTATTGATATTTAAATCAACAACAGGTGCAAAATTAATATTGATTCCAGCTTCTTTTAATGTTTGAGCAATTAAAATTGAGTTTTCTTTTGTTAACGATAAATCATTTTTATCTCCTAAAAATTTTGCTGAAAAAGTTTTTGGAAAACCATATTCTTCTTTTAATCTAATAACTTTTCCACCCTCAGCATCAATGGCAATAAATAATTTATTCTTCGAAAAGTTTTGTAAATCTGTTGTTAATTTTTTTAATTGTTTAGGGGATTCAATATTTCTAACATTGCTGTTTATTAAATCATCTTTGTCTGTAATCCATAGATTTCCCAAATGATAAATTAAAATATCTTTTACAATTAATGAATTTTCATCAACATGTTTTCCATGAAAGCCAGTTAAAATCATTTGACCAATTTTTTCTTCTAAAGAAAAATTTGAATTCATAATTCAATCATAAATTTTAATAATATCAGCTTTTGTGTAATAGTGTTGCAAAATTTCGATGAAAGAATAATTATTGTTTGCCATTGTAATAGCGCCGGATTGACACATTCCAATTCCGTGCCCCCAACCAGCTCCATAAAAAATAAATTTGTCATCTTCCTTTTCAAAAATAAAAGCCGAGCTTTTCAATGGTGGCGAAAACAGTTGCCTTATTTTTAATTCACCTTTTGTTTCAATTGAATCTTTTTCAAAAATAAATTTTGCATGAATTACTCTTCCGGAAATTCCACGTTTAAGAGTTTTTATATTCACCAAATTTCCAAAATCTTTTTTCTTTGATAACATTGAACTTAGCTCATCAATCGTAAATTCTCTTTTCCATCTGAAGTTATTTTTAGTCCAATTAGGTAAATTTGCATGAATATTTGGATTACAAAAAGCCGGCGGATTAGATAAAATCCAATCGTGAATATTTTGCTCAAGACTTAAATCTAAAAATGTTGAATCTTCCCAATCGAAATGTGTTTTGTTATAACTTTCAGGATTTGGTCTATCGCCCCAAACATTTTTAATTAAC
This sequence comes from Stygiobacter electus, assembly GCA_029210465.1. Classification (GTDB taxonomy): domain Bacteria; phylum Bacteroidota; class Ignavibacteria; order Ignavibacteriales; family Melioribacteraceae; genus Stygiobacter; species Stygiobacter electus. Next base: position 42,320 of record JARGDL010000009.1, read on the forward strand.
TCAGAATGTCCTCCACAATTCGAAGAATAATAAGCATTAATCGGATTTTCATTTTCAGCAAGGATTAATCCATAAGTTTCATTAACAGCTTTGTCGGTCAATGAATTTCTTTTTTCATTTCCGCTAAATACTTGGCATTCAACATCGGAAGTTAAATCATAATGTTCGCCGCTAAAAATTTTTGACTGTAAAGCCATGATAGCTTCAGAACGAGCGGCAACAGCTTGTGCTTTCAGAGCTTCGAGTGGTGAATCATTTCCAATTTCGTAAGGCACAACACCTTTTAAATATTGTTCTAACGGTAAGTGAATTACCACTTCAAATTTGTTTTCTTTTGTAATATAAAGATGAATTTCACCTTCATAAATTCTATCCTCTTTATTTTGCCACCACCAACCAACACCAAAAGGAACGTTTTTAATTTTCAATGTTCCGTTTGATTCATTAATTAAAATTACTTCATCGCCTAAAGAAACAATTTCATCATTATGCATAGCTTTAATTTCATTGTTCTCAATAAAAAAAGTTGTTTCTTCTTTAGATGAAAAATTTTTACTCCTGTTTTTTTCTTTCCAATCATCGTTAAAAATAATGTTTAATGAATCTAATGTGTTGATTATTCTTATGCGAATGATTGGTTCTTTTTCAAATTTTGGTTGAGAGAAAATTGTGTCTGAAATAAGAAGCAGTATAAGAAGAAAATATTTTTTCATCTGAGGTTTCTTTCGCAAGTTAAGAATTAAGATTCAACGGCAATTAATCTATCGTTTTGCATTATTAATTCATTTCCGTTAAGCCAATCTTTTTCATTTTCTAAAGCTAAAATTACCGGCATTCTTTTTTTTGAATTATGAATTTTACTCATCAGTTCATTTGCTTCGGTTGTTATAATTGTATATGAATAAATTTTTTCATTGCTTTGTTTAGTTGTCCACTCGCTCCAAAGACCAGCGAATGCAAATAATTCTTTGTTTGGTAGAGTTACAAGATATCTCTTCTTTTGTGTTCCCTTTTCGTCAAGCCATTGCCATTCAAAAAATCCATCTGAAATTACCAAGCATCTTTTGTTAATTGAATTTTTAAAAGATGGTTTTTCTTTTAGTGTTTCAATCTTTGCATTGAGAGTATATTTTTTTATGCTGTCATCTTTTGCCCAACTTGGAATTAATCCCCATTGAAAAAGTTGAATTCTATTCAGATCAACATTTGTAATTACAGGAGTTTTGGGAAATTGAAATCCATTATAAAACGATGGTTTGAAATCTTGTTGATTATCAAACTTTGCATTGAAACGGTTTTCAACTTCTTGTGCCGTTTTAGATATTTTTGAAAAGAAACACATATTTGTTAATTGATAATTGAAAATCCTGCTTGTAATCTTTCAGTATTTCGGTAACACCGGAGTTATTTTTTAACTAATAATCTGGTGTTACTATGAATAAACCAGCAATTGGCGATTATCAATCATCTTTGTTTTCAATCTTTATTCACATCTAATTCTTTGTTTAGAAAATGTTTGAACCAGAATTTTACTCTTTCGCGATTTGCATGTTGTGCTTGCGGCATTCCAATTCCATGTCTTTGGTTTGGATATAACATCATTTCAAAATCTTTATTCAGTTTTTGCAATTCATAAATTAATTGAATTGAATTTTGCATGTGAACGTTATCATCAATTGTTCCATGTGTAATTAACATTTTACCTTTATAATTATTAACATAAGTTAAAACAGAACCAGCTTTGTAACCATCTGGATTTTCTTTTGGTGTGTCCATATATCTTTCTGTGTAAACGTTATCATATAATTGCCAATCCATTACACCAAACTCTGCAATGCCATGAGTGAAATAATCTGAACCTTTTGTTAAAGCAAGTGCGGTTACATATCCGCCATAACTTCCACCAGTAATTCCAATTTTGGTTGTATCAATAAATGATTTTTTCTTCAACCATTTTACCGCTTCGATGTAATCATTCATTTCCCATTTGCCAAGATTACGATACATTAAATCGACACCTTTTTTACCAAAATGTCCCGAACCTCGATGATCAACTGCAAGAGTTATAATGCCATTTTGTGCAAGATAATGACCACTTAATCCAAATGGATATGAATTTCTCACAGTGCCGGCATTTGGTCCACCATAAATTGAAATTATAACTGGATATTTTTTATTAGGATCAAAATCAGCGGGTAAATACCATGTTGCTGGTAAGTTTAATCCATCTGAAGTTGGAATTGTAAACAATTCATATTTTGCTAATTGATATTCATCGAGTTGTGAATTTTTTGTATCAAAAATATTTCTTATAAACTTTCCATCTGCTTTGTATAAATCACTTTTTGTTGGTGTTGAAATATTGCTATAGGTATCAATAAAATATTTTCCTTTTGGAGAAACTGAACAAGTATGTGTTCCTTCAATTGATGTTAATTGTTTCAATCCTTTTCCATCTAATTGAACTACAAATAAATGTCTTTCTGTACTTTTATCTTTCCAAGCTGTGAAATAAACTTTTTTATTTTGTTCATCAACTAAATTAATGCTTGTAACTTCCCATTCACCTTGTGTTAGTCTTTTAATTAGTTTTCCATTCATATCGTAATAATAAAGATGAGCAAAACCATCAACATTTGATCTTAAAAGAAATCCGCTTTTGTTTTCAAAGAAGTATAAATCTTCGAACCATTCAACCCAAGTTTTTTGTGTTTCGGAGTAAAGCTGAGATTTTTTTCCGGTTGATAAATCGATGTTATAAATTATAATATTATCTTGAGCACGATTCATCCATTGAACGGTGAGTTTGTTATCTTTTGTCCATGTCGGCCATGCAATATAATGATCAGCTTTTTCATCAAAATCTGCCCAAACAATTTTACCGTTATTAACATCTGCAACACCAAACTTTACGTAAGGATTTGGATCGCCAGCTTCTGGATAGCGTTGATGTTCAAGTTCACCATGTTGACCATCAGCATGATAAATTGGAAAATCGGGAACAGGTGAATCATCAAATCTTAAGAAGCAAATCATTTGACTATTTGGTGACCACCAAAAAGCTGAATATGCACTCGAGCGTCCAATAATTTCTTCCATGTAAACCCAGCTTGCCCAACCATTGTAAATTAAATTTGTTCCATCATTTGTTAGTTGAATTTCTTTTTCATTATCAATATTAAAAACATATAGATTATTGTTTTTTACATAAGCAACTTTTTTTCCATCAGGAGAAAGTTGCGGGACTTTTTCTTCAGCATTATCTTTTGTTAGTTGTAAAAATTTATTTTCATTTTTATCGAAATAGAATAAATCATTTTTTTGTTTGAATAAAAAGTAATTATTGTCTTTCGATTTTTGTATTGCACTTTCAACAGAGAAACCATCTGGCAATTGAATAGCAGATGGATCAAAGTAAAGTTCAGACCGACCTGTTTCTGTATTTGTTTTGTAAATTAAACCACGCACATTTGGTCTTTTAGGATCTGTTTTCGTTTCAAGATAATTGTTTTCATCGAGCCAACCTTGCGTACGATTGAGCATTGCCATCATAGCACGTATGTTCATGCCGCTTTCGTAAACTTGCTTGTAAGTAAGTTTTTTCTTTTGTGCAGAACTATTATTTGTAAATAATAAAACAAATGATAAAATAATTAATGAAAATATTTTTAGATTTTTCATTGAAACTCCAATTTATAATTTAAATTCTTGGTCATCCCTCGACAAGCTCGGGATGACAACTTGTGTCATGATAAGCAAAGTCGAGCCATTACAAAATCAATATTTTCTAATCGTGTCATTCCTCGATTAAACTCGGGATGACAACTTGTGTTATGATAAGCAAAGTCGAGCCATTACTAAATCAATATATTCTAATCGTGTCATTCCTCGATTAAACTCGGGATGACAACTTGTGTCATGATAAGCAAAGTCGAGCCATTACGAAATCAATATATTCTAATCGTGTCATTCCTCGATTAAGCTCGAGATGACAACTTGTGTCATGATAAGCAAAGTCGAGCCATTACAAAATCAATATTTTCTAATCGTGTCATTCCTCGATTAAACTCGGGATGACAACTTGTCTCACACCGAGAAAAGTCGAGGTGTGATTTTGCAAACAATAATTTTTATGTCAGCGTCATCTCTCGACGGGCTCGAGATGACAATTTGTATAACGATTAACAAAAATAACAGCTATTACTTTATTTTTTTCTTTTTAGATAACTCTTTAAGTAATTTAAAATCTCCTTTTATCAATGCTTCTTTTTTTGCTCTACTCCAATTTTTTATTTGCTTTTCACTTCTTATTGCTTCATTGATATCTTTAAATGTTCTTGAATAAACAAGTTTCACTGGTAATCTTGATGAAGTATATCCTTTATAGATTCCCGCATTATGCTCTTGTATTCTTTTTTCAAGATTGTTTGTTATTCCTGTATAATAACTATCATCTTTACATTTTAATATGTATAAATAATAATCTTTCATACAATTTATATTTCTTGGTCATCCCTCGACAAGCTCGGGATGACAACTTGTGTTATGATAAGCAAAGTCGAGCCATTACAAAATCAATATATTCTAATCGTGTCATTCCTCGATTAAACTCGGGATGACAACTTGTGTCATGATAAGCAAAGTCGAGCCATTACAAAATCAATATATTCTAATCGTGTCATTCCTCGATTAAGCTCGGGATGACAACTTGTGTCACACCGAGAAAAGTCGAGGTGTGATTTTGCAAACAATAATTTTTATGTCAGCGTCATCTCTCGACGGGCTCGAGATGACAATTATTTCACCACGCATAAGCTTCTGGTGCGTGTCCGCCTGGACCCGGCCAAATTTCATCAAGTTTTGTAAGAACCTCTTCACTTAATTTTATTTCAAGCGCTTTTACATTTTCTTCAAGTTGATCGATTGTTCTCGGTCCAATAATTGGCGAAGTAATAACTGGATTATTTAAAACCCAGGCAAGTGCGACATCTGCGGGTTTCATATTAATTTCTTTACACAGATTTTCATAAGCAGTTATTTGGGGTTTTAAATTTTCAATTGATTTGCGAAGGGGTTCTCTTAATCTTCTTCCTTCTTTCAAATTATCAAGAACACCACAAAGAATTCCACCGCCAAGTGGACTCCAAGCGATTAATCCAATTCCCAAAGATTTACAAGCTGGAATTACTTCAAGTTCAATCGCACGATTTCTTAAACTATAAATGCTTTGTTCAGAAACAATTCCAAGTGAATGTCTTTCTTTGGCTTTATAAAATGCTTCTGTTAAATGCCATGCTGCAAAGTTACTGCTACCGACATAAATAATTTTTCCTTCTGTAATTAATTGATCCATCGCCTGAAAAATTTCATCCCATGGTGTGTTTCTATCAATGTGATGCATTTGATAAAGATCGATATGATCTGTTTGTAATCTTTTCAAACTATCTTCGCAGGCTTTTTTAATATGATATGCAGAAAGTTTTGAATCGTTAACGCCTTCTCCCATTTTACCATAAACTTTAGTTGCAAGAACAATCTTATCTCTTCTTGATTTATCTTCGCTCAACCATCTTCCGATAATTTTTTCAGTCTCTCCAACTTTTGTTGGATCAAGCATTGCACCGTAAACATTTGCAGTGTCGAAAAAATTAATTCCAAGTTCGATTGCGCGGTTCATTATTTTATAACTATCCTGCTCGGTTGTATATGGACCGAAATTCATTGTTCCGAGACAAAGTTTACTTACTTTTAAGCCTGTTCTTCCTAAAAATGTATATTCCATTTTATCACCTTTATTTTTTTATTTGTAAGAATTAAAAAACTTTCTTATTTGGTAGTTGTAATTTTTATTCAAAAGTAATTTAGATATTTTCTTTAAATTAATCATTAAAATAATTGGAGAAATAAAATGGATGAACAAAATGAAATGAATTTAAATGAACAGACTAATGAGTTCAAACCACCAACACAATTTCAATTTATGTTTGATAAAATGACAAACGATATGAAGTTTGTTGGAATGTTTACAATCATTTATGGTGCAATTTCTTGTTTAACAATTATCGGTGCGTTGATTGGTATTCCTACTATTTTAATTGGAATGCGAATAAGAGAAGCCGCAGAACAATTTTATTTATATCGTTTGACTAATAACCCAGCGGCTTTGAAATTGGGTTTTGAAATTCAGGGAAAGTATTTTAGTTTGATAAAAATCCTAATTATCATTGGATTAGTCTTTATGTTAGTGTACATTATTTTCATTATTTATTTGTTTTCAACTTTTTCATCATTTTTTATGACACCAAGTTTTGAAGCATCATAAGAAAGGAACTGAATGCAAAACTCTGATAGAAATTCTTTATTAAAACTTGCTCTTGCTCTTTCAATTATTACAATTATTTATAACATAATTGAAGGTGTAATATCAATCTTTTTTGGTTTACAAGATGAGACTTTATCTTTATTTGGTTTTGGTGTTGATTCTTTTGTTGAAGTTATTTCTGGAATTGGAATTTTTCACATGGTTTTAAAAATCAAAAATAATGGTAATGAAACCCGCGATGAATTTGAAAGAAAAGCATTGAGAATAACAGGAACAGCTTTTTATATTTTAACTGTTGGTTTAGTTATTTCATCATTCTATAATATTTGGATAAACCACAAACCTGAAACAACTTTTTGGGGAATTGTAATTTCTTCTATTTCAATTATTACAATGACATTACTTATTTATTATAAAAAGAAAGTTGGTGATGCATTAAATTCAGAAGCAATAATTGCTGATGCAAACTGCACAAAAACTTGTCTTTATTTGTCTTTTATACTTTTAATTGCTAGTGTTGGTTATACTTTTACAGGAATTGGATATATTGATTCCGTTGGTTCATTAGGAATTGCATATTTTTCTTTTAAAGAAGGAAGAGAATCATTCGAGAAAGCAAATAGTGATAAACTTTGTTCTTGCGATAATCATTAATTATTTTTTATTAACACAAATAAATTAATAGGTGAACTATGACAACCGCTGGAATTATTTTTATGATTTTAGCTATGGGGGCAATTGCAATCTTAACTTTTATAAGTTTTTATAAAATACTTTCAAGCAAAAAGAAATAAGGAATTTATGGAACAAAAAAAATCTACTTGGGAAACTATTCTCTTTTATCCAAAAAATTTTTGGACTGTAATTATAATGGAATTTTTTGAACGAGGTTCTTATTATGGTGTGCGTTCAATTCTTTCGGTTTATCTTGTTCTAAGTGTTACAGAAGGTGGTTTAGGTTTCTCGAAAGAAAGTGTCGGAGTTATTACAAGCACTTTTCAGCCATTACTTTATTTGTTACCAATAGTTGCTGGAGCTATTGCTGATCGGTTTGGTTATCGTTACACTTTGATCTTTTCTTTTATTGTAATGAGTATTGGTTACTTTTTAACGAGTTTAGTTACTTCATACGCTTTGGTTTTTGCAAGTTTAATTTTAATGGTTTTAGGTGCAGGAACATTTAAACCTATAATTTCAGGTACAATTGCCCGCGTTACAGATAAAACCAATTCAACTTTGGCATTTGGAATTTATTATTGGACTATAAATTTAGGTGCGTTTTTATTTCCATTAATTCTTGTTCCTATCTTAAAACAATATTCTTATTCCTATGTTTTTATTATGGCTGCCGTTGGAACTGGCTGGCTTTTGTTGTTAAATATTTTTGTTTATAAAGAACCTCAAAAACCAGAAAGCACTAAATCTCTACCGGTAGTATTGAAGGAAGCATTGTTAGTCTTAAAAGATTTTCGTTTCATTTTAATGATTGTAATTTATTCCGGCTTCTGGATTTTGTATTTCCAACAATTTGATTCTGTTCTTTGGTATTTCAAAGATTATGTTGATAAAACTCCAATTAACAATGCAATAAATTCATTTCTATCAATTTTTATAAGTAATCCAAATTGGAAATTTGATGTTGAGCATGTAACTGTAATAAATGCTGGAACAATAATTCTGTTGCAAATTTTTGTTTCTAAAATTGTTCAAAATAAAAAAGCTTTACCAACTATGATTTCCGGAATTGCGTTAGGAACAATTGGTATTGCTATTTTGGCCGTTTCAACTCATCCTTTTGTTTTTATTGCTGGAATTTTCATTTTCTCTGTTGGTGAAATGACAGCTCATCCAAAATTCATTTCTTATGTTGGATTAATTGCACCCGAAGATAAAAAAGCTCTTTATCTTGGTTATTCATTTTTATATGGTGTTTTAGGAAGCGGCATCGGTGGAATATTAGGCGCTTCTCTTTATGTTCATTTTGTTGATAATCTTCATAACCCAACTATGTTGTGGTTGACTTTTGCTTTTATTGGTGTTTTAACAATTGTTGGATTACTTTTATTTAATAAATTTTTAGCTCCAAAAAATGTTGATGCATAATTTTATGAATTCATTTAAGAAAATATTTTTTATTCTGTTTTTATTAACTGCAAATTTTTTGTTTGCTCAGCAGGAAAATGTTCCGCTTGATAATGAAGTGTATAGTTTTCTTAAAGAAATGAAGGTGAAGGGTGTTATTTCAGGAATACATGATGATAACCCAAATTTGTCGAGATACGAAGTTTTAAATTTTCTAAAAGAAATTAAAAAAAGTGAAACTGAATTGAGCCAAACTGAAAAAGGTTTGCTTTCAAAATTTCTTGTTGAGTTTGATGATGAAGAATATAATTCAGAAAATACTGTAAATTTTTTTGGTGGTGAATATTCAAACTCTGTTTTGGATTTTTTCTCTAACAAAAACAAATATGCCTTTGTTTATCGTGATTCTGCATCAAATTTTTATTTAAATATTTTAGGTAGATTTTTACAAGGACAAAGTTTTGAGCCGAGAATAAATAATTCTGAATTATTTGATATTGGTTTTCATTTTCGCGGAACTGTTTTTAACAATTTAGGTTATAGTTTATCAGTTCAAAAAGGTGGTGTAAGCGGCTCGCAATCTTTAGCCCCAACATTCGACCCAAGATTAAAATATAATTTCAAGTTCATTGAAGCTATTGAAAACATTGGTAATTACGATTTTACAGAAGGATATCTTCGTTATTTCATTCAACCTAAAAGAAACATGAATTTATCTTTTCAGCTTGGAAGAGAAAAAATAACTTTTGGTTATGGATATGATAGCAAACTTGTAATTTCCGGCGATCATACTTATTTAGATTTTTTCAAAATTAATTTTGATTATGGTGTTTTTAGTTTTGTTTCGATGACGGCATCTACAGTTGGCAATTTTCACGTAAATCGAGATGAAAATTATACAAAATTAATTGCATTGAATCGCTTCAAATTAAATTTTCCGAAGTTTGCTGAGTTTGGTATTGGTGAAAATATAATCTATTCAGATAGAGGAATTGATTTGGCTTATTTCAATCCGTTTATATTTTACAAGTTTGTAGAAATGTCTTTGCAAGATCGGGATAATGGTACTCTTTGGTTGGACTTTCAAACTCACTTTATTAAAAATTTTGAAATCAGCGGTACATTTTTTTTAGATGAAGATATTTTATCGCATCTTCAGGAAATAAATTTATATTCAAACAAAACAGCTTATCAAATTGCCGCATTTTGGTATTCACCTTTTTCAATCAATGATCTTACTTTGATTTTAGAATACACAAAAATTCGACCTTTTGTTTACTCACATTCAAATGAAAAAAATAATTACACCGCTTTTGGAGAAATTTTAGGACATCATATTGGTCCAAATGCAGATGAAATTTTCTGGCGCGTTAATTACAATTTAAATTCAAAAACAAAAGTAAGTTTGAAATATCAATACATTCGTTCTGGTGAAAATATTTACGACAATGAAGGAAGATTGCTTTTCAATGCTGGCGGCGATGCATTTGTTGCTTTTAGAGATAATATTGATCCTAAGTATGTTGATTTTCTTGATGGTGAAAGAATTAACCAAAATATTGTTACGGCAAATTTAAGATATGAACCATGGAGAAAATTTTATATTGAATTGACTTACAAAGCCCTCTTCGAAAAAAATGTTACGAGAAATATATCATCATCAAATAGTCTTGCAATGTTTAGCTTTTGGTTTGAAATATAAATCCACTTAATTATCAATTATCAATTTGCAATTATCAATTATCAATTATCAATTTCATTCGGCCAATGGTAAATAGAAAATAAATTTACTACCTACATTAAGAGTACTTTCAACCCAAATTTTACCACCATGCTTTTCAACAAATTCTTTACAAAGAATTAAACCTAATCCCGTTCCTGCTTCGTTATTCGTTCCTAAAGTTGAATGTGTAGAATCAAGTTTAAAAAGGTTTGCAACAGTATCTCCATTCATACCAATACCAGTATCACTAACTGAAACCTCGGCATATTTACCAACTTCTTTTGAAGCTATAGTTATCATACCCCCTTTTGGAGTAAACTTAATCGCATTCGTAATTAAATTTCTAATAATTGTGTTTAGCATATCTTCATCCGCCATTACAAAAGAATCTTCAACTTCGGATTTAATAACAATTTCTTTATTAGAGGCGGACGGCTGAAGCAATTCTAAATTAACATTTACTAAATTTTTAAGATTTAATTTAGCTGGATGAAATTCAATTCTTCCAGTTTGAGAACGAGACCACTGCAATAAGTTTTGTAATAAGTTGTGAGAAATTTCAGCAGATTTTTTCATCTCTTCTAAATAAAAAACTATTTCACTTTCATCAAGTTCTTTATAATCTGTTAGTAATAAATCTGTGAATCCTAAAATTGTTATGAATGGATTTCTTAAATCATGAGCAATAATTGAAAAGAATTTATCTTTGGTATTATTTAGAATACGTAATTCATCTGCAATTTTCTGAATTTCATTTGCATGTCGGGTTCTTTCAATTGCCTGAGCTATTTGTTCTGAAACGAAAGTGAGTATTTGAACTTCTTCTTCGCCAAAAGCTTTTTCATTTTCATAATCTTGAACTACAATAACACCAATTGTTTTGTTATCAACTTTTAAAGGAACTCCAAGCCAAATTGCTTGAGGTGAACCAATTAACTCAACTTCACCAAGTCTTCTTAACTCTAAATCTTTTTCTGGATCAATTAATGCTGCTTTACCTGTTCGCAAAACATATTCTGTTAAACCTTTACCAAGTTTTTTTGTTGGCTGTGGTGGATCAAATTCATCAACCCAATATGGAAATGAAATTGTTTGGTCAGCTTCATTATAAATTGCAATGTAAAAATTCTTTGAAGACATTAATTTTCCAACTACATTATGAATTTTTTCATAGAGTTGATGAATATCTTGCACTGTAAAAGCGGCTTGAGAAATTTCAAGCAGGGCTTCTCTTATTCTTTCATTTTTGTTTCTTTCAGTTACATCACGAACAATTGCTTGCACTAATCTATCGCCACTAATTGAAACATCTTTTAAGCTTACTTCAGTTTCAATTAATTTCCCATCTTTTCTTTGATGAATCCATGTAAAGTTTTGTGGATTTCCATTTAATGCTTCGTTGATCTTTTCATTTGCATAATCAATTGATTTTTTTCCATTGGGCTGAAACTCCGGTGAAATATCTGCCGGTGTTAAACCAAGTAATTCATTTTTTTCATATTGTAACATTTCACAAACTGCTTGATTACAATCCAAAAAGACATCTGTCATTAAAAACATTCCATCAATAGAATTTTCAAAAAGTGAACGATATAATTTTTCGCTATTTCTTATTTGCTCTTCAGCTTGAACTTTTTCAGTTATATCTCTTGATAATCCAAATGTGCCTATAATTTTTCCATCTTTATCAAAGAGGGGCATTTTTGTTGTTAAAACCCAAGTGGTTCTTCCATCTGACCAATCTTCTTTTTCTTCTTTGTTTATAATTGGAATTCCGGTTTGAATTATTTTTTGTTCATCTTCAAAAGCTTGTTTTGCATGTTCATCACCAAAAAGTTCAAAATCTGTTTTTCCTTTAACTTCGTCAATACTATTAAAACCATGCTTTTTCAACATAGCTTTATTAGCTTTTATAAATCTGCTGTTTAAGTCTTTGAAATAAATTGTATCAGGAATTCCATCGAGCAGTGAATTTAACAAAGCTTGTTCGAATGCAAGCTCTGATTTTGCTTTTTTGACTTCACTTACGTTTTCTATAATTGCTATTAGCTCGGTTGGTTTTCCTCTATATTTTTTTACTACTGCAATGGATATAAATGCGTGTAAAACTTTTTTGTCTTTTGTTATATATCTTTTTTCTGTTTTATAACTTGTTATTTTTCCTTCTAATATTTTTTTAATATGCTTTTTCGTTTTATTAATATCATCCGGATAAACAAATAAAAAATCGCTTATTGATTTTAATTCATCTTCAGTATAGCCACTCATCTTTAATGTTGCATCATTTACCTTTAATATTGTTCCATCTGGTTTAAATATAACTATTCCTAATCCAGAATTATTAAAAATAGAATCAAAATAAACAGATTTTAAATTTGATAAAGATGAATTTTTTCTGGACGATTTCTGTTTCAATTTTTGGGCTGATTTTTTTGGAGTAACATTTTTTTTCTTTCTTTCAGCCATTTAGGTTCCTTGTACAAATGATTTAGAAGTCTTTTAAGTAATATAAAAAAAAGTAAACATTATTTTAAAAATTAGATTTAATTTTGTAATAAATATTATAAAAACAAAAGTGAGATAAAATGAACACATTTTCTTCTTTTACAAAATTATTCTTTCTTTTTCTGTTTCTGTTTTTGTCAAATTTATCAGCTCAACAAGTTCAAAAGAATGAACCAATTTTAGCACCTAAAAATACTTTTAACTTTTTCGTAATTGGCGATTGGGGAAGAGCGGGTGATTTTTTTCAAAAGAAAACCGCTGTTGCCATGAACAATGCCGCAGCAATAATTAATCCCTCATTTATTATTTCAACAGGTGATAATTTTTACGGAGTTGGCGTTGCAAGTGTTGATGATCCGCAATGGTGGTATTCTTTTGAGAATGTTTATAATCAAGGACATTTATTAACCGAGTGGTATTCTGTTTTAGGTAATCATGACTATCGCGGCAACACAAAGGCTCAAATTGAATATTCTAAAAAAAGCAGAAGATGGAGAATGCCTGATTATTATTATTCATTTGAAAAAACTATTCCTTCAACAAATGTGAAAATTCTTTTTATCTTTTTAGATACAAATCAATTTGAAAAAAGCTATTATAAAAGACCAGAAACTTATCCTGATTTACAAGAAAAAAATCCTGAAAAACAAATTAAGTGGCTTGATAGTTTGTTAACTAATTCTAATGCCGATTGGAAGTTTGTAATTGGTCATCAACATGTAATAACTGGTGGTGTTAGGAAAGATCAAAAAAGTGAAACCGGTGAAGTATTAAAACCAATTTTAGAAAAGTATAATGTTCATGCTTACATTTGTGGTCACGAACATGATTTACAACACTTAAAAGCTGAAGGTAAAACAGAGTATTTTGTTTCGGGTGCTGGCTCTGAACTAAGACCAACTGGGACTATTCCATATACAAAATTTGCTAAATCTGTAAATGGCTTTATGTCTTTTTCTGTTGGTGAAAAAGAAACATTAGTTCAAGTTATAGATGTCAACGGAAATGTTGTTTATAAAACTTCTTTTTCAAAATAAATTGGAATTAAAATGAAAAAGTATCTTTCATTAAGTCTTATTATTTATCTGCTTTTTGCTTGCGGTGAATCATTAAAAGAAAAAGGAAGCAAAGAATATATTTCTGAGATTAAGAGTTGGCATAATAAACGAATTGAAAATCTTAAAAAAGAAAATGGCTGGCTGAATTTAATTGGATTACTTTGGTTAAAAGATGGTGAGAATAAATTCGGTTCGGATAAATCTAATGATGTTGTTTTTCCTGAACCCGCTCCAAAATTTATGGGAAAGTTTATTTTGAAAGATACTTTAGTAACTGTTGAAATTAATCCTGATGTTGAAGTAACAAATAGTGGGGAAAAAATAACAAGTCTTAATTTGCAAAATGATTTAAAAGGAAATCCAACTGTTCTCGCATATAAAAATTTAAGATGGTATATAATCAAGCGAGGACCAAAATATGGTGTTCGTCTTCGCGATTTAGAAGCTCCTCTTGTTAAAAATTTTAAAGGCATAGAAACATTTCCAATAAATGAAGATTGGAAAATCGAGGCTAAATTTGTTCCATATAATCCAATGAAGAATATTTTAATCCAAAACATTTTAGGAATGATAGACACATCAAAAGCTGCTGGAAAAATTTATTTTAAGAAAGATGGAAAAGAATTTTCTTTAGAAGCTCTTGATGGTGGAGAAGATTCCTTCTTTATAATTTTTGGAGACGAAACAAGTGGTAACGAAACTTATGGAGCGGGTAGGTTTTTGAGTGTTGAAAAACCTAAAGAAGGACAAAAGTTTTATATTGATTTCAACAAAGCATATAATCCGCCTTGTGTGTTTACAAAATATGCAACTTGTCCTTTACCGCCGAAAGAAAATCTATTAAAGTTACGAATTACTGCTGGCGAAAAAATGTTTAAAGGTGGTGGGCATTAAATTGAATATAAATTTTTAAATCAAAATAATTTCTTTAAAAAAATATTGTTGTAACCATCTACTATAGTAAGTTTTTTAACTACATTTTTAATATCACTTTATTGAAAATAAAAAAACCTCCGGCTTAAAATGTTTTACATCACCGGAGGTTTTTAAATTATTAACCGAGATTCTTTTCGATTATTTCATCAAAATCATTTTTTTCGATGAATTAAAACTGTTTGTTGAAATTGTATAAATATAAACTCCACTTGGTAATCTGCTTGCATCAAAAGTTACCGAATGATTTCCTGCTGGCATCATGTTATCAATTAAATCTGCAATCAATTCTCCGTTGATACTATAAACACTTAATTTAACATGTTCAGATTTTGGTAGTGCAAATTTAATTGTTGTGCTTGGATTAAACGGGTTTGGATAATTTTGTGCTAAGTTGAAACTATTTGGAATTTCAGTTTTGTTTGTAATACCAGTAATTCCATTTTTATGAATTTCTTTAGCATAACCAGAAGCCCAAGTAACATCTTGAGTAGTATGACATTTTAAGCAAGCAAAATCAAGAGTTAAAGCTGCGTAACCATTAGCATCTAATTTAACTTTTGCTTTGTCAGGTGTAAACATAGAATCTTTTGTAACTGCTTTTGTGTTTATTTTCCAAATGTGTGTTTTTACATCTCCGCGTAATCCATTTCCGGTTTGAACTGAAACAGCTGATTTTCCTGCTTGCGCCATGTGGCAATCTACGCAATCAATACTTTTAGGTTTACCATTTACTAAAATTTGTTTGTTTGCATGACATGTTTGACAGTTAACTTTTATTGCTTTCAAACCATTGCCAGCTGCTTTAGGATATTTTAATGCAATATGCGCGTCGTGACATGATGCACATGTAAGATCAACTCCTTTTCCATCACCATGTTTAGAAGATCTCATTTCATTAATCTGTTCATGATGCTGAATATAACCACCGCCGGCTGGAATTGCATTTGTGGTTCCACCGCGTTGATGACATTCACCACATTTTGTGATTTGTAAATCAGTACCTGTGACAGGAGGTTTTACTCCAACTGGATTAGCCATGTGATCAGAACCTGGACCATGACATCCTTCGCATCTTATACCGGGCTCGCTAAATGTTCCAGCAATTTCTGCTGCATTACCAGTCCAAGATCCTGTTGGACTAGCTCCAGTTGTATGGCATTTGAAACATGAATAATCATATTTTGTTTCGGTATTCAGGTTATAAGAAACCCAGCCGCCTGTTTCAAGATTATATTGTGCCTTGGGATCTGATGTGAAAACTCTTCCATCTTTTTTTACAAATCTTGCTTTCCATCCATAACCGCCGATTACATAAGCAAAATCATTCCATGTTGTATTTGGTGGAGTTGAGTGAACACCTGGAGTTGTATTTGCAGGATAAGTCGGTTCAGCTCCATTAACTGGATTTAACTTGTATGGATGACCTGTTTTCATGTGTTCTTCATAAATATTATAACCCAATTTTGAATTGACATTATTATGACACAACATACATTTATCCGAGCCAATGTATGTTTGCGCATAATTAAGATATGGAAATAATATTGTAAAAAACAGAATTATGATTAAATGTCTGTAGATATTGCTAATCATTTTTTACTCCGTTTTTATTGGAATAGTTTTTAGTTAATTAAAATTCTAGCATAAAAATATAAGTAGAAGATAAATTTGTCTAATTAACAATTATTAAAAATTTTTCATAATTGATTAAATGATTATGTCTTGTTAAGTGATTATTTTCACACAAAAGAATTTAGATTATGGAAATACTAATCGTTGAAGATGAAAAAAGTATTGCTGATTCACTGAGGAAAAATTTTCTTTCCGAAGGGCATCATGCTATTATAGCCGTAGATGGTGATGAAGCTTTGAAAAAAGTTGACTTATTTGAGTTTGATGCTATTCTTCTTGATTGGCGTTTACCCAAATTATCGGGTATTGAAGTTTGTAAAAGAATTCGTGAAACTGGTAATCAGGTGCCTATTATTCTTCTTACGGCTTTGTCTGATTTAAAAAATAAAATAGAAGCTTTCAACTACGGTGCTGATGATTATATTACAAAACCTTTTTCTTTTGAGGAAGTTTTTGCTAGAATTCAAGCTGTTATCAGAAGAGTAAAAACCTCTAGAAATGAAATAATCTTTGGAGATTATGTGTTAAATATTTTAACACGCACTTTGTGTATTGGTAAGGAGGAAATAAAATTGAGTGATAAGGAATTTGATTTACTGAGATATTTTCTATTCCATAAGGGTGAAATTATCAGCAAAGAAAAACTATTGGAGGATGTATGGAAACTTCCATTTTCACCATCTTCAAATCTTGTTGAAGTAACAGTAAAAAATCTAAGAAAAAAATTAGAATCGGATTCAGATAAAATTTTTATTAGAACGATTTATGGCGAAGGTTATATTTTTATAAATGAATAAGCCATTACTTACATATACAACAAAACGCAATATTTTATGGCTTTTTATATCCCTGATAGTTATTTACTTGGTGTTTAATTTATTTACCTATTTAGAACTATCCTATTTACTGGAAGAAAGCATTGATACTCACCTGAAGCATGAACTTGAACACATATCTTTAGCAATGGATTTTTACAATGATTCTTTGTCTATAAGAAATACAGATGAATTTAAGGAAACTGATTTGGTGGAAGTAACACAATCACCTTTTTTTCTAAAGGTTTATAATGCAAATGGAAAACTTCTGTTTCAAAGCGACAACACAAAAAAAATAACTAAATATAATGTCATCCTACCAAATGATTTTCAAAATAATTATGCTTTTAAAGATTTTGATTTAAATGGTGAAGAACTTCGCGTAGGCTTTTGCAAAGTTACAGACAACGCAAATAAATTATTGGGAATAATTGAATTGGCAACTTTTAAGTCTTCTTCGAAATCACTTGCCAATTCTTTAATGCTTTTCAATCTAACAACTTTTCCTTTTTTTGTTTTGATGTTTATTGTAATAAGCTACTTCTTCGTTAAAAGTTCTTTTGCCCCAATTAACAGAATTATAGATTTAGCCAATGAAATCAGTGCTTCAAATATAAGCAAGCGTCTGACTTATGAAGCCGATGATAATGATGAACTTGGAAAACTAAAAACAACTTTGAATAATCTTTTTGAACGGCTTGAATTTCAAATTAATCAGATTGCACATTTTTCTGATAATGCATCTCATCAACTGATGACACCTCTTACTTCATTGAAATCAGAAATTGAATTTTTATTAAAACAGAATGACTTCACACAGTTACACTATGAATCAATAAAAATTTTACACGAACAAACTGAAAGAATGATTAAAATTGTCAGAACAATGTTGATTTTAGCTAAAGAATCTGATACTTGTGATTGTGTTAAAAACATTTTTAATCTTTCAAAACTCCTTGAAGAAGTTTCGAAATTGTATAATCAACCTCATATTAAATTCAAATTTGGAAAGAATATTTTTTTACGTGGTAGAGAAGATTATTTTTTGATGGTGCTTCAGAACTTAATTGAAAATGCTATAAAATATTCAGCAGAGAATGAAGAAATTTTAATCGAATGTAATATTGAAAATCAAAATGTAATGCTAACTGTAACCGATAATGGAATTGGAATTCCAGAACAAGAAAGGGGAAAAATATTCGAAAGATTCTACCGTGTTTCGACACATGAAAATAATTCAAAAGGATTTGGCTTAGGATTGAGTCTTGTCAAAAATATAGTTTCCAAAATGAATGGACAGGTAACAGTTGAACCCAATTATCCTAAAGGAAGTAAATTTATTATCAAATTGCCTGCAGTGAATTTTGAGTGATTGAGACGATAAAAGATATTTGTGCAAATGGAAGAAAGCAGTCATAAAAGCGGCTTAATTCTATGGTTAAAAATAATTGAAAATTGGAAGGGAACAAAAGCCCAATTTTGCATAGGCACAGTCCTTTTTTTAGATAAATCTCTGTAAGCATGAACGAGCATTTTTTAGTGTATCCTCATTGGGAAAAATGATTTTAATGGCACCGAGAAACCTTGGAGTCTATAAATACAAAAAATGTGAATATCCTGGAAACCTCTGCATCTTAGTTCAGAGAGAACTGCAAGCTAAAAGTTAGCTCCCTCAGCTTCACCAACACATGGTCCAAATAAATTATTCTGCTCTTTAAGTGTAATTATTTCTAATTTGTCTGAAATACATTTAGATAATTTTTGTAACTAAGTGTTACTTATCTTCACTCTTCATAACTTAGTTAAATTATCCTTTTAACCATTTGCAGAAAATTATTTACACTCATTGATGCAATCAATTTAATGCTATTTACAGATGCATCTAATTTTAAAAGGAGGATGAAAAATAGGAGTCTTCTTTTTTATCTCTTTTTCTATCGTTAATTTATTTTATCAATCCACATCTTCCTTGGGCAGTTTTTCCTTTCAATCGAGTTATTTATTCCCCAAAAGAAATTTTGGTTTTTAAGGGCTGGCTATGTATTAAAAAACTTTAAGAACATAAAGATTTACAATTCAAATCTTTGTTTATCTTTAGCAGCAAAATTTGAGGTATGCGAATAATTATTTATAAGCGAATGGGAGTATCGCTTTTTTCTATATTTGAATCTGAATTAGGAATTGTAAAAATAACTCGGCTTCCCTTACCAAGCTCACTCTCAACCCAAATTTTACCTCCATGTTTTTCAACAAATTCTTTGCAGATAATAAGTCCGAGTCCAGTTCCTTTTTCTCCCTTTGTTCCTTTTGTAGTTACTTGCGTATCATTTTTAAATAAATTATTTGCAATCTCAGGTTTCATACCCACACCGTTATCTTGAATTTCGACTTTAATAAAATCTCTTTCATTAATTGCATTAACTTTTATTGTTCCTCCATTGTTGGTAAATTTAATTGCATTGGATACAAGGTTTCGGATGACCGTTTCAATCATATCTGCATCGGCAAAAGCATTTATCTCACCACTAATTTCAGACTCCAGTTTAATCTGTTTATTATTTGCGGTAATCCTCTGAGAGCTAAAAACAGAATTGACAATCATTTGCAAAGATATTTCTTGGGGATAAAAATCCACCCTGCTAAGTTGAACGCGTGCCCATGTTAAAAGATTATCGATTAATGTTAAAAGGTCTTTAAGTGAAGAATAAATTCCTTGTATATAAAAATTTTTATCATTTTCGGAAAGTTCGGCGTAATCCTCAATTAATATTTCTGCAAATCCCAGCATGCCCGTAAAAGGGCTGCGCAGATCGTGGGCAATTATTGAAAATAATTTATCTTTTTGTTTATTGAGTAATTCCAATTCTTTTTGAGTTGCAATCAATTTTTCATGAAATTCAATTCTTTGCGTTATGTCCTCCATCACCCCTACAATTCCGATTACATCATTCTTGTCGTTATACAAAGGAGCTTTGTTTATATTTAACCATACTGATCTTCCATCAGGAAGTGAAATTTTTCGTTCAATATTCTTTAAGGTGATTTTATTATGAATTACCGCCTCGTCTTCTTCATCAGTAAGCCATTTTTCTTCCCGAGAGATTATTTGTTTGTTATCGTTAAGAAGAATTTTTTCTTTATCAACTTTGAAGAATTCCAGAAAAGATTTATTTACAAGAGTAAATTTCTTTTCTAAATTTTTTACAAATATAAATACCGGAGCGGTATTGAGAATAATATCCAATTCTTTTCTTTTGCCGGCAATTTCGGCGGTTAACTTTCTGCGTTTTTTTACATCGAAAATAATTATTAAAAATAAAGCCGTTAAGAGTACAAGATAAACTAATATCAAAGTAAAAAAATAATTTAAGTTCTTTCCAAGTTTGGAATGAAATGCCTGTATTTGCTCTAATGTTACCTGTTCTTCTTCATCATCCAAAAGCTGCCAGTAGTTATCGAGTTTTTTATAGATATTCTCTTCAATACGAATGACTTCAAGATCCATAAGCTTGGTGTGCTTTAAAGAAAATGAAAGATGGTTTATTCTGTAAAGTTCCTCGCGAATGGTTTTCTCCAGTGGCAAGAAGTATTTTACAAATCTTGGATGATTGTTGATTAGTTTTTCAAGCCGTTTTAAATTTTTTCGAAGTGAATCGAGGTCGGCAAAATACTTTATCGAGTCCAGGCTGTTACCTGTGAGCACAAAACTTTTACTTACTATCTCAAGTTTCTGTATTGAAGAAAGCAAATCTTGGGTTGCGGTTCGCAGCTCTGTATTCAGTACTATAACGTCTGAGCTTTGACGGAGTTCTTGTTTTGAGAAGTAGAGTATAGCACTAATTGAAAGAACTATAATGAGTGAAAATATCCATCCCGCAATTACTTTCTTTTCAATGGAAATATCACGCCACTTTTTAATTATGAGTGCTGTGTTCTTCATAATTCCACCTTTTAATATTTTTAGCAGGTTCGTTTATTAATTAAGCAGTGACATTTCTCGAATCAAAATTTAATTGTAAAAATTGTTCCTTCTCCTTTTTTACTTTCGACCAAAAGTAAACCATGGTTGTACTCAATAAATTTTTTTGCTAAAGCAAGGCCAAGTCCTAATCCTTCATAGTTTCTATTGTACCCCATTTCTTCTTGTCTATAAGGTTCGAATAGATGTTTTAAATATTCATCATCAATACCTATTCCGGTATCCTTTACCTCAATCGTTATGCCTCCGGTCTTTCCGGTGGAAAGTGTTACCTTAACAAATCCTTTTTTTGTAAACTTGATGGCATTTTCTACTAAATTTAAAACAGCCTCGGTGATTGAATACTCATCCCCAATTATTTTAGCTTCAACACATTTAGAGTCAAATATTAATTCGAGTTGCTTTTTTTCCGCAGCTTCTCTGTTTTGATGAATTATCCGTTCGCAGATTGTATAGAGATCTATTTCCTTGAAATTACCCGTATATTCACCTATTTGTAGCCTTGAATAGTTTAAGATCGTATCAAAAGTTCGAATAATCCTGCGAGCCGAGATATCAATTCCAGTAAATAAAAACTCATCCTCTTTGGTAATATAAGAAGCGTAATTTTCTTTTATTATACTTGAAAGTCCTAACATTCCATTCAAAGGTGTTCTTATCTCGTGAGATATAATATTAATAAATGCATCTTTTAGTTTATTAGCCTTTTCAGCAACTTCTTTTGCTTTTATCAGCTCATGTTCATATAATTTTATGTTAGTAATATCCGTAATTGTTCCAATGTATCCATTAATTTGACCATTGGAGTTTAATTCAGGAATTGCTTGCCCCATAACCCATGCAATACTTCCATCCGGTCTGAGGAATCTATATTCAGTAATAGATGATTTCTTCTCTTCGGTTGCTAAATGCCAAGAGTCTGAAACCCGTTTTCTATCTTCATGATGAACAGCTTTTAACCAGCCATCTCCTAAAGCTTCTTCTGCTTTCATTCCGGCTAACTGACACCACTTAGGATTAACATAAGTTGTATAACCGCTTGCATTTGTTCGAAATATTCCAACGGGAGAATTATCAGCAAGCGTATAAAAAAGAGATTCACTTTCTTTTCGCTTCTTCTCAAGTTCCATAGTTTCCAAAGCGAAAGAAATATCCTCTGACATTTCTTCAAGAAGCTTAATTTCTTTTTCTTCAAAGAAACCAGCTTGATCCGAAAACAAACTATAAATCCCTATTATATTGCCGAATACTTTTAATGGGAATATTATGTTGGATTTGTATCCCCGTTTTAATGCCTGCTGCCGCCAAAATAGATTTGCGTCAAGCTTTTCAATATCATTAAATATTAAAGCCTTACCTGTGGTGGTCAACTCTGAAATAGGTTTAACACCATCCGAATAACTTTTTTTGTTCACAATTACTTCATCCAAATAGCCGTCATCAAAACCATGAGAATATTCAACCTTCAGTTCACCACTTTGTTCATCAAATAAACCAATCCAAGACATTTTAAATTTTCCATCATCGATCGCAATTTTACATGCTGTTTCGAACAATTGTCTTTTGTCCTTTATTCGAACAAGAGCTTGATTTATATTACTGAGCAGGGTATAAATACGATTAAGCCGGTATATTTCTTCTTCGGCACGTTTTCTCTCGGTTATATCCATTGCAACGCCAATTAATGCAATAGCATTATTTTCTGAATCTTTTACAATTGAAGTCGACAAATAAACCGGAAACTCAGAACCATCTTTTCTTTTATTAATCAGTTCTCCTTTCCATCCACCTTTTTTTGTAAGATTAAGAATGTCACTTCGAATGCCCGGAACCTCTTGAGGCTGCGGCTGAACAATTGATATATCCCGACCAATCAATTCTTCCTTAGAGTAACCGTATGTTTTGACAAAAGCATTGTTAACGTAAAGGATTATATTGTTTTCATCTGTAATTGAAATACACTCACTAATACTTTCAAGAGAATGTGCTAACAATTCAATTTCTTTTTCAGCTTCTTTCTGTGCGGTAATATCCACCATTGTACCGAATAGAACTTCTTTCTTTAAATCCTCGTCATATATCAGCGATACATTGTCATACACCCAAACATAAGATCCGTCCTTTTTCTTCAACTTCATAACATAATCTTTCACTTCTTTTCGTTCTCTTAACAGCTCAATAAGTTTTTCTCTATCCCTTGGATCGGCATATATGCTTTTGGTAGAAATCTTTTTAATATCATCTATAGAGTTATAGCCTAATACTTTTAAGTATTCAGCATTACATTCTATTATTTGTCCATCGGTGGTTGCCCTAAAAATACCGGCAAGACTTCTTTCAAAAAGATTGCGGTATTTCTCTTCACTTTTTGCAATTGCTTTTTGTGCTTGCTTCTTATCTGTGACGTCTCTTATATGAGCAATTACGTTTGATATACCGTTTATTTCGATCAGTTTTGTATATACTTCTGCGTATAGAATTGTACCATCTTTTTTCACATAAGTTCTATCAATTAGTCGATCACCGGTTTTGGTATCACGAATAATTTTTGCTGGAAGAAGATGTTTTTGTTCATCGGGCCAAATAATATGATAAGATTTTCCGATCAACTCTTGTTTAGAATAGCCAAAAATTTTGCATGCTGCTGTGTTGCAGTCTGTAATAATTCCATTTAAATCAGCAACAATAATACCATCAACGGATAACTCGAATAAGAAATTATATTTTTTCTCACTACCTTCTAATTTAAGACTTAAATCCTCACTTTTTAAAATGTTTCTAATCAGGTTAATACTAAGAAGAATAATCAGAACAACAATAACGAACCCACTGATAACCAGAAGGATAACCATTTCCTGTAAACTTGATAATGATTCACGCACATTATTATTAAGCATTTCTTTTTCATAATTTTCAATCGGTCTAATCTTGTTTTGGAAGGTATCAATAAACAATTTTGCTTCGTAATCAACCCGTGTTAATTTTTCTAATACCGCCCCTTTTTCTTTTCTTATTTTTATTATTTCATCAAACTTTGCAAGTGCATTTTTCATCAATCGTTCAGAGGAAATAAGATTTTGCTGAACTTTATTTTGTTCTTTCAAAGAAGTTTCTAAATCGTCAATTATTCTATTCAATCTATTTTTTGCGCTGAAAAATGTTTCCAGGTAAGTTTCCTTTCCGGAAATTACAAAACCTCGCTCTCCGCGTTGAGCATCTTTCAAGGAAATTAGAACACTATCTAAATGTTGAGTTATTTTATTAAGATTGCGCTCATTTTTATCTGTTTTAATAACTCGTTCGGTTGTATTGTAAAGAATAACGACTATTGCTATTTGTAACAAGTTGACTAATAATAATAACGAGTAACTTTTTTTAAATCTTTTAAATATTGACATTGTTTTTCTCATCCTTTCATTGCACAAACTTCCCGGAAAATATATCTGAAATTTTATCTACAAAATCTGACTTTGAAATAAATCCGTCTGCACCGGCGGCTTTAGCTTCATTACGATATTCTGATGTATCATACAATGTTAAGATTATTACTTGAGGCGGATTAACCATTTTCTTTATCAGTCGTGTTGCCATCATTCCACCTATACCGGGCATAGATACATCCATTAATACAATATCGGGATGTTCATGCTCAATTTTTTCAACTGCCTCTTCTCCTGTGGTTACTCCGCCAATTAACACTGCATGATTTGCTGCTTTAATTATTTTACTCGCGGCTTCAAGAAATTGCTTGTTGTCATCCACTAATAGAACACGTTTTTTCTTCATTTTTGTCTCTTTACGCCGCTTGTTTTTTTACTTGCAAAATTATGCATACGTTCCGAATTTAAGTATTAGGAAAATCCTTAAAGAACTATACTAAATACCTTAGATGATGCTTGCGAACTCGTCTTACTCAAAAAGAAAAATGAAATCTTACTTTTGCCCGCTAGTAGAGTGTGTTGCACAATCGTTAATATAGCTTCGGCATGTCTTTAGCGAGGCGAGTATGCCAGAGAAAATTAAGAAAGGAATCTTCCGTTTTTATCCGCATATAAAACTTAAAAATGTGGCTAAAGCCAAGTATTGTATTTTGCCTAATATTCTCCGTGCTGAAGCACGGAGCTATTTTATAAAATCTTTAATTGTAAATGTAGAGCGATTAGCTTAATCGCTCATACGAATTTAGATTTAATTCTTACCCTAACGAGCGAAAAGGCTTTTCGCTCTATAATTTTTAACACGGGTTTTAAAAGTCGTGGCAATAGGAAATCAAATAACGCGTAAGGTGAGTTAGCAAGTCATGTTATGTAAGCAATTTTTAATCTTGCCCGACCCGCTTTCGCTTCACATAGTTCGACAAAGCGAGGCGAGCGCAAGTCGAGGCAGGCTCTTAATCATAATCTTAATTGGATTTATCACATAGTGACGGCATTGCCGGAACCAGATTACGATTAAGATTATGAAAGAGCGTAACATCAGTTACTAAGTTTTTAGTGATGGGTTTCGATTCTAATGGGTACTGCTATTTCTCGCTTGAAACAATACCTATTTTTATTGCGTACCGTACTAATCCCGCAATATCATGTATTTGGAGTCGATCCATCAATTGTTTGCGATGCGATTCGACGGTTTTTATGCTCACATTTAATTTAAATGCTATTTCTTTGGTGCTGTTTCCTTCAGCTATTAATTGTAAAATTTCCCTTTGACGTGGCGTCATAATTTCTAAAGGCAATTGTTTGCATTTTTTCTTTATGTTTTTACTTTCTATTTGCATCAGCAAGTTTTCTACTACTTGTTTTGAAACAAATGGAGCGAGGTATTTCTCTCCTCGTGCAACTGCATTGATTGCTATTTCCAGCTCGTCTGCAGCGGTATCTTTAAGTAAATATCCAGATGCCCCGAAATGTAATGCTTGCAGAACATATTCTTCGCTTTTATGCACAGATAAAATTATAATCCCTATTTCTGGAAATTCTTTTGACACTAATTGCGTAACCTCTAATCCATTCAATTCCGGCATAGAAATATCCAATAGTACAATATCTGGTCTGTACTTTCTTATTAAATCAATCACCTCCCTTCCATTGCCTGTTTCAGCAATAACTTTCATTCCCGGAATTTTATCCAATAACGAACGAACTCCGGCTCTTACAATGTTATGATCATCAGCTAAAATTATTTTTATTTCAGTCATACTTTTGCGTTCCCTTTATTGCTTCGGAAGTGGAAAAATGGCTTGTACTTCTGTTCCGTTTTTCTCGGTGGAAATTATTTTAAACTCACCTCCGGCTAATTGCACTCTTTCTTCCATACTTAATATACCAAGACTTTTTCCTTTCATAGCTTCTTCTCTTACTTCATGCATATTAAATCCTTTGCCATCATCTTTAATTTTAAGATGAACTGAATCTACTATTATGTTAAGACTGATTACCACTTTTTTTGCTTCTGAATGCTTCACAATATTGTTTAATGCTTCCTGTGCAACCCGATAGCAATTGAGCTGTAAGTCTTTCGGTAATTCAAATCCGTATAGATTAAACTTCAAATCAAATTTGATCTCGGTACTTTCTGATATTCGCTTTATTAACCAATGTAAAGCTGCTTCTATCCCCAGATCATCAAGAATTGACGGTCTTAGATTCAATGATATATTTCTTACCTGCTGCAAAGACTGTTCTAAATAAGAAATTGTAACTTCAAGTTCTTCTTTCAATTTAGGTGATTTTGTATTTCTTTGAATAGATTGAAGGGTCATCTTTGCAGCTGTTAGTGTTTGTCCGATTTCATCATGCAGTTCACGCGATATAATCTTTTTCTCTGCTTCTTGAGTTTCAATTATTCTACGTGAAAGTATTCGTAATTGTTTATCAGCTTTTTGAATCTCTACTAATAGTTTGTTTCTCTCTTCTTCACTTTTTATCCGTTCAGATACATCTTCGAGTATTGCGATGGCACCGATTGCTTTTCCTTCTGCATTACGCAACGGTGCAGTAGTAATACTTACGTTTATCAACGTCCCATCCTTCTTCTGGCGGTATCGTAAAAGTCCAGAAAAGGTTTTGCCTTGAACAACTTGCGTGATCATATCATGGAAATCTGAAAGCCATTCTGACGGTACAGTTGGGCAAACTTTTCCAACGGTTTCCTTTTCGCTCCACCCAAACATCTGTTCTGCGCCGGCATTCCAATTCATTATTTTGCCATTAGGATCTATAGCAAGAATTGCAAGTGGCGACGCCTGGATGATTGTTTGAAGCCGCTCAAGAGCTTCCCGCAACAACATCTCCGTCCGTTTGCGCTCTGATATATCAATACTGATACCCAAAATTCCGATCGGTTCACCAGATGCATTCCGCAATACAGAATAACTCACATGTGCTGGAAACTCTTCGCCATTTTTTTTCAAAAGGGGAATTTCCACTTCAGCGTGCTCTTCTTGTAAAATTGAGTTGATCAGCTCCTGAGCAAGTTTTTTTTGCTTCTCCGAAACTAGAAAGTCTAATGCTGATTTGCCGATTACTTCTTCCGACTTCCAGCCATGTAGAATTTCAGCATAGTGATTCCAATAAATTAATTTACCTTCATTATCTACAACTGCTACACCATTTGATACCTGTTCGAGCAAGGAAGCTTGAAACCGGATTTGTGCTTCTGCCTGTTTGCGCTCGGTGATATCTGTCATAGAAACAAGTACCTTCGACCAAGTCTCCTCATAGCCCGGCAATACAAACAATTTGAAGATGACATATTTTCTTTTGCCTGTAAGAGTTTGCGTATCAGCTTCACATTCAAACATCGTCTTCCCTGATGTTAAAGCAATCAACTCCTCTGTAAAAACCGCATAGGACTCTTTTCTAAATATTATGAGTAATCCCTTAAGTAAATCTTCTTTACTTTTTGCCTGATACAATTGAAGAGTGGCTTTATTTACGTCAACAACCTTCAGCATTGATACGCAATTTGCAAGCTCTTCGGGATGCGCCTGAAAATACATTTTAAAATCTTCAACTCCGGTAATTCGTAGTTGATCAATGTACCTTTTGATCTCGGAGTGATCTTCCAACCATAAAGAAACAGGTGAATGTTCAAAGAGATTACGGAATCGTTCTTCGCTTTCACGAAGATTTTCTTCCATTTTGCTTCGCTCATTATTTTGTTTTTCTAATGTTTCAGCCATCCGGTCAAATGACATAGCTAACTGTCCTAATTCTCCTGAATCATAATCAACATTACTTCTAATCTTTAGATTTCCTGCTGCCCTCTCATTGGTTGCTCGTATCAGTTTCTTTACACTTTTAAGAATGTACTTCTCACTATAAATCAAAACACTCACTAAAAAAATTACAAATAACACTCCTATCAAAAAAAGATCTTTGTAAAGTGTTTTGTTTATCTCTGAAAAAAAATCTTCCCTGTTAACGCCAATTATTAAATGAAGATTCTGTTGAAACAAAGTACTGCTAGTTTTAGTAAAGACAAAGAGATACTTCTGATTGTTAGGACCC
The DNA here is from genome assembly GCA_029210465.1 of Stygiobacter electus. Lineage (GTDB taxonomy): Bacteria > Bacteroidota > Ignavibacteria > Ignavibacteriales > Melioribacteraceae > Stygiobacter > Stygiobacter electus. The sequence continues at coordinate 70,883 of JARGDL010000009.1, forward strand.
GGAGTCTCAATTATTCCGGTTTCTTGCCTCAAGATACTTTTAAGTAACAAAGGATTAATAATACTTTTTATAAGTTCATTGGATGTGGAATGTGTTGCTAATATGTTCCCTTTATCATCAGTTTTTATAAATAAGGATTTTTCATGAAAAATCTTTGCAAGTTTTTTTTCAATGACATCAATATACTCTACATCTAACGATGCAAAAAGAACGGCTTTAATTCTTTTTTTATCATCAAATATTGGATATCCCATGTTAATAATTTTTTTATGGCTTACTGGATCAAGAAAATATTCACCAATTGCGAATTCATTGTTTCGTATTGCTTCTTTAAAAAATTCATTCTGTGAATAGTCTATTCTGCTTTCAAACTGTCTTCCACTTGCAAATAAAAATCCATTTTTGTCAACTATTCCAAGGTTCACATATCTTCTAAATTTAGCTAATAAGCTTGAAAAATAATTTTTGCAGAGTGTCGGATTCGTATAATATTCATTAGCAAGATTTGATAATGATATTAAAAGTTGTCTGCTTCCCTCAATGGTACGTGCTTCTTCAATTAGGGTAAAATTTACTAATTGTAATGCTTCACTTTTTAAATTTTCAATATTCCGTTTCCGCTCAATTTCAGCATCGTAAATTGTAAAGGATATAAAAGGTATGAGAGACACCACTGTAATTAAGAAAATCCGGAATTGCAAACTTTTGAAAAAACCTTTATTCATGTCAGTTTTACATGCTTATTGTTTTAATCAATCTATTCTTGATTAAATATATAAAATATTTGTCCGCTGTCCAATTCTTTTTGATCGTGGATACATTGCCGCATTATTTCAACGGGCAATATTGTGGTAAGTTGTTAAAGTTCAGTTTGGCTTGAATCAATTTTAAAGAATCTCGATTGTAAAATATTTCTTGAAACAAACAACTAGAGACTTCTGAAAAATTCAAAAAGTCATTCTTGTGAGAACAGGAATCCAGTAAATACTAATTAGATTCTCCCTTTCGCGAGAATGACAGTCAATAAGAAATCTATTTTTCAGAAGTCTCAACTAATTTTTACGTCAGATTTTAATTCAACTTATTTTTTCGTGCCAACTCTAAATTTGAAAGGAATAGATAAGTTTATTTTAATGGTATTAATTAAAACAGAGTAAGTTTGAAAATATCACAAAAAATCGTTATTATTCAATTAATCAATTGAATAATTTAGTGAGCGCCTCAATGACCGGCAGAGAATTCAAGGATTTAACATTTCAGCAGTTTGCAAACATTGCTACAGCATTTGCAAGTCCAAAACGTTTGGAATTAATTGACATACTTTCTCAAGGCGAAAGAGATGTTGATACTCTTTCTACAGAAACAAATATGAACTTTGCAAATACTTCGCGCCATCTGCAAATATTAAGAAACTCTAAAATTGTAACAAGTAGAAAAGAAGGAGTTAGAGTTCTTTACAGTTTAGCAAACGAAGAAGTTGTTAAATGCTGGAAAGGATTACAAACTTTAGCTGAAAAAAGCGCATCCGAAATTAGAGAAACTGCACGGCTCTTTTTCGAAGAAAGATCAGCTCTTGTTCCTATTTCCTCAACTGAATTGTTGGATAAACTGAATAAGGATGAAGTTACTCTTATTGATGTAAGACCAAAAGAAGAATTTTCAAGCGGGCATCTTCCTAATGCTGTTTCAATCCCATTAAAAGAACTCAAAGATAAGTTTAGTGAATTACCTTCCGACAAAGAAATCGTGGCATATTGTAGAGGACCATATTGCGTGCTTGCCGCAGAAGCGGCAAAACTTTTAACAAAGAAAGGGTTCAATGTTGTTATTCTAAAAGAAGATGTTAACTCATGGCAGTTTGCCGGATTTCCAATTGAAAAGGAATAGGTCAGATGGGCAATAACGCAGTTTTTTCAGATTTATTAAATAAGATTTTTGCCGATAAATTAAATGTTGAAATTCTATGTTCGTTGTATGATAAAAATCTTTCTGTAAATGATATTTCTTCAATGCTGAATCTTGAAATTGATGAGCTTGAGCGGCACTTGGAAATTCTTGTTGATTATAAGATCCTCACCAAAATTCAAAATGAATCTGATGTTTCATATTATTTGAAAGAACCCAAAGTGTGCGATTCGATTATAATGTTGAAAGACGCTCTTTATAGTTTAAGTATAAAGTCAAATTTATGAAGATACGTGAAAGCGGGATGCCGGAAGAAACTTATTGGGAATCATTTTTCGATGTTCAATTCATTCTTTCTCAGCTCCAGTTCGATTATACAATAAACAATGCAGTGGAATTCGGTTCTGGGTATGGAACGTTTACAATCCCAGCGGCTAAAATTATCAAGGGTAATTTTTATGCACTTGATATCGAACCGTCTATGATTAAGCGATTGACCGAAAGAGTTTTGGAAGAAAATTTGTCTAATGTAAAAATAATTAACCGCGATTTTGTGAATGATGGAACTGGACTTCCAGAAAACTATGTTAATTATACGATGCTTTTCAATATCCTTCATGCAGAAAATCCTCTCACCCTTTTGAATGAAGCTTACAGGATACTTAAACCAGGTGGCAAAGTAGGGGTAATTCATTGGATTCATTCCGCAATTACACCACGTGGTCCATCTTTGAATATCCGCCCAACTCCTCTTCAATGTGTTGATTGGCTTCTTGAATCTAATTTTAAAATAATAAACAAAGAAATTTCATTACCTCCGTACCACTATGGAATAATTGGTTTGAAAGAATAATTCGACAACAAAAAAATCTAATAGGAGAATATTTATGAAATACCTTATCTTAATTAACGATGCACCATACGGGACAGAAAAAGCATACAACGCTCTTCGTCTTGCAATGCAGATTCAAAAAGATTTTCCAGAAAATGAAGTAAGAATATTTTTGATGGCAGATGCAGCAACCTGCGCTTTGTCAAACCAAAACACCCCAAACGGATACTACAACATCGAACGGATGTTAAAATCTGTTTTGCTGAAAGGCGGACAAGTAAAAATATGCGGCACGTGCGCTGATTCTCGTGGAATAAAAAATCTTCCTTTAATCGAAGGAGCGCAAATCAGTACCATGGCTGAACTAACTGCATGGACTATTGAATCAGATAAAGTAATAACATTCTAAAAGGATAATTATGCTACAAAAAATAATGAACTTATCGATTTTCGTAATAAACTTTTTGTACAGAAGTAGAGCCGGAGGCTGTTTTAGTTTTTCTTATGGAAAACAATTTTTTATACCAAATTTTGTTCTGTTTTAAGAGATTTTCTGTCACCTTCCTAAAGTTGTAGAAGTCAGAAAAATATAGTTTCCAAAATGAATGGACAGGTAACCGCCGAAAGAAAATCTATTAAAGTTACGAATTACTGCTGGCGAAAAAATGTTTGAAGGTGGTGGGCATTAAATTTTTTCTATTGCCGTCAACGGCAAACTTTTATCTAATTAATTTTTAATATCAAACTGCTTACCTCTGGAATTTCAATTTTACTTTCTTCATCAGTTTTAAGTTCTTTTCTATTTCTCAAATCAACTAATTTATTTTTTGGATTCACATAATTTTTCATAGATGATAAATCTACTTTCATTAGTTTTGTGTTGTTGTTGATGATGATCATTATTTTTTCGTCTTCATAAATTCTGAAATAAACATAAACGTCATTAATTGGTGGAAAGTGAATTAATTTTCCTTGTGTCAAAGCTTTATAATTTTTTCTAAGTTGAATTAAATTTTTAAGGTGATTAAAAATATCATTTTCATAATCACTTCTTTCTTTTTCATTAAATGCATTTCTTTTATCATTTGGAAACCCGCCAGGAAATGGAATTCTTAAACTTCCATGGTCATCTGTTCCAATAACTCCAATTTCAGAACCATAAAAAATCTGTGGAATGCCGCGAGTTGTGAATAATATATCATAAGCTAATTTTGCTTTTTGAATATTTCCTTTTGCAAAATACATTAGTCGCGGCAAATCATGATTATCAACAAAAGTAACAAGTTGTGTTGCGTCTGTGTATAAATAATCTTTTGCAAGTACGTTAAAAATATTGTAAGTGTTATCTTTCCCTTCAACAAAACGAATTAAAACATCACGTAAAGCAAAGTCTGTTACACTTGGTAAAAAAGTGTTTGGTTTTTTATATGGATTATTTCTTTGATAAGTTGAAAGAAAATCTACTTCACCAGTCCACACTTCGCCGACTATATTTAACTTTGGATATTCATTTAAAATCACATCAGCCCATTTTGACATAAATTTTTGATTGTTATATGGATAAGTATCTTCACGTATTCCATCAATGCCGCTAAATTCAATCCACCAAATTGTATTTTGAATGATGTAATTTTGCACAAAAATATTTTCTTGATTTAAATCAGGCATAGAACGGACAAACCAACCTTGTTCTACTTGTTTTATTGTTGAACTATCTGCATGAATATCTGTAAAAATCATTTTGTTATGATTTGCTTCGAGGTGATTATCTAATGTTCCGTTAAACCAATTTTTCATTGGTAAATTTTTTATCCATGGATGATCATCGCTACAATGATTTGCAACATGATCTAAAATTACTTTTAAATTTTTTTTATGTGCTTCATCAACAAATTTTTTGTATAGTTCATTCGAGCCTAATCGCGGATCAACCTTATAAAAATCTGTAGCTGCATAACCGTGATAAGAACGAAATGTATTATTCTCAACGACCGGTGTTAACCAAATTGAAGTAATACCAAAATCTTTTAAATAATCTAATTTGTTAATAACACCTTGAAGATCGCCGCCAGCTCTTCCCTGGTTTGGTGTTTTTTGCATTGAATCGCTATAGCCTTTAATTGAATCATTTGAAACATCGCCATTTGCAAAACGGTCTGGCATTATCAAATAAATTATATCACTTTGATTAAATCCTTGAAACCTTTGTTGAGAATTTTCTCTTTTAAGAATTGGAAAATTAAATTCTGTTAAATTTTTTCCTGATTGTAATTTTAGTTTGTAGCTTTTAGGTAAAATATTTTTTGGAATTTCAATATCAATAAAAGCATAATCGCTGTTTTCAAGTTCATGGATTTTTATAATTTTAATTTTTGGTTCATCAAATTTTGCTTTAAAGCTTTTAAGATCTTTTCCATAAATCATAAGTTGAATTTTATTCAACCTCATTCCAATCCACCAATTTTCTGGTTCAATTTTTTTTATTTCTATTTTTTGTGGAAATATAGTTGTATATCCAACTATCAAAAAGATTAGAAAAATTTTTCTCATTAATACCTCAATAAAATTTTATCGATTAGCAATTATACATTATTCATTTTACATTATACATTAAAGTATCGGTGTATTGATACCAACAACAAAATTATTTTTTCCTTTGTAATTCAGCTTCCATGTAAATTCAACTTTAAAAGGAAAAAGTTGTTGACCTATTCCAAAACCAATTTCTGCAAATGGTTTTTTAAATTCACAAATACCCTTTGACAAAATATTCAATGGTAAAATATTTTTGCTTTTGTTTGATGTTTCAATTAATGCTGCATTAAAGTGAAGACTTAAATTCATTTGCTTTTCAATTAAAAAAGACAAGCCAAGCAAGCGAAATAATTCATCATTTAAATTGTTTTCAAGTGAAAGCATTAAAACATTATCACCAAAAATTTCTCCAGCTCTTAAAGTTCTAAAAGTAAAAGATTGGCTTCCACTTTCAATGTTGCCTGGCAAAGCATATAACATCTGAAAAGGAATTGCATTTGATGATTTTATTACAACTATTGAAAATCTTGAACTTGCTGACGCAACAATCGGAAAAGAACCATTTATGTTTGCTCTGTAAATTTCAAAATCTAAGTTACTCTTTAATATTTTTTTGTTGCTAAAAATTGCTGATCCACCAAAAGTTATAAATCCATTTGTATCATCGATTCTTCTTTTGAAATAACCATCTTCAATAAATTTTCTGAAATCAAATTGAAATGATGTTGTAATGGCGTTAATCTTTGTTTCAAATATTGATTGATTTATTGAATATGCTTTTTTTCGATTGAAAAAAGAAAAGTCGGTGTTATTAATTGCTGAGTTGTCTGTTCTGTTAAAAAATCCAACACCCAAATTTAGAATTGGAAAAACAAGACCTCCCAACGAAAAAGAAAATCCTTTTGTGTAGTAATAATTTCTAAAGTCATATTTACCAAAAAGTGATGTCAAAGTTGAAGTCAATTTATTGTAATGAATTGATTCTGTAAATAAATCTGTTATTTTATTGTAAGCCGAAAAAGAAAAGTTGGTTGTTCTATATTCACCTAAAAAATAATTAGTTGAAAAACTTTGTTTAAATTTTTTATCACCGAAACTGTACGATAAATCTAAATTAGCATTAAGTCTTTTATCAAAGAGTTGAATTGCATTTCCACCGAAATTTAATGTGTGTCCTTCAACTACATTAAATGAATAAATTGCCAATGGTCCATAAACTGAAAAATTTTTGTTTACAGAAATTGCAGTTGCAAGAAATGAAAAATTATCCCAAAAAGTTTTTTCAATTGCTTCAAGACTATCAATTCTTTTGTATGCGGCAATTTCTTCTTCTGTATTTGGAATTGTTTGAATATTTCTCCAATATGTAGAATCTTTTTTGTCTGCATCATTTTTAACTTTTATCACAGTCCTATCAAAAAAATCTTCATCTATATTATTGTTTATTTGATAATCAAAGAAAATGGAATTTAGCTCAAAACCAAATTTGTATAATCCCATTAAGTTACCTTCAAGACTTAGACGATAATCAATTGGCATTACAATATCATCAAAAATTCTAAATTGTTGAATTATGTTTATTTTATTAAAAATTCTTCCCGGATTTGCCGGGTCGTTTAATCCAGTTTCTAACTTTATAAGATTATATGTTTTATCTGAAATATAAAGTGTTCCTACAAATCCAGGATTTGTTTTTTTTAATGGTTCAAATTTTATTTTGAAGACATTTTGTTTATCCATTGCTAAAGTGTCTTCGATTAAATAATCATAGTATTCGATTGCATTATCTGCGATTGGACTTACCAATGGGCGATTAAAAAAACGAATATCATCTGTATAAAAATTTTGAATTAATCTTCCACCAGTAAAAATATTTATTGTTGATGGTGTATTTGCGCTTTGTTTACGAGCAATAATTTCATCTTTGTAAAAGTTTGGCTTTTTGAAATATCCGCGGCTTTCATTTTCAATAATACCTGTAATTTTCAATTTTGATGAATCACTACTTGAATCACCAACTGTAATACCAACTTGAGTTCCAGTTGAACTGAAATCCCGAACAGTTTTTATTAATCCTTTTGTGTAAGCACTAAAAATGTATGTGTTAATTTTTTCATTTCTCTTATGCTTTTCTTCTATAACTCTTTTGATTATTTCAAGTGCTGGATTTTCACCCGGTAAAACTGTTATTTCAGAAAGATTAATTGGAACAGGCTGTAATTTGATTTCTAAAAATTCATCGCTATTTAATTTTACATTAATTGTATCGGAAATATATCCAATGTTAGATACGATTAATTTATAATTTCCTTTTTCTAATCTAAGTTGAAACAAGCCTTCATATGTTGAAGAAGTTCCATAATGAGTTCCTTCAACTCTTATGTTTGTATATGAAATAGAATGATTGTCATTTTTATCTATTACTTTTCCTTTTATCAAGAATTGTTGTGCATTTATTTGAAAAGAAAAAATTAAAAACAATCTTAATAGTAATTTCACTCTATCTCCTTGAAAAAATGTACACGTTGGACGATAAGCAAATAATAAAGTTTAGCTGAGTAATTTGTAGAGTTTTTTCAATTATTAAAAATTTAATCTTACCTTAAGGATAATAGTTGTTTATGTTTTATAAAATGTATTGTTGAAAAAATTATATACATTAAAATAAAATTTAATACCGAAATAATTATTGCATAAAAAAACAATCCGAGCAAAAAAGTGAAATAAACTCTGCTACTTAAAATTAAACTTGTTATGTTTAATCCCATTAACAGTGAAATTGCATTGATAACAAAAAGCAATAGAACAATTCCAAATAAACCAAACAACATTCCTTTAATATCTTTTGGACTAAGTTGCATATGAGAGCTGACACACAAAGAAATATAGAGAAAAATCCAAAAAGTTATTGAATTGAAATTTGAAACTGATAACAACAAGTTCATAAGTTTTACACCAAAAGAGAAAAGAAATCCAATATTTTCAAATGTATTTGAGAAATTAATTTTTTGTATTTCTTCAGTGAAAAGAAGATTTATAATATCTTTTTGATTAGGAACAAAAGACCTCATCAGTAAAAACAATATAATTGAGCCAAATATTATTGGTCCAATTCCTATAAAAAAATTTCCTATCTGATGATAATAATTTCTTTTGTTATAACTATGATTAACATAACCCAAAGTTCCATCGTATGAATTTGGCTGAAAAAGTTTTATCTCATTGATTTTGTGACCAAAAATTATACAAAAAACAGCGTGACCAATTTCATGAACGGGGACTCCAATCCATCCGGTTAAATAAATATCTAATTTATAATTATAAGAGTTAATAAAAACTTTGCGTGTGTATTTTGAAAGAAAGTATAACAAGATTCCAAAAATGAAAAACAAACCAAATAAACTTAAGATTTGGTTTAACGTTATTATTGAAACATTTTTTAAAAAGTCTAACAAAATTTCGAGATTCATTATTTTATTAAAATACTTTACAAATAAAAACTTATTCTGGTCTTGAAAGTAATCTTGTAAAAGAAAGTGAACCTAATTTCCATTTATTATTTTCATTAACATAAACTTCTGTAACAATAAAGGGATTAGTAACTTCATTACCACCGACAACAGCGAGCAAAGTAATTTTGCTTAAAACTATTGCAGTATTATCAATAATTTTTACAGAAACATCTTGAATATCTGCTTTCTTGTACCATATACCGCCGCTTTTAATAATATTAACCTCTTGTTCTTTTCCCCAAGAACCGCCCATATGAACAAAAACAGATTTTTCATGAAATAAGTTAGCAAGTGAATCAACATTTTTTTCTGACATCCATTGCCATTTTAAATTAGAAAGATTGATGATATTTTCTTCATTTGATAAGTTTTGTGATAAACTAACTTGTGATATTATTGCTATTAATAATGCCGTAAATATTTTTTTCATATTTTCTCCAACTTTTTTATTAATATTATTTATAAATATAACTTAATGATTTTTAACTTTTAATTACAATTAAAATCTTATTGCTTTCTTGCTTTTTTACATTTATTAGTTGTTAAATTTGCAAAACTTTTATCAAATTAATTTGAGTTAGTTATGGAACAAATTATTCATATTCCTCTTTTATCTTTAATACCTTTTGTGTTAATGTTAATTTCAATTGCAGTGTTTCCACTTTTTTGGAATCACTTTTGGGAAAAAAATATTAATAAGCTAATCGTTGCAATTGTTTTAAGTTTACCGATTGTTGTTTTTTTAATCCTATCAAATTTGAGTAATCATCTTATACATACAATGGTTTTTGATTACATTCCTTTTATCATTTTACTCGGTTCACTATTTACAATTACCGGCGGTATTTTTCTTTCGGGTGATATAGAAGCAAAACCAATTACAAACACAACTTTTCTTGCTATTGGCGGCGTACTTGCATCAATAATGGGTACAACCGGTGCGGCAATGTTATTGATTCGTCCTGTTATTCAAACTAACAAAGAAAGAAAATTTAAAGTACATACAATTTTATTTTTTATTGCAATAGTTGCTAATTGTGGTGGACTTTTAACTCCACTTGGTGATCCACCTTTAATTATGATGTACTTAAGAGGAGCTCATTTTACTTGGTTTTTAAAATTACTTCCTGAATGGCTTTTTACAAATTTATTATTGCTTATAATTTATTTTTTAGTTGATTCATATTATCACAAAAAAGAACCCGAGAAAGCTTTACTTGCTGACAAAACGTATATCAAGCCTATTAAGATTGAAGGTAAATTAAATTTCTTTTGGTTAATTGGTGTTGTTTTATCTGTGGCTTTTTTAAATGAACAATATTTACCATTCATTAAACAAAATCATTATTATGGATTTATTAGAGAAGCGGTAATTATTGCAATGAGTATTTTATCACTTTTATTCACACCAAAATTATTACGTGTTTCAAATAATTTTACTTGGGAACCAATTAAAGAAGTTGCTTATTTATTTTTAGGAATATTTGTTACAATGGTTCCATGTCTTTTATATTTAGAAACTAATGCGGCAAGTTTAGGGGTTAATAGTATAAGGCAATTTTATTTTTATTCTGGTGCGTTGAGCAGTTTTTTGGATAATACACCAACCGCTGTAACTTTTCATTCTTTAGCTTTAGGATTAGGCATCACAACAGGAAATATTGTTGCTAATATTCCAGAAGAATTTTTAAAAGCTATTTCTGTTGCTTCAGTTTTTTTTGGTGCTATGACTTATATTGGAAATGGTCCTAATTTTATGGTTAAGGCTGTTGCTGAAGAAAACAACATTAAGATGCCAGATTTCTTTTCTTATATTTTTAAGTTTTCAATAATAATTTTATTACCTATTTACATATTAGTTGAATTTCTCTTCTTATAAAAATTGCCTGTGAGTTTATAAATCTAAATTTAAATTCACAGGCTTTTCATTCTTTAAAAATATTGGAACCAAAAGAGCAATTAAAAAAGAAATGATTGCAAAGATTATTACAATGTCTCCGATTAACTGATCATATTCAAGTAGATTTATTTTTGATAATAAATAATTCCAATCGTGATAAACTTTATTTCCACCAAGTAAAGGAAGTTGTTTTGTTCTTGCATCTTTAATATAAATACTTATGTTAATTAAATTTTCACCAAGCCAAACTAAAAAAATTTGTGCTAAAAATTTTTTCTTATTAACAAAATAATAAACAATAAACATTGATGGAATTATTAACTGCATTAATGTTCCGCCAAGTGTGTAAATAAAGCCACCAAAGATTTTAAATATTCCATGCCCGCCTTCATGAATTAACAAATTTAAATAATCAATGAAATGAAATTTGCCGATGCTTAAAATTAAATAAACGACTACTGGCAAAATTATAATCGAGCCAAGCCAGTCTTTGATTTTATTTTTTATCTCATTAATCATTTTCTGTTTTATTCTTCAAACATTTTTCTTAACTCATTAATATCATTTGTGATACCTTTGCAAATCATCAATTTAATTCTTGCTTTTTGGCCATTCAGATAATCAGCAAATATTACTCCAATTTGTTTTAACCATTTACCAGCACCAGGATAACCATAAATATCAAGAGTTTCACCAGCAGGACAGCGGGAAACTAAAACAACAGGAATATTTTTTTCAACGACATATTTTATTCCTTCAAATGCTTTCGGTGGAACATTTCCAACTCCCATCGCTTCAATTACAAGTCCATCTGTTTTGCTATCAGCAGAAAATTTAAAAAACTTATCATCCATACCGGCATAAACTTTTATTAAATCTATGTTGATGTTAATTTTTTCTGTTTCAAAATGTTCTAACTTACGCGGTAATCTATTAAACCAAACTCTTCCTTTTTCAACAAAACCAAGAGAACCAAAATCTAAACTGTGAAATGTTTCTACATTTTCTGTGTGTGTTTTTGTTACTTCGCTTGCCGCATTTATTTCTCCATTTAAACAAACTAAAACACCAAGATTTCTGCTGTTCGGGTTATTAATTATATGAATTGCATCTAATAAATTTTTTGGACCATCCCAATCTGGTTCTGAGCTTGTTTTCATTGCACCAATTACTATAATTGGTTTTTCAGTTTTAATAGTTAAATCTAAAAAATAAGCTGTCTCTTCAAGCGTGTCGGTTCCATGTGTTACAATAATTCCATCAATATCTTTTTTCAAAATAAAAGATTTAATTTTTTTTGAAAGTTCAAGCATCAACCCAGGTGTCATGTGTGGACCTGGGTAATTTCCAAATTCATAAATTGAAATTTTAGCTTTACCTTCTACCTCAGGAATCATTTTAATTAATTCTTCACCATGAAAAAAAGGAACAGCCGCTTTTGTTGATTCATCAATTTTCATTGAAAATGTTCCGCCAGTAAAAACAACTAAAATATTTTTCATTGTGCACCAAATTTTTTAAGTAAAATTACATTGATAAATTTTACTATGCTTAAAAAAAATTTTAAATAAATGAAAAAAATATTTGCTTGATTGCGTTTCAAAAACTATTTTGCTCGCCCTTCTTTGAAGGTAAATTAACATGTTGATAAAATGTGGATAATTCTGTTTTGTGAAACGTTTCACAACTTTTTATAGTCTTGGTTATCCACTTATTTTTTTTGTTTGTTTGTTCTTATTAAATACAATTTTTCTTTATTTTATTATAAAATAAGTAGTTAGAAAAATGAATTAATGTTAATAATTTGTTGATAACTTATTGTTGATAACTAAAATTTTAACAAAGTTTTTATTTTTTAATGAGTTATAAAAATTAAATAATGTGGATAATATGCTAAACGCTGTTGAAAAAATTTCAGATGAAAAAATTGAAAGAGATGCTGTTCAAATTTGGAAAGATTGTTTAAGTATAATTAAAGATAACATTCCTTTTATTAGTTATAGTACTTGGTTTTTACCTATTAAACCAGCAGAATTTGATGGTACAAAATTAAAAGTATACGTTCCAAGTAATTATTTCATTGAATGGATTGAAGAGCATTATAACACTTTATTAAACAGAACCGTTAATCAGGTTATTGGTGAAAGTGGAAAGCTTGTTTATTTAGTTTTAGATGAAAAAGAACCTTTAACTAAAGAAACTACTTTTACTCAAAATATTCCAGAACCAAAAGAAGTAAAACAAACTGTAGAGATTCAAAAGGAATTCGAGTCTGGCTTAATTTCAAAATATACTTTTGATAACTTTATTAAAGGCGAAGGAAACCAACTTGCAAGAGCAGCTGCATACGCAATTGGAGATAATCCCGGACAAACTTCTTTTAATCCTCTTTTTATTTATGGCGGTGTTGGTTTAGGAAAAACTCATTTAATTCATGCTATTGGTAATAAAATTTTAGAAAAATTTCCTGAAAAAAGAGTTATTTATATTTCCTCTGATGCATTTACTGTTGAATTTGTTGAAGCTATTCAATCCAACACTGTTAATGATTTTTCTAATTTCTATAAAAGTATGGATGCTTTAATTATTGATGATATTCAGTTTCTTGTTGGAAAAGAAAAAACTCAGGATTTATTCTTTCATATTTTTAATGCGTTACATCAAAATGGAAAACAAATTGTTCTTTCAAGTGATCGTTCACCAAAAGAATTAAAAGGTTTAAGCGATAGATTGGTTTCAAGATTTTTATGGGGATTACAAACCGATATTCAACCGCCTGATTTAGAAACAAGAATTGCAATTCTCAAAAACAAAAGTGAAACTTATGGAATAAATTTAAGTCGTGAAATTTTAGAATATATTGCTCATAATATTACTTCTAATATTCGTGAACTTGAAGGATGTTTGGTAAAGCTTTTAGCAAATGCCTCTTTAACAAATAGAGAAATAGATTTTGATTTAGTAAAAAGAACCGTCAAAGAAGTTTCAACAACTAAACAAGTTAATATTTCGATAGAATTAATTACAAAAGTTGTTTGCGAATATTTTGATATAGAAGAAAATAAATTAAGAGAAAAAAACAGACGAAAAGAAATTGTTTTAGCTAGACAAATTGCAATGTATCTTTCAAAACAATTAACAAAGTCATCACTCAAAACAATTGGATTACATTTTGGTGGAAGAGATCATTCTACTGTTATTCACGCACAAACTTCAATTGAAGAAATGATTTTAAGCGATTTAAAACTGAAAGAAATAATTAATACAATTAAAAATAAAATTGAAATGACAGCTGCTTAATCTATGTGGATAACTAGTTAATTTAATGTTTGTTATTTGTTTGTAAGTTAATCTTTTTAACACATGTATTGATAACTAAATTTTATTAACAATTAGCTAACAAAAGAAAAAAAATTATTGTTACGATTTAACATTAAAAAACAATAAAATAATAGTTTTCAACATATTCACATGATTATTATTAAATCATTATTTTTTTTACTTAAAGAAATATATAAATAATAATAAAGAGTGTGTATAACTTATATAAATGTTTAATTGAACTTCTTTAGTAATTTTGATATTTTTTGATCCAACATGGAGAGTAATTATGGAATTTAAAGTCAATAGTAAAGAATTAGAGAAATTACTTAGTAAAGTAATTCCAGCTGTTCCAACAAGAACACCAATGTCAATTCTTGAAAATTTTCTATTCGAAATCAAAGATGGCTTGTTAAATATATACGCTACTGATTTAGAGATATCTTTAAAATCTTCTATCAGTGTTGTTGCTGATGAAAATGAAAGTTTTGTAGTACAAGCTAAATTACTTTATGAAATAGTTCGTTCATTAAAAGAAACGACAATACATTTCACATTAACTCCATCAAAAAAAGTTAATTTAGTTACAGATTTTGGTAAATATTCTTTGAGCTATTTAGATGCTACAGAATTTCCTAATTTACAGACCTTTGAAGATGATAAGGAAATGAATGAGGTAACTATCAATGGTAATGATTTAAAAAATGCATTTGATAAATCTTCTTTTGCAATGAGTAAAGAAGAAATGAGACCAGCAATGATGGGAACTCTTTTCGAGTTTAGTGATAATGGATTAAGATTTGTAACAACCGATGGCCATCGTTTAGTTAATCTTTTGTACAAAAATGTAAAATCTGTTTTTAATAATTCATATGTTGTTCCTGAAAGAGCTGTTTCTGTTTTATCTAGAATTCTTGATGAAAAAGATGTTAGAATTAGAATGAACAAAGCATATATGTCATTCAAATTAAACGATATAGAATTAATTACAAGATTGATTTCACAAAAATATCCTGACTATGCTAGCGTAATTCCTTTGGAAAATGAATTAACATTAAAAGTAAACACAAAAGAATTACTTGATTCAATCAAAAGAATGATGCTATTCTCAACATCAACAACTAAAAGAGTAAAGTTTTCAATTAAAGAAAAAGAAATAGAAATATCAGCAGAAGATTTAGATCTTGGTGCAAGTGGTGAAGAAAAAGTAAGTTGTGAATTTAGCAGTGATAGTTTAGAAATTGGTTTTAATTGTGCTTATGTTCAAGATGTTTTAAGTCATTTAACAAGTGAAGAAGAAATAATATTTAAACTTCACTCAGCAACAAAAGCAGTAATAATTGAACCTGTTCAGAAAAAAGAAAATATTGATATTATTATGCTTCTGATGCCGGTGCGTTTGAATTCTTAAAATGGTTCTTAAACAACTCGAATTGCAAAATTTTAGACTTCATAAAAACACATCGCTCAATTTCTCCGATAAACTGAATCTTATCATCGGTGGAAATGGACAAGGAAAAACTACAATTCTCGAGGCTATTTACTATTTATGCACAACAAAAAATTTAATTCTTGCAAGTGAAAGCGATGTTGTTTCGTTAAATGAAAATTTTTTTGATACGAAAGGAAATTTTGCAGATTTAACAAATGATGAATCAAGAGTATTTTATGATTCAACCAAAAATAAGAAAAGTGTTTTTTTGAATGACAAACAAATTACTAACTCGGCTGAAATTATTGGAAAATTTCCAATAGTTTCGTTAATTCAGTCAGATCATGCAATTACACTTGGTGCGCCAGCAGATAGAAGAAAATTTGTTGATTCAGTTATTTCGCAAGTGTCTAAAACTTATTTAGAAATTTTAATTGAGTATAATAAAATTTTAAGACAGCGATCAGTTATTCTTTGGAAGTTAAAAGAAAATTATGATAAAAACCTTCTCGATGAACTTGATGCTTGGACAGTTTCTTTAATTAACGCAGGCACAGAAATTATAAAATACCGAATTAGTTTTGTAAATGATTTTAATAAATATTTATTAAAATCTTATTCACAAATAGTAGAAAATTTGGAAACACCAAAAATTATTTATAATACAGTTTCTGAAAACATAGATTCAATAAAAGAAAATTTTATTGATAATATAAACTCAGCACATAATGATGAATTAAGAAGAGCAATGAATTTAGTTGGTCCACATCGAGATGATTTTTTGTTTTTTATAAACGATCTTGAATTAAAAAGATTTGGTTCTCAAGGTCAGCATAAAACTTTTCAGATTGCGTTAAGATTTGGTCAGTTTTATTACATAAAAGATAAACTTGGCAAAACACCAATTTTTCTAATGGATGATGTTTTTGGTGAGCTTGATACTTATCGTTCGGAAAAAATTAGTCAACACTTAAATGAAATTGGTCAATCATTTATTACAATGACAGATTTTTCACGTGTTGAAGAATTAAATCTTAGTAAAGAAAGTAACATTATAAAAGTTGAAAATGGTAAAACGAAAATCATCAACTAGCTTTAAGACTTTAAATGAAGTTTTAGAAACAGATAAAGAGTTATCGAGTTTAAAAGAAAAAATTAAACTATTAAATGTTTTAGGTGAATTTGAAAATATTTTTCCCGAGCTTTCTAATATTGCAAAAGCAATTAAAGTTGAAAAACAAATTTTATTTTTAAAAGTCGAAAATTCGGTTTGGAAAAGCGAATTAAATTTTCAGAAAAATATTTTAATAAAAAAAATAAATAACTATTTCAAAGAAGAAATAATAAAATCAATAAAGTTTTTGTAGGAGAAGTAAATAGACTATGGCAAAGGAAAATGGAAATGGCCAATCAAATTACACGGCAAGTAGTATAAATGTATTAAAAGGTTTAGAAGCTGTAAGAAAAAGACCTGCAATGTATATTGGAGATGTTGGTTCAAGAGGGTTACACCATTTAATTAACGAAGTAGTTGATAACGCAATAGACGAAGCGCTTGCTGGTTATAACGATAGAGTTATTGTTACTCTTCATAAAGATGGAAGTGTTTCGGTTGAAGATAGAGGTCGTGGAATTCCTGTTGATATTCATCCAATAGAAAAAAAATCTGCTCTTGAAGTTGTTTTAACCGTACTTCACGCAGGTGGAAAATTTGATAAAAGCTCTTACAAAGTTTCAGGTGGTTTACACGGTGTTGGTGTTTCTGTTGTAAATGCTCTTTCTGAATGGTGTAAGGTTGAAGTTAAACGTGATGGAAAAATTTATGTTCAGGAATATCAAAGAGGTGTTCCTAAAGCACCTGTTAAACAAATTGGTACTTATAAAAGTGAAACAACAGGTACTAAAGTTACCTTTAAACCTGATAAAGAAATTTTTAAAATAACAAAATTTAATTTCGATACTGT
This sequence comes from Stygiobacter electus, assembly GCA_029210465.1. Lineage (GTDB taxonomy): Bacteria > Bacteroidota > Ignavibacteria > Ignavibacteriales > Melioribacteraceae > Stygiobacter > Stygiobacter electus. Next base: position 88,284 of record JARGDL010000009.1, read on the forward strand.
TGCTGAAAGACTAAGAGAATTAGCATACTTAAATAAAAATGTTACGATGACACTTCGTGACGAAAATGAAAATCAAGAAGAAGTTTATCATTTTAAAGGTGGTTTGATAGATTTTGTAAAATATCTTGATGAACAAAGAACCCCTCTTCATAAACCAATTTACATCGAAGGTGAAAAAGAAAACACACCTGTTGAAATAGCTTTTGAATACAGTGATTCATACAGCGAAAACATTCATACTTATGTTAACAATATAAACACAATAGAAGGTGGAACACACTTAGTTGGATTTAGAACAGCCTTAACAAGAACATTTAACAACTACGCTGCAAAAAATGGATTGATTAAAGAAAATAGTAAAATAACTTTAACAGGTGATGATTATAAAGAAGGTTTAACAGCAGTAATTTCTGTTAAAGTAATGGAACCACAATTTGAAGGACAAACAAAAACAAAACTTGGCAACAGCGAAGTTAAATCAATCGTTGAAACAATTGTTGGAGAAAAACTTTCAGAATTTCTTGAAGAAAATGCACCGATAGCTAAAAAAATAATTGATAAATGTATGAGAGCGGCAGAAGCACGTGAAGCCGCTCGTAAAGCAAGAGAATTAGTGAGAAGAAAAAATGCTCTCGATTCAATGCACCTGCCTGGTAAACTTGCCGATTGTTCAATTAACGATCCTGAACATTGCGAAATTTATATCGTTGAAGGTGATTCTGCTGGTGGTTCTGCAAAACAAGGAAGAGATAGAAGATTTCAAGCTATTCTTCCTATTAAAGGAAAAATTTTGAATGTTGAAAAAGCCAAGATTAATAAAATTCTTGAAAACCAAGAAATACAAGCAATAGTATCGGCAATAGGTGCTGGAATTGGTGACGACTTTGATGAAAGCAAATCACGCTATGGAAAAATTATTTTAATGACTGATGCCGACGTTGACGGTAGTCATATTAGAACATTACTTTTAACTTTCTTTTATCGTCACATGAAGGATTTAATTAGTGCTGGTAAAGTTTACATCGCTCAACCGCCTCTTTATAAAATTAAAAAAGGAAAAGAAGAATTTTATGCGTTCGATGAAGAAGAGAGAGATAAAATTCTTAAAAGACTAAAAACCGGTAAAGCTGAAGAAGAAATTATTGAACTTGAAGAAGGTGAAGAAGAAAAAACTGAACAACCAACCAAAGGAATTTTAATTTCTCGTTACAAAGGTTTGGGTGAAATGAATCCAGAACAATTATGGCAAACAACAATGAACCCAGAAACAAGAACAGTTTTACAAGTGAATATTGAAAGTGCCGCTGCGGCTGATAAAATTTTTGAAACATTAATGGGTGATGCTGTTGAACCAAGAAGAGCATTTATTGAAAAGCATGCTAAGTATGCAAATCTTGATATATAATTTATATCTTTCTCTTAATCTTAATCTTGCTCTTAATCTTGCTCTTGCTCATAATCTTAATCTAAACAAATAAGATAAAAAGAGTAACATTATGATTAAGAGTAAGAGTAAGAGCAAGATTATGATCAAGAGTAAGATTATGATTATGATTAAGAATAGGATTAAGAGCAAGATTAAGAATGAAAACAAAATAAAAGTTTTTAATGCAAAGTAAACCAACATATTATCAAAAAATCGTTGAGTTTGTTCGCAAAGATTTTACAACACTAAACAAAAATCTAACAGTTGATGAAGCTTTAAAAAAAATTAGAAAAGAAGGTGTTGGTGAAAGAATAGTTTACTTTTATGTCGTTGACGATGAATCTAAATTAGTTGGTGTTTTGCCAACAAGAAGAATATTAATTGCACAAGAAGATCAAAAAATTGAAGAGATAATGGTTAAAAGAGTTGCAGCATTACCACAAGAAGCAACCGTTTACGATGCACTTGAATTTTTTGCAACTTATAAATTTTTAGCTTTTCCTGTTGTTGATAACGAAAAGAAAGTCGTTGGTATTGTTGATGTAAATTTATTCACCGATGAATTACTTGAAGAAAAAGAAGATCAGTTAGAAAAATATGACTACGATTCAATCTTTGAAACTATAGGTTTTAGAATTAATGAAATTAAAAATGCTTCTCCAATAAAAGCTTGGAAAATTAGAATACCATGGCTCTTTGCAACGGTAACGAGTGGTATTATTTGTGCTTTATTGACGGGCGCATTTCAATCAACTTTGACTGAAAGTTTATTGCTTGTTTTTTTCTTCACGCTTGTTTTAGGATTGGGTGAAAGCATAAGTATTCAATCGATGACAGTTGCTATACAAACATTAAAAACTACTAAACCAACCTTAAATTGGTTTATTAAAAATTTTATAAAAGAAATTAAAACAGCTTCGCTACTTGGAGTAACTTGTTCATCTGTAGTTTTTACTGTTGCTTTTATATGGAAAAAAGAATTTACATCAGCAATTGTAATTGCTTTAAGCATTATTTTTGTTCAGATAATATCGTCACTAATGGGATTAATAATTCCAACAGTGTTACATAAAACAAAACTTGATCCTAAAATTGCAGCAGGACCTATTACTTTAGCTCTTGCAGATGTTAGTACAATTATTACTTACTTTGGATTAGCATCAATTGTTTTGTAAATAAGAAAAAAGATAAATAACAAAATCGAAAATATTAATTAGAAAAAAGTTGAATTAATTATGAGTACAATATTCGAAAAAGTTGTTCCTGTTTCATTAGAAGAAGAAATGAAATCATCTTACATTGATTATGCAATGAGTGTTATAGTTGCTCGTGCATTACCAGATGTAAGAGATGGTTTAAAACCCGTTCATCGTCGTGTATTATTTGGAATGCATGAATTAGGTTTAGCTCACAATAAACCGTATAAAAAATCTGCTCGTATTGTTGGAGAAGTCCTTGGTAAATATCACCCACATGGCGATACTGCAGTTTATGATACTATGGTTCGTATGGTACAAGATTTTTCATTACGCTATCCATTAGTTGATGGTCAAGGAAACTTTGGCTCAATTGATGGTGATAGTCCTGCAGCCATGCGTTATACCGAAGCTCGCTTAGCAAGAATTGCAGATGAAATTCTTCGCGATTTAGATAAAAACACAGTTGATTTCGGTCCTAACTTTGATGATTCTCTTCAAGAACCATTAGTAATGCCCTCGTATCTCCCAAATTTATTAGTTAACGGTTCGAGTGGTATTGCTGTTGGAATGGCTACAAATATTCCACCACACAATTTAACGGAAGTAATTGATGGATTAATTGCTTTAATCGATAATCCAAAAATAAAACCTGAAGAAATTATGAAATTCATCAAAGCACCAGATTTTCCAACCGGTGCAATAATTTATGGTTACGAAGGTGTAAAAGATGCATACCTAACTGGAAGAGGAAGAATCATAATTCGCGCAAGAGCAAATATTGAAACTCTTAAAAATGATAGAGAAAATATTGTAATTACAGAATTACCTTATCAAGTGAATAAAGCTTCGTTGATTGAAAAAATTGCAGAGCTTGTTCGTGATGGTAAGATTGATGGAATCTCCAACATTCGCGATGAAAGTGATCGTGATGGGTTAAGAGTTGTAGTTGAATTAAAACGCGATAGTCAACCTGTAGTTGTTTTGAATAATTTATTCAAGCATACACAAATGCAAGTAACATTCGGAGTTATAATGCTTGCACTTGTAAATGGTGTTCCAAAAGTTTTAACACTTCAACAAATGATGGAACACTTTTTAGATCACCGAATGGATGTTTTAATTCGTAGAACAAAATTTGATTTAGATGCCGCTGAAAGACGTGCTCATATTTTAGAAGGTTATATCATTGCTCTTGATAATATTGATGAAGTTATTCAAACGATTAAAAAATCCAAAGATGTTGAAACTGCAAAACAAAACTTGATGCGTAAATTCAAGTTGAGTGAAATTCAAGCAAAAGCAATTCTTGATATGAGATTGCAGCGCCTCACTGGATTAGAAAGAAAGAAAATTGAAGAAGAATACAAAGAAACAATAAAACTCATCAATAAATTGAAAGCTATTTTGGGCAACGAAAAATTAAGAAAACAAATTATTAAAGAAGAATTACTTTCTCTTAAAGAAAAATATGGTGACGAAAGAAGAACAGAAATAATTAAAGACTACAAAGAATTTTCTTTAGAAGATACAATTGCCGAAGAAGATGTTGTTGTTACAATTTCTCATCAAGGATTTATAAAAAGATTTCCTGTAAGTGGTTACAGAAGACAAGCACGTGGCGGTAAAGGTGTTACAGGTGCCGGTACTAAAGAAGAAGATTTTATTGAACACATGTTTGTAGCTTCAACTCATCATTACATTATGTTTTTTACGGATAAAGGAAAATGTTATTGGTTAAAGGTTCACGAAATTCCTGAAGGCGGAAGAGCAACTAAAGGAAGATCTATTCTTAACTTAATTGAAAAAGAAAAAGAAGAAAAAATAACTGCATTTGTTACAGTTAAAGAATTTACCGATGATAAATTTATTTTAATGGTTACTGAAAAAGGAACAATTAAGAAAACAGTTTTATCAGCTTACTCAAATATTCGTCGTGGCGGAATTCTTGCTATTAATCTTGCCGCTGGCGATAAACTAGTTGAAGCAAAATTAAGCGATGGCATAAACGATGTAATTATAGGAACAAGAAATGGAATGGCAATTCGCTTTAACGAAAAAGATGTTCGAGATATGGGTAGAACGGCAACAGGTGTTCGTGGTATTAAACTCGGTAAAAATGATATTGTCATCGGAATGATAGTGGTTAGAAACGCAAATACTTTAATGGTTGTTACCGATAAAGGATTTGGAAAACGTTCTGAAATTGAAGATTATCGCTTAACAAAACGTGGCGGTAAAGGTGTAATTACAATTAAAACTTCTGATAAAAATGGTAAAATGATAGCAATGAAAGAAGTTAATGATAACGATGAATTAGTAATTATTACTACGAATGGAATGGTAATTCGCCAAGCTGTAAAAGAATTGCGTGTTATGGGTAGAAACACTCAAGGTGTTCGATTAATTCGATTAAATGAAGATGACGCAATTGCAGATATTGCAAGAGTAATTCCAGAAGAGGATGAAGGTGAATAATGGAAATTACTGTAAAAAAAATTTCATTAAAAGATAACTATAATTACGATTTAGAATACTGGTTATCAAAAACACCAGAAGAAAGATTTAAAGCAGCCGAAGAATTAAGAAATAGGTATAAAAAATATTTAGGAAATGCTTACACAGGATTTCAAAGAGTTTATAAGATTACTAAACGAACAAAAAGTTGAGTATATAATTGTTGGTGGTCATGCAGTAATTTATCATGGCTATGTTCGTTATACAGGCGATCTCGATGTTTGGATTAATAATTCAAATGAGAATGCTGATAAAATGATAAGTGTTATTGAGAAATTTGGTTTTGGGTCAATTGGTTTAACAAAAAAAGATTTTATGGAAAAAGATTCTATAATCCAACTTGGTTATGAACCAGATAGGATTGATATTATAACTTCAGTTGAAGGATTAAATTTTAACGATAGCTATCCAAGAGCGATTGAAACTGAATATGATGGAGAAAAAATAAAACTTCTTTCATTAGAAGATTTAAAAATCAATAAAAAAGCTGCGGGTCGTCTTCAAGACTTAACAGATTTAGAAAAACTAAACCGTAAAAAGAAAAAATGAAAAACAAAAACTTACACTTCGAATCTAAATGTGTACATAGTGGAATTGGGGAATATGAATTTGGTCCTGTTGTTCCACCGATTTATCAAACGTCAACTTTTAAATTTGAAAGTGCTGCACACGGTGCCGCATTATTCAAAGGTGAAGCTGAAGGTTACATTTACACAAGAATGAAAAATCCAACTATTGAAGCAATGGAAAACGCCGTTGCAGAATTAGAAAATGGTTACAAAGCTCTGGGTTGTGCTAGTGGTATGGCTGCAATTAGTACAATTTTTACAGCACTTCTTAAAAATGGTGATCATGTTGTTTGCAGTAAATCTGTCTATGGTCCAACGCTCACAGTTTTGCAATCAATTTTTTCAAAGTTTGGTGTTGAATCTACATTTGTTGATACTGATATAATTGACGAAATAAAAAAAGCAGTGAAACCAAACACAAAAATAATTTATGTTGAATCACCAGCTAATCCAATGATTGCAATTACAGATATTAACGTAGCTTCAAAAATTGCACACGAAAATAATGCGCTTCTTGTTGTTGATAATACATTCATGAGTCCAGCATTGCAACAGCCATTAAATTTAGGTGCCGATGTTGTTCTTCACAGTATGACAAAATTTTTAAATGGCCACGCTGATGTTGTTGCTGGAATTATAGTTGTAAAAGATGAAGCCATGTATTCTTTGATGAGAAAAACTTTAAATCAAATGGGTGGAGTAATAGATCCATTCAATGCATTTCTTGTTCATCGCGGTTTAAGAACTTTATCGGTTAGAATGCAAAAGCATTGTGAAAATGCACAACTTATAGCCGAATATTTAGAAAATCATCCAAAAGTAAAATGGGTTCGTTATCCAGGATTGAAAAGTCATCCAAATTATGAACTTGGTTTAAAGCAACACAAAGCACCAGGTGGAATGATTTCTTTTGAATTAAAAGGTGGTTTTAAAGCTGGTGAAATAGTCATGAACAATGTAAAACTTTGTGCATTAGCTGTTTCACTTGGCGGCGTTGAATCTTTAATTCAACATCCAGCAAGCATGACTCATTTATCAATGGGAGAAGAAGCACGTAAAGCCGCTGGTATTTCTGAAGGACTTGTTCGCCTTTCTGTCGGAATTGAAAATGTGAAAGATTTAATTGAAGATATTGAACAAGCATTAGAAAAAATTCCAGAAAAAGAAAAAATATTTTTATAACTAATCAGAGAGCAAAAAAATGAAAAAGATAAATTTGCTTTTGTTATTAATTTCCTTCTTTACTTCATTCACCTTTGCACAAAAAAATTCATTATATATTCCAAGAAATGTTCTTAAAGCATACGAAAAAGAAACTCGCTCTTTCGATGGTAAACCAGGAAAAAATTATTGGATTAATAAAGCAGACTATAAAATTAAAGCTGAATTAATTCCAGCAGAAAGAAAAGTCATCGGTTCAGAATTTATAACTTATCACAATGAAAGTCCTGATTCATTAAATCAAATTGTAATTCGTTTATATCAAGATGTAATGAAAAAGGGTTCTGCAAGAGATTTTTCTGTTAACCCAGTTGATTTAACAGACGGCGTTCAGCTTGATACTATAATTATTTTCAATGGGAAAGAATTAAACATTAAAGACAAAAATTTCAAAGCGCAAAGATCAGGAACAAATTTATTTATCAGAGATTTACCACAAACAATTGCACCAAAATCAAAAGCAACTTTTGAAATTAAATGGTCAATGATAATTCCAAAAGAAACAAGAATAAGAATGGGTGCTTATAACGATTCAACTTTTTATGTTGCTTACTGGTATCCGCAAATTTCAGTTTATGATGATATTGATGGCTGGGATCGTTTTGATTATGGTGGTGCGGTTGAATTTTACAACGATATAAATAATTTTGATGTTGAAATAACTGTTCCTAAAAATTACATTGTTTGGGGAAGTGGACTTTATCAAAATGCCGATAAAATTTTAAAACCAGAAATTTTTGAACGTTACAAAAAAGCCTGGACTTCCGATGAAATTATCAATGTTGTTACAGAAGAAGATTTAAAAAATGGTACAACCATTTCTTCTGAAAAAAACACATGGCATTTAATTGGAGAAAACATTGCAGACTTTTCTTGGGCAACAAGCAGCGGCTATCTTTGGGATGCAACAAGTGTTGAAGTTGACAACAAGGGCAGAAGAGTTTTAACTGATGCAGTTTATCCAATTGAGTCGAAACAAAAAGGATGGAATGAAGTTGCTTTATTTGCCAAATTAGCTGTTCAAGCATTATCAACAAATTCACCAGCGGTGCCATTTCCATTTCCAAAGGTAACAACCTTTAATGGAGAAACACACGGTGGCGGTGGTATGGAAATCCCAATGATGTGCAATAATGGTGTTGCTGCTTCTCGTGGTGCACAAGCTGGAGTTACTTTGCATGAAATTGCACATTCATATTTTCCGTTTTATATGGGAACTAATGAAAGGAAATATGCATGGATGGATGAAGGTTGGGCAACATTTTTTACTTCAGATAATATTCATTTAATTATTGAACAAGAAATTGGAGAAGGATTTGAAAGAAACATTAACGGTGTTGGAATGATGATGGGCAATGAGCTTGATTTACCAACAATTTCTCCTTCAATTTCTGCTCGTGGTCAAATGCTTACTTTTGCTACTTATGTAAAATCATCTTCTGCTTATTATTTTTTAAGAGATGCAATTGGAAAAGATTTGTTCGATAAAGCAATGAAAGAATATATCAATCGCTGGAATGGAAAAAATCCTATTCCTTATGATTTCTTTTTTACCTTTAATGATGTGGTGAAAGAAGATTTAAGTTGGTTTTTTAAACCTTGGTTTTTTGAATATGGATTTCCCGATTTAGCAGTAAAAAATGTTGTTTCAAAAAACAAAAAGAAAAATATAATAATTGAAAAAGTTGGTAATGTTCCTGTACCAATTGAATTAGAAATAACATACAAAGACGGTTCAAAAGAAAAAGTTTATAAAAACACTTCTGTATGGAAAAATGGTATAGACGAATATTCAATTCAATTAGATAATAAAAAAGAAATTCAAAAAGTTGAATTAATTACAAAACGTTCTTCTGACGCTAATGCAAAAAATAATATTTGGGAGAAAAAATAAATTAATTGAAATTTTATTTAAGTAATCATACTTTTGATAAGAAAAAGTGAGTGATATTTTGAGCAAGTTTAAGGAAATGTCAGATTTAGAGTTAATGCGTGAAATCTCGAGATATGAATCTCGTGCATTGGAAGAATTGTATGATAGATACTCACCTCTGTTGTTTACGCTCATTAAAAAAATTGCACCAAATCAAACTATAGCTGAAGATATTTTGGCTGATGTTTTTGTTATCATTTGGAGAAAAATTTCAAAGTTCGATTTTAACACTGGCAACGTTTATACTTGGCTTGTTACACTTGCAAGAAACAAAGCAATTGATTTTGTAAGAAGAGAAAGAATGGCTGGGCAAACCGTTCAACTTTATGATGATGAGTATGAAGATTATTTTATAATCCCAACTTTTGATAAAAGTATTGATAGTTTAGATTTTAAAACTGCAACTGCATTAAAACCAAATATAGAAAGAGCTTTATCAAAATTAACCGACACTCAAAAATATGTTTTACATCTTGCATATTACGAAGGTTATACAATTGATGAAATAGCTGATAAACTAAACGTACCAATTGAAACAGTAAGATTAAAAGTAATGAATGCGCTTCATAGTTTAAGAGATTATTTAGTGAAAGGATAATGGCAGATCAAATTATTCATGAGATGATAGCAGCATTTTCCGTTGGTTGCATGGATAAACAAAACTTTGTTCAGTTTAAAGAATACATGCAGCAAGATGGTGAATTGCCCGATGGCGAAATGGGTGAATTGCAAAATATTGTTGCCATGATTCCAATTATTTTAGATATAGAAATACCGCACCCATCAATAAAAGATAAAGTTGCTAAAAGATTAATTGAAATCAAAGATGAAATAAAAGCCAAAATACTTAACGAAAGAAAATCTTCATCTACATTTAGTAAAACTTTCACAGCTCCTATTGAAGGACAGGACGAGATTTCTTTTAAGGACACTAAAACACAAAGCTTTAGTCCAAGATTAACAAATATTAACTTGAAACAAACAAGAACATCAAAAGATGATTTTGCTGAATATTTAGAAAAGAAGAAAACAAAAACATTAACTAAAGATCAAACAGGTTTAAAAGCAGAAACTACAAATCAAGAATTTGTAGCCGCACCTCTTCCACCAGTAAAAGAAGATACCTTTGAATCAATACCTAAAAAATCAGAGGCATATGTACAAACAAAAGCAGAAGAGGTAAAAACATCTACTGTTCAAAATATAAATGAAGCAGAAGAAAACAAGCCATCATCATGGGTTGCTATTCTATCAATTATAATTTCGTTACTTCTTTTCACTGTTTTGGGCTATTATTCTTTTATAAACATTCAAAAGTTGAATAATAAGATAACAGACTTGCAGAATGAATTAAACACTGCCAAAGACCAATTATCCGCCGCAAATAATTTTCTTGAAAATTACTATGCTTTAGTTGAGTTTTTTAATAATAAAGATATTGTTGTGATTAATTTACAAGCGGCGAATGATTCGATATCAAATTCAGCAAAATTACTTTTATCATTTAGTGAGAAGTCGGGATTAATTCAATTTAAAAATTCAAAAAATTTGCAAACAGATAAAGCATTTCAACTTTGGGCAGTAAGAAGAAACCAAGCAGTTTCAATGGGCGTTTTTCAACCTTCTGGAAATGAATTTTTAAGAATAACGCAATTTCCACCAATGCCAAAAGAACAAATTGATTATTATAAAATTACAATTGAACCAACAAATGGTGCTTCTGAACCTTCATCGAATTTGGTTTTAACAAGTCAATTTACACGTTAATGTTTTTCTCTCTTTAAAAAAATTATTAATCCTAGAATAATTAATAAAAAAGGAAAATAATTCTCAAACAATCTTGCTGCTTGATTTATTAAGTATAACACGCCAAGCTTTTCAATAAATAAAAGAAAGAAAATACCGATGCAAAAAACAATCAAACCGCTGTACAGAAATATTTTTTGGTTAGTGTTTTCAATATAAAGCAGAATTGAAACAGCACCAGTAATTAAAAATATAGACACAAAAATTAATCCTCTCGAATCAATAATTACATAATTTGTTTTAATCAGAATGATTATACCAATAAAAAATATTACAGAAGAAACAACTAATTGTAATCTATTGCCTTCTTTAAATGCAAGATTTGAAGAAGACAAACCATAAGCAATAATTATAATTGATGTAATCAATGAATGATCAACATTCAGAATATTAAAGTAGATTAGTAAAGAAATAAATCCCCAAAGAAATAGAGAAACCGAGAATAACATTCTGTTAATCATTTATTCTATCCGCTGAAATTTTGAAAAAGAAATAAATCATTAAATAAAAAATTGTAAATAAGCCAAGAGTTAAAAAAAAGAGAATTGAAAAAATTATTCTTATTATTAAAACATCAACAGATAAATAATTTGAAAATCCTTCACAAACACCCAAAATCATTTTTTTGTTTTTTGATATTGTGAGCAAATTATAACTTTCATTATAAAACACGGGCAACTTAATTTTATCGCTAAAAATCATTCCACCAAGAATTAACGCAAAAGAGAAAGTAATAAATTTATTTTGGAAAATGTATGAATTTAAAAACGATTCGGCGCCAATATTAATTAAAGCAAAGTGAAAGCCTATTAAAAAAATTATACTGCCTAAAATTATTTTTGAGTTTTCTTTGTTAATTAAAACGATTTCATCTTTAGTTAATAAAACATTTTGTTTTTCAACCGGAAGCAAAAACCCTAAAATCAAGTAAACGAAAAATGGAAACCATCCAAATAATAATAACAGCAATGTAATTAATCGAATAATTTTAACATCTTTATTAATATACTTTGCAATGCCAGCACAAACACCAGTTACAATTACGTTGGTTGATGATCTGCTTAATCCAACTTTTTGGTCTTTGAAAAATTCAGGATTCTGCGGGCTATTGAATAATTCATCGTATAGATTTTTATCATTCATAAATTATAATTAGAACTTTATTGAAAAATTTAATAAAAATAAAAATAAGATAGCAAATATATTTCTATTGAATTAAAAAAATATTAAATTCAAATCCAATTTTTGATTGCTTTAACAATTCACAAATCTTACCAATATGCAATCAAGTTCAATTCACTTATCTTTGCCAGAAGCAAAGTTAAGTGTATAAATTCATCACAATTGAATTCTGAAAAGAAAGTTTTTTAAGAATAAAAGGAGCAATAAAATGTTTTGGTTAATTGCCATTATAATCGTTATACTAATTTATATCTTATTCGAATATCGGTTAAGAAAACCGGATCAATTAGTTTTATATGAAGTGAATGATAAAATTGGAAAAAGAAAAACGAAATTTTATCCACGTCATTTTAGTCTTGTACTGCCAAAAACTACATATTCATCAGAAATTGATATAGATGCAACAGCAAAAGGAAGTTTAGAAATTAAAGTCAAACTTAATTTAGTTGCATCACTTTCTGAGAAAAATATTGACAGTTTAATTAAAGTAGGCGGTTGGAATAAAAATGCTGTTTCAAAATCGGTTAAAGAATTTGAATCAATAATTGAAAGTTTGGTTAAAGACTATACAGATAAATTCGAAATTGAAGAATTGTCTTCTGAAAAAATTCAAAATTACATTTCAGAGAAATTAGAGATAAGCAAAGAAAAATATGGCATTGAAATAATTTCAATTTCTGTTAAGTCATTTGAAATAGTTGACAGCAAAATTGCTGATGCAATTCGTCAGCAGGAATCAGCAAGAATTTTGGAACAAACTGAATTATTAAATCAAAAAGCAAGAATAACTGCAGCAAAAGCAAAGTTGAAAGCAGATGAAGAAATTGTTTTAATGGAAAACGAACTTGAACTAAAAAAACTTGAACTCAAACAAAGAGAACTCGAAAAAGAATCTCAACTTGCTGATAAAAAAACGGAAGAAGAATTAAAAAGAAAAAAATTAAATCTTGAATATGAAAAAGCTGAACTTGAAATGTTAAAGAACAATCCTGAATTGTTACTGCTTTCACCGCAAGCTGCAAAATTAGCTGAAGCAAGTCAATCACTTAAAAATGCAAGAACTGTTGTAAATGTTTCTCCAAATGAAATTTCTCAAGGCGTTGATCTAATAAGTTTATTTCAAAACTTTTTAGAAAATACTTTTAAAAAATCAGAACATAAAAAAGACAAACAATAATTGAAGTGAACGATTTACAGAAATATTTTTCGATAAAGCACATTAAAGCTGCAACGGTTTCAGAAATTAGTGAAGCCACTGCATCATCGCCAATTCCTGTTTCTGAAAGAGTAAATTTTCATATTGGTAATCCAGTTCAAGAAGACAAATTGGTTTTTGCGTATCTTCGTTCAATATTAGGAATAGACATTAACAAAGTTGAAATAGATTCACTCGAAAAAATTTATGACGAGCTTGAAGCAAATGATAATGATAAAACAAAAATTGAATTTCTTAAAACACTGATTGAAAAAAGTGGTCCTTATACACCTCGTGGTGGTTTTAATAAACGCAATCCAAATTTTTTAATAAAATATTTTTACGATTGGTTATCAAAAAACCAGCAAGAACCACTTAATTACGATTTAGGTGAACAATCTGGTAAAAGAGAAGTCATAATTTCTTCAGGCGGTATTTCTGAAGCATTGCGAATGTTGTTTCATGCTTTATCAAAATTTTTAATCTTTAAACCAGCCAACATTTTTTTGTTTAATATCGAGTTGCCAGAGCACATTACAAAATATGAAAACATAAAATTTCTGCAACTCGATTCAGGTGAAAATAATTTAATTAGTAATCTTAAAAGTATTTTCGAGAAAGAAAACAACAAACCAAATTTTTTAATAATCGGCACTTTATTAAAAGAAGAAACAAGAAGAGAATTAAGAAAACTAAGTTTAAAATTTCCGATATTTTTCATTGAAACAAACAATGCACAAAATCATCTTTCTCTTGCACGAGAAGCAAAGATGATGAACAGAGTATTAAGAATTTTAACACCTAAAATTTTCAGTGAGTCATTAAAAGATCTATCTATTACTTTTATTGCTGGTTATTCAGAATTTATTTCAATCATAGAAACGATTCATTTTCAACTGAAAGGAACACCATCTGCTTCAGAAATTGAACTCCTCACATTTATTTTAAAGAACTATAACTTCTTTAATTCTGAAAACAAAAATTATATAGAACAAGAAGAAGAAATATATTCAGACAAATTTTTTGACTATAAAAATTATTCGGCATTAATCGATAAACATATTAGTAAAATTAAAAGTCAATATGAGAATCATTTTGAAATTCTTAATAATAAATCAGAATACTTAGAAGAAAAATTTCCATTAGATTTTTATAATGGCAAAACATTCAGTGAACTTATTGATGATTTAATTAAAAATTTAGACAATAAAGAATGGCAGACAAAATTAGAAAAAAGCTTTTTGCTTTCATTCCTTCAACGCCATCCAGAATACAAAATTGAAAATTGCTTTGTTGCAAGCGGCTCATCACGAACAGCCTTGGCATTACTTGGATTTCATTGTGGAATAAATGAAGTAATCTTTCCCGATTTAAGTTGGACATACGAACATTGCTTTCCAAATGTTGAAGTTGTTCCTCTAACAAAAAACTTTGGTTTGGATGTTAAAAAAACAATTGATACAGTTAGTCAAAAAATTAAAGATGATTCAAATTGGAAAAATCATGGTGCTGTTGTTTTTAATAATCCACACAATGCTACAGGAAATAAATTCGATGAAGAAGAATTAAAATATTTGTTACAGTGGTTGTTGGGGAAAAAAATTTTTGTAATTGACGATTTATCATACCAAAACGTTACACCAACATATTATTTAGAGAGAATAAACACATTAAGACAGTTAACAAATCAACTAATTTCTACCGGTTATTTATCTGAAGAAGAAGGAAATTATTTAATTACAGTTCACTCAGTTTCAAAAACAGACTCACTTGCTGGTGCAAGATTATCGGTTGTTGAAATAAGAAACAAAATAATTGCACAAAAATTTAAGGAAGTTTCATCATCTATAAAGCCAAATATAGCCGCAATATTTTTAACATATTTATTTTACAGAAATGATAGTCGGATTGTAAATTCATATTGGTTATTAAGAAATAAAATTTTTAAAGATAGAAGCGATGCATTATTAAATGCTGTTGAAAACCTTCCACAAACAAGAAATCTATTTGGAATAAAGATAAAACCGCCAAGAGCAAGCATGTATCCTCAACTTATAATTGAAAATCTTCCAGATGGTTTATCACTCGATTGGCTTGCTTATGGATTAGCCCGTCAAGGTATTGGATTAGTTCCTCTTTCAACATTTGCAAGAACCGAAGATGGTTTTGACTCAGGTAGAAAAACTTTTCGATTAACTCTTGGTGGTACAGACACTGCTGAAATATTACTTGCAAAAACAAGAAGAGTAATTATAGATCTAAATAAAAATATTGCTGGCGAAGCAAGTCAATACAAGAAAAAAGAATTTAATACAGTAAACATTTCCACAGGTAAAAAGAAAAAAGAAATTAATTTGTCTATGCCGATTGAAACAGCGTTTCAGATGATTAATGATAACATAAAGGAAATATATAAATCAGTTATTGATAAAAATAAATTTCAATTACACTCGGATAAATATTTTGGTGAGTTTTCTAAAACATTTTTGCCAGAGAGAATTTCAATATTTGAAAATAAGTTCAAAGAAAAAATCCATTTAATAAATGACCTTTATAACATTTTTACAAAAGATAGAAGCAATAAACTAGAAGAAGTTTTAGAATATGAATTTTCAAAAGATAATTTAGAAAACAGAGTTACTAAATTTCGTAAAAGATTATATGACAGAACTGTTCATCCAACTCAGATGTATTCAATTAAATCTGAAATGTTATTTGAAGAGCTGTTCGAAAAAATTGTAAACAATAAGTTGCCAGATCAAAACTTATTTATAAAGTTACAAAAGGAGTTAGTTAAAGAATATTTGGGATTAAACGTTTCAATTGTTTCTTCAGAAGAAGCAGATGAATTAATACTTGACTTAAAATCATTAATTAATGCAGAAAATTATTTTCTTATAAATACAAATCATGAATACAAATCATTTCTCTCTTTTTGGGGAGATTGGGATGGAAGCAACCGTCCAAGCGGTCAAGGTCATAGATTAGTTGCGGCAGGATTAATTGAAAATGTAAATCAACAAGCAAAAATTTTAAGAAGCTTATTAAAACAAAACAAAACAATTAAAGTTGACGCTAAATTGATTTATGAAATAGAAAATCTAAATAAAACAAATGAGAAGTTTATTTCACTTTTTAACGAAATAAATTTATTAACCCATCAATTAGAAAAAAGATATCGTGGAATTCTGCCATACAATATTGAAGCAACACTATTTAGAAAAATCGGAATGACGCTTCACATTGCAAAAGATCCACTTACAAGTTTGTGGTATCATAATGATCGTCTTGAAAGAAAAATGCTTGAGCTTCGTAACAAGAGAAAAGAAACTCTTGAATACTATTTTTCTTTGAACAAAAAACTTCGCAAGACTCTTTATTCATTAATTCCAGCGATAAAGGAAAATATTTCGAACCAGCAAATAATGATTGAAGCTGGAATGTATCGCGATTTACTGAAAAGATTTATAATAACTCCACGAATACATCAAAAATTAATTTTAGCACAAGATCAATTTGCTATTGATACAACTGTTCACAATGCAAATGAAATAAATGAAGTTTCAGGAAAGTATGGAAACCCCGCGATGGTGCTTGCACTTCAAATTAGTATGAGTACAAAAGCTGAAGCATTAATTTCTCTTGATAGAAAATTAAGCGCCAAACGAGAATTAATACTAAGAGAAAATAATGAAATAAATCTTCCTCAAATTTCTACCGTACCATTGTTCGAAGATGTTGATTCGGTTAATAATATTGAAAACTTCTTAAATAAAGTTTGGGAATATTCACTTCAAAGCAGAAGAATTAATCAGGAAATCGAAGAACGGTTTAATGAAATTATATATGAAGTTTTCATCGCTGGTTCAGATTTAAGTCAGCAAGTTAGTCAAGCTATGGCAATGCAGCTTTTCAGAAAAGCAAAATTGAATATTTACAATTGGCTTGCTCAACACAATTTAATTGGAAAAATTAGAATTAAAATGGGAAGCGGCGAACCAATGCAAAGGCAAGGCGGTTATTATTCAACTTTTGCAGGAGAGAAAATATTTAATCAAAATAAAAACTCAATTGATAGATTTTCAAGAACACTTACTCAATCAACAAAAAGAAGTACGATTTATGCAACCACACCTCTTCTTGGCATTTTTGCTGGTGGTGATCTAAGAACTTTTCAAAGCACTATTTCAGAAAAGTTGCGACATATTTCAATTGAAAAATATGCACAACTAATTTACCACTTAAAAGAATCACAAAAATTTTATGAAGAAGAAATACTAAAAGCCGGTGAACCAATCAGCGAAACAAGATTACAATTTTCAACACGTGGATATAAAAATCTTGAAAGATTAACAATAGGAAATAGCGACAAGATTTATGATGAATTTCTTTTAACTTTTAAAAAGAATTTCAGACAAATATTATATGGCAATGATGTAGATGTTGTTGGTATTCATATAATATCATATTTCATTGGAAGAACTTCACCTGTTTTAAGAGATCGCCCAACTGTTCGTCCACAACAAAATGATTCAGGGAAAATTGGTCACCAAATTCTTGAAAGAATTGCAGGCACAATTCCTTTTTCAAAATATGGAAGTTTATTAAGAGCAATAGCTCACAACCAAGCTCAAACAGTTGTGTTGGGAATTAACCAACTTACGACAGGGTTATTCCGCTCGATTGATGAAATGATGAAAAAGCAATTTGCAGAAGGAAATACATCTTCTTTAATTATTGATAGAGTTTTACCAAAACTTCCGGTTTATGAAATTTTAAACACACTTAGAATTTATCAGGATGTTGATTTAGTTTATTTAAATAAAATTGAAAAAGCTTTTCCAGCCGGTAATTCTGCTTTTCTTGCTTTGCGAGAAGATATTGATTCAATAAAAAAATATTTACCGCTGTTTCAAAAAGAATTAATTCGTCGCCATGGCGTTGATGTAAATGATTTCTTCGATAAAAATGAATTCATTGTTGATTTGCTTCCAACAGTTCGACCAGATGTTGCAGTTCTTTTACAAGCTGATTTTTTCAATACGGACTCAGAAAAACTTTTTAGTAAAATTAATTATTCAATAGATAAAAACTGGCAAAAGGAAATAGATAAATATTTGTCAGTACCAGTAACTATTAAAAATTGGAGAGAAAAAATTTGGCAATTACTTGAAACACCGGTATATCAACGTGTATCAAGTTTTGTTGAATTAGCAATTGCGTTAAATTCGCTTTCACAAAATGGATATGAAAAACAAAATTTATTTGTAAATAAAAAACTGAGTTCAATTAAAGCACCAAAACTTTCAAATTATTCAGATGAAAACATGCAACAGTTTTTATCTGCCGCCGTTGATTATCTTTCATCTTTAACACAAGAAATGGTTGAAGTTCCTATCAATATTGTCCGCGCTCTGAAAGAAGCAAAGCAAATAATTAAAATAGAAGAGCAAGCTTTAAATAAAAAAGAACAAGATTTACTTCGTTTCTATTTACTTCAAATAGCAAGATTAACCGGTGAAAACGGTTAAAAATATTTTTGACAAAAAATCACAAATTTTTATGTTTGTATCCAAAAGGAAACATGTGTTACCCAAAGGGAACAATTATGATAGTCAATAATGTCTTAGATGAAATATTTTCAAGATGGTCAAATCTTTCTGTATTAAGAGCATTGAACAAATATAATATTGGTATAAGCGGAAGAGAAGTTTCGCGTGTTGCAAAAACAAGTATAAAAAATTGTTTTGTGGCTCTAAACGACTTAGAACAGCTCGGATTAGTAAAAAGAATTCGAGGAGGAAGAGATCACTTTTTTAGTTTGAATCGAGAAAATTATTTAGTGCAAAAAATAATAATTCCATTGTTTGAGATAGAAAACAATTTTGTTGAGTTAATAGAAAAAGATTTAAAAAAGGTGTTTTCCAATAAATGTGAAAAGGTGTTTATTTTTGGTAGCGTTATAAGGAAAGAAGAAAATATTAACAGTGATTTTGATGTATGTTTAGTTTATAAAAATGCTAATCAGAAAAAATTAATTGAAGAAAATATCTTAGAAGTTAAAACCTATTTTTTTGAAAAATATAATATTAATCTTTCTTTGTTAATTGTTTCGTTAAAAGAGTTTAATGAAAAAACAAAATCTAAGAAACCTCCGTTTAATGAGATAATTAGCGAAGGAATAAAAATATTTGAAAAGAAAAATGGTAAGAGCAATTAAAAAGACAATTGTTGACAAAAGTAAATTTATTGTTTATAAAAAAATCGCTGAATCTTTTTATCAAAGTTCGTTATCAGAAATAAAATTCGAAAGATGGAATTCCGCCGGAGTTTTAATAATTCATTCGGCTATTGCTTTTGCAGATTCAATAACTATTAAGAAAGCTGGTATTAAAAGCAGAAGTGAAAATCATATTGATGTTGTGCGGTTAATAGATGCTATTATACCGGATTCGGACTCGAAAAAAAATTCTCTGAACCAATTAGAAAGATTAATTGCTCATAAAACTTCTGTTTCTTACAGCGGAGAACCTTATGATAAAAAAGATATAGAAAAATTATTCAAACATCTTGAAAACTTTAAGACATGGGCTATAAAAATTATAAATGATTAATAACTAACTATGGTTTACTTATGAATTTGCTTAACAACATTACTTTAAATGCACTTCAAATAATTCAGCTAATGCTTGCACCAGCTGTAATGATAAATGCTTGCGGGTTGCTTTTGCTTGGAATTAATAATCGTTATTCGCTTGTTGTAAATCGCATTCGTCTTTTGAATGAAGAAAAAAGAAAATTAATGCTTAAGATTGGAGAAAAATCACCTTCAATAGAAGATAATATTCGTTTAGAAAGTTTAGCCGTCCAAATTAATGCATTAACATACCGAGCAAGACTTATTCGAAATAGTGTTTTGGGTTATGCAATTGCAATAGCACTTTTTATTTCAACTTCACTTGTGCTTGGAATTTCGTCAGTTCTTTCTTTAAGCAAACTTAATTTCATTATTATTATAACTTTTTTATTGGGAATGATATCAGTAATAGTTGGAGTTATTTTTGCTGGTCACGAAGCATTAAAAGGTTATGAGATAATTTCTTATGAAGTAAAGGCACATGAGTAAAAGTAAAATTAATTTTTTAGAACCAGACACAATGCTTTTGCTTTATGCCCGCGGCGCTTTTCCAATGGCAGATGAATTTGGGATTATTGATTGGTATTTGCCGGAAGTTAGAACAATTATTCCTCTTGATAATTTTAATTTCCCCCGCTCATTAAAAAAAATTTATTACAGCAATTATTTTAAGTATAAATTTGATACTTCAATTTTAGAAGTAATAAAAAGCTGTGCTAATCGGGAATCAACTTGGATTTCTGATGAATTAATAGAAGCTTATAAAGGATTAATTAAAAAAGGCAACTTGCACTCTGTTGAAGTTTATCAAAGTGAAAATTTAGTCGGTGGTTTATACGGTGTAACATATAGAGGTGCTTTCTTTGGTGAATCAATGTTTTCAACGGTTTCACAAGCTTCTAAATGTGCATTGATAAAATTAATTGAACACCTTCGTGAAAAAAATTTTATTCTTCTTGATGTTCAATATCAAACTGAACATTTAAAAATGTTTGGTGCTAAAGAAATTTCTTTTGATGAATATGAAAAATTATTAATTGAATCTTACAAAGTTGATACAAGTTTTTAATCTCAAAAAATTCGTCATACCGATTAATTTTAAATTAAACAGATCACAATAACTTAGAAAGGTGTTCGGATGAAAAAAGTAATAGTTATATTTTTATTCATAACAGCAACAGTGTTTTCTCAAACCGGCGGGATAAGCTTAATGTTGGGTTATCCCCAAGGTGAATTTAGAAAAAATGTAAACAATATGGGTTTCGGTATTCAGCTTCAGGGAACAATTATGGAGCCAACCCCTGCTCGACCATTCACAATTGGCTTTGATCTTGGCTATATTGTTTATGGTCAAGTAAATGAAAGAAGACCATGGATTGGTTTTCCCGGCGTATATTTAAATCTTCAAAGAACAAACAGCATGGCAAATTTTCATTTGTTAATGCAAATTAGTCCTTTCTTTGGAACTGTACGCCCTTACGTTGAAGGCTTGTTTGGCGGTGCATATATTTTTACTGAATCAGAAGTGAAAAATGAAAATCAAAATCAGCAAATTGCTTCTTCAACAAATTTTGATGACTTCGCTTGGAATTATGGCTATGGTGCAGGAATTTTATTTAAAGTAAGTGATGGCTTTCAAGGTGTGAGCAAATTATATCTCGACTTAAAAGCAAGATATTTATATGGAACTGAAGCCGAATATTTAACTGAAGAAAGTGTTGTTACTAATTCTCAAGGTGATGTTATTTTTCAGCCTAAAAAATCTAAAACGGATTTCTTTACTATTCACATTGGAGTAATTGCTTATTTTAGCTCGCTATAAAAAATAAAACAACGATCTTAGCAACTTTTGTAAAAAAATTTATTTCCAGTTTTTCCAAACCTCAGGTTGATAACCGATTGTAACTTCAGTTCCATTTCTAACAATTGGAGTTTTTAATAGAAGAGGATCATTTAATAGTTCCTCTTCTAAATTAAAAACCATAAACTGAAGATTTCTTTTTTTGAATTGTTTGCCTTCTTTATCCAATAAATCTTCAAGTGAAATTTTGCGAATAATATTTTCAAGCTCACCTTTAGATAAACCTTTTTCATTTAAGTCTCTAAAGTGAAAAGGTATTCTTCTTTCTTTGAAAAAGCGTTCAGCTTTCTTTGTGTCGTTACAATTTTTAGTTCCAATTATTTGAATATTCATAATATGTAATTTCTTTGTTTGACTATTGCAAATGTTATATTTTTATGAAGCATAATCAAATAAAATTAAGAAGGAAAATATGAAACGCTATTTTAAAATTATTTTATCAATCTTTTTAGGATTAATTATGAGTTGTTCAACAGAAAAAAAACAAGAAATTCCAGCAGACTTTAAATTTTATACAGAATCATTTGCGGATCTTCGCATTCAAAGATACTACGTTCCCGGATTTGAAGATTTGTCACTTCAACAAAAAGAACTTGTTTATTATTTATACGAAGCGGCTCTTTGCGGAAGAGATATTATTTATGATCAAAATTACAAACACAATTTATATGTTCGCCGCTCATTGGAAGCAATCGTAAATTCTTTTACCGGTGATAGAAATACCGAAGACTTTCAAAAATTTATGGTTTATGTTAAACGTGTTTGGTTTTCAAATGGAATTCATCATCATTATTCAAATAGAAAAATTTTACCAGATTTTACTAAAGAATATTTTAAAGAATTAATTGTTAACTCAGATGAATTTCAATTTCCACTTCAAAATGGAGAAACTCTCGACGACTTAATTAACAAATTGAACAAAATAATTTTTGATCCAAACTATGATGCTGTAAAAGTTAATCAGGCTGATGGTGTTGATTTAATTAAAACATCCGCTGTTAATTTTTATGAAGATGTTACACAAAAAGAAGTTGAAGATTATTACAAAAAAATTGTTGATCCAAATGATCCGCATCCAATTTCTTATGGATTAAATTCTAAAATGTTAAAGAAAGATGGAAAAATTATTGAAAGGCAATGGACAATAACCAGAATGTATGCACCAGCAATTGAAAAAATAGTTTACTGGTTAGAAAAAGCTGTTAATGTTGCAGAAAACGATCAACAGAAAAAAGCTTTGCAATTATTAATTGAATATTATAAAACAGGTGATCTAAAAAAATGGGATGAATACAATATTGAATGGGTTAAAGACACAACTTCAGTTGTTGATGTTGTAAATGGATTTATAGAAACATACAACGATCCATTAAGTTATCGTGCAACTTTTGAATCGGTTGTTTCAATTAAAGATAAAGAAGCAACTAAAAGAATTGAAGCAATTAGCAATATTGCCCAATGGTTCGAAGATAATTCTCCATTAATGCCACAACACAAAAAGAAAAATGTAAAAGGTGTTTCTGCAAAAGTTATTACTTCTGTTGTTGAATCAGGTGATTGTTCCCCCTCAACTCCAATTGGAATAAATCTTCCAAATTCAAATTGGATAAGAAAAGAACATGGCTCAAAATCAGTTAATATTGGTAATATAGTTTATTCGTATAACAAATTTTCAGAAACAAGTGGAGTGCTTCAGGAATTTGCATATTCAAATGAAGAAATTGAAAGAGACAAAAAATATGGTGCCTTGGCAGATGATCTTCACACTGATATGCACGAAGTAATTGGTCATGCTTCGGGACAAATTAATCCAGGAGTAGCAGAACCACATCAAACTTTAAAAAATTATTATTCAACACTTGAAGAAGCTCGTGCTGATTTAGTTGCTCTTTATTATTTGATGGATAAAAAATTAGTTGAAATTGGAGTAATGCCATCACTTGAAGTTGGTAAAGCCGCTTATAGCGATTACATTCGAAATGGTTTGATGGTTCAACTGGCAAGAGTAAAACCGGGTGAAAATATAGAAGAAGCTCATATGCGTAATCGTCAATTAGTTGCAATGTGGGCTTTTGAAAAAGGGAAAAATGAAAATGTAATTGAAAAGAAAAAGAAAGATGGCAAAACATATTTTGTTGTTAATGATTTTGAAAAACTTAGAAAATTATTTGGTGAACTATTAAGAGAAATACAAAGAATAAAATCTGAGGGCGATTACAATGCAGGAAAAAACTTAGTTGAAAATTACGGAGTAAAAGTTGATAAGGATTTGCACAAAGAAGTTCTTGAAAGATATTCAAAATTAAAAATTGCACCTTACGCAGGATTCATTCAGCCTAAATTGATTCCGATTAAAAAAGGGGAAAAAATTGTTGATGTAAAAATTGAATATCCCGAAGACTTCACAAAACAAATGCTTGAGTATGCAAAAAATTATTCATTATTGAATACGTATAATTAAATTGTTAATGTATAATTTATAATCTACCTGTCGGTAGACAGGTGTAAAATGTATAATGTAGGGGTCGAGCTTGCTCGACACGTAAAACTTTAAAATCGATTGTTATAAACAGTAAAAGAAATTTAAAATTGATCTGTGCAAATCTGTGTTATCTGTGGTTAGCTTTTTACCACAGATTTCACAGATTAACACAAATATAATTTAGCAAGTATAAAGTAAGCTTTAAGATTAATCGTGAAATTTATCTTTATCCATTAGTGAAAATTAGTGTTAATTCGTGTCTGAAAATTTTCTTGACTAAATTGAAAAATAAATTTAAGTTGTAAACAGAAACAAAAGGAAATATTACTTGCAAAGAGGGCAGAAAAATATTTCTTCAACTGCAGGAACTCCACAAAAAGAAAATCACAAGCCGAAACTACCCGATTTGGTAAGAACCGAACTACGGGTTAATCATTACAGCACTAAAACCGAAGATGCTTATGTTGGTTGGATAAAGAGATACATTCTATTTCACAATAAAAGACATCCGAATGAAATGGGGAAAGAAGAGATTCAGAATTTTATAAATCACCTTGCTATTAATGACAATGTTTCCAGTTCAACTCAAAATCAGGCATTGCAAGCAATTTTGTTTTTATACAAAAGGGTTTTGAAAAAAGATGTGGGCTGGTTAGATGAAATCAAGCACGCCGCAAGAATAAAACATCTCCCGGTTGTATTTTCAAGGACAGAGACTACTAAAATCTTAAATAATCTCGAAGGTGTCGTTAAGTTAATAGTAAGTCTTTTATATGGAACGGGTATGAGATTAGGTGAAGTTTTAAGTTTACGAGTAAAAGATATAGACTTTGAGATGAATCAGATAATTGTAAGAGATGGAAAAGGAGAGAAAGACAGAATTACGGTTTTACCACAAAAACTTATTCCTGAATTAAAAGAGCATTTAAGAAAAGTAAAGAATCTTCATCAAAAAGATTTGATGAACGGCTTTGGTAAAACAAAATTGCCCTATGCTTTGGCAAGAAAGTATGTTAATGCTGACAAAGAATTTGGTTGGCAATATGTTTTTCCGGCTTCTGGCTTTGTTTATGATAAAGAGAGTAAAATAAAATTCCGATATCACATACACGAAAGTGTAATACAGAAAGCTGTTAAAGATGCAATAAGGAAAAGTGGAATAAATAAGCAAGGAAGTCCACATACATTCAGGCACAGCTTTGCAACTCATTTGCTGGAAATGGGACAAGACATAAGAACAGTACAAGAGTTACTTGGACATAAAAGTGTAAAAACTACTATGATTTACACTCACGTTTTGAAAACTGTGCTTGGTGTTAAAAGTCCGATAGACAGCATTATTTAGTAAGCAGTGATAGCAAGCCAGAAATTGAGAATTTTAATTAAAAATAAACAAAACGCTGATGGATATCATTCTAGAGTATGATATTTATCGGCGGGTTAATTAATAGTTATACTTACTTAAAATGGAGGTAAATATGAGATAGCACCCATTTAATATGAGTTTAGAGGGTGTCGAAACATAATCAGTAAAAAAAGAGGCAAAAATGAGACGGACAGTATTATCGGTATTTCTATTTGTATTCATCCTATTGAGTTGTGATGAGCAGACGATAGATGATAACTATATTGAAATTAAGCAAGCTATTCCTAGCCCTGCCAAGGTAGGAGATACGCTTAATATACTTTTGACAAACATAAATAGTCTGTTAAATGTGTCAAGTATTGAACAAGTGAAAGTATTGTTAGACGAAAATAACAAAACATATATTTTCCAAGCGACAGGCTACTATGACCAATTCCCCGTAAAAGAGTACGGCCACTTTTTTCATTCTAAATTAATTGACTCACTTATAGCATTACACTATGTTCCTGTGATACAATGCATTATTGATAGTTCTTATCCCGGACAAAGTAAAATCGGTGTTCAATTAAATGAAAAAATACTGAGGAGCAACATCATTCTAAACATCAATAAATAGGAGGTTCTCTATGTTCTGGAATCAATTAATTAAAAATTTGTTTCTCTTTATCATAATTTTTACAATTTCTTCAAGTGCTCAAAGTAAAAGAGAAACGTATGTAGTTGAATTAGATTCGATGGTCAGTTTTAAGAAATTTACATTATTCAATGGCTATCTGGATAATACGAGTTTGATTAACTCTATAAATGATGCAACTGAAAAGAGTAATAAAAAATTGTTGGATGTTGCAAAGTTTTTCGAAAAAATAAAACCGCTGTCAATAAGAAAATATATTCGAAGATTACCGGAAGATGTAGCATACTTAACAACAACTTCTGGGAAGAAATTTAATGTAGAAGGATTTCAAAAATTATTAGTTGTAGAAACGTTTTCGAAGATTGATGTTAATACTCTGAACGATGAGTTAAAAACAAATAAAACTGTAAAGAAAATAACTCACGACGCGGAAGTTGCCGTTTCCACATGGCCTCCAAATGATCCATATTACACTTCACAACCACAGTTTTACAGCAGTTCATATAACATTCATTTACCACGAGCATGGAATTATTCAGCGGGTAATTCTGGGATAAAAATTGCTGTGGTAGATAATGGGATTGATTATACACATACCGATCTTGGAGCCGGATTCGGAAGTGGGTACAGAATACGCGGAGGTTGGGATTATAAGGATAACGATTCCGATCCGAGACCAACCTACTCTACTGAAACACATGGCACACCAATAGCCGGTATCTTAGGAGCTATTAATTGGAATAACACTGGCGTAGTTGGAATTGCCGGAGGTTCATCTTCTGCAATTTCATCAGGATGCCAAATATTCAGTTTGCGCGTAACAGACGAAGATGTTGGTGAAAACGGCGTTAATATGTTGCAAGCATCACTTATATCTGAAGCTGTATTCGAAGCAGCAACTGATCCAAGTGTCAATAACGGATTCGGTTATGGCGTAAATGTTATTAATTGCAGTTTCGGTAGCTTAACTGGAATGTATTGGGATTGGGGAAGTTTATTTTATCAGTCTTACTATAATTCTTTTGCATTGGCATATATAAATAATGTAGTGGTAGTCGCAAGCCGAGGGAATGTTGGAGGAGATGTTACGGCAGAGACAGTTATTTACCCGGCAAGTTTTTCAAATGGTCATGTCGTTATGTCAATTTCGGGA
Source organism: Stygiobacter electus (assembly GCA_029210465.1). GTDB lineage: Bacteria > Bacteroidota > Ignavibacteria > Ignavibacteriales > Melioribacteraceae > Stygiobacter > Stygiobacter electus. The sequence goes on from JARGDL010000009.1 coordinate 115,462, forward strand.
GTCAACGATTACGGTTACATAGCATCACAAAGCTGTTATGGCAACGGTGTAACGCTATCAGCACCATTTTATTTAAACTACACGACCCAAAATAATAATTCGTATGGAGATTTTGCTGGTACATCAAATTCGGCTCCGTTTGTTGCGGGCGTCAGTGCTTTAGTGTTTTCTAAATTTCGTGAAAGAAGTATGCCTATTCTCGGTGAAGACGTACAAGAAATTTTAAAAAAGAGCGCTGAACCTACAAGCGATCCATATAGGTATGGTTCCGGTCGGCTAAATGCTGGACAAGCCCTTCATATTTCAAGCGCTCCATTTAATATGTTGCATTTAACTGCAAGCACTAATAGAACTGTTACAACCGTTTCTAATCCATCAAATAATCTGATTGCTTTTTATTATCCCTATGGTTTATATGCAGTAGCAGAAACAAAAAAAATTCAAGGGACGGTTCATATCCCGGATAGTTTTATTTTAGATAGTACTTGGGTATGGGCAAATAGCAATACCGATGGCTTTGAATGGGGCAACCCCTCGTATGGTATGCCTGGAGCGACTAAAATTAGTCAAAATGGTCGTGATG